>DAIOHK010000015.1:0-52412 GCA_036744795.1 Bacillota bacterium | reverse complement strand
ACTCAAACCAGCATGAACAACCAATTAAAGCGCCTCTGGAGCTTGTCGACTCACCCGGTTTTTGATTTTAATCACTTCGTGATGTTAAGGTAACCGGCGTGAGCGACTACCTAAAAGGTAATTTTTGAATCTTCACCCCTTGATAATAGTAGCGGATAATATCTTGGTACTCTTTACCGAGTTTTCCCAGACCATCTGCACCATATTGGCAAAGTCCAACCCCGTGACCATATCCGATTGTCTTAAAAACCACTTTGTTATTAGTAGATACTTCACAGGTAAAGAGCGTAGAATTTAATCCTAACAAAGATCGGATCTCTTTACCCTGGTATACCCGGCCGCCGATCCATATATTCTTAACCCTTCCACTAGCTGTATAATTAATAATCCTAATAAAAGAATTACTTAAAAAAGGAAAATCGGTATCCACTCCCAGCCTTGATTGGAGTTCTGTGAAAGAAAATGTCATCTCCTGAAAATATCTAGGAGAATGTTTATCAAAAGGGCATTGAACACTTCTAAGGTAAGTTTGGAATACCCCCCAAACATCTTCCGAATTTTCCGTTTTTGGCCCACTAGTGGAATGGTAAACCGCATCAATTGGTTTACCTTCAAAAGTAATGATTAAACCGCTAGTTTCCTCAACCGCTCTAGAGATTTTTCTCCAGTAAGCATAATAATTGAACAGCCCCCACTTTTTTAGTACATCTTTTTTTCCTAACCAAGCTTGTGAATCATTTATATCATCACTAAGATCCGCTCCTTGCACGGCTTGATATCCAGGGCCACCAAATTGTTTTAGTCTTTTTATTGTAACTGTACGGGCCGCTACAGCCTGGGCTTTCAGTGCTTCTAAATGAAACTCAGCAGGCATTTCTGCGGCCACTACTCCTTTTATATACTCTTCCAGTTCAAGAGGTATAATTTTTTTCTCGTCTTTTAAGTATAACCGGACGGTGATTCCCTTGGGCTTAGTATCACATTTGATCAAAATTAAAGGTAATAATAAAACTAGAATAACCATAGAAAGAAAAAGACCGAAAAAGGTCTGTTTCATCTTAATCCTCCGCTTGCAACATATTACAATCTACACTATGCGCAAAGAAAGAACAATATTCTAAAATAAAATACTTTCCAGTTATGCTGGCGAATAAAGTAAATAGAATAAAAAGATTCAACAGCATAAATAAGGTAAAATTTTATAATTGGATTTTAAACTTCCGGAGCCTTTCAAACCAGATCACAGGTAATTCCGCATCTATATATACTCCAGAATCACCAAAATCTTTCCTATAAATCCGCCCTTTATTATGGAAAATCGAAATATACTTTCCATCCTGATAGGGTAGAAAGAATATCCCTCTATCCACCCGAGAAGAAAGAGCTTCCATAATCTTCTTTTGTAGCTGTTCAATATTGCTTCCCTTTTGAGCAGAGATGGAAACTGCATTGGGAAAGTTCCGCTCTGCTCTAGCAATCGAGAATTCATTAGTAACCAGATCCTTTTTATTGAGCACAGTAATAAAGGGTTTTCTCTCTAAATTCAATTCTTTAAGAAGATTATTTACTGCCATATATTCTTCTTCACGTTCGGAGCTAGCCAGGTTTACAACATGTAATAATAAATCTGCTTCCTTTACCTCTTCTAAAGTTGCTCGGAAAGAATCTACTAGTTGGTGGGGAAGTTTTCTGATAAAACCAACTGTATCAACAAGTAAAGCTTCCTGCTGATTCGGGAGTATTATCCGGCGAAAAGTAGGATCAAGAGTAGAAAACAAAAGGTCTTGAACTAATACTTCATCTCCGGTCAACAAACTAAAGAGTGTTGATTTTCCAGCATTGGTATACCCCACTAAAGCCAGAACTGGCCAATCTAAACGTTTTCTGGGTTCCCTTTGCAATTCACGATGAGCCTTCACCTGCTTAAGGCGTTTATTTAATAAAGCTATCTTTTTGCGAATCCGACGACGATCAGACTCTAGTTTGGTTTCTCCGGGCCCTCTGGTTCCAATCCCACCTGCCAAGCGAGAAAGACTAGTTCCCTGGCCTTCTAGTCTAGGTAATAAATATTCTAGCTGTGCCTTTTCTACCTGAAGCTTTGCCTCGCGGGTTCTGGCCCTCATCGCAAAAATATCTAAAATTAAACCCGTCCGATCTAAAACCTTCACCTGAAGTTCTTCTTCCAAATTTCCCGCTTGAACTGGCGTAAGTTCATCATCAAAAACCACCAGTCGAATCTGTTCCTCTCGTAAAAGGCTTTTTAATTCTCTTAACTTACCTTCACCCAAAAAATAAGCTGGTTCCGGTTTTTCTTTACGCCGGTAAAGGCGGTTTACTACCTGCCCACCAGCAGACCAAACCAGATTACAGAGTTCTTCCAAATCACCATTATCTTCCGTCCCGACAATTATCGTTTTTTCCCGCTGGATACTCTCTCCCACAAAAACCCTCCCATCAACAATAACCGCGGAAATTTACCCTTGATTTCCGTAGTTAAGTTCATAAATTATCCGTAGGCCTTCCAGAGTAAGTACAGGATTGATTTTCTCAATCATTTGGGATTTAGTAGCAATAACCTTACTTAAGCCACCTGTTGCCACCACTTTAGGCTCACAATGCATTTCTCTGGAAATCCGTTTGATTAAACCATCCACCAAATCTGTATAACCATAAATCAACCCGGATTGTATACTATTTACGGTGTTTTTCCCAATCACTTTGGCTGGAGCCTCAAATTCAACCCGTGGAAGTTTAGCTGCTCGTAAAAAAAGAGCTTCGGCAGCAATTCCCAGCCCGGGGAAGATAGCGCCTCCTAAATACTCCCCTTTTTCATTGATCGAACAAAAAGTAGTTGCTGTTCCAAAATCCACAATAATTAAAGGTGGCCCATAAATATGAATCCCGGCTACCGCATTAACAACCCGATCAGCTCCTACTTCTTTCGGGTTTTCATAGAGAATTGGTAAACCAGTCTTAACCCCAGGTCCAATAACCAGTGGATCAACCCCAAAATATCTCCTACTCATCGTAGTAAAGGAGGCAGTTAATGGAGGTACAACATTGGAGAGAACCACCGCTTTTATATCACTGGAATTAATATTTTTGCTACTTAAAAAAGCCTGAATCATTAGGCCAAATTCATCTGCAGTTCTATTTTTTTCTGTAGATATTTGACAATCAGTAAGCAATTTTTTTCCGGAATAGATTCCTAATACTGTTTGCGTATTTCCAACATCCATAACTAAAATCATTTATTATCCTCCTTTTTAAAAAAGGGTTTCTAGCTTTCAATTCCCGGATAAAATGATGCAGTTAAGTAATTTACTCCGTATATATCAGGGTAATAATTAACTACACATTCATAAATCTCTAACCTGGTTTGGAGAAGATAGGTTAGATGTTTCATTCCCGGTCGTGCCATCGTACTATGGCCAAGATCGATCAGTTTTATATTATTCCTGTTAAGGTACGATATTGCATATCTCCCCAGTTCCGCAGAGAGGAAGGTATCACACCCGCTGGCAATCCATTTATCCCATTCTTCTTTATAAAGCGGCATAAATCCCGGACCAGAAATAATTAAAACTTTACTAACCTGAGCATTTAAATCCCCAACGTATGGTAAGATTGGTGCACTTAACACCCTTTGGCAGCAAAAAAGCAAATCCTTTAGGATCGTATCGGTCTGACCCATTACAATCCCATCTTCATGTACCAGTTCTTCAAAGTTAAATAAGCGGGCTAAGGTAATCGTATTACCTTCCGGAGCCTTGTTCCAAGAACTATGAAGAACTAAAACCCCCATTTTGCTTTCACCTAAATAATCTGCTGATTGAAAATGCCACGGATGATGAGAGATGAGCAAATCAACCCCGTCTTTAATCGCTGAACGAAGATTGTACTCCGTAGGATCAACACAGACTCCAATCTTCTCAACTTGTTCCCGGGGTTTCCGTAAAAAGTAGGGAGTATCATATTTATCTGCAAGCCTTGCAGGTGCTAACTCTTCCATAATGGATAGGAGTTTATTTAACTCAATCAAAAAATCACCTCTCGATGATCCTCCTCTACATAACTACTTAGAAAATAGCCCTAGTTGATTCATCTGGTCTTGATTAAATCTACAGGACAGTTGGTCGACTCACCTGGCCTCATTTTCATCACTTCATTTGCGCGGGCGGTAGCCAGCGTGAACGACTACCAAAAAAGCGGTATTAAACTATTATTCTCATTTCTCTTTAGTATTTCCTCCCTCTCTATTAAATCCCCTTTTAAAAATTGTTTAAATGCTTATATCAGATGAGGGAATTTCCTCAATTCATATAATAATATATATTAGTAGGAAATTGCGCAATTAATTTATTATATAATTCACATGGTTCACTGTAATCATTTACTTGGAAAAAGGTTTGCATATCTTTCATAGTATTTTATGATATAATAATACTCTAAATAGAAGTTTAGATAAAAGCTTCTTTAGTATCAATAATGTGTAGTGGTAATTTAAAAAAAGGAGACTTAAGGATGAAGAAAAAAATTATATCTCTAACTTTAACAGTATTAATGTTATTACTTACAGTTACCATAGCCTCCGCAGCCGATCATAATTTGGGTCTTGGTGTTTATGGAGGAATAGCTAATTATGGCAGTTTAAGTTTAAACTATCGAGCCTCCAATACCATGGCGGTTCAAGGTTTAGTTAACACTTACTACTTAGGAGCCAAAGCAATGTTTGATTTGGAAAAAGATCCTAATTATAATTTTTACGGATTTGGAAAAGCCGGTTTTAATTTTAATAAAGGTCTTGACATAGGCGCAGGTGCTGGCATTGAGTATTTCCTATTTAAAGCTTTAAATATTTCAGATATTAAAGAATTACATAGAATCGGACTAATGCTTGATTTAGGTATCTCATTCCAAGCATATGAAACAGTAGAATCAAAATCTGCCATTAAAATTGGGCTTGGTTCCGGTATTCATTACTACTTCTAATTTTTGATTATTTCATAAAATTCTTTAACTTAACTACCACTACATATATTTTATTTATTAATTAAGTAACCCTGTTTTTCATTGAAGAACAGGGTTTTTCCTATAACTAACAATTTAACCTTGTGTCACAACTAATCCAGTAATTGAAAAGGGATATTATCCCCCTCCTCCCAGAAATTTTACATACTAACAGCTAAATACTACTAGCAAAAATTCGTTTAATATGATAGGTATTAAGTAATATAAATTATGACAAGAAATTCTCTCGAATTTCGGAGATGGTGCTATTGAAAAGAAAAAAGAAACATTCTTATTATTTTACTATTTTTATTCTTCTCTTTGCCCTTGGTTTTCTATTATCATATCTCACCCTTCCTCGCGATCTCCGGTACAAACTGGAAAATATGCGTATGGTATCAGAAGTATATGATTACCAGGGCAAGCTAATCGGGAACCTCTTTTCACACCGGCGAACCTGGACTCCTGCCCCCAAAATATCCCCGCACCTCAAAAAAGCAGTAATTGCTATTGAGGATGCCCGATTTTACCACCATCCCGGAATTGATCCTATTGGGATTATCCGGGCTGTTTATCAAAATTTACGCCCGGGAGGAGTTAAGCAAGGCGGAAGTACCATTACCCAACAATTAGCAAAGATTTCACTCTTAACCTCGGAACGAACTCTAAACCGGAAGATTCAGGATATGTTATTTGCTTTACTGATAGAAAGAACCTATACAAAAGAAGAGATTCTGGAACTTTATTTAAACAGTATTTATTTAGCCCATGGTAATATTGGGGTAGAGGCAGCAGCCCGCTATTATTTTGGAAAATCTGCATCTACTCTCAATCTGGAAGAATCCGCATTACTCGCCGGAATTATCAGAAGCCCGGAAAACTACTCCCCATTTAAACATCCTGAAACTGCTAAAGCAAGAAGGGATCTTGTTCTAAAAAAACTTTGGGAACAGAATTATATTACCGAATCACAATATAAAACTTCGATTGCTACAGCTTTAGGCCTGATCCCTAAACAAGAAACTTCCTCTGTAGGAGCCTATTTCCTGGATTACCTCCGTGACTTGTTAATTAAAGAGCAAGGTTTTTCCGAAGAGGAATTATATTGGGGAGGATATAAAATCTATACAACTTTGAATCTTGACTACCAAAAAGAAGCGGAAAAAGTTATGAAAAGCCTCCCTCAGTACTCTGGAAAAATCCAGCCGGAAGCAGCCTTAGTTACCATTGATCCTACAAATGGCGGGATTCTTGCCATGACTGGTGGACGGGACTATGTACTGACTCAATTAAATAGAAGTGTTAAATCATATCGTCAACCCGGTTCTGCCCTTAAGCCTTTTGTATTTGCCACTGCCTTGGAAAAGGGCTATACCGCAGCTTCTATCTTTGAAGACCAGCCCCTCAAGATTCACTTAGAAAATGGCCAGGAATGGTCACCAGAGAATTATGATCACAAATACAGAGGCAGAATCAATCTTCGCCAGGCTTTACGCGAATCAATTAATACCACCTCTGTTCAACTTGTTCAGTCTTTAGGAATTTCCACTGTTGCTGAGCAGATGAAAAAAATGGGGATCAAGAGTCTGGTTACAGAAGGAAATATTAATGATCTAAATTACGCTCCTCTGGCCTTAGGTGGTTTAACCAAAGGAGTAACTCCCCTGGAATTAGCAACTGCATACACTTCTTTTGCCAATGGGGGTATTTATTTAAAACCATATGCTATTACAAAAATCCTTAATAATGACGGTAAAGTAATTAAAGAGTTTAGACCGGGGAATGGTAAACCCGTTATCTCTCCACAAACTGCTTACATTATGACAATGTTGATGAAAGATGTAATTGATAATGGCACAGGCTGGAGGGGAAGGCTCCCTAATCAACCAGCGGCTGGCAAAACCGGTACTACCAGCGATTATACTAATGCCTGGTTCGTTGGCTATACCCCTCAGCTTTTAACAACAGTCTGGATAGGAAATGACCGCCAAGAAGAACCAATGCGATACAAGGAAGGTATAATCGGTAGTGGAAAAGCGGTTGAGCTTTGGGGCGCTTATATGAAACGAATTACTGCAAATCTACCTGTACAGGATTTCACTGAACCCCCCGGAATTGTCTGGGCAAATATTGATCCGGAAACTGGACTGGCCGTCCCGGCTTGGATTAGCAAAAGCTCTTATAAAGAAGTTTTTGCTGAAACCAACATCCCCGAAAGTGGTGTCTATAAAATCTGGCGCTGGTTTTCTTCCTGGCCTAAACGAAAGGGAAAAAAAGAGGAACCTCCGATACCTGAGAATCAGACTGTTCCTGATGAAGTGAATCCTGAGAACGGGGTTCCTCCTGATGAAGCTATCCCTGAAAACAGGATTATTCCTGATCAAGCCACTCCTGAGAATTTTCTCAGAGAAACAGAACTGCTTTAATCTTTCCACTCAATTTTAGCTATTTAAAAAATATATGATTTCCTATCCTTACTGTTCGCTGGAGATTGGCAGTAGCAAAAAACCTTAATCCCTCCGGGGAAGCAAGCCTTGGATTATAATAATATAAAGCTCCCCGCGAGGGATCTTTGCCTTTTAAGGCATCCCTGGCCGCTTGTAATGCTTGCTCTGATGGTTCAATAGTGGAAAGTTTCGGTAAACAGCTAAACTGGCCCTCTTGATAGATTACCTCCCTAATCGTATTCGGAAACTGTCTGCTTTTTACGCGATTCATCACTACTGCTCCTACAGCTACCTGTCCCTCATAGGATTCTCCTTCTGCTTCAGCCCGGATTAATTTAGCCAAAAGATAAAGGTCATCATCTTCCTGAATTCTTAAGCGTGGCCGCTGGGCTAAATCGTAATTGATGGAAAAGCCAAAAAAAGGGGCGAATTTACTTGGTTCTTCTCCAACTAGGTTTGATGGGATAATCCGGCTTTCAACCGCAGTTGATACTCCTTTGCACCTGCTTTTCATTCTAAACTCGAAACCTGCTGTAAATTCTATTTTTTCTTTTACAGGTACATGCGAAAAAGCTAAAACATCCCGGACTCCAAGGGCTACATAAGGAGTTAACCCCTGTTTTTCTCTTGGTATATAAACTATTGATAAGCCTAGATCTTGTTCTTCCCATGTATAAATACTTCTAATTCCCCATCCAGGCCAAAGCCACCAATTAATCTTAAAAGCACTAGGTTCAACATTTTCAGTAACCCGCCAATCCAAACCTAATTGCCAAGAAGCCTCTGTACTTACAGCCAAAGTAAAAAAGGCTGCTAAAACTAAAAATATTACTATATATACCTTCATCAAAACACCTCCGGCAAGTAAAAGTTCCCGCTAGAGGTTTTAATTAGGCGTTCTTAAAAAAAACCCTTTATCTTTGTAGGAAAAGCGTAAATTTGCACAAAATCTTTAAATATGCTTTGTAAAAACCATATTCGGTCCCCTCGAATTAGCTTCTAATTTAATAAATAATCCCCTTCAGATCTTAAACTTATTAGCCGTTGTGCTTAATTGACTAGCCATTACCTGAAGTTGCCGGGCCGCCTCAGTCAGAATAGAGATCGAGGCGAACTGTTCCTGCGTAGTCGCCGAGACTTCTTCCACAGCAGCCAGATTCTCCTGGGTAATTCTTTCAATTTTATCCATGCCTAATATAACTTGCTTATTATTATTATTCATCTCAAGAGCGGTCTCGGTTATCTGCGAAATGTTAGTTGTTATTTGATCGACTTGCTTTACAAGATTAGTAAAGAGCGAAATCGTCTCTATCACAGTCTGTCTTCCACGTTCTGCTTGAATGCTGCCTTGAGTTACCTTAGAAACAGCAGCAGTTGTTTTTTTTACAATATTATTAATCACAGCATCAATATGATCCAGGGAAGAATAAGATTTAGTAGCTAATTTCCGGATATTGGTGGCCACCACCGCAAAACCTTTTCCCTGTTTCCCAGCTCGGGCAGCTTCAATAGAAGCATTTAAAGAAAGTAAATTTGTATTCTCAGAAATTTCGCGGATCACTTCAACCAACTCGCGGATCTGATCAGTATCATCTGCCAAATTACGAACAATTTCTTCTACTTCCTTAACGGAATCCACCAAACCCTCTATTGTATTAATTAATTCAAGGCTAGCTTTTCCTCCTTGTTCCGCAGCAACCGAAGCTTCCTGACAAGTATTATTAATTTCAATCGTAGCATTAGAGACTGTACTGGTCCCAGTGATCGCCTCCTGAACCGTATCGAGTGCTGACTGAACTGCTCCAGTCTGAGTTGTAGCCGCTTGGGCTAGATGTTCTACCAGTTGATTTAATTCTGCTAGTGCATGACTATTAGCTTCCACCACTTGAAAGAGTTTTTCGCTTGCGGAGGTAATATTTTGAGCATTTTCAATAGCACTGGTTACCATTGATCTTAATTCACCTACAGCATTGTTAAAGGTTTTAGCTACCATTCCTACTTCATCTTTTGATTTAATTACTGCTTTTGCTCTCAGATTCCCGGCCGCCAATTCCTCAGTAGAGGAACGAAGTTGGTAAAGAGGGCGGGTTATAGAAAAAGCAACAATAAAGCCAAGGATAATCGCCAGACTCAAGCCCACAATCGTAATTATCGATTGTTGTTGATAGGCCGAATCGTATACTTTTTTTCCACGGGTGAAACTATCCAGACCATGTCTTCGTAAATCTCTACTAAGTTGATGGATATATTGATAAAGATTATAGGATTCTTTTTGAAACTCCTCATACATAAAATTTATATCTTCTTGTAAACCGTCTTTTCTTAATTCATTATAAAGATCATTAATTGCATTATTATAATCTGCCCAGTGTTCTTCTATTTTCGCAACCATTTCTTCAGGTAAAGAATATTTGAAATTTCCTAATTGACCGCTAACATCATAGATATCCCTTGATAATTGAGCAAGTGCTGCCGCATCCCCTTTTTCTACAGAAGCCCTGGCATGAGTTTCAGCATTATAGATGGTAAGCAAAAATTCGGATATAGGATACAATTCGGAAGTATTGCTATTAAAGATTTCTTTTGTTACTTGGTGCATTTGGTTAATTTTAAGCATACCAATTAAGCCAATACCAACAGTAGTAAGGCTCATAATAATTATAATCATTGATATTTTTATTAACACACTTCCGGTTACTATATTTTTGACCCTTTTTAAACCGCTAAAGAAAGGGGTAATGTTGACCATTTTTCACATCCCCTTAGTTTGATAGGATACCTTAACCCCCTTTACCAATGAAAAGGGGGTTAAGAACAAATTTGGAAAAGAGAGGGAGTCTTATTTCTTTCCTCTTTTCAAAAATCCTTTACTTACTTCTTTTTTGTCTTAAAATCAATCCAAACCGCAAATAACAAAACAAAACCCTTAATAATTTGTTGCCAGAAGGCCTCAGTATTCATCATACTCATCCCATTGTCAAGACTAGCCATTACTAAAGCACCAAGGATCGCCCCAGGAACACTCCCGATCCCCCCCATTAAACTGGTACCCCCAATTACGCAGGAGGCAACAGCATCTAGCTCCGCACCTTGACCAGCAGTAATGGTAGCTGCATTTAATCTTGCGGTAGTAATAATTCCGGCAATTGAAGCCAGTAAACTTGATAAAACAAAGATCATCATTGTCCGACGGCGGATATTAATACCTGAAAGCCTAGCTGCTTCAACATTTCCTCCCATGGCATAAACCTGACGGCCAAATTTCGTATTATTAGTAATAAAAGAGAATATTGCAGTGAGTAGTAGGACCAGGATAACAGGGTAGGGTATTCCTTCGTATTGATATAGCACATAGGTTGCTATAGCAATAAGACCGCAATAAAAAAGCGTAATCAATAGTTCTAAAGTAAAAGATCGTACCTCAAAACCATATTTAATCTTGGTGGCCCGTGCTCTAAACCTACCAAAAATTAAGGCCCCAATAACAAGAAAAGTTAAAACGATCCCAGGAATCCCATTTAAATAACCGCTACTAATGATCTTAAAATTTGGTTCCATTGGAGCAATGGTTAATCCTTTTGCTGCTCCTAATAGCATCCCGCGGTAAGCCATAAGACCAGATAAAGTTACGATAAAAGCCGGGACATTATGAACAGCAACCCAATACCCATGCCAAATGCCCAGTAGGGTTCCAAGAGTTAAGGCCGCAAGAATAGCCCATACAGTCGGAACTCGATACCAAACTTGAAGAATAGCAGCAAGTCCTCCAGTTAAACCTAATACCGAACCAACTGATAAGTCAATATGAGTTGCAACAATAACCATTACCATCCCAATTGCTAATACTGCAGTAATGGACATCTGCCGGGAAAGGTTTGATAAGTTTCGGGGGGTAAGAAATTTACCACCCGTAAATATAGTAAATATTATCCAGATTCCGATTAAGGCAAAGACCATAGTATAGGCTCGAATATCGATTTTAAAAGATAAACGTCGCCAGAAGTTTTCCTCTCTTTGAATAACCGGATTTTCTATTCTATTCATTTTTTATTTCCCTCCTGTCGCCGCCAACATAATTTTCTCTTGGTCAGCCTCGTCGTGCATGAATTCTCCATTAATGGTGCCATTATGCATAACCAGTATTCGGTCGCTCATCCCAAGGATTTCCGGTAGCTCAGAAGAGACCATAATAATGGCAACGCCTTCCTTTTTTAATTTATTCATAATATTATAGATCTCAAATTTGGCACCCACATCAATCCCCCGGGTTGGTTCATCCATAATTAGGACTTTTGGTTTAGTCATTAACCATTTTCCAAGAACTACTTTTTGCTGATTACCTCCACTTAAATTATTTACTTTAGTTTCAACAGTTGGGGTCTTAATCTGTAATATATCTACAAATTTCTGGCTGATCTTAACTTCTTCATTAAAATTAATGCATCCCCAATCACATAAGTGTGGCAGGTGAGCTAAGGTTAAGTTCTTTTTGACATCATGTTTCAGGATCAGCCCGAACCTTTTTCGATCTTCAGTAACTAAAGCCAGGCCATTTTTGATCGCATCTTCAGGAGAATTAATCTCTACCGGTTTTCCTTCAATTAGGATTTTACCGTAATGACGACCTGTCAATCCACCGAAAATACTAACTACCAGTTCAGTCCGGCCGGCACCCATCAATCCGGCAATTCCTAAAATCTCTCCTTGCCGTACATTAAAATTGATGCTTTTCAAAATTACCCGTTCACTATTTTCCGGGTCCAAAACCTGGTAATCCTTAACTTCGAGCACGATCTCGCCAAAACTATGGTCAATCCTGGGAAAACGTTCAGATAATTCTCGTCCAACCATCATCGAGATAATCTGGTTCTCTGAAGTTTCCTTTATGGGAAGGGTATTAATTGTCTTTCCGTCTCTTAAAATGGTTACTGTGTCGGCAATCTCCATAACTTCATCAATCTTATGGGAGATATAAATACAGGTAACACCATTAGCTTGGAGGTTCCTCAGGATTGAAAACAAAGTCTCAATTTCACTCTCTGTTAAAGCTGCGGACGGTTCATCCAGGATTAGTATCTTTGCTTTTTTGGAGAGGGCTTTGGCGATTTCAATCATCTGCTGCTGACCGACCCCTAGCTTACCTACCTTAGTATCCGGGCTGATCTTTAAACCAACCTCTTTCAGCCAGAATTTGGTCTCTGCGTAGAGGCGTGGCCAATCAATAATTCCATGATTGATTGGTTCATTACCAAGGAAAATATTTTCGCCGATCGTCAACTGTTTTATTACAGATAACTCCTGATTAATAATGGCAATTCCGGCATTTTCCGACTCGCGAATATTATTAAAGCTTTGGAGTGCTCCATTAATGTAAATTTCACCCGTATATGTTCTTACCGGATAAACCCCACTCAAAATCTTCATCAAGGTAGATTTACCGGCACCATTTTCACCACAAAGGGCATGAATTTCACCAGGGCGAACCTTAAAGCTGACATTATCGAGAGCCCGCACCCCAGGAAAATCTTTAGTTATATCTCTCATTTCTAGGACAAATTCCTCCATGGGTGTACCTCCTCTCAAAATAAAAAGAATGAAATCAATCTCACCTTTTGTATCTTTTGCCTATACAACAAGCTAAATTTGAGAGGTGCAAAAAGCGGATTGAATTTAATATATTAAGGAAAAGAGAGAGGCTAAACCCCTCAAAAGCTGTCATGCATGCTAATCCCCTCTAGGGGTAGTCCTCTCTCCTTTAGAAATAAAGTTTTTAACTACTGAGCGGGCCAGTCTTTTTTAGGTACATTACGATAAACATCCCCCAATTTATGGAATCCATCTTTAACAATTACTTCATACATGTTATCTTTATCTACAGCGATTGGCTCTAGCGCCAGGAATGGAACATCAATTTTACCATTATTAACAGTCATGGTGGTCTTAATCTTTTTCTTGTTTGCCATATCTACAGCCGCTTGGGCCGCTGCCTTAGCAATAACTCTGATTGGTTTATAAACAGTCATGGTCTGAGTTCCTTCAACAATACGTTGACAAGCAGCCAGTTCAGCATCTTGACCAGAGACAGGAACTTTACCTGCTAGTTTCTGCTCAGTCAATGCCTGGATAACTCCACCTGCAGTACCATCATTAGCCGCAATAACTGCATCCACTTTATTATTAAGAAGGGTCAGGGCATTTTCCATATTGGACTGGGCTACTTCCGGTTTCCAATCATTGGTGAACTGGTCATAGGCGAGTTTAATCTTACCGGCTTTAACTAGGGGATCAACCACCTTCATAGCACCGGCTTTAAACATATAAGCATTATTATCAGTCGGAGCACCACCAATATATACATAAGTACCGGTGGGAACTAATTTTGTAATATAGTTTGCTTGAAGGGTTCCAACTTTTTCATTATCAAAAGAGATATAAAGGTCAACATCTGAGTTTTTAATTAGTCGGTCATAAGCAATAACAGGAACTTTTGATTTATGGGCTGATTCGACAATTGCCGCACACGCTTCTGCATTATGCGGGACGACTACCAGGACATCCACCCCTTGTGAAAGGAGGTTTTCAGCCTGTGATACTTGTAGAGCATCATCACTATTGGCTGCTTGCACCACTACTTTGGCACCAAGCCTTTCAACTTCCTCCTTAAAAAAGTCGCGGTCTTTCTGCCAGCGCTCTTCTTTTAATGTGTCCATAGAGAAACCAATTAAGATCTTAGGAGCGGAAAGCGTAATGTTTGATAAGATAAAAACAAATATGATACACACAAGAACCGGGATTCTAAACTTTTTCATTCTAATTCCTCCTTTTATTTCTTGGATACATCGTCACCAGCCAGAGGTGTTCTAGACCCATCATTTCCTGACCTTTTTAAGATTAGTCCGCAAACAATGAGTCCTGCATTCATCGGTTGTAATATTGCTTTTTCCCCTTCAGCTGGTAGATATATCCATTCAGAAATTGCATAATCAACCCTTATATTGTGGTTGAATAATAAATATTTGTATTATGCAATTCCCTTTAAGTTAATTAGATCTTAACAATCTTTCTGACAAATGTACCTAGAATAGCTTGTCGATCAAGGATAAAAATTTGTAACAAAAAAGCAACCCTACATTAAAGGTTGCTTCTTCTGAATTATTTTGCAGTTTAAAAAATCCAGATCTAACCTACTTCAGTTTTTCTTCCCATTTTCTCTAGGCCATTTTGCTTTAGGAAGATTCAGATAAATATCTTCGATCCGATGAAAATGGTCATTAAGAATAATATCCATATTATTCTTATCAATTGGAATAGGGTTAATTATTTCCGAAGGAATAAAATGTTTTCCATTAAAAATTGGTTCATAATTGGTCTTGATTTCTTGCCCCTTGGCTAAAGCCAAAGCTAAATCTGCCGCCCGATAAGCCAATTGACGGATAGGCTTATAGATCGTCAACAACTGCGTTCCTTCTACAATCCGTTGACAACCAGAAAGATCAGCATCATGTCCCGCTACTAGAACTTTCCCAGCTAAACGCCACTCAGAGAGGGCTTCAATAACGGCACTGGCTAAAGCATCATTTGCCGCAATTACAGCATCGAATTTTTTCCCTTGGTCCAGTAAGTTCTGGATATACTGGTAGGCTTGTTCAGGTCGCCAATCCTCTGCCCACCCTTCAAATACGATCTCAATTTTCTTGTTAACAATATAATTATTAAATACATTTTTATAGCCTTGATTAAACATATAACAATTATTATCGCTGGGAGCACCATTGATAATTACATATCGGCCGCGTGGTAACTGATTAACCATATACTCGGCCATATATTCACCAACCTTAATATTATCAAAAGAGATATATAGATCCAGGTTGGCATTACGGATTAGACGGTCATAAGAGATTACCTTTACTCCAGCTTTTTTAGCCAACTGTACTGCATATGCCGCTGCCTCAAGGTTGTGGGGGACAATAATTAATACATCAATTTTTTGACTCAGAAGGTACTCCACCTGACGCATTTGCTGTTCATGGTCATTATTAGCATTTTGGAATAAAACTTCGGCATGGAGTTCTTTAATCCGTTCTAGAAAATAATCACGATCCCGCCGCCAACGCTCTTCGCGTAAAGTTGCCATCGCAAATCCAATTTTGTATGTCTTTTCTGGTTCTGAATCTGCATTTTTCAGCCAGTTACAACCATTGGAAATAAAGACAAAGAAAATAAATAATATAAGTAAAGTGATATTCTTTTTCACCTTAATTTTCACTAGAGAAACCACCGCCTTTCATCCAGACTCTTTATCTCGGTACTGAGTAGGAGTTAAATTATAATGTTTTTTAAACAAGCGGCTAAAATAATTGGGATCATTATATCCCACAGAAAAGCAACACTCTTTCACCGAGATGCCTTGAGCAAGTAATTCTAATGCTTTTTCCAATCGAATTTTAGTGAGATATTCGACAAATCCGACCCCGACTTCCTCGCGAAAAACACGGCTCAGATAAAAGGGACTGACATTTACAGAAAAAGCAACATTCTCCAATGACAACTGGCTTGTATAATCTTGTTCAATGATCTCTTTTGCTTTTTGAACAACCATTTTGGTCTGTCCATCCCGATTCTCTTTAATCCGTTGCGCCAGATATATTATTAGCTCTCCGACTTGCAAAGAAAGAGCAGAAAGCGATTTTGCTTGAGTAAAAAGAGAGAAGAGCCGTTGAAAACTGTTGTATTTTTCTTCTTCAGGAGCGAGGTTTTCATTACTTAGCTTACAGGCATCAAGGAGCATACTTAATAGATGAAAACGAAATAAATCCTCCTGTTTCTCATTTAGTACAGAATAAACCGAAACCAGTCTTGCCACTAAAGCTTCTACTCTATTGATATGACCAAAACGCAGACTATCCAAGATCTCCTGGAGATACTGGTTAAGCTCTTTTTCCCAAAGGTCATCCGGTGTTTTTTTTAATTGAGGATAGAGTTTAAGTGGTTCATCAATAGCACGATTTAATGCCTGGATTGCCTCATGGTATGAAAATTTGAAATGGTGGGGAGAAGAATAGATACTCCCGATCCCGATCCGAAAACTATCTCCTTTATTCTTCCCCCTTAAATAATGCAGAACTCTTTCCCCATAATATTGGGGGCTTTTTTCTTTTTCCTCCCCATCTTGAATACTGGTTAAAGGGATAAAAAACAGAATCGGATTACTTTTGATCGAACCTATAAAACAAGGAAAGAGATTTCGAATATCCTCCACCAATTCAGCTAGTTTATTTCTAAAATAATACTTAAGTTCTATACTATTGTCTTTATAAGTCTCTTTGAGATCCATATATGAGATGGCCATGAAAAAGCCAGCTTGAAATGGAGCACCCAATAATTCCTGGTACTCTTCAAACATGGCAACATCCATTCCGGCAATTAGAGCCTGGAAAAACTCATTTTCAATATATGGAAGGAGTTTCTTATACTTTTCCCGCAGTTCTAAGTTCTCTTCTCTTCTTTGTTCTTCCTTTTCTAATTGGGACTTTGCTTTTTCAATGGCTGCCAGCAGTCTTGTTTTATTAATCGGTTTTAACAGATATTCAAAAACGCCTAAACTAATTGATTCTTGAGCATAATGAAAATTATCATATGCCGAAATAACGATAGTAATCAGGTTTGGTTTTAATCGACGCAGTTCAGATAAAGCTTCCAGTCCATTAATCCCCGGCATCCTAATATCAATCAAAACCAAATCGGGATTGAAACTATAAGCTTTATCAATCGCTTCACGGCCGGTCCGGGCAGTCTCAAGAGTAATATCAGGTAAATCCCCTAGTATTCGGCAGATCGAATCTAACATGATCTGTTCATCATCAGCAACCAAGATCCTCAAATCCTACCCCTCCTTCTTTAACGGCAGGCAAGTCCAGGGTAATTTTTGTCCCTTTCCCGGGTGCACTCTGTATTTTCATGTCACAACTATCTCCTAAAAAAAGTCGGGAACGCTCCCTAACATTGGCAAGGCCTAGACCTGTGGTATGCCCGGGAATTTTCTCGTTATTTTGCAGGCGAGTTAAAGTAAGTACATCCATCCCCCGCCCATTATCAGATACTTCTACTAATAACCGATCTCCGGCGCAGTAAGCATTCACCATGATTTCCCCTTTACTTTCCAGGTTTTCAATTCCATGAATCAAAGCATTTTCAACAAGTGGCTGTAAAGTCAGAAGTGGTATCTGGCAATCTGCTGCCTCTGCATGAATTTTTACAGAAAATTCAAAGCGGTCAGGCCCATAACGTGTCCGGAGAATAAAAAAATAAGTCCTTACATTCTTCGCCTCTTCCCTTAAAGTAACAGGGTTTTCAATCCGACGTAGACTATACCTTAGTAGACTGGCGACTTTATCAATAAATTCACCGGTTTTTTCTGCATCTTCCATCATTGCTAATTGTACACCGGCATTTAAAGTATTAAATAAAAAGTGGGGATTAATCTGTGATTGTAAGGAATGTAGTTCTGCTTCCCGTAAAGTATTTTTCATAACAAGATTTTGGAGTTCTTGCTCCTTCAGCCTTTTCTCCAAATCAGACTGGCTTTTTATCTCTTCAAAGAGGCGCGTAATACTGGCCACCATATCATTGAAAGCCTCTGTAACCACAGCAATTTCGTCATTTGTTGAAACAGGCAATGGTTTTATGGAAAAATCGCCTGTTGAAACCACCTCTGCAGCCTCAGCCAGCTTACGTAAAGGGTTAGTTAGACGGAAACTGATCCAAATAGCAACCATAATACCCAAGATTAAAGCCGAAATAATCAAGGATAAACTAAGACGCTGAGTATAAAATAACCGGTTTGAAATCTGCAGGTATTGACGGCTATTCTCCTCTAATTGCTTGATAATTAACCGATCAACCGCCCATTTAATATTAACGCTGTAACGCACCACTTCCACAAAACTTTGATGATATTCTTCGCTATTTCTGGCTCTTTTTGCTTGAACCGCTTTGTCGGCTTCATGCAGAAAGAACCTTGACATGTTTTTGATATTCTCTAAGAGAAGATAATTATCGATGGATTCTTCAATAATCATAAGATGGGGATAAGCAGCCTCGATCATTTGACCATAATGAAGATATTCCCTTAACATATCAAAATTTCTGGAAACCAGATATTTCTCAAGGGAGTTTACGAGGTTATCAACATTGGAGGTATACTCTTTTAGCTTAATATTATTTGTAAGCAAGGCATTAATCCGTTTAAGTAAATTCCGTTCAGTATAGTAAGAAAAAAAGTTCACTAGCGCAAAGATACAGCTAAGAATTAAAAACGAACATATAAGTTTGATTCGAATTGATTGATTGTTCCGTTTTTTCATCTTTTCTTCCTACTCTTAAGTTTTTACCGAATTTATGGCCTTGTTATATGATTATTTGTAAACTGTTTCACATTATCCTTATTTACAAAGAACAAAGGTATATAGTACTTCTCTTTTTGTGATTTGTTTTGTTTCAGACGAAGTAAGGCTGACATCCCTTGTACCCCAAGTTCAAAGGGATCCATAGCAAGGACACCTTCAATAACACCCCGTTCTATATAATTAGCAATTTCCAAAGTCAAACCCGAACCAATAATCGTAGTTTTAGAGACCCGATTTAGATCAATTACTACTTTAGCAACACCTAAGGTATCATTAGCATCAGTACAAACAATCGCCTGTATTTCCGGGTAATTTTTAAGCAGTAACTGCGTTTGCTCTTCCGCACTGATACTATCTCCTTTAGAATTAATGATTAATTCAACTTTTATCGCTTTTACATCCTCAATTGCTTCCTTAAATCCATCTAAATAACGATCATAACTCTGATCAGCTAGACTCGAATTAATAAAAACTGCTACTTTCGTCTCTTTATTTACAGTATTAGCAAGAGCTACTCCAGACTTAAAGCCCAAATTATAGGAGTTGATACCAACAAAAGAGAGGTTATTTGTACTCAATGTATCCTTTCCCAAAGCAACAAAGGGAATCTTTTTTTCATATGCTTCATTGATTAAATGCTGAAAGGAGGTTCCACTAGGAATGGAACAAAGAATCCCATCCACTCTGGATAAAATCGCCATCTCTAAATATTGTTCAAACTCCTTAGGATCGGCAGAGCGGGTGCCAAAGTACTCAAGGGCCACACCTTCACTTTTGCCAATTGTCTCTACCCCCAATAAGACTTTCTCCCAGAAACTCGCCTCTGTATCTCGGGTAATCATAACAAAATGATATCGATTCATGGATGGTGATTGTACAAAGTGTTCTTCTTTAAAAGAATAAAAAAAGGCGACAAGGCTTAATAAAAGAATAAATAAAAGCATACCAATTATTAACCGCCAGTCAATTCTCATTTTTTTACTCCTTTAGTCCTATGTTAAGTAATTGTAGTTGATTCAAAGATTCAACCCACAATCTATTATTAGCCTAAATTGTAGTTAAACACTTTTATTTTTGGCAAATGAATGCCGGAGGTAATTATGCAATTCCTCAAGCAAATAGATATTAAGAAAAAATTAACATATTAAGTATAATATTTTCTACTACTACTTAAATTCCTGCAAACATTTAAAATTAAACTCCTTTCTTCCCTAATTTTATATGTTCGAAATTCAATGCAAGTGCTTTTTAGCTATTTTGCAAAAAGCACAAAGTTTTTTCTGAAAAAATTAATTCCTCTCTAATTCAACTTTTAAAAAAACCATGTATCTTCTACATGGTTTAAAATAGCCAATTATACATTTTATTAAATTTAACTAATCACCATAAATAAGCAGGTAAAAATGGAGTAGCAAGATTTATATAGGTAAGGTTTTCTTCCTCATGGTATCTGTATGCAAACTCCAGATTAAGTTTTGTTCCTTCCTTGGTCACTGTCTCTTCAAGTAAATTGCTCAAGGCCGCCCATTTCCCATAATCCTCTCCTGTCTCGGCTATTACTTCGGAGACCTGTAAACGACTGAAGACCGTCTTCATTAAGCTGTAGGCCTCCCCTTCACTGATTCGCCCTTTCCACTCGCTGCCAAGAGTAATCGATAATGGTATCTCTCCAACTAACGGTTCCAAAGCCCGTTTCAGACGTACAAGATTATCTGACAAATCCGCTTCCGGATTTAAAAGAATAATCACTCCACAGAAAGTCTCCGCTGAATTACTTTCCCCCCTAATCGATTGTAAAGTGATATAAACTCTCGAGTGATCAGGAAGCTCCCCTTCGAGATTCACATAGCTAAAATCCAATTCATCACCAGATAAAGGTGGTGAAAGACTCTTCAGCCTTAAACCTCTTTCTAAACTGGCAGCAGTTTTTTCTAAAGTAGAAACCATTGTATATTCATCATTTAATTTAGTCCAGCCTTCAATCTCCACCTCTTTTAAGGGTATCCCCAACCCCTCCCATCCTGTTAGTAACGGATGATTGCCAATGGAAAAACTGAAGGTCAAGTCAACAAATTTGATACTAAAAAAAAGCAAAAACAATAGTGAAAAGAGCATTTTCATCATGTACCTACGTAACATTATACTCCCTCCCGGAAATGTTCTTTGTAATCAGTATTTACATTTCCGGGAGAAATTAAACATTATTTGTTAATAATCTTAAAAATTATTTACAACTACTCCGTTTTCCGCTTAAAAAAGCCCGGATAATTCGTTCTGTAGCCAATGAGACTAATTCATCAGCAGAAGCAATTGCTTCCTCCAAAGTCATTGGCCGATCAACAATTGCGATCATCCCATCGATCCCTTGCTCATAAAGTAACTCAGCACCAGATCCAATACTACCGGCCACGGCTAATACTGGAATTTCTCTAGTTTTTGCAACCCGTGCTACCCCAATTGGGGTTTTCCCTTTTATAGTCTGGCCATCAATCCGGCCTTCACCGGTTAGTACTAAATCAGCCCCGGCCATCTTATCTCTAAGCGCAACAGCCTCACTAATTATTTTCACTCCTGGTTCCAACTGTGCTTGAAGAAAAGTCACTAAGCCCGCTCCCAAACCACCAGCAGCTCCGGAACCAGGTAAATCTGCAACTTCCATCCCTAACTCCTCTTTAACAACCTGCGCAAAGATAGAGAGCGCTTCATCCAGCTCTCTAACCATTTCCGGGGTAGCCCCTTTCTGTGGTCCATAAATAGCAGAAGCTCCATCAGGTCCGGTTAAAGGATTAGTCACATCACAAGCTGCAATAACTGTTAAATCTGATAGCCTTGGATCCTTCCCTGACGAATCAATCCGCGCCAAATGCTTTAATGCCGCTCCGCCAAAAGGCAGATCCCTGCCTTGTTCATCCAGAAACCGATATCCAAGCGCCTGTGCCATACCAGCTCCCCCATCATTAGTAGCACTGCCGCCGATTCCAATGATGATTTTTTTACAACCTTCATCTAAAGCCGCTATGATTAATTCTCCTGTCCCAAAGGTAGTAGTTATTCTAGGATCCCGCTTATTTTGGGGAACTAGAGGTAGCCCTGAAGCAGCAGCCATTTCAATAACCGCTGTTTCACCATCTCCAGTTATTCCAAAAAAAGCCTCAACCTGATCTCCAAGAGGCCCGGTTACCATTCTAGTAATTATCCGTCCTCCGGTAGCATCTACTAGTGATCTAACTGTTCCTTCCCCACCATCCGCCATTGGTACAGAAATTATCTCCGCTTCACCCTTTACCCGACGGATACCCGTTTCCATGGCCTGACATACTTCCAAGGCACTTAAACTTCCTTTAAAAGAATCAGGAGCTAATACAATTTTCATTTTCATTCATTCCTTCTACTTCAATTTATTTCATTTTAAAAATAATCATCAAAATTAACACCAAGTTAGAGATTACATTATATTCTCCACTCCTTATTATTTTCTCTCTCTATAAAATAATTCTTATAGCTCGTTGGTTTAATGTTTAATTAATGGATAATATTATTCATTGCCAACCGTACTTCCCTTCTGTTATAATTCTTAACTTGAAAGCATGTTAATATAAGTTTTTGTTCCATGTAAATTTCGCTTATGATATTGCCGAACATAATTTGAAAGGAGGAATTAAAACAATCTTCTCCTTGATAATTATTAGCAGGATATTTCAATTTTAAGCCGAATTTATTAGACCGACCTTAATTAAAAATCAAAAACTAAACTTAAGAAAATAGCCAAGCTTACCTGGGATTTAAATATAGATCAATATAGATCAATACTTTTTCTTGCTTTTCTCCCAGGCGAAAGGAGAATTATTTTTGAATACTGGCTTGCAAGCAATTGAAAATGAAAAATGGATAAAACATTATGAACCAGGAGTCTCTCCTCATTTAAATTACCCTTCGGTAACTCTTTCTGAAGTCCTACAGCAGACTGCAGAAAAATCTCCAAACCATACAGCTTTTATCTTCTCAGATCATCGGTGGAGCTACCAGGAATTTAATGAGCTTGCCTCTCGAATGGCCAATGCTCTTATCAGCCTGGGCGTTTCCCTGGGAGATCGGGTTGGTATCTATCTGCCTAATTCTCCCCAGTTTGTTATTGGATATTATGGTATACTCCGCGCGGGAGGAATCGTTGTCCCTATTAATCCTATGCTTTCTGGAGATGATCTCTCCTTTATTATTAAAGATAGTGGTATGAAAATCGTCATTAGCTCTTCAGAATCACTTCCCATCCTGGAACAAGCTAAAATCGATGATTTAATAATAATTTCTACAGAGATTTATGATCTCCTATCTCCAAAGAGTAAGCTTCCATCTTCATCAACTGCCCTTTCACTGGAAAAGTTGATCTATGAAGCGCCAGCCACCGATCCTCAGGTTGAAATCATTCCAGATTCGATAGCAAATCTACAGTATACAGGAGGAACTACCGGACGGTCCAAAGGTGCCATCCTCACGCATGCTAACTTACTTGCTAATGCCATTCAATTTCGGAACTGGTTTAAAAACGTATATAAAGATGGCGAAGGCCGTTTTGTAGGTGTCATACCCCTTTTTCATATATACGGTTTAACAACCAGTATGAACGGGCCTATAATTAGTAGTTCTACTATCTTACTGATGCCCCGTTTTGATATTAAAGAATTAATGGAATTAATTCAGAAATATCGTCCAAACCTGTTCATGGGAGTACCCGCTATGTATGGAGCAATTGCAATGAGAAACGGTGATGAATATGACCTAAGTTCAATCGAAGCCTGTGTAAGTGGTTCCTCCCCACTCCCGGCAGCTATCCAGGATGGTTTCGAAAAAATAACTGGAGGCAAATTAGTTGAAGGCTATGGATTATCCGAAGCTTCACCCATCGTTGTTGTTAACCCTATTTACGGAATGGTTAAACCGGGAAGCATTGGTATCCCAATTGCTGATACCCAAATTAAAATCATTGATCCTGAAACTGGCGAGGAGATCAATGAACCGGGCAGCATCGGTGAAATGGTGGTCAAAGGGCCTCAGGTAATGCAAGGATACTGGAACAATCCAGAGGAGACTAATCTTGTCCTCAAAAACGGATGGCTTCATACTGGTGACCTTGTCTACATGGATGAGGATGGTTATATATTTGTGGCTGACCGTTTAAAAGATATGATCATTATGGGCGGGGAGAAGATTTACCCTCGCGAACTGGAAGACTTTCTCTATACTCACCCGGCAGTAAAAGAGGTAGCCGTGGTAGGTATGCCTCATTCCTTACGGGGAGAAGTACCAAAAGCTTTTGTCGTATTAAAAGAAGGTAGTAATACTACCATAAAGGATTTACGAAGATACTGTATTGCTCACCTTTCCAAATTTAAAATCCCTAAATTTGAAATTATAGATTCGCTTCCCAGGAACCTTGTAGGAAAAGTTCTCCGTCGTCTTTTACGTGAGGAACAATTATAATAAAAAAAGCCCGCTTTTAAGTAGCGGGCTTTTCTCATGTTAAAGAAGCTTAATCCTCACATAATTTTGTTGTATACTAAAAAAACGTTAGGATTAGCTAATATCCGGTACTAGCAAACAGTTTTTTGCGTTTTTTCCGATAATCCCTCTTATACAGTCCTTTTTTATTATGCCTAGTACTTATTTAAACCCCTAGTCTCCGTTTCTTCCCAACTAAGATGTGTAGTTTAAAAATAACCACTTCTTTTACATAAAAGCTTCTATTTTCGAGTAAAAAGTAGTCTTTCGAAAAATTACGTGAATTACCGAGGCATTTATTGTTTCTTATGGAAAGGATATCCATTCCAAAACGAGAATAAGATCAAAACCATAACATATTAAAGGGGGGGCTTAGTATGGCGATTGAAATGAAAAAAAGTCTGTTCTATTCTTCCTTACTATCAAATAACCAAGGAATAGGTAAGTTAGAGAAACTTTATCGAAAAGGGGTTCTTTCCGTTGGTAAACAGCTTTCTTTATTTTTTTCCAGACCCCTTGAATTTAATTTAACTGGTTTCTTCTTCCTTCCTCTTTCCTGGCTAATCACCAATTTGGAACATACGCCTTCAGCAGAATTCGGGGTCCATTCCCGGGTTACTGGAGATATCAAAGGCGAACTTTATCTTTGCTTCTCCCGGGATACTGCTATGAAATTAGTTACTATGGGCATTAATAAACGCCGAACAGTCCGTAAATTTTTCCTCAGTAAACTTGATGAATCTTTACTAAGTGAGATCACAAATATATTGATTAATACCTTTTGGAGTTCAATCCATGAAAAAATTCATACCCGCTGGTGGCTAACCCCACCGGTTTCCATTAATAGTGTTTTAAAATCCATTAGATTGGCAAGTAAAATCTATTCCCTTGATCGTCACGTTTTAATGGCAGAAATCTCAGTCTTTAAACCGGATCTTAAAATGGAGCTCATCTTGATCCCGGCTGGAGAAAGTTTAAATACTTATCTAGCAAAATTAAACAGTGAATAACGCACGTAATTCCCTCACCTATTAAAAATTGGGTAAATGGATATAATAAGACAAATAAAAGTATCGGGGGAGGAATAGATTGGGAATCAAAAATAAGCGCTTACACGTCCGTATTGAAGAAGATACCTATGAAAAGCTACGCCACCTAACTTTTTACGAAAGGTCAAGTATTTCCGAAGTTGTCCGTCGCCTAATCGTAGAATATCTTGAGGAAAAAGCTATTGAGGGGCCGAATTTTGTTTTTCCACCAAAACTTTAAATAAAAACCCGCCAAAAGGCGGGGTAAATGATATAAACTATAACAAAATTTTATTCAGGTTTCGGAGCATCAACAGGGCAGACATCAGCACATGCTCCACAGTCTAAACATTTTTCCGCATCAATTACATGCTTGTCATCACCCTCGCTGATAGCTTCGACAGGGCATTCACCTGCACAAGCTCCGCAATTGATACAATCATCGGAGATTTTATAGGCCATTTTTGCACCTCCTTAAATTGTTTTGCCAATTCTTCCGCTCTCCCGCTATATTCCAGTCAAGAAGTCTCCTTTCCGGGTTATAACTAGAAGGGGAAATACACCAACAATTATTCTAGCTAAACATGAGATAACCTTCTTTTTTAAAAAATTTTTACTACATGTTTTACTACTTAGAAAATACATCTCGATACTCGTCGCTCGGTTGAATGACCGCCTTTGTAAGCTTTATAAGCTTTGATGAAAGTTAAATTTTCATCCTTTCGCTTGCCCCAGCTTGCTGGGGTGGGAGACTACTTAGAAAATTGTAAAATGCCTCTTTTAACTCATCTCTATTGCTCATTACTTTGTTGAAGAAGAGCCCTAGCACACTTATGGTCGAATCTTAAATCAATCATTATACCGTTTTTTAACTTTGGAGGAATAACAGAAAAAAGTTTAATCTTGACTTTCACAGCTAAATATCATAAAATTATATTTGTCTAGCGGGTGTAGCTCAGTGGTAGAGCATCGGCTTCCCAAGCCGAGGGTCGCGGGTTCAAATCCCGTCGCCCGCTCCATTTATATGCTGGCGTAGCTCAATTGGCAGAGCAGCGGTATCGTAAACCGCAGGTTGCGGGTTCAAGTCCCATCGCCAGCTCCAGAAGTTTAGTCCCGGAAAAGGGGCTTTTTTTCTTTAATCCTTTTTCTTTCTCTTTTTTTTAGCTTTAAATTTAATAAAGTTAATATAATCCTCCACTGATTTCCGGTCTTCAGGTGATAAGCCCTCTAAGGGATCTACCCGGTAAGGAAGGTGTTTCTCATAACAACGGTTATCAGTCCTACCCAACAAGTAATCAGTAGAAACGCCAAATATTTCCGCCAACTTATTTAAAGTTTCCGGATCAGGTTGACGGTAGCCATTTTCATACCGATTAATTGTCGTATTCGTTAGATTTATTTTAGCTCCCAATTCCTGTTGAGTCCACTCCTTTTCCTCCCTTAATGCCCTTAACCGCTCCGGAAAACGCAAAATAACCACCACCGCTACTGAATTTTTTGAATTGTATTTTTCTTTAGTTTATCATGGTAAAAACATTAATGAATATTTATTGCCATAAAGGTAAAATAATACTTGATTTTTCCTTAATGGTAATTTATACTGAAGATAAATTGTTAATTGCTGTAAATATTAATACGTATTTTGTACAATTGATAAATATTAGATGGAGGGTTTATTGTTGCAAGAAGAAAATAATATCATGCAAAAAATCAATAAGGTTCGCAGAAAAATGGAGAGCTTATGGGAAGAAAAACTCCAAACTGATGATGAGGTACTAAACATCTCGATGGAACTTGACTCATTACTTAATAAACTTCAGTTGGTTAATTCTCATGAATCACGGAAAAACTCCTAAATAAAATACCAATGACCGTTAACAACGGTCATTGACAAAGGAGAGTAGAAATTTGAATTATATTTTATCTTAATGTTTGTTAATAAAGGCTTAATAAGGGATAGTTAAGCACAAAAGCATTAAGCATGTACTTTTCTCATTTAATCAATTCGATTAAATCTTCGAACCTTATTTCTTTTATTGAATCAATCCGCCAATCCGCACCACGAAGATCCTGTTCCCCGGAGTTTGGATTGATAAAGCCAATACATCTCATTCCACCTGCTTTTGCCGCTTTAACTCCATTTTCGGAATCCTCAATCACCACACAGTTTTCTGGTTTTGCCCCTAATAATTCAGCAGTGTATAAGAAAATATCCGGAGCAGGTTTCCCCTTTTCCATATTCTCTCCTGAAACTTCCACCCGGAAATACTCCCGAATCTTATACTTATTTAAAACAGCTTCGATATATTCCAAGGAAGATGAAGAAGCCAGTCCGGTCGGGATACCTTTTTCCTTAAGAGTCCTTAATAAAGGTAATATACCTTCAATTAAGCCATCCTTTTGTTGTTGCAAATGCTGAATACTCTTTTCTCCCTGTATTTTTAGAATTTCCGGGATAGATTGCTTTAAGGAATATTTATTTTTTAATAGAGACCACATATCAATATTGGATTTCCCGATAAATTGCTTATACTCTTCTAAAGTAAGCTTGAACCCTAATTCCTCATAAAGTTCTAAATTTATCTCCAGATGCCACGGTTCACTATCAACAATAACTCCATCCATATCAAAGATTACTGCTTCCAGCATAAATAGCCCCTCCTTTCTTCAGAATCTAGCAGCTACGATTGCTCTCGCCATAGGGGACTCCTCTTTGCCTTCATACTCTATAAATCCCTCAGCAACTAAACCCTTTCTATTATATGATTACAAAGACTTTCAAACAAGGTCCTCATTGGAATACCACCCACATCTAAGGTTTATTTTTTCCTACAATGATCTCAAAATCTACTGTTATATCTTTAATTCCCATGTTGAGTACCTTTTCAATTCTTTCGTTTTCTACATTCCAGGAAAGAGGAGTCATTTTTAAAAGATGCTTTGTATTTTCATTTGGCAGTCTGACATTATATAAGATTTTTTCGTGATCAATGATCTGATAATTATCAGAAAAATGCTGTATGACCTTGTCATTCGAATAAGTTTTTTTGTTGTTTTCATCAAAGAAAAGATCTCGTAATTCAGTAAGATACTTATTTCCGGGAACAACTTTAATAAGAATACCATTATCTTTCAAGATTCGGGTGAATTCTACATAATTAGCCGGTGAAAGAATGTTTAATACTATATCAAATTGTTTATCTTTTAAAGGTATCTTCGCTAAATCTGCCACACACCAAATAAGATTCGTATAATCTCTTGAAGCAATATTTATACCTTCCTTGGAAATATCAATACCAATTCCCAATAAGTTAGTATTTACTTTACCTATTAAATTCTTAAGAATACTAGACAGATGTGAACCTTCCCCACAACCAGCATCTAAAATAGTGGTTTCCAATAGATTGTTTTCCTTCACCTTTTCCAAGATTAGCTCACTAACTCCAGATAACATTGGATCAAAAAATCCACTTTTACAGATAATATTTCTTGATTCCAGCATTTCTTTATTATAATCCGTTTTTACTGGACGAAGTAGCATATTTATATATCCTCTTTTAGAGATATCAAAAGTATGCCTATTTAAGCAAACTAGACTTTTTGCCTCTTGAATCGTTATTTCCCCTCCGCAAACTGGACAGATAAACAAATCTCTTTTCTCTTTTATAAGCTTCTTTGCTAACTCACCTTTTTGCATTTTAGGTTTACCCTCACAGCCTTTAATTTATTAAACTACATTAATTATGTATAGGAAAATAGCGTTTTTTCCTCCTGTAGTCCTTCACATAATATCAAAGATGATAATCTCTCTTCTAATTGTGTTTCTCTATCTCTTTCATCCCCATACTCTTCAATCAGTTCTTGTTTTTATCTATAACAATGAAAACCTACTTTTCATTAAAGATAATATTTTTGTTAATTCCTGGTTTCTTCTACTAAGACTCTGATTACTGGTTAGAGCATAGTCGCGGAACCCGTTTGTGTTATGACCTTTCTTTTTGAAGAAACCCTAACTATCCGAAAACAAATCCGAATCCGGTAAGTGGAAGAAAAAAGCGCTAACAAAAGAATAATATAAGATAATCTATTTATACAAAAAGTATACATGACCGGTGAATACCGGTAGGAAATATAAAGTAAAGCCGGGATCATATAAAACACTACCGCTACCAGCCTACCGATGAAATCAAAAACAAATATTGTTCTTTCACCATCGGACTTGCTTATGAAAAATGAAGTAACAACAAACTCGATAAATTTAAACAGAATAACGAATAAGAACCATAACGGGATAATCTGAAAAACATACAACACCATGCAAGATGAGATAATAAAAAACAGATCCGCCAAGAGGTCAAAGGCGGCCCCGAAGGGCGTGGCCAGCCCGTACAACCTGGCAATTTTTCCATCCGCATAATCGGTTAGAAATATAAGACTGAAAATAATGAGTGGAATCATCATTTTGCCAAAATGGTTGAAAATATAGTAATTTAAAAAGCAAGTAAATACAACTCGGAGGAGCGTTATGGTGTTCGGAACTCCTCTCCGTAGGCCTTCTATTAAGCTTGCTGAATTTAAAATCATTTTTTTGCCAACTCGATCCCTAAATCATAAGCGATTTTGTCGTTTTCCGTTTTAGAGCCGGCCAAAAATTTGACTTTTTTAACTACGTTCAACCCAACAAGCATCTCTTCTAATTTATCAAATTCTTGAGTCTCATCAAGGGCACCTGTTGAGATCAATACGATTCTCATTGTTAAAGTATTCGCTATTTGCGGACAAGCACGCGCCATATACTTTCTCATCGCCGAAGAAATTTGCCCGGCATAGGTCGGTGAACCAAAGACAACAAGCGTATATCCGGATAAATCTGTCGAAAGATGATTCCCCGGATGATTCAAGGTTACTTCATACCCTCCCTCGTTAAGCCCCTTTGCTAATTGATGTGTCATACGGGTGGTGAACTTGGAGATTCCAGGATGATAGATAATTAACGCTTTCTTTGAGCTTCCCTTCTTACCAGGCAATACTTCTTCTTTATCGCTTTTTGGTTTATTGGCCGCCGAAACTACCCCCACTGTCAAAAGCATAAATACAAATAAAATACCGAAAACCACCCCGACGCTGATTAAAACCTTTTTCATCTTACTGACCTCCTGCTTTATATATTTATTTATTTTAGGGAATTACATTATTACTCTAGACATTTATTCGACCACAATATATAGTGTTTAACTTTTATTCGGGGTAATCATCTAAGATCAGACAATTACTAGTGGGAATATCAATATATTGTGGCTAAATCTTAAATAATTCAATTATACAATTCCTTAATTTATGTGCTAATCAACATAATCATCGCCCCTTACTTGTTCGAATTTGAATATAATCCATCGCCTTCTGATTTACATCCAATAATAAACCTTAAAAATCCTGTTTATTAAGTATCTTAAGGCTAAAATCAATATAGTAACGCCTATCAGAATGGATAAATATAAAAGCAATTACTTATTTATCCCGTGCCATTAACCCGCAAAAAATCATTTTAAAATGTTGGTCCATTAATCTCCTAATTTGCTCCTTGGGAATGTTTTGCTCGATGATCACCTTTATAATCAGCCCAAAAGTTGCGGTCCACAGAATCTGGGCAGTAAGTTCTGGATCACAAGGAGCAAACCGGCCTAGCTTTACCCCTCTTTGTATTGCTTCACATAAAGCCTGTAAAGTCCGACTCTTCTTCACGGTTCCTTTCGCCAAAAGAGACGTCTTCTTCAGTATGGAAGGGTTATCATTAAGTAAAAAGACTTTATATTCTTCCGGAGCAGTCAAAGCAGCCTTGATGTATTTACTAAACGCTTCCCTAATCTCTGCTTCTGGTTCGTTTTCAGTCCTTTGCACAGAAGCAATGGAAGACAGAATCCGTTTATAGCCCTCGCTAACCAGTGCTTCAATAATCTCGTCCTTATTTTTGAAGTAATGATAAACAATTCCCGGAGAATAGTTTATCGCCTTTGTAATCTTACGGACTGAAAGCCCTTGAAACCCCTCTTTAGCCACTACTTTTCGGGCTGCTTCCAATATGGAGTTTTTAACCTCTTCTTGTTTCAACAACTGTCGTTTTCTACCCATCCAGCTCATCCCATCTTAGTATTAAACACTATTTAATAATTAAACACTGTTTGATTTATATTATAGCAATAACCACTCAGCCGGTCAATTGGTATAAATATTTTTCCCTTGTCCTCTGCGACCATATTCTACGACTCTAAATCTGTTAATTTAGTTTAGAGTGTTCTCAATGTAAAGCAAAAAACCAGTTATAGTAACTGGTTTTCTCATTCATAAATATCCGTTTTCTTTTACAATGACGAATTTAGATTCTTTCAGAAATAAAAGTCAAGTCCGTAATCCACTGATCTAAAGTATTTGAATGCTTTTGCAATTTAGTTGGATTTTTTTCAAATCCTTGTAGCAATTTATATTGCCGTTTATAATATTGCTTTAGTTTTTTAAAATCATTAGCATATGTGCCTAAAATTAGATAATTACCTTTTTTATACTCTACTTCTGAGTTTTCCATATTATTTAAAAAATGTTCTGCTGAAACACTTACCGTCTTTTTAAAATCTTTAAGCACCCATTGTCTTTCAAATATATTTCTTTCTATCCATCCTTCATATTGTTCTTTGGGTCAGCCTTTGCATATAATTCTTCTGTAATTTCTTCCTTTTCCGCAATTAGATCCAATAAATACGAAGCACCCCTTTAACCCCACTATTATAGAGATGCTGCAAATAAATCTGATTATATTGACCTTTTGAAAAAAGATTAATACAATAATAGCGGTAGTATCTACCATTTGCCCATAAAAAGCGGAGTTTTGTTACGATATACTTTCTTGATGCTTTTTGTGGTAATCATTTAAAAATACTTAGTCAAATCAATAAATAAGAAGGGGTAACGATAAATGCGAGGCGGTATGGGTTTTGGCAGAATGCGTTTTCAAGATGAAAATCTAGTCCGACCGGAAGTAACCAAAGATATGTTGTTAAGGATTCTCAGATACTTCATTCCTTATTGGAAACAGATCCTCATTGTAATTTTGGCCCTGTTGGCAACTTCGGTTTTGGGATTGGTTCCTCCATTGATTATTAGAAATATTATTGATAATGCCCTCCCGAACAAGAATCTTATTCTCCTTACTAAACTAGCTTTGGCCTCTCTCATCGTAACAATCATCTCCGGATTGATTAGTGTCGGTGAAAATTACCTCAACTCCTGGATCTCCAATCATATAATTTATGACATAAAAAACGAACTCTATAATCACCTTGAATATATGTCATTTAATTTTTTCTCAAATGTCAAACCTGGAGAGATTATCACCAGAATGACTAGTGATGTGGGTGGAATCCGTAGTGTTTTCAGCGGAACTTTGGTCAGTACTCTCCAGAATGTTTTAGTCTTGATCACCACCGCGATTGCCTTGATCTCTATGAACTGGAAACTAGCTATCTTAGGGATGTTTATCATTCCTTCCTTTGTTTTTCCCACCCGTAAAGTCGGGAAAGTCAGGTGGAAAATTGCTTCCGAGACACAGAAGAAGATTACTGAATTAAATGAGTTAATTCAAGAGACCTTAAGTATCAGTGGTTCAACCCTGATGAAAATTTTTACTAAAGAAGAAGAGTGTTATGAAAACTTTACTCAAATCAATAAAGAAGTAACCAGACTAAATATTAGGGAGTCCCTAGCTGGTCGTTGGTTTCACATGGTAATAAGAATCTTCACCACAATTGGACCGCTAATCATTTACTTTTATGGCGGCTATCTATTTATTAAAGATGAGATTACTGTTGGAGCAATTATTGCTTTTGTTGCTATGTTAAACAGATTATATGGGCCGGTATCCCGTCTTTCCAATATCCATATTGATATTACAAGATCATTGGCACTTTTTGATCGGATCTTTGATTACCTGGATAAAAAACAGGAGATTACCGATGAACCAGATGCGATTGATCTCCCTCCGATCACAGGGCGGGTAGAATTTGAAAATGTTGATTTTTCCTATAATGAACGGCAGCAGACCCTGAAAAACATTAACTTTTCTGTCGAACCGGGAACAATGGTTGCCCTGGTCGGACCGAGTGGTGCCGGAAAAACTACGATCACGAATTTAATCCCCCGCTTATATGATATCAATTCAGGCAGTATTAAAATTGATGGGATCGATATCCGCAAGGTTACACTCAAATCTCTCCGCTCCCAAATTGGGATTGTCATGCAAGATCCTTATATCTTTAATGGAACAATCAAAGAAAACCTGCTCTTTGCCAAAACTGGTGCTTCCGAAGAAGAGAGCATCAAAGCCTGCAAGGCAGCATATATCCATGATTTTATCAATACTCTACCGGAAGGATACGAAACCGTAGTTGGTAATAGAGGAGTTAAGCTCTCCGGCGGGGAGAAACAAAGGCTCTCCATTGCCCAGATGATCTTAAATAACCCCAGGATTATTATTCTTGATGAAGCCACTTCTGCTTTGGATTCAGTCTCTGAAGCTCTAATTCAAAAGGCTTTAGAACCCATCTTAAAAGAAAGAACCAGCTTTGTTATTGCCCACCGACTCTCTACAATCATGGCTGCAGATAAAATTCTGGTCATTAACCATGGTGAGGTAGTAGAAACCGGTAGACATGAAGAATTATTAGAAAAAGACTCTCTTTATAAGGTTCTTTATGATAAACAATTTAAAACTGATCGGAGATTATTCTGATCTGGAAAGCATAAACACCTTATTGCTGGTAAAGCTGGTTATAATAATCCTGGAGCATCCGGGCAGCAGAGAACTTCCACTGCGACATCATAATACTGGCCTGCATCATCTCTTCCCATTTTTCACGATCTTCATAATAAGTAGGTATAATCTCTTCCAGTAAAACCCGGTAGAGGGCTTCGGTATCAACTCGATCTTGATCTGGCCCTTCATAGCCATCACCAATCTGCCATCCGGTCAATCCCGGCTGATAGCCTTCGGGCCACCATCCATCCAAAACACTAAAATTAAGAACTCCATTCATTGCCGCTTTCATGCCAGAAGTACCACTGGCCTCCTTGGGCCGTATTGGATTATTAAGCCATAAATCGCACCCTCTGGTCATCAATCTTCCGATTTTCATATCATAATCCTGGAGAAAGACAATACTTTCCGGGTAGAGTATTGACATCTTGTAGATGCGAGCCACAATCTTTTTTCCATTAAGATCATTAGGATGAGTTTTTCCTGAAAAGATTAGCTGCAGTTTCCCCTCTTTTAATAAAGGATCTATGACTTCCAGTTTTCGGAAGATCAAATCCCCTCTTTTGTACAAAGCCATCCTGCGGGCAAAACCAATGGTTAATACTTCTTCTTTTAATCTCACTCCATTTCGTTGAAAGACTTCTTTCAGAAGCCTCCGTTTTGCCGCCAGATGTAAAGGCCAAAGCTTCTCTTTACGCTGAGCCGCTTGCGCGATCTTCTGATCTTGCCAGGATCCGGTATGTACCCCATTAGTAATCCCGATAATCCCCGGGATCCCCTCGACCGCACTCCACATTTTATTAGCAGTAGCAGCGTGTAACTTGGCAACGGCATTTACTCTTGTCGCCAGCCGCATGCCGGCTACAGTCATACTGAAAGGCTCGCCGCCCAATTTTAGCATCTGTCCGAAAGTCAGCCCATTATAAGCTCCCATATATCTTAAAAGCTCATGCTCATGAACTTCATTCCCCTCTTTTACTGGGGTATGAGTAGTAAAAACAATCTGTTTACTGGTTTCTGCCCAGGCCTCAGTAAAAGAGTATTCTTTCTTATCCATCTTTTCCCGGATTAACTCAATTCCGGCCAAGACCGGATGACTATCATTAAAATGATATAAATCCACCTCGATTCCCAGTTCTTTTAAGGCCCGGACTCCCCCAATCCCCAGGACCATCTCCTGGGCAATCCGTTCTTCAGAAAACCAACCATATAATTGACCGGTAATCAAAGGATCTTCATTCTCCGAAAGATTGGTATCCAATAGGTATAAAGGAGCATTTTGAAAATGAGTACATTTCCAGATTTTGCACCGGACTTGCCGGCCTCTGATTCTTACATTTACTGTTTTTCCGGTATCCTCAAGAAAATCGTATTTATTCTCATAAAAACTATCATAAACAAGCCCATTTTCATCAATTAATTGCCTGGTATAACCCTGCCGCCAGAGGATTCCTACTCCTACCATCGGATAATCTTCATCCCAGGCAGTTTTCAAAATATCACCCGCCAGGATACCAAGGCCTCCCGAATAGATCTTAAAATCCTCATGTAATCCAAATTCCATGCAAAAATAGGCTACCTTTGGCAGCTTACCTTTTCTTCTTTTGCTGTTCACTGTAGTTATCCCTCCAAATCAAAATCAAGAAACTAGTCTACAAAGCCGATGATTACCTCCCCGGGATTGAGCCAGTATTTCTTCGTAATCAACCATTCTTCAGAAACCAATTCATCTGCCGCCAAAGCTATATTCAACTTATTATTAACTTTTTTTCTTATTGCGTAAGGTAATAATTCTTTTAGAATGACCGGAGTCCGGTGCCAGAAATCCTTATTAGCTAAAAAAATCAATAATTTCTCCTGCTCTTCTACAAAATAAGTAAAATGGATCAGTTTCTTCCTGATCAGCCGATAACAGTCATTTGCTAAATAATCCGCCTTGATTAGATGAATAAAACGTTTACGCAAAAGAGCCGTTTTCTTAAGAAGTGGCAGCATAAATTTCCGTTCCTTGCTTCCCCAATGCAGACGGTAATTATCAAAGAAAGCCAGTTTACCATACATAGGATCATCCTCCTCCAAAACAAAACGGCCTTCTTCTGTATTATCCAGTCCCAGATTCATTGGTTGCCTCTCCATTAGTTCCATCCCATTATTAATTAAGGGGATCAGATTGGGAAGGAAATAATTAAGAAATACCAGGAGCTCAATCTGGGATTTTTCTTGATAATACCAGGCAACCCGTGGGGTATCCGGGATCTCCAGAGCACCAGTCAGGGGAAGATCTGAAGCCAGCAGTCTGTCAAAGAGTTTACGACAGAATCCCTTTTTCTCTACACCTTTATAAAGATGCCACAAATCACCGGTAATAAAATCATACCCATAATCCTTAGCGGCACCGGAATTTTTGGGATTAAACTCCTCCGACCAGAGAATAAAGTCTTCCTTTGTTGCTTTTGCTTGCCCAATAATCGCCTGGTTTAAATCCGGGGGTAAGGCATGTCCCATGTCGATTCTGGCTCCATCTATACCAAATTTCTGAGCATAATAAGGAATTATATTTATAATGTACTCCCATAACTTCTGGTTGGGGATTTCTCCCCGGTAAAGATTGAGAGAAGCTACATCCTGCAAAAGATATGGAGCTTGATCCGGTTCTACATATTTTAGGGCTTTTTTATGATGGTCAAAGTAAAACCGGATATATGTTACATCCCCCCAGGGTGGTTGCTGATCATTAAGCGCATCAGAAAAACCCGGGACTGTAGTTATTCCAAACTCCTTCTCAATCAGCTCCAGAATATTCTCCCCATTCTGAGCAGATTTCTTCTGTATACTCTGCCACTTAAATGGATTAATCACCTTAGGAGAAGGTGTAAACTTAGCCAGATATTCTTTAATCCCTTCGGATTTATATAATTTATCCAGATTTCCCTGGTTTAAAGGCGAAAACTTTTTGACCCTCTTTACCAAGGGAGGTGAAAAATTTTCCTGGTCTTTAAGCCGAATCCAGTAAAACCATTCCGGATATCTACTCAGTAAATCATTATCGCGTGAAGCGGTCCGAAAAACAAAATCCACCATCACTTTTAAGCCCATTAAGTGGCTACTCTCAACAAAAGCCTTGAATTCTGTTTCCAGTAAAGAATGGTTCATCACTCCTAGAAGAGGATCATGTAGTATTTGATCTAATTGATAAAAGTTTTTAATCGCATAAGGACTACCCAATTCTCCTTTTTTATATTTCTCCCCACTTGCAAAGATTGGTAAGAGATAAATTATTTCCACGCCTAAGTCTTTTAGATAAGGAAGGAGGGCAATGGCCTTGAGAAAAGTACCGGGAAAAATAGGTTGGCCTGGATAGTGATTCCAAGCAGTCAGGGTCCGTAAAAAAGTACTATAAATTATTTTTTGGCAAAGACCATCACTAATACTTTCTTGAAAAGACAAGCTAGATGCAAGGTTTTTATTTGTAGATTGTGAAGTAATAAACTTTAGACCTTCGAGGTAAAAATGATAAGGGTTTACACTAATCTCCTCAGGCCGATTCGGATCAACTTGATAATCCTTAAAACCAAAACAGTTCCAAACTTCGGGAATAAAGTAAGAGCCTTGAAATTTCTCTTTGCCTACTTTTAATTTATCCATCAGGATTTTTATACTATCCATCTTCTGCTAGCTTTACGCTCCCCTCGTTCTTAAAATATTCCCCTATATTCTCTCAATACCAAACATTTAAAACATAAGTTTAAATATCCTCGCTTTTAGTTTAACCTTGTTTCAAAGTCTTATTGGCATTAAGCTATTTTATAAAGAATTAGGGTAGAATATTACCCGCTACAATACTAGTTGGGAAAGTCAAGCTTCTATAATACTCTTTTAAAAAGTAGTGCGGTAAGAAAACCAATCGCCCCACAGATCGGAAAGGTTAAGATCCAGGCAATTACTAACTCTTTTACAATCTCCCAATTAATCGTGGAAAATCCCTTCGAAGCTCCTGCTCCCATGATTGCAGTATTAATCGTATGCGTAGTACTTAGCGGCACCCCTAAACTGGAAGCAAATAGAATCAATGCCGTAGCTGTAGATTGGGCAGCAAAACCTTGTTCCGGCTCAATCTTAACCATCTTAGTTCCAATCTTCTCAATAATTCTCCAGCCACCAACAGAAGTCCCAATCCCCATCACTAAGGAACAAAGGATAATAACCCAGGGTTGAACCGCAAAAGTCGGTAACAGACCTGATAATACCAGAGCTAAAGTGAAAATCCCAATAAATTTCTGCCCATCATTACTCCCATGGCTAATCGCCATTCCAGCGGCAGAAATAATCTGCAAAATATTAAAGACCCGATTAGATTTTTCTTTTGGTAAATCACCGAAAAAACTCCGGATAAACCGGGCTGTACCAAAACCGCCAGCAAAACCAAAAAAAGAAGAAACTACCAGCCCAATCAAGACTTTTTTCCATCCAGATAGAATCAAAACCCCCGGGCCAGCCATTGCCAGACTTGCACCTGCTAAACCTGCCACTAAGGCATGACTCTCACTGGTGGGAAGACCAAGAAGGGATACAGCTGTCGACCAAATTACAATCCCGACCATCGCTGCCCCCACTGTCACCAGGTTGATTGCTTCTGGTTTGACAATTCCTGTACCTATGGTTTTAGCTACTTCCCGCCCATAAAAAGCCCCAATTATATTACCCATCACCGCCATTAATACTGCCCATTTAGGTTTCATTGCCTTGGTAGAAACAACAGTGGCAATCGCATTAGGGGAATCTGTCCAACCATTAACAAATTCCGAAGCTAATATTAACCCTAAAACTAAGATTAGGCCAAAATTCAAAACTTTTCCCTCCAAAAACCCTATCCCCATCTTCCTCAATTCTCTTCACTGCTATACATTCCAGCACCTAATTATATTAATCAGCATAGCTAAAAATCCCCTATACTTTAAATAAACAACAAAATAACCCGGCGCAATAGGATTAAGCACCGGGTTATAGGGACGTTGTATATAATAATTAAGTTCGGTTTAAATTATTTAAGTGTTACAAGTTTCATACCCTTATTAGGAGAAAAAAGCTCCCCTGTAAACAAGTTCATAACTTCTTCTTTAGTTGCATGGCATATAAACCCAAAGCACATTCCATCCTTTTTCTTAAAAGCTTACATGCTAAATGGTCCGGTTTTAAGATATCACCATTGGCAAAATAGGCATGTGCATGACAGCCTCCACTACAATAATACCTGACCCAACAATCGCTGCAACCTTCCTTTTGGTAAAGTCTTGCCCGGCCAAAGGTCTCCCTGGTCTCCGGAGTTTTTATTCCGGTAAAAACATCACCTAATTTAAAGGGTTCCTCCCCAACAAACTGGTGACAGGGGTAAAGCTCCCCTTTTGGGGTTACAGCCAAATAATCAAAACCCGCCCCGCAACCCAGTAACCTTTTAGGTAAACAAGGCCCTTTTTCTAATTCCACTACAAAATGGAAGAATCTGAAAGGATCTCCTTTTTCCAGTGCTTCTAAAAAGAAAACAGCCAAGCGGTCATACTCTTCATAGATTTGGGGAAGATCCTCCTCCCGGATCGAATAAGGGAGCTTAGGATTACAGGCCACTGGTTCTACAGAGATAGAACGCATCCCCAAATCATAAAAATGCTTAACATCTTCACTAAAATCAAGATTATACCGGGTGTAAGTACCACGTACATAGTAATTAATCTCCGGAAAATCCCGGACAACTTCCAGAATTCGAGGAATAATCCGCTGGTAGGAACCTTTTCCTCGCATACGATCATTTACGGTCTCTCGTCCATCCAGGCTAAGAACTAGACCCATCTGGTGCCGGCGTAAAAACTCCAGAATCTCCCGGTTCAATTCCAGGGTATTAGTGGTTAAGGTAAAATGAATTTTTTTCCCTAGAGAAGCAGCCTTTTCTTCCCCATATAATACCAGTTCGAAAAGGAGTTCCTTATTGAGAAGGGGTTCGCCACCAAAAAAATCTGCTTCTAAATGATCCTTATCTCCTGAAGATGAACAAAGGAAATCAATAGCCGCGCGCCCTACCTCCGGCGACATTAAACTTTTATCGCCCCCAAAAGCACCTCCCCCGGCAAAACAATAAACACATCTTAATTGACAATCATGGGCCAAATGAAGGCAGAGCGCCTTGAGCTCAGGTTTTAAATTGAAAACCGGCTTCTCCAGAAAGGGATCCCGCTCCGCTAAATAACCCTCTTGTTTTAAGGTAGAAATCTCCTTGGTTACTTCATCCCTGATTGCAGGTGAAAATTCAGCCGCAAACAGCTGCCGGTATTTATCAGCATTTTCTGGCTCCGATTCTTCCTTCAATAACAAAAAAGTTGGGCGATCAAGATTAAATAAAGAATTAGATGGGGTATCAAATAGATAATACTGATCTAGAAAAGAGAAAGCATGCCAGTTCATTTTCTCACCATCCATAAAAAATTAAAAGGCCCGGTCTCCCGGGCCATACTCCAACAGTCATCTCTCACAAACCTGGTTCCCTACTGTGCAAGAGGTCTTACAGGCAGATTGACATGAATTTGCACACCGCCCGCAACCACCGGTTTTAGCAGTAGATTGCAATTTCATAAGAACAACGGGTTTTATGTGTTTCAAATTTCTCCCTCCATTCTAATCTAGATTCACCATTAACTTATGTTACCGGTAGGCCTGCTAATGCCCACCGTACCAAGCATTAAGCATATTTAGTATATGACTTAATACTGGATTTGTCAATGTAAAAAAGGGAGAACCCTTATTTGCGAGAATCGCGTAATTAACTTTTGCCTATATTTAGCCAATTATACGATTCCTTAACTTATAATTCTTGGGCTTTATTTTTTCTTATCGTAAGCAATAGCTTCTTGCGGGCAGGTACTGATACATTGCTGGCACTCAAGGCAGAATCTTTGGTCAATCTGATGACTCTTCTCCTCCTTGCCAACTGCTTCTCCCGGACAGATTTTTGTACAAAGACCACAGTTAATACATTTTTCTTCATCCACCCAAAAAGATCTTCTTGCCTTCTTACTAAAAATTGTTAGAATCACACCATACGGACATAAATATCGGTGCCAGAGGGATTCGGGGAAAAACAAGGTGATAATAATTGCTACTCCCAATAAAGCTGGCAAGACCGGTAATTTCTTTCCTGTTTTCATCATAATCAGGAACAGTACTAAAAAAGCCCCCAACATCAAATAACGGAAGATTGGTTTTTTAAGAAAAGCCGGAGTTTTCCGCTTTTTAATTCCTAATTTTTGATAGTTCTTCTCCACTGTCCCGGTTATGGTATAAATCGGGCAAATCCAGCCACAAAAAAAGCGTCCCAGGAAGATTGCTCCCACCACTCCAGTTAGAAAGATTACCATCCATAATTGCATCTTACCTTTAAGGATCAGCAGAATAAATAAACATAAAAAGAGTAACTGGGATAGTTTTCGAAGTTTATTCAATATTAAACACCTCCTTTTTTCTAAGATTACTCTCTGTTGCAATCTGTTTTAGTTTAAGAAATTACATAATTTATTTAAAAATTAACCGCAAAATATACAATTGAAGGGGTGTCTTAAGAAATCAGACAATCCCCCTCAAGTTAAAATCAAGCGCTTAAATTAGTTTAAGGAGTTTATACTTGATTAAAGATTTGACCACAACCTATTGAACGCCCAATTAAAAAGATAAATACTATATATTGTGGTCAAATAAATTCAGTAGATAATAATATAATTTCCTTTAGTTGCTAATTATTCGGCCATCTGTAGAAATAACTATTTCATTATAGGGCAGAATCGTCTCTGTCCTTAGCATAGCTTCTTTTACCGCACGGACTAACCCTCCGCAGCACGGGACTTCCATCCTGACCACAGTAATACTCTTTGGTGTACTTTGAATAAGAATCTCCGCTAATTTCTCTGTGTAATAATTGTTATCATCCAGTTTCGGACAGCCAATCAAAGTAATCCGGCCTTTAATAAAATCCTGATGAAAAGAACCATAAGCATAGGCCGTACAATCTGCGGCAATTAGTAAGTTGGAATCTTTTAGATAAGAGGCTTTAGGATTAAGGAGCGCAAGTTGTACAGGCCATTGTTTTAATTCCGAATTACAACAGCTATGAACCTGGTTTTCATGTTTCGCACCTGAGTCGCAGGTACATTGCTTTTCCTCACCTTTTTCTATCAATCTTTCCAAGCTTCCCGGGCAACCGCAGGCCATTTTATTTTCATTCTTTTTTTCAGCTGCTAAAGCTTCCTTTCGCTTTTTAACACTCTCCTCATCGTAAGGAGTTGCCTTTCGCTCAATAATACTAATCGCATCTTGTGGGCATTCTGGCAGGCAATCACCTAAACCATCACAGTATTCGTCACTAACCAGCTTTGCTTTTCCATCAATAATTTCAATTGCCCCTTCATGACAAGCAGAAACACAAAGACCGCATCCATTACATTTTTCTTCATCAATTTGAATAATTTTTCTAACCATATTTATCACCTTCCTAAAAAATACTTTATACCTAGAAAATACTCTAATCATTCTAGAGTAATCCCCCGTTATTCTTTACCCAGCCTGGTCAGAATGTTGTTTTGCAAGTGATATTGGATTTCTTCATTAGCATTCTTAGTGAAGCGGAGGCTGAAATTGGGTCGAGCGACAGGAGGTCGCGAGCCGCTTTTGGTCCAGGATGGACTATAAAGCGGGTGCCCGATTTCAGCCAGAGCTGAACTTTAGAATGCTTGAAGAAATTCACGTGAACCAAGAAACAACTTCTGACCAGGCGGAGATTATAACTTAAATTGTATTTTCATCCTTTCACGTGCCTCCAGCTTGCTGGGGTGGGGGACTACTTACCGATTCATCCGGCTGTGCTTTAAATCGCTTAGCCCTGAGTTTATTTTTGCTTCCTCAAGTCAACTATAGTATAATTTAGCCAGATAGTCGGTAACATTTGTTACGGAAAGAAGGTTATTAAAACTTGAAAGTAGAAATTACCCAAACCTTAACTAATTCTCCTTTATTCAAGGGAATCGAAAAGAATAATATTGAAAAACTGCTGACTACAATCGAACATCAAATTAAAGAATATAAAAAAGGCGAATTAATCGCCATTGAAGATGATAATTGTGAAGAGCTGGGCATCATTCTTTCCGGGAATATTCAAATCCAGAAATCCTACCCCTCCGGAAAAGTAGTTGTTCTGGACATTTTAGATCAAGGAGATATTTTCGGAGAAATCATCGTCTTTTCGAAAGAGCACCGTTTCCCTGCCACTATCCTTTCCATTACTGATTCCATCATCTTGTTACTATCAAAAACAGGGATTAAACAGCTGTGCAAGGAAAACGAGTTCTTTCTCGAAAACTTCCTGCAATCCTTAACCGGTAAGATATTGATGCTCAACCGAAAAGTAAAGATTCTCTCCTACAAAACGATCAAAGAAAAGATTGCCGACCTCCTGATGGAAGAATACAAACACCAAAATACTCTAGTGCTTACGCTCCCCTATGATCGGAAAGAATTGGCTGATCTACTGGGGATCCCACGCCCATCCCTCTCCAGGGAATTATCAATAATGAAAGAAGAAGGTCTAATTGATTATTATAAAAACACCGTAAAAATATTACAATTAAACGACCTTCGGGAGCTTATTATTTAAAATGGGAAATTCAATAATTACTAATCGAAGGAATCGTATAATTACTTGTGGCATCCATTATGCGATTCCTTAAACCTCATAATCAATCTTAAAATAAAAGCACAAGCTTATTGTATAAAAAAAATGTAGACAATCACCAACCTCTCTACAACTAGAATACATTAAAAGAAAAGGGAGGGGTTTGATTGTCTACTAAGTACCAGTTTGACCAGACTCAATATCAAGCCCATGTCCATGAGTTTTTAGGCAGTACAATGGTTGCTACCTCCGAAGGTGAAATGGGATTAGGACATAACCATCGCTTTGCCGGAGTTACTGGCCAGGCAGAACCTTCCTGCAATGGACATGTTCATGTAATGAATACCAACACTGACTTTTTCCGCGATCATTTTCATATGATTGAAATCATCACCGGAGAAGCGGTCCCGATTTATGATGAAAATAATGTACACATCGGCCATGTGCATGCAGTAACCGGTGCCACCTCAGTAGAAGATTTGCATAGTCATGTATTTGTCGTAGCAACTTTAATCCAAAATCCCATTGCTTAGGGTGAAAGTGTTCAAGACTAGTCAAATAACCGACCCGATAGCCAATTTACAGTAAAGCTGCTGGCAAGCCAGCAGCTTTAATTAACTATTGTTTCATTATCGTAGAACTATCTCAGGGCTCTAACTAAACTTTGGTTTCTCCACTCTTGATCTAATATTCTTCCATTTCCCCGAGCGGAAACGAAAATAAATAACAAGTGAGCGGGTATATTGATCCAAAGCAAAGGCAATCCAGGCCCCGATTAAACCCCAGTGAAAGATCACTACAAATACGTAAGCCATAAAAACCCGGAAAACCCAAATACCTAACATGGATGCATATAAAGGATACATCGTATCACCGGCTCCACGAAGAGCTCCGGAAAGGGAAAGTTGGGTAGACTGACCGGGTAAGCCTAGGGCTAAAATTTTCAGAACCGTACCAGCCATTGCTGCTACTGCAAAGTCAGATGTATATAAATGGGCTAGTTGATGTGAGAATAGAAAATACATCAGGCCAATAAAACCAGAAACACTAATTGCTAGTTTATGAATAACTTGGGCATATCTTTCTGCTTTATCTTCTTCATTAGCACCAAGGCTCTGACCGACAAGTGTAGTAGCGGCGACACCAAAAGCCATACTGGGAGAAAATGATAAACCACTAATATTAAGGCCAATCTGATGAGCGGCGAAACTAGATGTTCCTAAACTAGAGACTGTCCGCGCAAATAAGATCAAACCGCTCTGCAATACAAATTGTTCCATAGCTGCTGGCAGGCCTATAGAAAACACCTTTTTTACAATATCCGGATTGAGCCGGTAATCATCTTTGAATTTTAAAGTAATTTTAGATTGACGGGAAAAATAAATCACATACAGCCCTATTAAACAGGCAATCAGCATCGAGCAAGTAGTTGATATGGCAGCCCCTGCTACCCCCAATTGAGGAAAACCAAATTTCCCATAGATCAGAACGTAATTTCCAAAAACATTCAACAGATTACTACCAACATTATAGAGCATTGGTATTTTCGTCTCCCCAGCTCCACGTAAAGAAGCCGTAATACCCATTGTTACAGCCTGAAAGATCAAGCCGGAGGCGACAATTTGGAAATAGAGGGTTGCAGTATCTATGGTATCAGGCTTTGCTCCCATAAACCTGATAATAGGGCGGGCAGATAATACCCCTAAAGCGCCCATAATTATCCCCAGGATTGTATTGATCACAAGAATCTGGCGGGTAACAGAACGTGCATTTTTAAGGTTTTTAGCACCAATATTCCAGGCAACAAGCGTAGTTGTTCCGATATTAACTGCAGCAAAGATTGCCATCAATAATCTCACCGGCTGATTGGTCAAACCTACTGCAGCAATGGCCGCCGGACTTAGACGTCCAACCATCATCATATCAACCATACCAAACAAAGTAGACATCACTAATTCAATAAATGCAGGCCATGTAATTTGGATGATCTCTTGCCACATCGGATTGGAATGAAAGGTAAATCTATTTTCGAGTCGTTGCTTCAATCCTATGTGTTTCAAGATATCTTCCTCCAAAAATTTGTTACTTCTAAGTTTCCTCATTACGACCATTATCATTCTCTTGTATTACATTTGCCCTGTATAAAACCTTTTTAATTATATCATTTATTTTCACCATTCTTAAATTCTTTGCCTTATCTTTTATTATAAGTTAACAAAACTTCGTTCAAGTTTTTCATGTTAAAAAAGGGACTGTTGCATTATGCAATAGTCCCTGGGTGTTTTCTTTTAGCTTAAAGATTACTTTTCATTTCCATCAACTCTGGCCTTAGCGACTAATTTGACTCCCCCACGCGGCTTCTGGGTAACAACCACTTCAACCCAGAAGGGTTTACAGGCTGTAGCAATATCTTTAGCAATCTGAGCCGCCAAAGCTTCACAGAAAGCCCCTTCTTCACGGAAACTCCATAAATAAAGCTTTAAACTTTTGCTTTCTATGCAAGCCTTATCAGGAGCATATTCAATCGTCACCGTCTCCCAATCAGGCTGCCCGGTTACCGGACAAAGACTAGTTACTTCATCACTCTCCATAATAACAGTCTCCACCCCATCCGGCTTGGGAAAAGTATCAAGTGTTCGAGAGGGCTTTCTTACATTTTTCCCCAATGCACTGAATTCAAATTCACTCATGATCTCGCCTCCAATCTAAACTAAATGGATTATATTTAACATCATGGTCATAGACATCCATTTGTTCTTTTTTCTTAATCCATCCCACTAATAAATAGGTTAACGGAGTAACCAAAATTTCATACGTAACTTTCCATAAATATTGGGCCAGCATTATATTTTTTAGCACCCCAAAGGGCATAGTACCCGTAAAAGCAATCGTGATAAATAAGAGAGTATCAATTCCTTCACCTACGATTGTCGAACCAATCGTACGTACCCAAAGCATCCGGCCTTTAGTTCTCACCTTTAATCTTGATAAAACTACAGAGTTTAGAAACTCACCCGCAAAATAAGCCACTAATGAAGCCAAAACCAATCGTGGTGTCATTCCTAAAACTGTTTTATAGGCTTCTTGATTTACCCAAAAATCCGGATAAGGTAAAGCCAAAGTCAGCGTAAAGATCAGAACCATAAAGAGATTAGCAAATAAGCCAATCCAGATCGTAAGCCGGGCTTTTTTGAACCCATATACTTCTGTTAATACATCCCCAAAGATATAAGTTAGTGGGAAGAGTACCACTGCGGCTGGGAGAGTAATCCCAAAAAAGGTTGCCATTTTTCCGGCAATGATATTGGAGATTAGAAGAGAAGTAATAAAGAAGCAAGATAAGATCAGGTAAAGAGGAGAAATTGTGTTTCGATTATTTTTTGACAACATTATAAAGTACCTCCAGTTTTGTTCTTGCGGGTTACCTGGTACCGCAGGCTTTATTATATAATATACTTTTCCTCTAAACAAGCTTTTATTATTTTCTTATCCTTTTTGCCATATATATATCGGGTTTCCCTATTCCATTAGCATCTGACAGCACACCAACAATCATAAAACCTATTTTCTGATAAAACTCAAAGGAATGCTTTTTTATATACTTTCCCGAACTATCAAGAAGAATTAGCAAAAAATAGTATCAGGCAGCTGTAAAGTATGGGGGAAGATTTAGGTCTTTCTCATTTTCTCTGAATCTGGTATTTGCAGACATCCAGAATATTTACTTTTAAATCCATCCTTTGAGCACTATTTCGGTAAAGAAATTTCCATCATAATCAAACCCTATCCCTATCCCCGGATTAATCATAAAAATCATCAGCCCCAAGTCTATCTTGATCTCCTGATATAATTCAAGCCCATAAGATAATTGATACTTTCCTTCCGTAGGAACAGCAGCATCTACAAAGAGGGAGGTACATAAATCTTCTAAATACGACCTGAAAAACCAGGAACCTTTACGGACCGGGAGAAGCGTCCTGGAATACTCTGCGGTATATACCCCTCCCTTTTTAGCAGTTAATGCTTTCCTATAACCCCTAATCCGTGGAAATACCTTGTCCTGATTCTCTGGATCATAAATAGCATCAGCCTTTAATAACAGTTCTCCACCTAAACAATTTTGCTCCACCATTAATTCTCCATAATAACCAATCCGCTGAGTATCATTACCCCAGGATTTATCTTCTATTGGAACCTCTAGGTTTAAGTTGGCTCTCATCCTAGGAAACTGAAAACCAAGCGAAGCATAAGGGGTTATCTCTACCCCCTGATCATGACCGGAATTTACAGAAGAACCGAGGGTAAGCTGAGAAACACCCGGCGAAAGGCGAGTAAGAAGCGGATAGTTTACATCCAGATAAAAAGGACGTTCCTGCCTCCTGTTATAGCCTAAGGCTATTCCTAACGGAGGGAAGAAATTTAATTGAAAAGTAGCATCGGGTCCCCACTTTTTTTGTTTAAGATCATAATTGACCCCAAGCTGATATATAGGGAGATTCCCCACTGCATCACTTCCCAAAAAGGTTAAACCTATTTCCTCTTTGTCTTGCTCGAAATAATAATTAGGTAAGATAATCTTAGGAGTCAAGGTTTTTACATTCTCCCAATAACCTCCTTCTTGTATGTCTAGTTCTTCCCAACTAAGCTCCGGCCAGACCTCCGGAGACACCTCTGGTAACTTATATTCATTAAAAACAGCTGCTTTGCGGTAAAAATCAAAACCATAAGAATTTAACCCAATAAAATATAAATCTTCTTCTTTTTTATTAAACACCGGATAAGTTGCATATCCCCCAGTAGTCATCTGGTAAACCTTATTATCCGAGAAATCGTAGCAATAAATAGAATATTTCTTGCCGTAATTAGCATGGAAATAAACTTGTTCTCCTGAAAGTGAAACACCATATTCGGCATAAGGTGTGCTAATAAGCGGTTTCAATTCTCCTGTAGCTAAAGAAAAGAGAAACAAGTTAGTATTTTTCCTGTTTTCTCTGGCAACAAATAAAATCCGCCCACCATCAACTGCTATTTCATCAATTAAATAATCTAATTCGTATAATAGCTCACTACCCTCCTCCGGAGTATAGAGATAAAGCTTGGAGCCAAAACCGTCCCTTTTAGCCTCCGCATACAAAATACGCCCATCTGGCATCAAATCATAGGCTCTAATCTCTCCGGATAATACCAACTTGTCTTTACCAGAAACAAGATCCTTCTCCCGAAGCAGGGCGTACCCTCCATATCCTTGGTACCACGCATTGCCGTAACCAGGTTTTTGTTCATAAACACCATAATATAATTTATTATCAATAACTTTCAAAGGAAGTACAAATGAAGAAGTCGTAGAAATAATCACCTGCTCTTCCTGAGTGCTCAGGTTTCTTTCAATGATCTCTGTAGAATAAAAAACATTATTAACCCCAGTCTTCACTGGCTTTGTTTTCTTATAGTATAGCTTCCCTGTACCATCGCTTCCTTCAACAATAAATGGATCGCTCACGCTCCATCCGTCCCTTGTAACCTGCTCCCCATCAATATAGAAATCTTTAAACCGCTCGTTTTCGTAAGACTTCCATTCCTCCCATAATTGAGGAAAAGACTTACCAAATACTTTTTTGGCGTTCTTATCTAAAGAATCCCATGATGATCCACGGGCATTAAAAAATTCCGTTAATTTTTCTTCTCCATATTCTTTGGCTAGAAAATTAAAAAAGACACCGCCAAAGGTATAAATTCCTTCTAATTGAAACTCAAACGGATCAAAGGTAGCATCAACAATTGAAGGAAAACGTCCGTCTGCTGCCCGTGCTCCAATGTAGGCATCAAATTTCCCATCGTTTAACCGGCCTTGGTAATCCCAGAGCCGGGATTCACTATAGACTGTAATCCCTTCAACCATCCAGCCAGGAATAAATACATTTGGGGAAAGGATATCACCAAAAAGACGGCAGAATACCTGCGGTCCTTTTCCGACATTGGTCATTTGTAATATATGAGTATACTCATGCACCGCTACCATGGCATTCCAATCTTCTACTGTACCAATTAAGCCGGTTCCCGGCGGATACCAGAAAAGCTGTACCCAGTTTAAATAAGGGTTTGCTTGACCATTGGGAATAATTCCAAGATCATTAATTACCACTGGTAAATGTAATCGACGGTTATCGGTAAGTTTCTCAACCTCCGGCCGATAATACTCCAGTGTTTGCAAAACCTCTTTGGCCTGTTCCTCAAATCCCGGTTGATAAAAAACAGTAAAATACTCAGTTTTTAAGGCTCTCCAATCTGTAGCAGCACTGGCAAATGCTGGGATCAGTAATAAAAAGGCAGTCAGTACTAAGATAAAAGGAACTTTTCTCATAACTTTCCTCCTAATTCTTTTATTTAAAGAGTTTTTTCCCCTCTTTTGATGTTCCGTAAAAATCCTGCTCTTTCAGTCTGAAAATATATATATTTTTTATCAAATTATTATCTCCTTACTTTAGTATCAATTAGCTCAAAACTGCATATACCGTATTATTACAGTTGATTCTACCTTATTCTTACTTTTCCTTCAATTTGTATCACCTTACTTTTTTAATAAATGATACATTTTTATTTTACTAAATATTGAAAATAAAAGAGGCCATATATTTTACAAAGGGAGAAAATATTGGAACTAACTTACCTCTGCCGTAATTAATCACAAATAACAAACAACCTGCAATAGGCATTTTGCAATTCTTCAATATTTATTTATTTCCCCTCTTGACCACCGTTCTTAAATAAGGTAGGATTATTTTTAATACTGACCCTATAGTAAAAATTTATAGATATACTTAAGAAAATATTTCAAAGTTGGTCATCATCAATTGTTGATTTTTCTTATACTTTATCGTATGTTAAAATACCAGCGTAAACAAATACTGAACAAAACGTTTTTACTATAGATCAGTATCGAGATTAGTTGAGAGGAGCTAGATGAGATGAGTTTACCAGATGAAAAAGGATTTTTTGGTGCGTATGGAGGACGTTTTGTCCCCGAGGATTTAATTCCAGTGTTAGATGAGGTCAAAGAGGCGTTTTACCGATTCAAAGAGGATGAGGAGTTCCAAAAAGAACTTACCTACTACTTGAAGTACTTTGTCGGGAGGCCAAGTCCACTCTATTTTGCAGAAAGACTAACAAGTGAAATTGGCGGGGCCAAGATTTATCTTAAGCGGGAAGATCTAAACCATACTGGTGCCCACAAAATTAACAACACCATTGGCCAGGTTCTGCTGGCTAAACGCTTAGGAAAAAAACGGATCATTGCTGAAACCGGTGCCGGTCAACATGGGGTAGCCACTGCTACGGCCTGTGCCTTATTTGAGATGGAATGTGTTATCTACATGGGGGAAGAAGATACCCGCCGGCAAGCCTTAAATGTCTTCCGTATGGAGCTTCTAGGCGCTAAAGTGGTTTCTGTTAAAACTGGAACCCGAACCCTAAAAGATGCGGTCGACGAAGCACTAAAGGATTTAATTCTCAATTATAAAGACACCTATTATATGCTTGGTTCTGCTGTTGGACCTGAGCCCTATCCGGAGATGGTCAAATACTTCCAATCAGTGATTGGCACTGAAGCCAAAGAGCAGATTCTAGAAGTAGAAGGAAAGCTCCCGGATTATCTGATCGCCTGTGTTGGTGGGGGAAGTAATTCCATCGGCTTGTTTGCACCCTTCTATGATGACCTGGAAGTTAAAATGGTTGGAGTAGAACCAGCTGGTAAAGGTTTGGATACTCCGGACCATGCCGCCACCATTACCATGGGAACACCTGGTATTATCCACGGCTTCAAATGTTATTTACTCCAGGATGGCCAGGGCGAACCCTTGCCCGTCTATTCCATCGCCGCAGGGCTGGATTATCCAGGAGTTGGACCGGAACACTCCTTTTACAAAGACAGTGGCCGAGCCCAGTATGTTACAGTCACAGACCAAGAAGCAATCGATGCCTTTTTAAAACTTTCTAAGGTAGAAGGGATTATCCCCGCCATTGAGAGTTCCCATGCAGTCGCCTATGCTTTAAAACTTGCTGCTAAGCTGGATAAGGAGCAAACGATCATTATCTGTCTCTCCGGCCGTGGAGATAAGGATGTAGCCGAGATTGCTCAAATTCTTAGAAAGTAGTCGCTCACGCTGGCTACCCGCCCGCACACATGAAATAATTAAAATATATGCCAGGTGAGTCGACCAGCAAGTCGTTCATGCCGCCTACCTAGTCGCTCATGCCGGTTACCTTAACATCACGAAGTGATTAAATCAAAAACCGGGTGAATCGACAAGCCATCCAGAAGATGTAAATCAGAGGCGGATGAATCGACAATCTTCGAAGCATTTTCTAGGTAGTCGCCCACGCTGGCTACCCGCCCGCGCAACGAAGTAACGAAAACAAAGCCAGGTGGGTCGACAAGCATCGAAGGCTTCTTTTATTAGTTGTTCACGCCGACTACAGCTAGTACGCGTAAGCGTTTAGAAGGAGGTCGGGTGAATC
>DAIOHK010000014.1:0-56248 GCA_036744795.1 Bacillota bacterium | reverse complement strand
GGAAAATCAAATCGTATCAATTTGATTTCATTTTTCTTAATAAAATTTTCATTAAACCCTAAAATCATTTAATACTAACAGAAAATCCGAAAGCATAGCCTTCGGATTTAAAGAGATTGTGATACTTACTCAACTTTGGTACGTTCTCGAAAGAGAAAGGTAATACAGTAGATCCCGGCCAGACCGACTAGTGAGTAAATGATTCTGCTTAATAAGGCGGTTGTTCCTCCAAAAATACTAGCTACTAAATCCATCCGGAACAAACCGACTAATAGCCAGTTTAACGCACCGATGATCACTAAAATTAATGCTAATCTATCCATTTTATCATCCTCCTTTAGCTTAAATTCTTTTTATGCTCTCAATTAATTTTGTATTTCAATCTTTCTCAATTTCCACCACCTTTCAGCGAAGGGGGTAAGACTTGATCTGGGTGGATAAGGAGTAAAGTTAAGATTATAATAATGGCGATTAGCCCAACATTTGTCCAAAAAATAGTTGGTAATCCGTACTTTAACGACATACCGTAGATTGGTGGGCCTAGAGCTACACCAAAAAACCTTACTGTCCCATAGAGACAGGTAACCAGCCCCCGCTCGCTAGTAGGAGCTGATGAAGTAATTAATGTATTTAATGAGGGGAGTACAAGACCGGTTCCAATTCCAATAAAAGTTGAAAAAAGTACTTTAGTAAAAATCCCATTAATTATTGGAAAAAGAAAGAGCCCCAGGGCAACAAGAGCAAGTCCACCAATAATTGTCCATTTCATAAATTTGGTTAATTGTGCTTTTAGGATTATTCCCAGAATGTAAGAAATTATGGCCATTAATAGAACGGGAATAGCTATAATTAATCCCCGCTGAAAAATTTTCATGTGGTAGTCTTTTTCCAGCAGATCAGAGAGCAGACTTAATAAACCAAAAAGTGAAAAAAGAACAACCATTCCTGAAAGAAAAGCGGCACTTAAATTGGCCCCTTTCTCGCGGAATATCTTATACAGATTGCGGGCGTAATCTTTAAAGGATTGATTTTTATTGCCCCTGGGAGGTTCTTGGGCCAGCCAAAAGACCAAGGCGGCAATCGGGAGGGATAATACCCCATAAACAAAGAAAGGCATATACCAGGAGATTAAGCCGATTGCAGCGCCGGCTAAGGGACTAACTACTTTACCTAAACCATTAGCTGCTTCTAATAAGCCCAGAACCTGTGCTCTTTCCTGATCTTGGATTAAGTCACCAACTAGTGCCATTGCCAATTGGTATGTCCCCCCAGCACCAATCCCCTGAATGATTCTGGCACCCAAAAGGTAAGGATAAGGTTTACTTAGGAAAATAGCTGCGAATCCAGCTAGGAGTCCGCCGGCTCCATAGATAACTAACGCTGGTGCCATTACAATTTTTCTTCCAATACGGTCTGAGAGAATTCCGGCAAAGGGAATGACTATACCAGCTGGGATTGAGAAGGCGGTAATTAAAAGACCTACTTGCAAAAGATTTAATTTTAATGCTTTTTGAATTGCAGGTAGCACTGGAATGAGCATTGAATTTCCTAGAACCATGATAAAAGGAACTGCAGCTAATACTAAGATTGTGGGCTTAATTTCAGCTCTCATTTAATAAGGACCTCTCCTCATCTTTCATTTTTACTATCTTAGTTTGCCAAGGAGCAGAGGTTATTAACCAAGCAGTTTAAACCTTTATTAAAAATATAATTGGTACAAGGGTTACTTTATAACCTGTGGAATAAATGAAAATAATACGGGGAACTTTGGTACGAAAGGTATTTTTTTCTGAAAGATCATGGTTTTCAATTACAAAAATGAAAGAGGGGAAAAGATGGAGAAGCAGCAATACAGAGAGGCACTCCTAATGGGTAATACTCTCAAAGTAGAGACTTTGGTCCGGGATGCTTTAGGAAAAAAAATTTCTCCGCGGATTATTATTAATGAGGCTTTAATTCCTGCAATGGAGGTTGTAGGGGAGAAATTTAAAACCAATGAAATTTTCCTGCCTGAGGTAATGATGGCTGCTAGGGCAATGCAGGCTGGATTAAAAATTTTAAAACCTTTACTTACCGATGAAAGGAGAGATTATGTTGGAAAGGTTGTAATTGGGACTGTTTATGGTGATCATCATGATATTGGTAAGAATTTGGTAGCAATGATGCTGGAGGGAGCAGGGTTTGAGGTCATTGATTTAGGAGCGGATGTTTCAAAAGAACGTTTTCTGGAGGCTCTACAAAGCTACAAACCGAATATTTTAGGTCTTTCCTCCCTACTAACTACAACAATGCCAGCAATGAAGGAAATTATTTTAGCTGTAGAGAAAGCCGGGTTAAGAGATAAAGTTAAAATTATGATTGGTGGAGCACCAGTGACTCAGGAATATGCCGATAGAATTAATGCCGATGGGTATTCGCCTGATGCCGGTTCAGCGGTAGAATTAGCTAAAAACCTCTGTAAAAAATAAAATAATATTTAAGAGAAAACAGGTATTTAACCTGTTTTTTTTATCCCTATAAACAAAGAATAAATGGAATAGATTACCTGATGGACGCATATTTTGAGGATGAGGAAGGTGAGAAAAGTGATTAGGATTATGATTATTTTAACAACTCTTCTCTTATCGGTAAATCCTGTAATCGGGATCGAAAAAGAGGATTCTTCGACAATAATTTATTTTGAAGCAGAGGATCCAGAGGGGGATGATTACGGACCTGGGAGTTATATTTATCCAAGAAACTTAGCTTTTAAACCATATGAAGGATTATTTGACCTTTTAAATTTTTGCGTCTCCGGAAATGATGATTTTATATTTTTTAACATAAAAATAAAAAGCATTACTAATCCTTGGAGTGCTCCAGAAGGTTTTATCCACCCAGTGATACATATTTATATTGATAAAGCTGAAGGGGGAAAAACCAAACCACTAAATGAGGCTTTGGGGGTAGAGTTTTCGCCTAAATATGCCTGGGAATACTGTTTGGAAGGTATTGGATGGGAAAGTAGTATGCTCACATTTGTGAATTCTCAAGGCGAGTTAGAATCAATTCGTATTGCTGCTCATTTTATTCCGGAAGAACATCTTATCCGTTTAACTGTTCCTATAGAAGTAATGGGAAAACCCCAAAGGAAATGGAAATATTATGTATTAATAGGATCATATGATGGATTTGGTCCTGGTTTTTTGCGGGAAGTTAGAATAGAACCCGGGGACTGGTTTTTTGGTGGTGGCTGTGGTGATGGAGCAGAGCCGCGGGTTATTGATCTATTGGCCCCATCCGGAGGTAAATACTCTCAGGAAAGGCAGTTAAGTTATCCTAAAAAAGATGGAAAACCAGTGATTGTTTATCCTATTAATATTAAAACCGGGATTGCTTGGGGCTATATTGTTTTCCCAATTCTCTTTTTGCTAATAGGCTTTTTAGCAAAAAAAAGGTTTACAATATTTGGGTTTTGGTTAAAAGGAAAGGATTTAGACCAACCAAAAAACTCTTCCCAAATAAAAAATCATTAAAAAATCTAATTTAAATTAGGTATAGATCTACTTCCTCTCCGGAAGAATACTAAATAATGGACGGGGAGGGAGATAATAAATGTTCAGGGAAAGGAAGGAACTATTTAATAAGATAGTGAATTATTTGAACGGAGAAAATAATTTTACCCAAAAGCCTGCAAAAGAAGACGGCTGGAAATTAATAGAAGAAGCCAAAAAAGACTGGAAGGATGCTAGGGAATACTTTAATACAGTAACAGAACCGGATCTGATTGATCATGCGATCTATACTTTAGAAGCTGCGGAAAAACGATATGTTTACTTATTAAAAAAAGCCAGGGAGGAGAGGATCTTCCAGGAGAAATTTTCTATATGAATTTTGCCTGAGGGAGGAGGTTATATTGTCTATTGAAGTTCTAGCTGTTTATTTTGCCCTTTTGCTCCTGATTGCTCTTGGGGGTAAGTTTATATTTTCGCCAGTAGAGTTAGTTGTAAAATTTATATTAAAAGGCGGTAGTGGTTTTATCCTACTTTTGTTTTTTAATCTCCTTACTCGGTTTACTGGATATTATTTACCATTTAATCTCTACACTGTCCTGTACTGTGGTTTTTTAGGTATACCGGGGTTAATTTCCTTATGTTTTCTAAAGACCTGGTTATAGCGGTAATATAGGCACAAATTAAGTAAACCGGGAATATATTATCCCGGTGAGGTGTTAATAATGGATGAGAAATGTTCTTGTGCTTTTTGTGGCAATTTATTTGTCGGGGGATTAAGGATTCATGAGGAATTAATCTGCTCCTCATGTGAATCCCGAATAACTCAATTGCAAATCCAAGATGAGGATTATGAAGATTGGCTAAGTAATATAAGACCACTCTGGTCCAAATGGATAAAGCAAGTATGAAGCTCTGATTCAAAAGGAATCAGGGCTTTTTTTAAAGTACTGTTTACTGTAAAAAGAGGAAAGAAAGAATTTGATGTCGAACTTTAAAACATGTTTACTAATAAATTTTCACAAAAAGATGCACCATTATTTGAGAATTTCCTAAACTATTCCAGACAGGGAATAGGTGCTTTTCATATGCCGGGACACAGAGGTGGTCGGGGATGTGAACCGCTTTTTCGGGGATTGGGTGGGGAATTATTACATCTGGATCTAACAGAACTTAGAGGAGCTAATCTTGACCAAGAACCTGATTTTTTGTTAAAAAAAGCAGAGGAATTAGCTGCGGAGGCATTTGGGACCCAACGCACCTATTTTCTGGTAAATGGTGCAAGCGTAGGGATTATGGCAGCTTTTCTATCCTTAAAAAATTCGACTCCGGAAGTACTGGTGGCAAGAGACTGTCATCTATCTGTTATTAATGGTTTAATTCTCTCCGGATTAAAACCGATCTTTCTTTCCCCCGTTTGGGTGGAAGGGTTACCCTGTTTACCATCGGTTGAAGAAATTGAAAACGCACTAAAGGAATATCCCGGAGTAGCGGGAGTCTTTCTTACGAATCCGGGGTATCATGGAATTTATGGTCCACTGAAAAAGATTGCTGCATTATGCCACAGAAAAAAGATTCCTTTATTATTGGATGAAGCTCATGGCGGTCATCTTAAATATATCAACCCTGATGCTGAGGAAGGAAGCACTGTTGGTGCGGATTTATGGGTATGGGGTACTCATAAGATGATGGGTTCTCTTACTCAGACCGGAATGCTCCATCTAGGATCTAACTTCCAATACCTTAATGCTTTAGAAGAGGCTTTAGAACTTTTAAATTCCACCAGTCCCTCGTATATTCTTTTATCTTCCTTGGATTCTACCCGCCGTCAACTATATTTTGAGGGAAAAAAGATGTTTACCCGGGCTGCGGAATTAGGAGAGGAAATCCGTAACAAAATAAGAGACTTACAAGGCCTTAAGCTTTTGGATGATCGGTTTTTGCCTGCTGGGTATGGAATTGACCCGACTAAAATTGTTCTTTCATTTATTCCGGCTGGTTGGTCAGGGATTAAGGCAGAAGAATTCTTACGTAAAAAATTCCATGTTCAACCTGAATATGCGGATCGAGATTACTTATATTTCTTTATCTCATATGTTCAGGAGAAAAAGGAAGTAGCAGCTTTGATTCAGGCTCTCTCTTTATTAGCAGCTGAGCCGGGACCGGATCAGAGCAAAAGAGAGGTAATTCCCCCGCCATGGAAAGCCAAACCACTTCAGCTCTCTCCCCAGGAGGCAGCCGATCGATTGGCAATTTACCTTCCTTTGCATGAGGTAGTAGGGAAAATTGCTTCCGGTTGGGTAGCAGCTTATCCACCTGGGATTCCACTATGGGTTCCCGGGGAAGAGATTACTATAGAAATGTACGAATGGATTATTTCTTTCTTGAGGATGGGTGGGTATGTACGGGGTATAAAAGAAGGAAAAGTGAAAATTGTTGAAGATTAAAAAACATAAGGAGTAAAGATGGAGAAAGGATTATTTATTACTTTTGAAGGTATCGATGGAACCGGCAAATCTACTCAAGCTTGTTTATTGGCTGAAAAATTGAAGGAACATGATTTTTCTGTAATCCTTACCAGAGAACCCGGGGGGACTCCGCTGGCAGAAAAGATTCGTGCTTTGCTTCTGTATGAAAAGGAGATCAACTTTGCTCCTATTACCGAGGTTATGCTTTATGCGGCTGCTCGTGCCCAACATGTGGCTGAGGTGATTAAACCAGCACTTCAAAGGGGAGAGATTGTGATTTGTGAACGGTTTTCCGACTCAACCCTTGCTTATCAGGGCTATGCCACTGGAATAGATCATAAGTTGATCCAGAAGGCTGATTCGATTGCTACCGGTGGATTGGTGCCAGATCTAACTTTCTTATTGGATCTTGATACTACAGAAGGCTGGTCAAGGGTGAGAAAGAGAAATTCCGGAGACCAGGATCGAATGGAAGCTAAAGGTTTTTCCTTTTTAGAAAAGGTTCGTAACGGTTATTTAGAAATTGCCAGTAAAGAACAGAGTAGGGTAAAAATTATTAATTGTTTTGGGAAAAAGGCAATAGAAATACACAAGTTGCTTTGGGAGATTGTTTCCGAAAAGATTTGAATTCTTCCTGTAGGGAAAAAATAACAGGAAAGGGGAGTTTTAAATTGATTTTAATTATTGTTGTGGTTCAAGACCAGGATGTTAATCGGTTATTATCTGCTTTGATGGACAATGGTTATAGTGCTACTAAGCTAGCAAGTACCGGGGGCTTCCTCCGTCAGGGGAATACTACATTATTGATTGGTGTAGAAGATGAAAAAGTAAGTGAAGTTACCTCTATTATTAAGGACATTTGTAAAACCAGAAAAAAATTGGTGAGCCCATTGGCACCGGTAGATCAGACTCTTAATACTTATATTCCTACCCCGGTAGAAGTTGAAGTAGGCGGAGCTACTCTTTTTACAATTAAAGTTGATTCTTTTGAAAAAATGTAAGAAGGTGAATGGGGATGCGTATTAAGGGGATTGGGGCAGAACCATTACCAGCGGCAACGGAAAGAGGGGAACAACTAACCAAGGCTTCTGGTGTTTCGATATTTTCTCAGGTTTTACAGGACAAACAAGGAGTGCAAGCCGAAAGCTGGGAGAAACTTCTTAGTCAGGTTGATGAGGCGGGGAAAAAATTAATATCTCAACGAAATCTTGCGAGCCTTTCCAAGTATCGGAAAGCGGTGCGTGATTTCATGAAAAAAACCCTGACTGGTAGTTACCGGCTGAAAGAGAAGAACTACTGGGATCGACGAGGTAACCGGCGGGCATTTTGTTTAGTAGAAAAGATCAATAAAGCACTGGAGGATTTAACAGCTACCGTGCTGGAGAACCACGAAGAAGTAATCGGATTGATGGCTAAATTGGATGAGATCCGGGGCTTGCTAATTGATTTGTATTATTAATTTTTTCTTCGTTCTGAGAAACTTTAAGGAGAATTAACTTGCAGAAAGAACTGTATCAGAAACGGCTGAAGGTTTTAGAAAAACTCTTTTATTCTAGAAAAGTAAGTCATGCCTATCTTTTCATTGGTAAATTAAACCAAGAGAATCTAAGCTTGGTTCTTCAATTAGCAAAGACCCTACTCTGTTTATCTCCTGATAAACGGCCTTGTGGGATCTGCCGTTCATGTAAGCTACTTACTAGCGGTAATCATCCGGATTTCCGTGTAATTGAGCCTGAAGGGGATAAAATAAAGCTGGAACAAGTAAAGGAAATTTGTTATGATACATCTTTAAGCCCGTATTTATCTTGTCAAAAGGTTTATTTTTTCAAAAGATTCGATTGTCTAACCGAAGTGGCAGCCAATGCATTTTTAAAAACTTTGGAGGAACCGCCTCCGGCGGTTTGTTTTTTAGCAGTAGCAGAGAGTGAAATCGGGTTTCCCGCCACAATTCTCTCTAGGATGCAACGGATTTATTTAGGTAGTAATCAACAAGAAGATTATTCTTTACCAACAAGTACTGCTCTTCAGCTGTTGACCAAGGAAGATTTGCTTTTGATGTTCAAAAAAGCAGAAACGCTTAGTAGCAAAGACCGGAGTGAAGTGGATCTCTATCTCCGTGAAATACAGGAGAAATATAGGAGCCTTTTAGAATTTACGGTGCAACAGGGGCATCCGATTAATAAAGGTCTGGTCAATACGATCGAAGCGGTTCGGAACGCTCGGGAATACTTGGCATCCAATCTTAATATTCGTATGCTTTTAGAAGATATGTATCTGACAATTTATGAGGAATTAGGCACTTAAGGAATGCATAATTACCCGCTCAGTACTTGTTCTGCTTTCCCACAAAAGAAGCTCAATTTAAGGAAATTTTGTGATGAAATAAAGGTTTAAGGTAATTTATGCAATTCTCTTAAATATATGCAATTTATTAAGATTAAGTAAAAAAGGAGGGAAGAGGAATGGAGCAGGTAGAGACTGGTACCTCTTCTGAATTATACAAAGTCGTAGGTGTACAATTTAAACGGGCCGGTAAAATCTATTTTTTTGATCCTAAAGATCTCTCCATTAGCCGGGATCAAGAAGTGATTGTTGAGACTGCCCGGGGTTTGGAATATGGACGAGTAAGGGTCGGCCCTAAGCAAGTAACTGCTGAAGAGATAACCCCGCCATTAAAACCAGTAATCCGGATTGCAACAGAACAAGACAGAGAACAGCATTTAGAGAATCAGGATAAGGAAGTTAAGGCTTTCCAAATCTGTCTGGAGAAAATAGAACAACATGATCTTGAGATGAAATTGATTGATGTTGAGTATACTTTTGATCGGAATAAGATTATTTTTTACTTTACAGCCGATGGTCGGGTAGATTTTAGAGAACTGGTAAAAGATTTGGCTTCGGTTTTCCGTACAAGAATTGAATTACGTCAGATTGGGGTCCGTGATGAAGCAAAAATGTTAGGAGGATTAGGTCCTTGCGGCCGTCCGCTTTGTTGTGCCACTTTTCTTGGAGAATTTAATCCTGTTTCCATTAAAATGGCTAAAGAACAAAATCTTTCTCTAAATCCAACAAAAATCTCAGGCATTTGTGGCCGTTTGATGTGTTGTTTACAATATGAATCTGAAGCTTACCGCGAAGCTAAGGATGAACTTCCGGCAGTGGGAAGTAAAGTTCAATATCAAGGGGAAAATGCTATAGTTTTGGAACAAAATTTGTTGAAGGAGACTTTAGTTATTCAAGTTACTTCCCAGGAAAAGGATGAGCAAGAAAAAATTGAAGTACCTTTGGGAGAAGTAGAGTACTAACCGGTGGAACCGGATTTTTTATTGTTAGATTAAATATTAGATTCTCTTGCATAAATATAAATAGTAATGTATAATGTAATTATTATTTTTATTTATAGGACGGAGGATTATTGATGAAAAAGGGTATTTTAATTACCGGAATTATTATTGTTTTAATTGTTCTTTTGCTTCTAGTAGTTTTACCAGGAAACAAAAAAAGCGAAGAAGTCATAAAGGTTGGTTCGGATGCCGCTTTTGCCCCGTTTGAGTATGTTGATGCGCAGACTGGGGAATTAAAAGGCTTTGATCTTGATTTAATGAGAGCCATTGGCGAAGAGTTAGGGATCAAAGTTGAGATTTATAATGTGGCTTGGGATGGAATAATCCCTGGTTTGCTTGGTGGTAACTATAATGTAATTGCTTCTGGAATGACAATTACTGAGGAAAGAAAAGAAGTAGTGAATTTTACAGAACCTTATATTAATGCTGGATTAGTTATTGTTGTACGGGCTGATGATCATAGTATTACTACTAAGGATGATTTGCTTGGTAAGAAGGTTGCGGTCCAGATAAGTTCTACTGGCGATTTTGAAGCAACTAAAATACCGGGAATTGCTGAAGTTAAAAGATTCAATGCTCCACCTGATACCTTTTTGGAGCTAAAAAATGGGGGCGCAGATGCAGTTATTATTGACTTGGCGGTAGCTGCGGAGCAAATTAAGGCAACACCTGGTCTTTATAAGATGGCGGCAGAGCCATTTACAACCGAAGAATATGGTTTTGCCCTAAGGAAAAATGATACCTTACTTCTGGAAAAGATTAATCAGACTTTGATTACTTTAAAAGAAAACGGAAAATATGATGAGATTTATCAAGAATACTTTGGAGAATAAGGCAAGCTATAAACCGAAATGCAGCCGGGGGCTGCTTTTTCGGTTTTAAGTACTAAATATATATCGATTTAAGACTGTTTCTGATGGACAGACGGATCCAAGAGTAGAAAATCGAGTAGTGTAATAAATAAAAACCGAAGGAGAGGATGATATGGATTATACTTGGAGCTGGAGTGTGATTATCCATTCTCTTCCCATGTTACTAACTGGTGCTAGGTTGACAATCCGTCTGACCTGTATTGCCGTGGGAATGGGTATAATAATAGGCACCTTTATTGGAATTGGAAGAATTTCTAAAAACAAGCTAATCTATGGTTTGAGTTCTGTTTATGTTCATTTTATCAGAGGTACACCATTACTGGTGCAATTATATTTGTTTTATTTTGCTCTTCCTGCCTTGTTGGGATTCCCGATTCCGCCGTTGCCGGCGGCGATTATTTCAATGTCAATCAATAGTGGAGCTTATGTTGCAGAAATTGTCCGTGCTGGGATCCAATCTATTGATCGGGGTCAGATGGAAGCTGCCCGTTCTTTAGGCATGACTTATCAGCAAGGAATGAGATTTATTATAATCCCGCAGACTTTTAAAAGAATTGTTCCTCCTTTGGGAAATGAATTTATCGCCTTACTCAAAGATTCCTCAATTGTCTCTGTTATTGCTCTGGAAGAATTGGTACGGAAAGGCTATATTATCATGGGTAGGACTTTTAGATCCTTTGAGATCTGGACAGCGGTAGCTTTTCTTTTCCTGTTTATGACTTTACCAATAACGTGGTTGGTTAATTATGCGGAAAAGAGGCTGAAAAAAAATGATTAAAGTTGTTAATTTACAAAAAAATTTTGGCCGTCTTCCTGTTTTAAAAGGAATTTCGAATGAGATTAATCAAGGAGAAGTAGTTTGCATAATTGGGCCGAGTGGTTCCGGGAAAAGCACATTTCTTCGTTGCCTTAATCTTCTTGAAGAACCGAGTGGGGGCAAAATTTTCTTTGAAGGAAGAGAGATTACAGATCATAAACAGGTGGATATAAATCTGCTCCGAGCTGAAGTGGGAATGGTTTTTCAACGTTTTAACCTTTTTCCGCATATGAATGTCTTAGATAATATCTGTTTGGCTCCAGTGAAGGTTCGTGATCTTTCCCGAAAAGAAGCGGAAGCAAGGGCTTATTCACTTTTAAAAAAAGTGGGATTGCAAGATAAGGCTTTAGATTTTCCTGATAATTTATCAGGAGGACAACAGCAGCGAGTTGCTATTGCCCGGGCTTTGGCAATGCACCCCAAAATGATGTTATTTGATGAGCCGACTTCAGCTTTAGATCCGGAGATGATTAAAGAAGTGCTGGATGTCATCAAGGAGCTTGGGAAAGAAGGAATGACGATGGTGGTAGTCACCCATGAAATGGGTTTTGCCCGTGAAGTAGCTGACCGGGTTCTGTTTATGGATGATGGCTTGATTATTGAAGAGGATTCACCTGATCAGATCTTTAACCATCCAAAAAATGGGAGGACAAAAGTGTTTTTAAGTAAGATTCTTTAAATCATAAATTAATTGATTATGAAATCCTTAAATTTATAAAGACCGTTGCTAAACGGTCTTTTGTTGTAGGTATAAAGATCTGAGGGAATTGTATAATTACTTAAGCTTGTATTTGACTGTAATATACAATGTGAAGGATGTCTAAACCCGAGATTTGCGCAGCAGATTACGTTTTATTACTAATGTCATGTTTGGATGAAAAAAAAGTTTCTTTAAGGAGTAGAAGACTGAATAGGATCTGACTAAAAGTTAAACCCCAAGCTGCACCAGCTAGCCCAAAGTCAGGCAAAGGAACGAAGGCAGCTGAAATTCCTGTTCGTATCGCAATTAAAATAAGGGTAGCTTGGAGAAGAAATACCTGTTTCCCTAGTCCTTCGGCGATTGGTACTAAGATAGTATTGATGATCATAAAAGGAAGGGCCGGGAGGAGGAAAGGAAAGTATTTGGTAGCAGAAGTAGTCTTATAAAGTATTAAAGATATGGTCTTTCCATAACGGTAAAGCAAGAAGGATGCTATTAGACCATAAAGAAAAGCAAATCCTAGGAGAAATAGAATCCTTTGAAAAAAAAGTGGCAGGTCTTTTTTTACGCTTGTTCTGGCCGTGGCTGGCAGGATTAAAGTAGAGATTGGAGAGAATAAAACAAGAGGGGAAAAAAGGAAAGGAGTAGCCATGCTCCAGTACTCCCCTAATTCTTTTGCAACTAAAGAAGGGGTTAATCCTCCCTGCCGGAGAAATTTAGGAAGGAGGAAGCCATCGACAATCCTAGAGACTGAAAGCAGTAGATGTTGTGTCATGATCGGTAAAGAGGATCTAAGTAAACTGCTAAAATCCCTTTTTATAGGGCTTGGAGTAATGGCTTTCAAATTGGTGATTATTTTAGGGGTGATAACTAACCGATCGTAGATAAGCAGCATAAGTAAGCAAGCACTTTCTCCCACCAGGAACCCTTTGGCCAGTATATGGGTGCCTTTTTCTGCATTAGTAATTGCAGAGGTAAGCAGGATGGAAAAGACAAAGGCTGTTTCACCTAACATTTCGGTAATTTCGGAGTAAGCAAGAGGAGTAGCCTTGTTTAGTCCACGGAAATAACCACGATAAACCATACATAAACTATTAAGCAGTAAAGCCAAGCTAAAAAATTTTAAAACAGGACCAGTTCGAGGGTCATTATAAAAAAAGTGGCTTATGGGAACAGAATAAGAAAAAAGAATCAGCGAAAATAAAACAGCCGAAATGGAAACCAGGAGAAAAGAATCTTTTTTAATTTGGAGAATTTGAGCGGAGTTGTTTTTAGCATACTCGATGGCTGTAAAACGTGCTAGTGTAGTAGGCAAGCCCATTGTAACCAGAATGATGATCAACCGGTAAAAAGGGAAGACCATTCCAAAGAGACCGAGGGTTTCTGCACCTAAATGACGGATTAAGTAAATTCGATATATTTCACCAAAAATTTGCAGAAAAAGATTGGACAAGCTTAAAACTATTACATTTTTAAACTTAAACTCCGAAAGGAAGTGGCGGTTCAAATTTCAACCTCCAAATAGTTATTAGTTAAATTGGGAGATTACCAAATAAAACTGATAACCTTAAGGTAATTATGCAAATTTCTTACCCTAATTTGAGGCAGCGACAGAATCTTGCTTACAGAAAGTCGATCAATATTTTATGGCGTGGTAAGTCAAAAATAGAGATAACTAGTGTTAATAATATAAAAGTATGTCTCTTTACTTATCTTCATGCAGGATTTTCCCTAGTTCTAATGAATAAATATAAGGATTGTTAATAACAGAGGTGTATTAATGAAAACGATTGGCATTTTTCCATACTTGAAGAAGCCTCGTGCTACTGAGGTAAGTTTAGAATTGGCGAATTTGTTGAAAAAATCAGGTTTTAAGGTAGTAATGGAAGATAAGATCGCCAATCAGCTTGGTAAAGAAGACTGGGGCCTAAAAAAGGAAGGGTTACTCAATAGTATAGACCTGGGAATTGTTTTGGGAGGGGATGGAGCATTACTTTACCTAGCACGTCTTTTGTATCCCAGAGAGATCCCGATTTTTGGAATAAACTTGGGGCGTTTGGGTTTTTTAACTGAGGTAGAAGATAAAGATTTAGATTTTGCGGTAGAGAGACTAAAGCAAGGCAAGTTTCTAATGGAAAATCGGATTATGGTTGGAGCTGAAGTTGTTCGTGATGGGAAGTCTATCGGCAATCTAGTTGGATTAAATGATATAGTTATTAATAAAGGGGCTTCCTCCAGAATGCTGCGGTTGGAAATTTTGATTGATCAGTATTTAACTGCCACTATGCCAGCGGATGGCTTAATTATCTCAACTCCGACAGGTTCGACAGCCTATTCTTTGTCAGCTGGAGGATCAATTTTAGATCCCCAGTTATCGGCTTTAATTCTAACTCCGATCTGTGCACATTCTTTCTTTACCCGGCCATTAGTAGTAGGGAGTAAATCTACTATTGAAGTTAAATTTACCGAACTGGCTAATGAGGCGATTCTGACCGCTGATGGACAGGAAGGGATAAGACTGGAAACGGATGATGTAATAAAAATTTTCACTGCTCCTCATTTCACTAAATTTGTTCGTTTTAAGGAAAAAAGCTTTTATAATATTCTCCGTGAGAAAATAAAACAAGGAAGGTTATAAGGAGTGTGATCAATGAAAACCCGTCGTCAAGCCTTAATCCTCTCAATTATTAGGGAAAAAGCTATTGAAACCCAGGAAGAATTAGGAGAAACCTTGAAAGAAGAAGGGGTAAAGGTTACCCAGGCTACGCTCTCCAGGGATATCAAAGAATTAGGATTAATTAAAGTTCCGACTCCGGATGGTCATTATCGTTATTCTTTGCCAACAGACAGAAGTTTTTCTGATGTTGTAGAACGTGCGGAGTTGATGTTTAAAAACTCGGTAACTTCTATCGATTATAGTGAGAATTTAATTATAATAAAAACAACGACTGGGACTGCTCAAGGAGTTGCAGCGGCTTTGGATGACCTTGACTGGAAAGAGGTTATGGGTACGATTGCAGGGGATGATTCAATTTTAGTGATTGTTAGGAAAAAACAACAAGTAGAAAAAATATTAGATTGTTTGTATAAATTGAGGAGGTAAATATCATGCTTCGGGAGCTTGTCATCGAGAATTTTGCTTTGATTGACCGGCTTCGTCTTGAGTTCGAAGAGGGATTCAACATTTTAACTGGAGAAACCGGTGCAGGAAAATCGATAATTATTGATGCTGTCAGCTTAATTCTTGGTGGACGGTCTTCTTCAGAGCAAGTTAGAGTCGGAAAAGAATCAGCACTAATTGAGGGGATTTTCGAACTTGATGACAATCAGGAGCTCTTTCAGATTCTTGCGGAGTGGGGAATACCTCTAGGAGAAGATCGGCTATTGGTGATCAATCGCGAGATAAACCAGTCAGGGAGAAGCCGTGCTCGGATCAATGGACAGACAGTGACAGTATTAACTTTGAGAAGAGTTGGTGAGTTTATTATGGATATTCACGGGCAACATGAACACCAGTCTCTTCTTTCCGCGATTAAACAAAGGGAGATCCTTGATAGTTTCGGTGGGGAATCTATAAAAAATAAATTGGAGGAAGTCTCCAAATTATATTATCAATGGCAAGAGATAAAAAATGAGTTAGGGATGCTTACAGCCAATGAACAAGAGAAAAATCAGAGGCTAGAATTTCTTGCTTTTCAGTTGCAAGAGATTGAAAGAGCAAATCTCAGACCAGAAGAAGAGGAAACATTGGATAGTGACAGACAAGTTCTAGCCGGGGCGGAAAAACTTTATGAAGCAGCATCAGGTACTTATCAGCTATTGTATGGTGGTGAGGAACCCGGTTCCGCTCTTGATAAATTAGAAAAATCAGTTCAGGAGCTGGAAAAAGCAGTAGAGATCGATTTAAGACTGGAAAAATGGGTTGAGATAATCAAACAAGCAGTTTATCAGTTAGATGAGGTTTCTAGAGAAATCAGATCTTACCGTGATCAGGTTGAATTTAATCCTGAAGAATTATCCCGGATTGAAGAACGATTGGATGAGATTGCCAAGCTAAAAAGAAAATATGGAAAAGGGATTCCCCAGATTTTAGAATATGCCGAAAGAATTCGGAAGGAATTAACCTCCATAGAGGATCGATCAGAACGAATTGAAACGCTTAACAAGGAACTCCAAGAGAGCCAAAAAAGACTGACTCAGGCAGTTCAAGAACTTTCTTTGTTGCGGGAAAAGACAGCAGCACGCCTTGAAACAGCAGTAACAAAAGAATTGGCAGAGGTTAATATGGCAAAGACCGTATTTAAGATTACTTTAAATCGGATGTCTGATGAACAGGATGGTTTATTGGTAGGAAAGGAAAAAGTTGCGGTTGGCAAGCACGGAATTGATCAAGTGGACTTTATGGTTGCACCTAACCCTGGAGAGGGGTTACGCCTTATGACTAAAATTGCCTCTGGAGGAGAGCTTTCCCGTTTAATGCTGGTACTTAAGGTGATAATGGCTGAAGAGGATCAAATCCCAACCATGGTCTTTGATGAAATCGACGTGGGAATTGGTGGTCGTACTGCACAGGCAGTTGCAGAAAAACTTTTATTACTTGGCCTTTCTCACCAGGTTATTTGTGTAACTCACCTTCCTCAGATTGCTAGTATGGCAAATCGGCATTTTTACATTGAAAAAAAGGCTATTGGAGACCGGACAATGGTTGAAGTCCGGATTCTCGGAATAAATGACCGGGTTGAAGAATTAGCCCGGATGTTAGGCGGAGCAGAACTTACTTCTACTACCCGGGAACATGCCCGAGAAATGCTGCTACTTGCAGACTCAGTTCGTAAAAACAAAGCCCGACGGAGGTGAGGATAGGGTGCTTGAGGAACTCTCCAAGCAACAACGTAGAGTTCTGCTTTTACTGGCGATTGCGATCTTTTTGGGTGTCGGGAACTTATTGTATCAGTCTCTTCAACGTGCACCCGTAGAGGTTCATCTTGTCGCTCCAATTTCTCATCCCTGGCCTGAGCCCGAACCTGAACCTGAACCAATTAGTGAAGAACCTCCATTAAAAACTGCTGTTACAATTCTATCAAAAGAAGATAAATCTGCTAATAAAGAAGAGACTACCCCTAAGTTGAAACCGGAGTCCCCTATACCTTTATCTAAAAAACAGGAACAGGATACTGTTGAAATCAAGGAATTGACAAAAAAAGAAACCCCGGTGATTGTAGATCCTAATACAGCCAATAGTGAAGAACTGCAAAGGATTCCGGGGATCGGACCGGTTCTGGCTTCCAGGATCATTGAATACCGAAAGCAAAGAAAGTTTGAAAGACCTGAAGATTTGCTGGAGGTGAAAGGAATTGGGGAGAAGACCCTCCAAAAGATGAAGGAATATATAGAGATAAAACCATGAATTCTTTATCCCCTCTTTTTTTCCCTGCTATTACCCTTGGCTCTGGAATTATTGCTGGCTGGTATATTGGAGTAGCATTGAGAAATTTCTACTATTTATGCTTTGGCATTTTAATATTATTTTTGTTCTGGAAGCAAAAGCGGATGGCTGGATTAGTTATTTTTTTTATTTTAGGTTTATTTTTAGGAGGTGGAAACCGTCAATCCCGCCTTCAAGCCTACGAAGCCTTTAAAATGTACCAGAATCAGCCGGTACAAGTTACGGGTACAGTTGTAAAAACCTCCTCTCCATGGCGGAGTGGTTCAAGGTTCTTTCTTCGCATAGAGACCATAAATAATAAGGCTTTAAAAACCAAACCTAAATGGGAAGTCTTCTATGGCGAAAAGCGGCAATTTAATTATGGTCAGTTGCTGGAGCTCAAAGGACAACTTTTTGGAGAAGATTCCGGGGAGGTTACAAGTTGGACCAGGCAAGGGATAACAGGAGGTTTACTAGTAAGAGGAAAACCGATTATTATAGGAGAAGGAAAAGTAAACCCCGGCCTTCGATTTGTTGATTGCTTACGACAGCGGTTACTGAAAGTTGGGGAAGAAACGCTTTCTCCAGCTGCTGCTACTCTTCTCCATGGCATGCTATTTGGGGAGCGGGAGGATAAATTAACCTCTCTTAAATTTCAAAGAGCAGGAGTAGCTCATCTGCTATCTGTAAGTGGTTTACACCTCATATTTTGGTTGGGACTTTTTTGGGGGTTAGGAAAAGTTTTCCGCCTGCCGGACTATCTCCTTGCATTAATGGCAATTCCCTTAATTAGTATCTTTATAATAATGGCTGGGGGAAAACCTCCTGCTTTAAGAGCTGGGTTAATGTCCCTTTTTACACTATTTGGGGAATTAACCCAGAGACGGATCTGGGGAGCTAATCTTTTATCTGCAGCGGCTTGCGGAATAATGTTGATTCGCCCTTTAGAAATTTTTGCACCGGGTTTTTGGCTCTCTTTTTCTGCCTGTGCCGGACTAATAATTTTATACCCGAGGTGGGAAAAAGCGATAAGAAACCGGAATTTAATTCCACGGGTAAAACCGTTCCTTATCTCCCTTTCTGCTCAAATGGCAGTCTTTCCTCTAACAGCTAGGTTATTTGGAGGAATCTCTTTGGTTGGACCCTTTTCCAACCTGATCTTGGTACCGCTGGGAGCTATTGTACTCCAAATTGGTTTAATGGCTTCGGTAGCAGGTTTAATGTATTTACCCGTGGCCAAGTTATTAAATGCTGGGAATGAGATTATTATCTTTTTTTTCCGGCAAGTAGTGGAAATATTTTCAAAACTACCCGGATACATAAACTTCTCTTCCTGGCCTTGGATGGTGGTAATTGCAGTGTATGCTATAATCGGGTTATTAACCTGGGGTTTTGAAATTAACCCTATAAACAAGAGAAGAAGGCTTCCTCTTTTTTATATTTTACTAATCATCGGTCTATTGGGATTGCTTACTAGCGGGTATTTTCTTTGGCAGGAATACAAGCCTTGTCTAGAACTGGTAATCTTCAATGTCGGGCAAGGTGATGCGATCTTCATTACTGCTCCCGGGGGCTATAATATGATGATTGATGGGGGCGGAACAGATGGATACCAGAGAGTGATAAGACCATACTTAGAAAAAAAAGGGGTACAAAAAATAGATTTGTTAGTGATTACACATCCTCACGAGGATCATTTAGGTGGAGTAACTCGTCTATTGGAGGATGAGCAGTTTAATGTTCAACGAATATTAGAAAGTGGAATCATTCATACCACACAATTATACCAAAGATTTTTGGAACTGGTTGGAGCGAGTGAAAGTGAGATTCTTCACGGGGTTCGGGGTACTTCCTTTCGTTTAGGTGAATTAAGGGGAATAGTACTCAACCCGCCACCCAATTATCTTAAAGGGACAGGTACGGATCTAAATAATAATTCTTTAGTTTTATTGCTAGAGTATAGTTCAATACGACTCCTTTTAACTGGAGATGTAGAAAAGACCGGGGAAGAAGAGATGGTTAAGGTTTTTGGTGAATCGCTTCGGTCTAACATATTAAAAGTAGGCCACCATGGTGGAGAGGGTGGTAATTCAGAAGAATGGTTAAAGATGGTCAGGCCGGAGATTGCCCTTATTTCAGTGGGGGAAAGAAACCCCTTCGGACATCCTTCTGTTTTTACTTTATCTAATCTGGAAGCTATTAATTCACAAGTATATAGAACCGATCTGGATGGTCAGTTAATTATTCGAGTAAAACCCGGATTCAAGGGCCGTCCAGCAAAGATTCTGGTGGAAAGAGGTAATTGAATGCAAGCACAACAATTTATTTTTGAATTAGAAAAAAAGGGGAAAGAAGCAATTCCCCAGAGAATTTTATTCTGGGGAGAGGAAGAATATTGGTTTAATAGAGGAATCTCGATGATTAAAGCTCTACTCTTTATTAAAGAAGAAGAGGAGTTCAACCGGGTTGATCTAAAGCTGAAGAGTGTAGAAGGGGAAAATATTATTGATTGGGTGGGAACCCCACCTTTTTTCGGTTCTAACCGGTTAGTTATTTTAAGGGGGTTGGAGGATCTTAGTTCCTCGCAGGAAACCTCTTTTTTAAATTCTATCCAAAGAGCTGCGGAAGGAGTTATTATAATTATAACTGCCAAGCACCTTGATCGGAGAAGGAAGTTTATTAAGGAAATTATGGAATTATTTACAGAAATAGAATGCTCACCTTTGAAGAGCTTTGAGGCCAAAAATTGGGTTGCTGCTGAAGCAAAGAAAAAGGGCATTAACTTGTCGATGGAGAAAATAGATTATCTTATTGAGATGAAGGGTACTTCATTAATGAATTTAACAAATGAATTGGGAAAAATTCAAACCTTTATCGGGCAGAAGAAGCAGACAGTTTCTTCAAGGGAGTGGGAATCTTTGGTAGGTGAAGCCTCTGAAACCAATATATTTCAAATGATGGATGGAGCACTTGATGGAAAAACGGGTGAAGCAATTATCCTTCTTAATCGGTTATTAGCTGCTGGTGAACCGGAAATTAAAATTTTGGCAATGTTAGGGGGACAAATCCGGAGATTAATAATGTCTTGGATTCTAATAGAAGAGGGGCGGGGTAGGGATCTTCAAAAAGAACTATCTTGTCATCCATATATGGCAAAAAAATTAAAAGTTAGGGCTCAAGGAGTTACCTATCAACAATTACGTCTTGCACATCAAAGAGTCCTAGAGGCTGATTACAAACTAAAGACCGGGGCGGGTGATCCCCAGATAGAAATTCAGATGGTATTGCTTGACTTAGGACTTATCTTCAAAGAAAAAGAACAGGTACTATAGAACAAACTCAGGAGGTCGAGCCTCCTGAGTTTGTTATTTACCAGCCACAGAAAACTTATCTAATCTTTGCATAAGGCGGCTTTTTTTACGGGCAGCAGCATTTTTATGAATCAAGCCTTTAGCAGCGGCTTGATCCAATTTCTTCATAGTAAGTGGTAACAATTCCTTAGCTTTTGCTTGATCAGATTCAATCGAGAGTTCCATGTTTTTTATCGTAGTTCTAAGTTCGGCTTTCTGACCCCGATTTAATGATCTACGAAAGGCTGAGGTTTTCATCCTTTTCTTTGCGGATTTAATATTGGGCAATGATTTTCACCTCCAAACTAGAGACTTAAACTTATTATATTCTATCCTCTTTGACTGGTCATTGCAAGTCCCTTATTCATTATTCATTTTGTAAAGCATAATTTTTTTTAGCATGGGGGAGGATAAGCATAAGAAAATAAAAGGGGGTAATTCTCTTGATCGGTGCAGTAATCCGCTTTATAGTGTCAGCTTTAGTTTTGATGTTTGTGGGTTTTTTAGTGCCAGGATTTAAGGTAGGCGGTTTTGTTGGAGCACTGATTGCTGCGGTAGTAATCGCTATCCTTGGTTATATCGCTGAAAGCCTCTTTGGTCGAAATGTATCCCCACAAGGAAGAGGTTTAGTGGGGTTTATCACTGCTGCGGTGGTCATTTATCTCACTCAGTTTATTGTCCCTTCAATTAAGGTTTCCATTCTAGGAGCCCTGTTAGCAGCTTTAGTTATTGGAATAATCGATGCCTTTGTGCCAACGGAGCTCAGGTGAGACTCGAAACAACCTGGTGCTTAAGGAGGGAGAGGTAGAGAATGAATTATTCCAATCTAGGAATGGGAGACATAAGGACTGACCTTGCTTTTGAAGCCCACGAGCTGGCATCAGGAAGAATAGGTGCTCCGATTCCAGGTGTTGAAAGACAATCTGAACAAAAAGGTGTGGCTCAAGTAATTCGGGTAAGTATCCAAACACCCGAAGCTGGACAGGCTTTGGGTAAGCAACCTGGATACTACGTGACTATTGAATCCCAGTCATTGCGAGGAAGAGACAAAGATGAGCTTGAGGAAGTAGCGAAAATCATTGCTGAAGAAATTCAAGGGTATATCCGTGGTTTCAATTTTACTGAAAATGATACCGCCCTGGTAGTGGGTTTAGGTAATTGGAATGCTACTCCTGATGCGCTTGGCCCTAAAGTAGTTGAAAAAGTACTAGTTACCAGACACCTTTTTCAGAGTTCTCCCCCGGAAAAAAGGGGAGGTTTAAGACCGGTTTGTGCAATTTCCCCTGGAGTATTAGGAATTACGGGAGTAGAGACTAGCGAAATTGTGGCGGGGATTGTGGAAAGGATAAAACCCCATTTTTTACTGGTTATTGACGCTTTAGCTTCTCGAAATACTGAAAGAATGGGTAGTACTGTACAGATTGCTAATACTGGTATTAATCCGGGGTCGGGAATTGGCAACCGCCGATTAGGACTAACTCAGCAAATATTGGGAGTGCCAGTAATTGCCCTGGGGGTACCAACAGTAGTTGAAGCAAAGACAATTATCTATGATGCCCTGGACCAAGTCTCTAGAAATATGCCATCAGATCAAATCGCTCGGAAAGAAGTGGTAAACCGAGTACTTTCTCCATATTTCCGTGATCTGATTGTTACTCCTAAAGAAATTGACATTCTAATTCAAGATATATCAAGAGTTTTAGCTGGAGCAATAAATATTGCCCTCCATCCGGAAGTCACCCCAGAAGAAGTTTTCCGTTACCTTGATTGAATGGTTTTCCTTAAACATAAACATCCCCTTTTCTTCATAAGATGAGAAGAGACGGGGGTGTAGCCATGTCCGAAAAAACCAGGGTTTTTAAGCTAAGGATTCCTCGTTCAGTAGTAAAATATCTTTTGTGTTTGAATCTTCTTATTATCCTGATCCTATTCTTCTCTGTTTTAGGGCTGAACTTCTTCCTCCGGCCAAAAGTCTATCCAGCAACTTCCAATCAATATAGGAATGAAAGAAGTGTGACTGCTGGAATTCTAGAATTATGGGAGATGGATACGAAGCGGGCATGGAGAATAATTGAGCAAGGAATGCCAATAATAAAAAAGAGAAATAACCCTTAACCTTAGATAAAGGTTTCGGGTTTTTTTCGATGATGCTTTTTGCAGTTAAGGGAATTATATTCATCTTAAGCTTGTATTTTGGAATTAATATCCGATTAATACAAAATAATGAAATCATGCAATTCCTTAAAAGCTAGAAGGAGTTTCCTTCTGAATGATGAAAAGATCTTGAATTAAAAACTTTCTTTGGAAAGGAATATTAGATTTGAAAACAGAATCTTTTTCTTCCGGAAAACTAGCGAGGACCGCTGGAATGATCTCAGGGATGATCCTGTTCAGCCGGCTTCTGGGCTTTATCCGGGAAGCTATTACTGCTAACCTTTTTGATCGGGCACAAACAGACCCCTTTTTTGCTGCTTTTATTATTCCGGATTTTATGTATTATTTACTGGTTGGTGGAGCATTATCAGCAGCTTTTATTCCTCTTTTCTCTGAGTATCTGGCTAAAGATGAAGAAGAGGAAGGATGGAAGATGGCTAGTACATTTTTAAATCTTACGATCTTGTTATTGGCTTTTTTTTCTCTGTTAGGTATGATTTTTGCTCGCCAGTTAGCCCCTTTACAAGCTTATAAGATGAAAGCAGGAAAACTTCAGTTATTAGTAGAACTAACGCGCATGATGTTTCCAGCTGTTTTTTTCACGGCTTTAGCCGGCTTGATGGGGGGAGTTCTTAATTCTTACCAAAAATTTTTTATTCCGGTTTTTGGCCCGGTTCTCTATAATATAGGAATAATTTTAGGTGCATGGTTTTTAGGTCCCCGTTATGGTATTAAAGGAATGGCGATTGGTGTAGTATTAGGAGCGATAGCTAATTTTCTGACACAAGCTACTTTTGTTCTCAAATTGACTAAAGGTTATGACTTGTTTTATATTAACCTAAAGCATCCTGGTTTTAAAAGAATGTTAATTCTAATGCTCCCGTCCCTACTAGGACTCTCTGCTACACAGATTAATATCTGGGTGACTACAAATATGGCCTCAGCACTATCGGAAGGAAGCATCACCTACCTTCGGTTAGCCCAAAGACTGGTTCTTCTTCCGATCGGAATTTTTGCTATGGCAGTTTCTACCGCCTTTTTTCCAACACTTTCTCAGCTAACAGCTAAAGGTAAATGGGGAGAGTTCAGAGAGAACCTTTCTTTAGGGATCAGAGTAATTTTATTTATTACAATCCCCTCTGCTGTTGGCTTTATCAGCATGCGGACAGAAATTGTAAGGCTATTATATGAACGAGGTGAGTTTACTCCTTTTCAAACTGCAATGACTGCCTATGCTCTCTTCTTTTACAGCCTAGGCCTTTTTGCCCATGGGGCAATCCAGATTCTGCCACGAGGTTTTTATGCGTTAAAAGATACAATAACACCAGTTATGGTTACGATAACGACTGTAATTCTGAGTATTCTACTAAACTTATTTTTCTTGAAATATACTAATTTACAACATGGAGGTTTAGCCCTCTCCTTTTCCTTAATGGGAATTGCTAATATGCTGATCTCCCTTGTTCTGCTCAAAAAGAAGATTGGAGGAGTAAAAGGAGATCAGATTCTCCGTACTTTTATCGAATCATTATTTGCTGCTGCTGGGATGGGTGTAATTATCCGTATTACACTTCCGTACTGGAATAAAATCTTGCTAGGATTGGGATTAACACGGAACCTTTTTAATTTACTACAGGTGGCAGGGGGGATCGGAATTGGTATCACCATCTATCTATTATTAGCCCTGCTTTTAAAGATGGAAGAAGTAAAACTCTTAAAGAAAATGCTGGTCAGATAAAAGAAATAAATTAGCGGGTGATAGAGGATGGTGGAAAGTAAATAGTAAAAAGTCCCTTCCTGACATTATTCAGATCAGATGGTTTTTACATGCAGGTTACTTCGCCGATTGAAATTTATGTTATAATCGTAGTAAATTAGGTATTTTGGATAATACTTTTTTTTTATGTAATTGCTCACGCTGGCCACCTTAACATCACGAAGTGATTAAAATTAAAGCCAGGTGAGAATCAGTCATAAATACTAATCTGGTGAGGTGGTTTGCTGTTGATTGCAAGTTTAAATAAGGTAGATACATTTCTTTTGGACCTGGATGGAACCTTTTATTTAGGAGACCGGTTGCTTCCTAATTCTTTAAGGTTCCTGGACAAACTGGCCGAACTAAGGAAAGACTTTATCTTTGTTACTAATAACTCTTCAAAAAGTGTAGATTATTATGTAAAAAAATTAAACACTATGGGAGTTCCTATTAATCAAAAACATGTTTTCACGTCTGGACAGGCTACTGCCTATTATCTGAAAACAAAAAATTTATTTCCACGAATCTGCCTGATAGGCACCTCGGATTTAGAACAAGAGTTTTTAGCGGAAGGTTTCGATTTAACTGCAGATCAGCCACAGGCAGTAGTTTTGGGCTTTGATTTAACTTTAACCTATGAGAAATTAAGCCTGCTTTGTACTTTGGTTCGTAAAGGAGTACCATTTATTGCTACCCATCCTGATCTGAATTGTCCTACGCCACAAGGGCCAATTCCTGATTGCGGCTCGATAATTGCTGCGGTTACGGCAGCTACAGGTATTAAACCTAAAGTTATCGGGAAACCACACCCCGAAATGGTTGAGGCTTTTTGTCAACAATACAAGCTTAAACCGGAAAACTTAGCGATGATTGGTGATCGGTTGTATACTGATATTGCCATGGGAAATGCTGCCGGAATTTTGAGCATTCTGGTATTGAGTGGGGAGGCGGGATTAGAGGATTTAAAGGAATCAAAATTTAAGCCAGACATAGTGGCAGAGGATCTTGGTGAAGTTGCTGATTGGTTAGATTTATTATAAGTTGAACAGATATAATAATTGATAATTATTTGAAGATGTTGAGATTGCATAATGCATCTCATTGCTCGTTACTCGTATTGAATGGACAGCCTATGCAAGTTAGTCTCGATGTTTCCATTTTTCTATCTGCTCTGGTTTGGGTGATGGTAAACTTTTAAATAAACTAATTAAGCAATTTCTTAAGAATGCAGTTGATCCAGTAATTTTTAGGAGTATTAGAAATGAAAAAAAACAAAGCATCTTTTATACCTTTGGCTATTTTTTATGCCCTTATTTTTATGGCCCGTGGAGGTTTTGGTTCTTATATCGGTCTTTATTATTCTTCTATTAAGTTGAGTAACGCAGAAATTGGAATTATTGCTTCAGTTGGTTCTTTTATTGGCCTGTTTGGACAGCCTTTATGGGGTGGAATTTGTGACCGAGCAGAAAATAAAAACCGGATCTTATCCCTAACCTTAATATTGACTGCTCTTTCCATCTGGTTTCTGCCACTATCAGGTAAAAACTTTTGGCTGCTGGTGTTGGCTTCGGCCTTTTTTGGTTTTTTTGAAAACACCGTTACCCCTCAAAGTGACTCCATAGCTATTGAACTTGCACATAATGCTGATTTCAATTTTTCTTTAATCCGGACAATTGGTTCTTTAGGATTTGCTTTAATGGCGGCAATCGCAGGAAACATTTTTTCTCGAAACATTTTTTATATCTTTGTGGTTTTTTCCTTATTAAGAATTACTTCGTTCTTTGTTTCCTTATTAATTCCTCCAGTTAGAGGTTATAAAAAGAAGGAAAATTTAGCAAGATTATGGGATATTTTTAAAGATAAGAAACTGGTCTATATCTATCTTTATGTTTTTATACTATCTTGCACATCAGGCTTTTTCTATTCATTTCATGCCATATATAGTGAAGAAGTTGGGATTGGCAGGCAACTTCTTGGCTTGGGGATTATGGCAGGTTCCTTCAGCCAGTTTCCCTTTATGCTCTTTTTTGACTGGTTATATAAGAAATTGGGGATTGTAGAAATATTATTGCTTTCCGGATTAACCTTTACTATTAGGTGGTTTCTATATGCCGTAGCATTAACACCTAATACCATCATCTTACTCTGGTTATTACATGGTGGAAATTATATGGTGCTATATCTTTGTTTAGCCGAGTATGTTAGTACCAACGTTGCCAAAGAACTAAGAACCAGAGGACAGATGGTAAACGCAATAATTCTTTCGGGGATTAGTTCCATTTTTGGATCGACAATTGGAGGAATTATTTCGCAAGCAATCGGAATTGGTTCTACTTTTCTTTTATCTTCAGTAATTTGTTTTCTCGCTGTAACCGGCTTTTTTATAGTAACAAGAGTAAAACCGGAATTTAGAAGTGATCTGCTCAACAATCATAAAAAAGAGCTTCCAGTATAAACTGATTAATGTTTAATGAGATGAAAGTTGAGCTATTGGTATCTTGGATGTTCGCTTGATTAGATGTTAAGTTATGGGAGATAGAAGGAATTACGTTCCGATTGTAGAAAAATAATAGCAAAGAATTGAGCAGATTTTAAATGCGTTTGTCTTTACCAATAAAATTTGCTGTTCTATGGTGAAGCTAAATGCGTTTTTACTCTAATTTTAAATAGTCTGTTGCTTACAGAAAGCTATCAAAGCTGATTGTGTTGTTACTTTAATTTGTGATCATTACAGAATATATGGGCTTACAAAAGGCTATCATTATTTTGTGGAGTAATAGTTAAATTAAGATAACACGATTATTACAAACAATATTTATGGTGTGATAGTAGACATTTGACAACACGATTAGCCCGGTGAGGAGGGAAAACTTGAATCCGAAAGAAGCTTTTTCTAAAAACCCTACTTCCCCTCGTCAGACTACTTATGATGAAAATGATTCCGGGAATAAAATAAATGAGTTTCGATTGATTGAAAGTGCGAAACTTGGAGATGAAGAAGCTTTCCAGGACTTAATGGAACTTCACCAATCAAAAGTATACCATTTACTCTTGGGAATTCTTCATGATAATTTTCAGGCTCAAGAAGTGACACAAGAAACATTTGTTAAAGCATGGAAAGGGTTACGATCTTTTAAACAAAAATCGAGTTTTTGGACATGGTTATACCGGATTGCCTATCGTACTGCTCTTGATTATCTTCGAAAAAAACGGAGAGAAGAACGATTTCTTCAAATCGGTGAGAGTATACGTGAAAGTATTATAAACCAGCCAGAACCGTTAGAAGTAGTGATCAAGAAAGACAAAGAAAAAGATCTCCGTCGTGCATTAGGGGATTTATCCCTTCCGCAACGGATGGCGGTAGTTTTATATTTTTTTCAAGGCCTTTCTTATCGGGAAATTTCGGATCTTACTCGTCGCCCTCTTGGTACAATCCGAGCTGATTTACATAGGGGAAAAAATAAACTAAGAGAGATTATCTCCAAAAAGTGGGGGATAAAAGATGCGGATACCAGACCGGGAGCATGAAATCGTATTAGATTTTTATGATGAAACTGATCTGTGGCTCGAAAAGCTTCATAGAAATCAAAGCCCGGATAAATTCACCGCTTTAGCAGCTTCTCTAGGGTGGGTGGAAGAAGAACTACCTCCTAATCTTATAACTGAAGTAATGAACAGGATTAAAATGGAGAAAGGTGAAGAAAACCTTAATTCAAAGGTGTTTTATGTTGTGGGCGGTTTTTTGGTGCTGGTAGTTTTTGTATTAAGCTTTTTGGTTAGTGAAGTTTTTAATCCAAAGGTTTGTATAGAGAATCCCCAGACGCAAGCGGGCCTTTTTTGGTTAGTGGCGAGTTTGGCTTTGAGTATTTCATTATTTACTGGTGTTCTTATTAGCTATCGAGAACGGGCAGAAGAGAGTAATGATGCATTGATGGTAAGGGGGGCACGTAGATGAATTGGATGATGCTAATTATTTCTCTGATGATCCTGGGGATTTTGTCATTTGTTTTTGTAATAAGATATTTTATTCATTTGGAAAGAATTGCTCTGATTAAACAGGGTATTATTCCTCCGGCTTTAATGAATCCTGTTTTTAACAGAGGTTCTTTCGGAATGCTATTAGCTGGGTTAATTACAGCGTTTAGTGGTTTTGGATTGTTAACTGGTCTTTATTTAGGATTGGGGAAGGGGTTCTGGTTAATTGGCGGTTTTCTTCCAATTGGGGTGGGTAGTGCTTTAGTTTTAGGATATTTTATAGGTTCTCCTAACAGGGGAATAGGAATTTATCCGTTTCAAAAACAAGTGGAAAAGACTGATCAAAAAGTTAAGGATAATGGAGCCGCCGAATAAGGCGGCCTTGTTTTTATTCTGTTATTTTTGATTTGTTTTTTTTCCTTGAATTTCTAGTTGAATGGGAAATAAGTTCTCTCAGACCAGAGGTATCACCGGAAAGAATAAAATGTTTTGCTAGTTTATCAAGGTCGCTTCTTCGCATGGAACTACCTCCTTCCAAATCAGGGAAAATCCATACGAAGATTATTCTATGAAGTAGCAGGAGAAAAAATGCTTGACCTAAGAAAATAATAGTTTAATAATAAGTCGTTTGAACTTAAAAAAGAGGTTGTAATGATGCGAATCGGTTATATTTTTGGTGGTGTTCTCTGAGGAATATATGTGCAATCTTTAGAACAGTTTTTAATCTTAATATTTCTGTTTTCCGGATAGAATTAGCATTATTCATTGGTTTAAATATTGTCGACTCACCCTCTTTGATTTAAATACTGCGTGATTTTAAGGAGGCCGGCGTGAGCGACTTCCCTCCAAATTGACAAAGCTTGTCATTTATGGTAACATCTTATGTAGAGACATTATGCGTTTAGGCATAATGTCTTATACTTATAAACATCCATTTTTAACCATTATTCTTATATTTTACACATTAAAATGGATTGAGGATGTGAAAACAAGAATAATTTGAAAGGGAGGGGGAAAATGGATACCCAAAGCACATTATTGGGTGATTTAAAAGAGACTCTGATCAAGCATTTAGTCGAGGTAGAAGAGAGAGGCGAAAGCTTAATAGAGGAACTCTCCCCAGTACCTTATCATGAGCGAGAGGAATTAAAACAAACATTAAGGGAATATATTAATAAAGTAGAGGACCTTATTAAAACTTCTCACCTGATAGAGGATAATGGGAACTTTCCTCTGGTAATTATCGGTAGTAGAGTAGCAGTAGAGGAGATTAATACTACTGAACATCTGGTTTTTCAGATTATCTCACCATTTGGGGATTTACCAGGAGAAAATGGTGTTTCACCCCTTTCGCCGGTTGGGAAAGCTTTACTTTTACAAAAACCCGGTGTGAAAGTTATTGTTAACGCTCCGGGCGGCACATTTCACTATAGGATAGAAGCTATTAAATATCCACTGGAAATTTGAGATATAAAGAGTTTAATGCCAAGGGGTTATTACACTTACAAAGGTCCAATATAACTTTAAAATTAAGGAGGGTTTTATATTGGAACTCTGTGACCAGTGTGGTTCCTTTGGGGAGATCCAGTCATTATGCTCTGGTTGCGGGAAACTAATCTGTTACGCTTGTTCAGGTAATTCACGACAATGTGCTATGTGTATAGAAAAGGGCGTAACAGGCACTGATAATAAAGTACAAGGAGTCCCGTCAAATTTGGCCACGGGTTAAAAAGTTACTATTCTAAAGAAATCCGGAGAACTAAGGGTTCCGGATTTCCTGTTTTTTTGGATAGCCCTCTATAGGAAACTATTGGGGGTATAAAGAAAAAAGATAAGACCCTAGAGCTTTGGGGCCTTATCTTTAGCGGACAGTGGAATATATTATTATTTAACCTTTAGACTGCTGGGATAGGTTCTGGCTCATTTGCCCTTGGGACTGGTCAACTTCCAATTGGGGATTCTGGTTCTGAGTTTTCTGTTTCTGACTAAGATTCTCCCCGAGCTTACCTATTTCTAGGCCCGTAAGTTTTTGAGTGGCAAGGATGCGGCTAATTTCTCCTGCTGATTGGGTAAGCTCACTTCCTGTCTCCATGTTTGTCATAGCATTATAATTTTGCGTGTTTTGAATGTTCTGATTCTGCATATTTTGGTTTTGAACCTGCATTTTTTGTTGATCCTGGTTTTGATTATTCATATTTTCACCTCCGTTTATATTATTGGTAAAAGCTTAAAAAAGAATTGCCGACATTTTATGGAGAAAAAGAAGAATCTTACCTAAGGGTGTATTGTAACCTATAATTAAATAGAAATATCAAAAATGAAAAAACTAATTTTCTTTAATTACGTTCTATATTATAATAAGAGTAATAAGCTCAAATAATCGTGGTTCGTTATTTGTATTACTTTTTATTTAATATGAACCTTTGAAAGAGTTTTTTAAAATAAGTATTCTGAATTTGCTTACGGTTTTAAGTAAGTAGTACAAGCTTAACCGGAGAGTGGAGCGTAAAGGCTAACTCTCAAATGACCACGAGTACTAAGCAATACTAACTTAAGGAGGCTAATTAATGCGTAAAAGGACTACACTCTTTATAATCCTAGGTATTCTTCTATTATTAGTTCTTGGTTATGCTAGTAATTACAATAGCTTTATTACTTTGGAAGAAGAAATTGATGGTAAATGGGCAGAAGTGGAGAATAATCTGCAAAGAAGGGCGGATCTGATTCCCAATTTAGTTGCAACAGTAAAAGGTTATGCCAGCCATGAAGATAAGGTTTTTACCGAGATTGCCGAGGCCAGGAGTAGACTACTGGGTGCTCAAGGGGTTGAAGATAAGGTAAAGGCTTCTTCAGAGATGGAAACGGCCTTAGGACGATTATTGATGGTGGTGGAACAGTATCCTGAATTGAAAGCGGATCAAAGGTTTGCTGAACTCCAGGATGAATTGGCAGGTACTGAGAATAGACTTTCAGTGGCCAGGCTTCGTTATAATGAGTCGGTTAAAAGTTATAATGCCCGGATTCGTCGTTTCCCGGGGAATATAGTAGCTGGAATGATGGGGCTGGAAAAAAGGGAATACTTCCAGATTAAGGAGGAAGCTAGGGAAGTTCCTAAGGTGGAGTTTTAAATGAAAATTATGAAAAACATTAAACTTAGTATTTTCGTTTTTGTAATTATAATTACCAGTTTTATCGGGACGAGTTCTTCTACATGGGCTGCTGATTCATCGGTGGTAAAGATGGATGGATATGTTACCGATCAAGCTAGCCTGTTACGACCTGAGGAAAAAAATGAATTAATTTCATTGCTGACTGATTTTGACCAAAAGACTTCGAACCAGTTTTTAGTGGTTATCTTACCCTCTTTGCCTCCTGGAGAGAATTTAGAACTTTACTCTCTTAAACTGGCGGAAGCTTCCGGAGCTGGTAAGAAGGGTATGGATAATGGACTTTTGTTACTAATTTTGAAAGATGATCGGAAGATCAGAGTGGAGGTAGGTACCGGCCTGGAAGAGAAGATTACGGATGGAAGAGCAGGCCGGGTAATTAGGGAAGTAATTGCTCCAGAATTTCAAGAGGGTAAATATTTTTCTGGAATAAAAAAAGCCTTGTTCACTTTGATTAATTGGGTTGAACCTTCATATTTTCCTGAGGGTTCGGAAGGTGCTAGATTTCAAGAAGAGAATGAGCCAGGTTTCTTCTTCTTCGTGACCCTCTTTATTCTTTTTATTATCATCTCTACTTACCTTTCTCGTCTTAACCAACGACGGTGGTATAAAGGGGGGTTTTCCCAGAGAACTATGGGACCGGTTATTCATCCATCCTCTCGTAATAGAAGTAATAGATCCTCAGGAAGTTCGAGAAGTTTTGGCGGTGGAGGTTTCAGTGGTGGGGGCGGAGGTTTCCGTGGCGGTGGAGCCAGCGGCGGGTGGTAGCCGCTCATGCGTGTTTTCTTTGGCATAGATAAAAGGCGAAATGTGAGACTGATCTAACTTTTCGCCTACTTTAGCCCCCAAGGAAAATCGTGAAAGCCTGCGGTAGCGTTTTCTTTGGTATAGATAAAAGGCGAAATGTGAGACTGACGAGCTACGAGAAGGAGGTATAAGCTGTGGGGTTTTTAAGCCGCAAAGATAAGGATTTGATTATTCAAGCAATTATTGAGGCAGAGAAGAAGACATCCGGAGAGATCCGGGTTCATGTAGAGAATAAAGCAGAAAAAGATCCTTTTCTCCGAGCGGAAGAAGTCTTTTATGAATTAGGGATGCATAATACCCAAGAAAGAAACGGGGTCTTATTTTATTTGGCAGTAAAGGAGCGAAAATTTACAATCTTAGGAGATGAAGGTATTAATAATAAGGTCCCGGACGATTTTTGGGAAGGGATTAAAAATATAATGACTGCCGAATTTAGTCAAGAGAGGTTTGTCTCTGGTCTTACTAAAAGTATTACCTTGGCTGGAGATGCTTTGGCAGAGTATTTCCCCTACCGGCATGATGATGTGAATGAATTAGCGAATGAGGTATCTGGAGATTTTTAATAAGTAAGGGAATTGTATAATTACCTTAAGGTTTTTATTTAAAAAAATAATAGTTAAAATGGAGCCCATAGGGGCTTTTTCTTTTGTATAGTGTTTAGTTTACTTGAGTTAGGTTCATACTATTTATGATTTATGGGAGATAATTGAGTGATAGGAATTGCATAAAATTCAGAGGTAAGAAGTATGTTTCGGTTTTTATTTAAAAAATTCCGTTTGAGGCAATTAAAAAAGAAATCCTCTTCTGTTTCGGATATTAACAAACTCGGGCGAAACTTGGAAGAAAATCTTGAGCTATTTAAGAAAGAATTAGGTGATAGCCCGGATATCATCATCCGTCGGTTTAACCTGAATATCAAAAACAGAATTAAAGCAGCGATTATCTTTATCGATGGGTTAATGGATAATAAGGTGGTATACGATAGTATCTTATATCCTTTAATGATTGAAAGCAGGAAAAGGAATGATGTAGTAGAGGGGTCAATACTTGATTTTATTGAAGAAAACTTACTTACTGTCGGAAGTGTTGAGAAAGATAATGATTTTACTGGTTTAGTAGAATCGGTTTTAGAAGGAGATACAATTCTACTCCTTGATGGGTATACAGAGGCTTTGATTCTTAGTACCAAAGGATGGGAAAAAAGGTCAATTAGTGAACCAGATACTGAAGTTACGATCAAAGGGCCAAGAGAGGGTTATACGGAGAATATCCGGACCAATACTGCAATGTTAAGAAGAAAGCTAGCTCATCCCGGCTTAACTTTTGAAAATAAGAAGATTGGAAAAAAAACAAGAACATCGGTGAGTATAGCTTACCTAAAAGGAGTAGTTAATGAGAAACTGGTGGAAGAGGTAAAAAGAAGATTACAACGGATTGATACGGATATGATTTTGGATGCCAATTATATTATTGAATTGATTGAAGATTCCCCCTTTTCCCCCTTCCCAACAGTTGCTTATACAGAAAGGCCAGATGTTACGACCGCCAAGCTTTTAGAAGGACGGGTGGCTATCTTGGTGGATGGTACACCAGTGGTCAATACTGTACCAGCATTGTTTATTGAAAGTTTTCAAAGCCCCGATGATTATAATTTCCATTTTTTATATTCAACGCTGATTCGCTGGTTTAGATACCTCGCCTTCTCATTTAATATCCTTTTAGCAGCATTTTTTGTGGCATTAAGCACTTTCCATCAGGAACTAATCCCTACTCCGCTTCTGATTTCCATGGCAGCAGCTACAGATGGTACTCCTTTTCCAGCAGTAGTTGAGGTAGTGATCATGGAGGTAATTTTTGAAATGCTAAGAGAGGCCGGGATCCGGCTTCCACGTCCCATTGGGCAGACTATTAGTATTGTAGGGGCCCTAGTAATTGGTCAAGCTACGGTAGCAGCTGGACTGGTTGGTGCTCCCACGGTTATTATTATCGCTTTAACTGCAATTTCGTCTTTTGTTGTTCCTACCCAGGAGGAGGCCGGTATTATTCTCAGGTTAACCTTAACTATTTTTGCTGGTATTTTAGGAGCTTATGGAATTTTATTGGGAATTTTAGTTGTTTTAACTCATTTGAGTTCCTTACGTTCTTTCGGGGTGCCTTATCTATCGCCGATTATCCCCCTTTCAGTAGAGGATTTAAAGGATGTAGTAATAAGGGCACCTATTTGGGCAATGAAAACCCGTCCACGTTTAATTGGTTGGCCAAAACCAGTACGTCAGGAGTTTAACCTTAGTCCGGAGCTTCCGGAAAAACCTACGGGAAAGGATCAAAATGATCAAGGTAAAATTTGAAGAACAGAAATTGTTTCTACACTTAATAGGGCTAGGGATTATAATCCTAATCTTGCTATTACTGAGTGGATGTTGGGACCGGAGGGAACTGGAGAACTTGGCGATCGTTTCCGGACTGGGTATTGACCATCCTGAGCAAGGAGAAGGTTATCAGCTCTCTTTTCAAATTGTTAAACCATCGGAGGTAAGAGCTCCCGGCTCTAGTTCAGGAGAAAGCGGAAGTGGTAGTAGTGGTAGTAGTGGTAGTAAAACGGTCTGGCTTCTAAGATCCAAAGGAACTACGGTATTTGATGCAATCCGGAATGCACACTTTCAAAGTAACCGTAGAATATTTCTATCCCATAATCAGGTAGTAATAATCGGTAAAAAGGTAGCCGAAGAGGGCATTCTGCCAGTTGTTGATGTTTTGATCAGAGATCCTGAACCCCGACTCCAGCAATGGCTTTTAATTGCTAAGCAACAAGCTGGGGAGATCTTAAAACTTCAGGCCGGCGTGGAGAAGATCTCTGCTACTGCCATTGCTGAACTGATGGAAAATTATTATTTGACTTCTAAAATTAAGGCAACTAATCTTCATGATTTTGCTGATGGACTAGTAAAGAAAAGCACCTCTAATACTCTTCCGATCATCGGAATAAAGGAGGAAAATGGTAAAAAGGATTTTATCCTGGAGGAGACAGGTATCCTCAAAGAGGACAGATTGGTTGGATATTTAAACAAAAAGGAAACCAGGGGTTTACTCTGGGCCTTAGGGAAAGTAACAAGTGGGATTATTGTTGTAGAACTCCCCGATAACAAAGGAAAGGTAAGTTTGGAGATTATTAATGCTAAAAGTAAAATTATTCCTGAATTAGAGGATGGGGAAATCCGGATCAAAGTAGAGATTACAGAAGAGGCAAACCTGGGAGGAGAGACTAGTAATGAAAATCTTTCTTCTCCGGAGGCACTGAGTCGCCTTGAAAAGTTACAAGCTAAGGTAATTGAAGAAGAAATAAAAGCTGCTCTAAATAAAGCTAAAACCTACCGATTGGATATTTTCGGCTTTGGGGAGACTATTCATAGAAAATATCATAAATTGTGGTCTAAGATAGAAGAGAATTGGGGAGAAATATTCTCCCAAATGGAAGTGGAAATAAAGGTTAAGACTGTAATTCGGCGGACCGGATTAATTACCAGGCCAACCATAATAATATAGAATGAACAAAAGATTAATGGAGGAGTCGATGGAAGAAGGTAAAATCTCTAGTTCGCAGTTGACGCTATTAGTCATCAGTTTTCTTTTTGGGACTTCACTTCTCCTTTCCCCGGGGAGGGGAGCGGGGCAAGACTCATGGTTAGCTACGCTTCTAGGTTTGGGTGAAAGTCTTATTTTTGCGATGATCAATATTACTCTTTATAACCGGTTTTCCGGTAAGTCTTTAGTAGAAATTAATGAACTGGTTTGGGGGCCAATTATCGGGAAGATCTTTTCTGGAGCTTTTCTATGGTATCTTTTTTACCTTGGCTCAGCAGGCTTTGCTATCTTTGTAACTTTGCTTAAAACTGCAATTTTTATGGTAACGCCGGAGTATATACTTTTAGTTACGGGGTTAATAACCTGTATTTATGCCTGTAAACAAGGGATTGAGGTTATTTCGCGAATGAATGAAATTTTACTTTTTTCTACACTTTTCTTATTTACATTCAGTTTATTTTTAATGTTAAATATCTTTGAACCCAAAAATCTATTACCGGTGCTAGATCTACCTGTGAAAAAGTTGCTATGGGTTGCACATGGGACAGCAACTTTTCCTTTTGGTCAAATTATTGCTTTGGCAATGGTTTGGCCATTTTTAAACGAATCTGAGCAGTACACAAAATCATTGTTTAAAGGTTTAATAGTGGCAGGTATAATACTTATACTAGGAGAGATTCGGACTAGTGGGGTCTTAGGGAAAATTGGCAGATTTTATATTTTCCCTACATATGAAGCCTACCGTACGATTAATATTGCCGGGATTCTTACTCGTTTAGAGCTGATCCCTGTATTAAACTTTTTGGCAATGGGATTTATTAAAACTTTAATACTTCTGTATGCAACATCATTAGGTACAGCGCAAATGCTAAAACTCCGGACCTACCGTCCCTTGGTATTTCCCCTAGGGGTCTTAATGATTATTTTAGCGGCTCAAAACTACGCGAATATTAGTCAGCACTTGGAGTTTACTGAAAATATTCATCCCCTCTATGCCCTTCCTTTCCAAGTAATACTACCGCTTATAACTTTACTGATGGCATTGATCCGTGGATTCCCAAAACAAGAGGTGAGCAAATGATTTTTTTAGTCGTCTTAGGTTTTGGATTAATGATTTTCCTGGAAATGCCGGAATTAATTCAAAAAAAATATTACCGAGAATTAGTGGTGTTTTGTATTTTGACCCTGATTGGATTAATTCTTAGTATATTGCTTACTTTAGGAGTTGAATTACCTTATTTAGATCCGCTTATTAAAAAGGCTATAACTGGTATAGGTAAATTACTCCATTAGGATTAAGGAATCGCTAATAATTTATAATTTGACCACAATCTGGTATCTGAACTCATGACTTATTGGTCCGTACCAGGGGAAACGCTGTTGTAAGCTTTCGTGATCCCCCTGGTGTCGTGTCTATAAACATCACAAATTCAGAATAATATATTGATTATCTCACTCTAAGCTTTCTTTATATTTTAGGTTCAATGACAGGATTCTTATTGAAGAGGTGTCTTCGTAAATTAAAAAAATATTGGACTCGACTTGTATAGACTGTTATTCAATACAAGAGAGATGTAACTAAGCAACAAGCAACGGGATGTAAAAATAAGCACACAAAATTGTAACTTTTATTTAGCCGCTACGTCAAAGTTAAAAGAGGGAAAATAGTTAGTCATTTTTCAGGTTTAAGAAATTGCATAATTTATTTATTTAAAATTCAACCATCAAAATATTGCTTGTCTAATGAGTTGAAAAAAGTATAAAGTAATGATGCAATTTTCTCCAATTAGAAACGAAAAGATGGAGACTAAATAAGTGACTAAAATAATCGAACGAATTCCTCAAATAAAGGAGGGTCTTTCTTGGGTAAGGTAAAAATTATTACAGATACAGCTTGTGATCTTACGCTTGATTATTTAAAGGGACGGGGAATTAAGGTCGTCCCAATGACGATCAATTTTTCAAATCATTCTTATGAAGATGGGATCAATCTAACTAGAGACGAATTTTACAAATTACTGACTACTTCAGCTAAACTTCCTACTACAGCCCAACCAACTCCAGGTGCTTTTTTAAGAGCGATTAAAGAAGTGACGGATCAGGACGATGAGGCGATTGTAATTACTATTTCTACTGGAATGAGTGGTACCTATGACAGTGCGGTGATGGCTCGTGATCAGTTAGCCCAGAAGGAACAAGTTTCAGTCTTTGATTCTCGGACTGCCTCTTTAGGACAAGGATTATTAGTCATAAAAGCTCAGGAGATGGCTGATGCCGGGCTTGAAAAAAAAGAGATTCTAAAAGAGTTAATTAAGATTCGTTCAAGGCTATATTCAGTTTTTACCTTAGATACTCTGGAATATTTGGAAAAGGGAGGAAGGGTAAGTAAAGTACAAGCCGTGGTTGGTGAGATTCTAAATGTTAAACCAATCTTACATGTAAATAGAGAGGGGCAGATTATTTCCAGGGAGAAGGTTCGCGGGCGCCGGCGGGCGATCAAAAGAATTCTTGATATTATGGCAGAGGATGGGCGTGAGTTATTTAAGCAGTTAATTACTATTGGACATTCCCGCTGCCCAGAGGAAGCCGAAAACTTTGCCACAGAGATTAAAAGGCTTTACGGAGTAAAAGATATCATAATAGGAGAGCTTTCTTCGACAGTCGGTACTCATACTGGTCCCGGTTGCTTAGTGGTGTTTTTCCAAGGAGAGAATCCCCTGAACTCTTAATTAGATCTTTAATTCTTGAGAAAAAGCAAAGAATGTCTGAAGATGCTTATTCTCAAAAAAAGAAATAATATTGAATGAAGCTTTTTTAGAGGATATAAAAAAGGGTAAAAAATAACAGGACTATCCGAATATTTAGAGAAATTTAATAGATGATACATCTGAGGGGATGCATAATTTTATTTTTTTAGTCACAATAAGGCCTTATCAATTAATTATGCAATTCCTTAATCTAGGAAGTAGATTTTGAGGTGAAGAATATGAGTAAGCGGATTGAACTGGATTTCAGATCAGCATTTTCTTTTTTTTGCCGGGAAGAAATGCGAATATTAGAAACACGAATAGAACAGATACATCAGATGATTCATGAAAAAACAGGGGTTGGTAGTGATTCTTTGGGCTGGGTTGATCTTCCATTAAATTATGATCAAGAAGAATTGACGGAGATAAAAAGGGCAGGTTTGCAAATAAGAAATAGTTCTGAAGTAATAGTGGTTACAGGAATTGGTGGTTCTTACCTGGGTGCCCGGGCTGCTATAGAAATGTTAAAACCATATTTTGCCGATTTTACGACTACGAAGGAAGAGAGCCATCCCCAGGTAATTTTTGCCGGGCATAATCTAAGTGGTGATTACCTTGCTGATCTTTTAGGATATCTGGAGGATAAGGATTTTAGTATTAATGTAATCTCTAAATCAGGAACAACTACTGAAACAGCAGTAGCTTTTCGTTTTTTGAAGAAACTAGCTGAAAAGAAATATGGAAAAAAAGAGGCAGCTGCCAGGATTTATGCTACTACTGATCAGAGAAGAGGTGCTCTTCGGAAACTAGCTGAGACTGAGGGTTATCAAACTTTTGTAATTCCTGATGATATTGGTGGAAGGTACTCGGTTTTGACACCAGTAGGACTGTTGCCAATTGCTGCTGCTGGTATTGATCTGGATCAGATTTTTGCAGGGGCAAAGGATGCTTACCACTCTTGTTTTACGGGGGATTTAGGACAAAATGAAGCTTATCAGTATGCTGCTCTCCGGCAAATTTTTTATAATAAAGGCAAGATTGTAGAGTTAATGGTTACTTACGAACCGGCTCTCCATTATTTTGCCGAGTGGTGGAAACAACTTTTTGGTGAGAGTGAGGGGAAGGATGGAAAAGGACTTTACCCATCTTCTGCTGATTTTACAACAGACTTGCATTCTTTGGGCCAGTATATACAGGAAGGTCGGAGGCTCTTTGTGGAGACAGTTTTACAGGTAAAAAATAATCGCACCCAATTAGAGCTTCCAACAGAGGAACTTGATTTGGATGGCCTGAATTACCTGGCTGGAAAGAGTATGAATTTTATCAATGAACAAGCTCTACGTGGTACGGTTCTAGCACATCAGGATGGAGGAGTACCCAGTATTATTTTGAAAATTCCGGAACTTACCCCGTATTATTTTGGCTATCTGGTATATTTCTTTGAAAAAGCTTGTGCGATGAGTGGCTATTTATTGGGAGTTAACCCTTTTAATCAGCCAGGGGTGGAGGAATATAAGCAGAATGTCTTTGCCTTGCTTGGAAAACCAGGTAATGAGGAAAAACGCCGGCGAATATTGGCTAGACTGGGAAAATAATAAAAAACCGTCGAAAGACGGTTTTTTTATTGGTGACTTTTGGGTATCCTATCCCTAGAAATACCTGATCGGAGGATCCCTTGATGAGAGAATTCCTCTTTTCCAGTGAATGTTATGAAGAAGGAATCAGTTATATAAATGGAATAGATCGAGAAAACCAAAAGATTTATAGGTGGGAACCATTGGCCACTAGATTTCGAGGGGAGGAGGCTGCCAGTTTTCGTAGAAAAGCGGAGCAACGAAGGAAACTCTTGTCCAACCTTTCTGGAGAAACTGGAATTCTTGTAGTTGAGGGGCCATTTAATTACCAATCTCGCACCTTTCTAGGATGGGAGGCATTAATTGGGGAGCGGTTAGTAGGTAGTAGTTCACACTGGCCACCGTCCGCGCACAAGGAGTATGAAAATCATAGCCAGATGAATCGGGAAGTAAGTCGTTCATCGGATTCACACGTGAAGGGCCAAAGATCAAAGCTTGATGAATCAACATTGGAACATTTTTCAGGTAAAATTTTACCGGAAATCCCGGTTGTAGAAGGAATAAAAAAACTGGAGGTAATAATTAATACTTATCGTTTATTTCACCGAGCGGGTTTAACCATCGGGCATCCTGATTGGAAGAGAATATATATTGGGGAAAAAGGGGTTTTTGCTCCAGATCCTTATCTATTGAAATTTTTGGCAGCACCGGAGGTCTCACTACCGCCGGGGCTTTCTGCCTGTTATCCGCCAGAAGTCTTTGCTGGTAAAAAGTTTGATGAAAAAGGAGACATGTTTTTTCTGGGAATAATAATTTATCTGTTTTTTACAGGAGAACTCCCTTATCCTCTGATTAATGGCTGGCCAACACCGGCAATTTTAAAAGGAGAAATTATCCCCCTTACTTTTTGTCGCCCGGCTCTCCATCCGCTTCTAGCCCGAAAAATAGAAAGTCTGTTAATTGTAGATCCGGAGAAACGTCCTTCATCTAAAGAATTAGTAGAGTTTTGGCAGAAAGCAAGTGTGGGAGTTAATAATACTTGTCCAAGAGACTCGGGCTATGATCTACGGAAAAAAAAGATTGCAAAGTATTATCAGGGAAGAAGTAAATGGAAAAAAATAATAGCATTAACAACTTCGGGTTTATTACTGTTGCTGCTTTTCTTTACTTATCTCCGCGGAATTGGGAAAAAGCCTGAAGTAACTCCTGCTATGGTTGTAGAGGATTTCTTAGAGAAAGCTTCTAATCCGACTTTTTCGGGTTATCATCCCGAGTTGTGGATGGATATGATTGATGCCCGGAAACAAAGGATCGAAGCGGCTTCTTTTTTTCTTTCCCACCCTTTATTAGAGGTAATACAAGTAAGAGAGGTAACAAGGGATACTAAAAGGGCTAAAATAGAAGTAATATTAGTCTGGCATCTTTGGGATGGGGATGTTTGGCAGACCAAGAAAACCAAGGAGTTTCTGATTTTAGAAAAGAGAAATTCGCAGTGGGTGGTTCAAAAAAGAGAACCATTTGATTAAGCAAATAAAATCCGCACCACTTAGATAAAAACCGTTGTTTTGAACGGGTTTTTTCTTTTTTTGAAGGATTCTGTCTTTTTGATCCCGAAATAACAACAAGAGGTAAATTATAAGAAGAAACTAAAATTAAGGTATTACATATTCTGCTATTTGACAAAAAGGAGCGGTTAAGATGGAGATAACAATGGCAATTATCGGTGGTACCGGGGTATATGACCCTTATATGCTGGTAAATGTCAGGGAGATTAAGGTTGAGACTCCTTATGGAATGATTACTCCGGTAGTAGGAGAGTTTAATGGTCAAGAGGTAGCTTTTCTCCCACGTCATGGTGTAGGGCATTCCGTCCCCCCCCATCGCGTAAATTACCGGGCTAATATTTGGGGGTTACGGAGTCTTGGGGTAAAAAGAATAATCTCTACAACCGCAGTGGGAAGCTTAAATAGAGAAATGGCACCCGGTGATGTGGTGGTAATTGATCAATTTTTAGATTTTACTAAAGATCGGCCGCATACTTTTTTTGAAGGCGGAGAGTTTGGCGTAGTACATGTTGATTATACCGAACCATATTGCCCGGAAGTAAGAGGAGTTATCCTGCAATCAGCTGCCAAGCTTGGATTAAAAGCACATCCTCGTGGTGTTTATGTTTGTACCGAAGGACCGAGGTTTGAAACCTCTGCTGAAATAAAAATGTTTTCCAAGCTTGGTGGAGATCTAGTAGGGATGACTAATGTTCCAGAGGTAGTATTGGCTAGGGAGGCTGGAATTTGTTATGTTACTATTTCCATGGTGACGAATTTTGCTGCTGGGATTGCAGAAGGACCTCTTACCCATGAAGAGGTGGTACAAATTATGGCAGAAAATACAGAAAAGCTGAAAAAGTTAATTATTAGTTCCTTAAAGCTTATGCCAAAGGATTGTGGATGTGATTGCCAAAGATTAGTTCCTAATTTAAGTAAATTCTTTTAGGGGGTTTATATTTTGCATAATGATGTCCGAGCAATTAGCTGGGAGAATGGTGAATTAGTTCTCTTAGATCAGACTAAAATTCCTCATGAGGAGATTTATATACATTGTCAAGATTACCGGATGGTAGCAGATGCTATCTGTAGAATGGTGGTACGAGGAGCACCAGCAATTGGTGTGGCGGCAGCATTTGGAGTAGTGTTAGGAGCAAAAGAGATTGTCAGCAAAAAACAGGATCTCCAGACCGGTTTAGAATTAGTCTTTAAAGAACTTGCTGCGACTAGACCAACAGCGTTTAACCTTTTTTGGGCTTTAGAGAATATGAAAAAAGTGGTGAATCAAGACTGGTCAACTCCAGAAGAATATATCAATGTTCTGGAGAAAGAGGCCATTCGTTTATACCTTGATGATATTGATACTAACCTGCGAATTGGGGAGAATGGAGCAAAGCTGCTGGAAGAAGAGATGACTATTATGACCATATGCAATGCCGGGTCATTAGCAACAGTGGCGTATGGAACAGCTCTCTCTGTTATCAGAACAGCAGTCAGACAGGGAAAGAAAATCTCGGTTGTGGCTTGTGAAACCAGGCCATTACTTCAGGGGGCAAGGTTAACCACCTGGGAATTAATGAGAGATCGGATTCCGGTTGGACTAATTACTGATAATATGGCAGGATACCTAATGCAAAAAGGGATGATTCAAGCTGTTATTACTGGTGCAGACCGTGTGGCTGCTAATGGTGATGTAGTCAACAAAATCGGTACCTACACTTTAGCAGTTCTAGCAAAAGAGCACGGGATTCCTTTTTATGTGGCTGCTCCCTTTTCTACGGTTGATCTTTCCCTTACCAAAGGGGAGGAGATTCCCATTGAAGAGCGGGGCGCGGAGGAGGTACGGACAATAGGGGGAATAGAGTTGGCTCCTTCAGGAGTGAAGGTGTTTAATCCAGCATTTGATTTAACCCCCGCTTCTTTGGTTTCCGCAATCATTACGGAAAAAGGAGTAATATATAAAGAAGAATATGAAAATAAACTGGCGTATTATAATGATCTTAAAATAAAAGGTTAGGTGAGGTAGGGTAGTAATTTATCCTTATATAGTTTTAATTTGAAGGCCATAAAATCACAGTTTACTTGAAAAAAATCCTCCAATTCCCAGGGAGGCATAATATTAAAGGCCATTTCTAACTTTTCATTCGGGATCAAATAATTAACCGCCCATTCCATGGCTTTATACTCCTCACGACAGACTTGTATTCTGTCTTGTATATGATAATGGGCAACCATATTCCCCTTGTCAGTTGTAAAATAGTGGCCAAGTTCTTCAGCAAGAATACAGCGGAAGTTTTTGATGTTGCTTTTAAGTTTTCGATCAATACCAATCACTGGACTTTTCCCTGGGTAATAATAATAGATAGCTGTAACCGGGGGTTGAAAGTCCCAGAACTTTAAATTAATACCATTCTTTTTTGCTAAATCTAACAAACTGTCCGGCAACGCATATCCCCCATTTATCCAAAATTTTGAAGGCTCAATGCATGTAAGACCCACCGGGATAAGTAGAACTGAAATTTACTCTTTAATCCCTAACTCTTCTTTAACCAGTTTAATAAATGCTAAAACCGATTTTCTGGCATTTTCAGGGAGGTCGGTCATAGGATCATCTGTTCGATGGGCAGCTATTATCTCCATAGGATTCCGCATATCCGAGCGGTCTAGTAAAAAATCAATCGAGACATTGAACAAATCTGCAATTTTACTGAGTATTTTCGGGTCAGGAAACCTTTCATTATTCTCATAATTACTAATGGTTTTCTGGGTTAAACCAAGTTTGCTTGCTAAATCCTTCTGGTATAAGGCTTTTTCTTCTCGTAACTGTCTTAATCTGGAACCAAAAGGCATCTGATCACCACCGTTTTTTATTATAGATACTGATTAGATTTAAATAAATACCGAAAATCCATAGGTTTTGATTAAAGCAGAGAACAAAGGTAAAAAATCTACCTATTATTTTTATCGTATAAATTTCAAGAAAGTTAATAGAGTTTTCCTAAAATATTCGAAACTTGTTTTCTTTTTGGCTTTTTTTATAATATAATTTAAAAGATAAAGATGAAAAAGGAAGCGAATTCCATGGGAAAGGAGAAATTTATATGGTTGAACATAAGATTAGGGATCTAAACCTAGCTCCGGCCGGAAGTAGGAAAATTGAATGGGTCAGTAAACATATGCCAATCTTAAATATAATTAAGAAGAAATATGCTATAGAAAAACCGCTTAAAGGCCGGAGAGTAGCTGTTTCTGTACATTTGGAAGCAAAAACTGCCTATCTGGCTTTAGTCTTAAAGGAATTAGGGGCGGAATTAACGGTTACCGGCAGCAACCCGCTTTCCACTCAAGATGATGTGGCTGCAGCTCTGGTCGAAAAAGGAGTCCCTGTTTTTGCTTGGTATGGTGCTACGGAAGAAGAATACAAATCTCATTTAACAGATACATTGAGAATAAAACCGATCTATATTATTGATGATGGAGGAGATCTTGTCAATCTTCTACATACCCAGCATCAGGATTTGCGTTCTTCAGTAATTGGTGGCTGTGAAGAGACAACTACTGGTGTACAAAGATTAAGGGCGATGGTAAGAAAAGGAGAACTGCATTTCCCGATGATCGCAGTCAATGATGCCCGCTGTAAACATCTGTTTGATAATCGTTATGGAACCGGTCAATCTTCCTGGGATGGAATTATGCGTACAACTAACCTGGTGGTTGCTGGAAAAAACGTGGTAGTGGCAGGTTATGGATGGTGTGGGAAAGGTGTAGCAATTCGGGCGAAGGGGTTAGGGGCTAGAGTAATCATTTGTGAAGTGGATCCAGTTAAAGCTCTAGAGGCGCTAATGGATGGATATACTGTGTTGCCGTCTATGGAAGCTGCCCGTCTGGGTGATTTCTTTATTACAGTTACTGGATGTGCCCGGATTCTAAGAAAAGAACATTTCCAGGTGATGAAAGATGGAGCTATCCTTGCTAATGCAGGACATTTTGATGTAGAGATTGATAAAAATGACCTACAGGAACTGGCAGTTGAAATTTGTGAGGCTAGAAAGAATATTACTGAATACCAAATGACGGATGGACGACGGATTTATCTTTTGGCAGAAGGACGTTTAGTTAATCTGGCGGCAGGAGATGGCCATCCGGCAGAGATTATGGATCTCTCTTTTGCCTTACAGATTTTATCCCTTTTATTCTTGGAGCAAGAGAATGAAGCTGGCCGATTAAAGCCCGGTCTCTATCCGGTTCCACCGGAAACTGACCAATTGGTTGCCCACCTTGCTTTGGAGGCCTCTGGAGTACAGATTGATTCTTTAACTAGCGAACAACAGGAATATCTTAATAGCTGGTAAGTTGGAAAGGAGATAAAGATGGTGGGAGAGATAGTTATTCATTGTGAATGGCTTTTAACCATGGCTGATGGGCAGGAACCTATTCATGATGCTTATGTAAAGATAACAGATGGGAAGATAAAAGCAGTAGGTTCTTGGCAGGATACAGTGCTTGAACCTGCTTGCGAATTAGTTGATGCCCAAAATCGGTTGGTAATGCCGGGGTTAATTAATACCCATACTCATGCAGCTATGGTACTCTTTCGGAGTTTGGCTGATGATCTTTCTCTGCTCCCCTGGTTGAAGGAGAAGATCTGGCCTTTGGAGGCTAAACTAACTCCGGAGGATATCTATAATGGTACAAGATTGGCAATTAACGAAATGTTGCTTTCCGGAACTACTACCTTTGCTGATATGTACTTTTTTATGGATGAAGTAGCCAGAGCAGTTGAAGAATCGGGAATCCGGGGCGTCCTGGCACGGGGACTGATTGGAGAAGATGCAGAAGCAGAAAAGAAACTTGAAGAAGCAGTGGAAATGTCTAAAAAGTGGAAAGGGCAAGCTGACGGGAGAATTACAGCAATGTTGGGGCCACATGCTCCATATACTTCTTCACCGGAATTTCTCCGTCAGGTAGTGACAATTGCCCGCCATCATCAGTTGCCCTTACATATTCATGTGGCTGAGACCAGAGATGAACTGGAGGAGATTAGTAAAAATTACGGGAAACGCCCTGTGGCATATCTTGTAGATTTAGGGTTTTTTTCCCGCCCGGTGCTGCTGGCACATGGAGTATGGCTGGATGAAGGAGAAATTTCTTTTCTTTCCAAGCAAAAGGTAGCAGTAGCTCATAACCCTTCTAGTAATCTTAAATTGGCGAGTGGCATAGCCCCAGTTGCTAAGATGTTAAATGCGGGTCTTACAGTTAGCCTAGGAACAGACGGAGCTGCTAGTAACAATCGTTTAGATATGTTTACAGAGATGAGAACAGCTGCTCTTCTCCATAAAGTAGTTAATGAAGATCCAACTATTATACCGGCGGGGACGGCTCTAAAGATGGCGACAATCAATGGTGCTCGGGCTTTAGGGATTGATGATCAGACCGGTAGCTTGGAACCGGGGAAAGCAGCGGATTTAATTATGCTGGATCTTAATCAAAGTCATTTAACTCCTTGTTTCAATCCAGAATCTTTAGTTGTCTATTCTGCTCGTGGTAGCGATGTTTCAGATGTAATGGTGAATGGCGAGTGGGTGGTTAAAGAAGGTAAACCATTAAAATGGGAGGAAGAGGAAGTTATTAGCTTGGCTGCGAACAGTGCAAAGGCGTTATTAGAGAAATAGAGAGAACATAATGGTAAATGAGGAGTAAATTGGAGTAAAGAAGCGTAATTCAATAATATTTAGAACAATTCAGTTACTAAACTCTAATTATGGTTCTTCAGGAGAATTGAATTTTTAAATAAAGTTTGTTATTATTTAATTGTAAGCTCCCTGTGGATTCGGATTCGCATCGGAGTTTGCAGAGCGTCACTCTGACGCCAGGCGCCGGCTGAGGCGTGAAGCTCGCCCTGCCTTTAACCACGCCGGCAGTTGAGGTAGGTTATCCTTATGGTTAAGAAGTCTCATTAAAGGTGTTATTTATTAGCCACCATCGGGTGGCCTTTTTTTTACCATTTTTTAAGTAGTCGCTCACGCCGGCCACATTAACATCACGCAGTGATTTAAATTAAAGCCGGGTGAGTCGACAGACCCCAAAGGCATCTTTAATTAGTTGTTCACGCCGACTACAACTAGTACACGCAAGTGTTTAAAGGGAAGTCGGGTGAATCAACTAGGGCTATTTTCTAGGTAGTCGCTTACGCTGGCTACCGCCCGTGCACATGAAATGATGAAAATCAATTTAAGTTATTATCTCCGCCTGGTTAGAAATTGTTTTTTTATTCTGACCAGGCTGGGTAAAGAATAACAGGGAGATTACTCTAGTAGGAAAAGGGAGGATTACCTGTGACAGGAGAAAAATTAATAGTGGTTGGTGGAGGACCGGCTGGGATGATCGCTGCCGGAACTGCCGGAAGTCGGGGACTGGATGTAATATTAATTGAAAAAAATGAACGATTGGGACGAAAGTTGTTGATTACAGGAAAAGGACGTTGCAATATTACAAACATTACTGATGTTGGAGGATTAATCTCCAATGTTCCTGTTAATGGTAAATTTTTATTTAGTGCTTTTCATACCTTTTCTAATAAAAGTTTACTGGATTTACTTCATGGCTTAGGGCTTAAGACAAAGGTAGAAAGGGGAGGAAGGGTTTTCCCGGAATCCGATCGTTCCTCAGATGTAGTCGGAGCTTTAGAAAGGTATATGCGACAAAATAAAGTGAAAATTATTAGAGGAGAGGTAAAGAAAGTACTCTCCGAAAACAGAGTTGTCTCCGGGGTCGAGATGAAGGATGGAAGGGTCATTCCAGCCAATAAAGTGATAGTAGCTACTGGAGGCATTTCTTATCCTCAGACGGGTTCAACTGGCGATGGATATAGCTTTGCAGTTGAGAATGGACATTCTGTTGTAGAACCAAAACCATCGCTGGTGCCTTTGGAGACAAGGGAACCTTGGGTTCGGGAGCTTAAAGGTCTCTCCTTAAGAAATGTAGCAATTAATATTCTTACTAATGAGGGGGAAAAAGTTTATACGGATTTCGGTGAGATGGTCTTTACCCATTTTGGAGTATCCGGGCCAATTATTCTTTCGGCTAGTACCCACTTGGAGAAAGGGAAAGTTTACAAATTACTGATTGATCTAAAACCCGCACTCTCTTTAGAACAGCTGGATTCTAGAATTCAAAGGGATTTCGCTAAATATTCCCGGAAAATATTTGCCAATGCTTTGGATGATCTACTTCCACGGAAACTAATTCCAGTGGTAATAAAGCTGGTTGAAATCCCTCCGGAAAAGCCGGTTCATCAAATTACCAGGGAGGAGAGGAGAAAACTAGTTGCTCTGCTCAAAGGTTTAGAACTTGAGATCAGTGGTTATCGACCACTTAGTGAAGCTATAATCACTTCTGGAGGAGTAAGTGTAAAAGAAGTAAATCCTTCAACAATGGAATCGAAGATTATCAATGGGTTATATTTTGCTGGAGAAGTCTTGGATGTATCTGCTTATACTGGAGGTTTTAATCTTCAGATTGCTTTTTCTACAGGCTACCTAGCGGGCAGCAGTTGTTAATATCTTGGCACTGTTACCTCTATATTTACTATTAGGATAGCAACCCTCGTTGTTGTATCAGGTCACAATATATGATTTGAGCTGTTGACAGTCGCAGGTTGTTCAAGTTATAATACTATAAATTCTAAACTCTTCGTTGAGGAATGTTGGGGAAATTAAATATATTTGTTTTAAAAGCGAGGAGAGGGAAATTAAACGGAGTAAAGGGTTTAGAGAGTCGCTGGCAGGTGAAAAGCGACCCCAAAAGCCGTTTAAGCTCACCCTTGAGCTGTTCATCGAAACCTTAGACTGGTAGTAGAATGAACCGGCTAAACCCCGATAGAGGTTAAATTAAGGGGATCATCTAGATCAATAAGAGTGGTACCGCGAAAAGCCTTCGTCTCTTGGACGAAGGCTTTTTATTTATATGGGGGGTATAGGTATGGAGATTATTAATCGGACCATAGGGGAATTAATCGATTACTATTCAGAAATTCAACCGGAGCACGAATGTCTCGTCTTCCCAGAGCACAATGTACATTATACTTATCATCAGTTTCAACAGGAATGTAATATAGTGGCTAGTGGTTTTATGAAACTAGGAGTAAAAAAGGGAGATCATGTTGCTGTTTGGTGTACAAATCTTCCCGAATGGGTTATTTGTCAATTTGCTTTGGCAAAAATCGGGGCGGTATTAGTAACGGTAAATACGCATTACCGTCGTTATGAACTGGAATACTTACTTCGTCAATCTGATGCCACTACTCTGGTACTAATGGATAGTTTTCGTGATGCTAGTTATGTAGAAATGCTCTATCATCTCTGTCCGGATCTAAAAATGGCTTCTCCTGGTACAATTAATTGTGAAAGATTTCCCTATCTAAAGAATCTGATTTATTTAGGAGAGGATAAAAAGCCGGGGATGTATACTTGGGAGGAACTTAAATTACTTGGAAAAGAAGGTTCCCCCGAAGAATTGCAGAGTCGTCAACAAACAGTGAAGATAGAAGATACCGCTATTCTAATGTATACTTCAGGAACCACCGGTTTTCCTAAAGGGGCGATGCTTACCCATTCCAATTTGGTGATGGATGCTTATTATATTGGTGAAAGTATGAATTTAAATATAGAAGATCGGATGTGTATCCCGGTTCCCTTTTTCCACTGTTTTGGTTCGGTTCTGGGTAATCTAGCCATTTTTACTCATGGTGGAACGATGATTCCCATTGAGCAATTTAACCCCCGGGTTGTCCTTGAGACTGTGGAAAAAGAAAGATGCACAGCACTTCATGGTGTGCCGACCATGTTTATCGCTGAATTAGAAGAGATGAAGATTAATAAGTATGACCTGTCCAGTTTAAGAACGGGGATTATGGCTGGTTCGCCTTGCCCAATTGAGTTGATGAAAGCGGTTACCAAGAAGATGGGGATTAAAGAACTTACAGTTGCCTATGGACAAACTGAGGCTTCACCAGTGATTACCCAGACCCGAACTGATGATCATATTGAGTTAAGGGTATCAACAGTTGGACGTCCACTTCCTGGAGTGGAAGTTAAAATTATTAATCCTACTACTGGAGAAAAGTTGCCTCCAGGAAACCAGGGCGAGCTTTGTGCTAGGGGATTCTTAGTAATGAAAGGCTATTATAAGATGCCTAAAGCAACGGCTGAAGTTATTGACCAGGAAGGATGGCTTCATACCGGTGATTTAGCTGTAGAAACCTCAGAAGGTTATTATAAAATTACCGGCCGGGTAAAAGAGATGATTATCAGAGGAGGGGAGAATATCTATCCCCGGGAGATTGAAGAGTTTCTTTATACACATCCGCATGTTCTTGATGTACAAGTAATCGGGGTACCTAGTATTAAGTATGGGGAAGAAGTTGCAGCTTGTATCCGGTTAAAGGAAGGGATAAGTGCTACCGAAGAAGAGTTTCGGGAGTTCTGTCTAGGAAAAATCTCCCGCTTTAAAATCCCCAAGTATTTTGTTTTTATGGATTCCTATCCAATGACCGCTAGTGGGAAAATACAAAAATATAAGCTTAGACAGCTGATGATTAAAAGACTGGGATTGGAAAATGAGCTGAGGATTGAAATGGTTTAGTTGTAGGTGTTTAATTACTTCCCCTTCTCTTTTTTAGAAGTAAGGGAATTGCTTTAATTTAGGTTATCAATGTATTGTGTTAAATCTTGAATTAACTAATTAAGCAATTCCTTAAAGTAAAGTAATTGTAAGTTAGAAGCACTTAATTTATGAAGAGAGGAGAAAATCGGGGATAAAATAGAATTTCGAAGGAAGAAGAGAGTAGACAAGAACAACATATTGTGTTTATAATTAACACTGCTACTATATATAGTATAAATTAATATGACACGGCTCAAGGGGGGAATTTAATGCGTTGCCCATATTGCAGTCATATTGAGAGTAAGGTTATTGATTCTCGTTCTTCCGAGGAGGGCCTTACAATTCGCCGCCGACGTGAATGCCTATCCTGCGAACAGAGGTTTACCACTTATGAACGGATTGAAGATGAGCCTTTGATTGTTATTAAGAAAGATGGAAGGCGAGAGCCTTTCAGCCGGCAAAAGATCTTAAATGGATTGAGAAAGGCTTGCGAAAAAAGACCATTATCTTTTGAAACAGTTGATAAAATAGCAAGTACCGTAGAGCAAGAGATTAGAAAACGTAATGAGAATGAGATACCTAGTTCATTAATTGGAGAATTAATAATGGAGAAGCTTAAGGAGATTGATGAGGTGGCCTATGTGCGGTTTGCTTCAGTTTATCGGCAGTTTAAAGACCTTAGTATTTTCATGAATGAACTACAAACTCTCCTTGAGTCAGGAAAAAATCAGGAATAGTGGGGGATATATGATGGCAAAAGCCAAGGAAGAATTGGATAAGGGAATAAGGAAGGGTCGATTGATTCGGTTGCAAACAACTACTTCGGCAGAGAGAACATTTCGCTCAATCCAAAAGCGGGATGGAAGAATTATGGAGTTTGATGTTAATAAAATTACGGATGCTATCTTTAATGCTGCTCGGGCTGTTGGTGGAGAGGATAGACAATTAGCAGAAGAACTAGCCCAGGTTGTTGTAAAGTACCTTAATAAGACGAAAACAACAGGAATTCCTTCAGTAGAAGATGTTCAGGATGCTGTAGAAAAGGTTCTGATTGAGACCGGGCATGCGAAGACAGCTAAAGCTTATATTTTATACCGGGATCGGAGAACGCGTCTTCGTGATGCTAAATCGGAATTAATGGATATTGTTCAGGATATTCTAGCTGAAACCAGTAGGGAGAATGCTAATGTTAGTAATTCTCCGTCAGCCAAGATGCTTCAGATTGCTTCTGCTGCCAGTAAAAAATATTATCTTTATCGTTTAATCCCTGAGGAGTTTTCTCAGGCTCATATAGAAGGGGATATACATATCCATGATTTGGATTTTTATGGTAAAACTTTAACTTGTGTACAGATCCCTTTGGGTAGGTTATTAACAGAAGGTTTTGATACTGGTCATGGCTATATAAGAACTCCGAAACGAATCTCTTCTGCCGCAGCATTAGCAGCTATTATTCTTCAGAGTTCTCAGAATGATATGCATGGCGGGCAATCTTTTGCTTTCTTTGATCGGGACATGGCTCCCTTTGTAAAAGAGAGTTCGGAAGATGAAGTATATCAAGCGATGGAGGCTTTGATCTATAATCTGAACTCCATGCATAGCCGTGCCGGGGCGCAGGTTCCCTTTAGTAGTATAAACTTAGGAACCGATACTTCTCCTGAAGGAAGATTGATTACGCGTTCCTTATTATTGGCTCATGAACGAGGTTTAGGGCGTGGAGAGACTCCGATCTTTCCTAATATTCTTTTCCGGTTAAAGAAAGGGGTTAATCTTGAACCGGGAGATCCGAATTATGACCTGTTTCAGCTGGCAATGAGAGTAGCGGCAAAACGACTGAATCCAACTTTTGCTTTTATGGATTCCTCCTTTAATTCTCAATACGGAGAAGAAGTTAGTTACATGGGTTGCCGGACTAGAGTAATTGCCAATCGCCATGGAGCTGAGGTTTCAACAGGAAGGGGAAACCTCTCCTTTACCACAATTAATCTTCCCCGCCTGGGAATCAAAGCCCATGGTAATCTTGAGCGTTTCTATAATGAATTGGATAAAGTAATTATTTTAGCTGGTCGCCAGCTTTACCATAGATTTCGGGTACAGTCTAAATTAAAAGTAAAAGATATGCCTTTTTTAATGGGACAACATCTCTTTTTAGACTCGGAAAAACTGGGACCCGATGATCCGATTGGCCCGGTTATTAAACACGGGACACTTTCAGTAGGATTTATTGGTTTAGCAGAAACATTAACAGCTTTAAATGGAGCTCATCATGGGCAGGATCTGGGATCCCAACAGTTAGGATTAGAGATTATCAGTCATATGCGTCAGCGTATAGATGAAATGGCTGAAGAATATGATCTTAACTATACCTTGTTGGCTACTCCAGCAGAAGGACTTTCCGGACGTTTTGTTGCTATCGACCGGAAAATATTTGGCGAGATTCCGGGAATAACGGATAAGGAATACTATACTAACAGTTTTCATATCCCTGTTGAATATGATATTAGTTGTTTTGATAAGATTAATCTAGAGGCTCCATACCATAGCCTAACCAATGCAGGGCATATTAGTTATGTTGAATTTTCCTCTCCTCCTATTGATAACATAGAAGCCTTTGAGAATATAGTCAAGCATATGGCTGAAAGTGATATGGGATATGCAGGAATAAATTTCCCGATTGATGAATGCCGCTCTTGTGGAAAACAGGGAATATTTGAGTCCGAATGTTCCTCTTGTGGCTCGACAGATATCCGCCGGGTCCGTCGGATAACGGGTTATCTATCTACTGTTGACCGGTTTAATGATGCCAAAAAGGCAGAGTTAAGCGATAGGAAAGCACATATTAAAGGTGAGTAGTTTCTTTGATAGTATTAAGGCCCTTTTGGGCCTTTTCTTTATGAATTGTTTTATCTGGTGGTTAATGTAATACTTTTTGACAGGGGGAAGCAGGGGTGAAATGGTATGTATTTGCCCACAGGTAAAGAACTGAGAAAAGAATTCAGTCGGGAAAAATGGAGACAGGGCGGAGAGTATTGGCGGGCCGGGTTGGTAAAAGATACAGTTCAAGGAAAAGGTGTATGGCAGGCTACAGTAATCGGGGCCACGGGTTCATGCCGGGTTAGAATTAGAGTAAAAGGCCGTTCATTAAGAATAGATTGTTCTTGTTTTGATGAATATTGCCCGCATGCTGCTGCGGTTATTTGGGGTTGGTCAGTTACACCCCAAAAATTTCTCCGGGTAGAACAAATCTTAAACAAATTGGAAACCCTCTCCAAGAATCAGGTTTTGGAGATCCTTGGCCAGTTAGCTTTGGAAGAAGGAGCTTTACTACAAAGGTTATTAGCCGGAGGGGAAAGGGAAAAACGTAAACAGAAACTATCTGGGAAAGATCTACGTTGCCTGGTAAATAGTTTGGGTTTTCAACCCGGCTCCCCTTGGGTTAATTGGTGGTTGTTAGAGGAGAAGTATAGGTCTATTCTAAGGATGATCCAAGCTGCAATTGATGAAGAAACAGATGAAGCAGGGGAAGCGCTTTTATACTTGATCAAGCGGACTAAAGATCTTCTGCTAGCTTTGCCTGAAGGGAAAAGTTTTCTGTTACCCCTCTTCTTCGAAGCTTTGGATTTATTTTTTTGTTACCCTTTTCCAGGTTTAAAAAAAGAAGTACTTATGGAATTAATTGAAGTTTATTTAAAGCTTATTCTGGAAGAGTTGGAGGAAGAGAAATTTCATCAATTATTTTTTGCTCTTATAGAGACAGGGGTGGTGGACAAAGAAGAATTGTTCACTCTACTTTCTATACCGGAAAAAGAAGAAAAGCTTGATCATTTCGGGTTAAAAAAACTTCGTTTAACTGGGTCAATTTTGATTCATTTTGAGGAGGAAGAGGAGTTAGATAAGTTTATTGAGTGGTGTAGTAGCCAGCTGTTAAGAGTACTAGTTTTATTAGATCTGTTAGCAGAGAATAAACGTTATGAACAGGCCAAGACGGTAATAAAGACAGCTCTATCACGTTTTTATTCAGCTGATCACCGTTTTGTTCTCCGTTATCGCTTGGCTCAGATGCACCAAAAACTGGGGGAAGAAAAGGAAGCATTATTCCTTGAACTCCTTAATTTTGAAGAGCGGCCGGGAAAGACAGAATTTTTTAGTTTAAAGGAGCTAGCGATGGCAGTGGGAGAATGGGACTCTATAAAAAAAAGGTTATACAACAGCTTAATAACAAAAAAACCTCAGCTTTATAATGAAGTAATAGCTGAAGATTGAATGGGGGTTTTAGGTACTAAAAAACCGCCTTCTTAGCATCTCAGCGGCGTGGTTTATGGTTTGTGCTTGTGGGAACAAGTACAATCGACTGCAAAAGAGTGGCCCTGAAACGGGCAATTACATTAACAAAACTATTTTGTTTCCGAAAAAAGGGTTTCATGATGGGAAGGAAATGCACACTCTTCAACATAAATACATGCTTTGCAAAGAGAAAGGCTTTCCGGGCATTTCCGATAATGAGTGCAATTGGCACAACACTCTTTCTGCAGTAGACACATTTTTAATCACCACCTTGTGTCTATACTTTCTCACAGGTTTTCAGGGAACAGAACCGAAATTAACATCTTGTTAATATTATTATACGCGAAAATTAACTCCGGAGTCAATAAAAAACCGTAAAAAAACAAAAATACGCTTGAACCAATAATCAGGTTATGCTATAATTACTTATCGTTAGACTATATAATGCCAGCGTAGCTCAATTGGCAGAGCAGCTGATTTGTAATCAGCAGGTTATCAGTTCAAGTCTGATCGCTGGCTCCAGTGAAA
>DAIOHK010000013.1:0-57493 GCA_036744795.1 Bacillota bacterium | reverse complement strand
AAAGGATCTTAATGAGGCAGTTGAATTAGCTAATTTTGCGGCACCGGAACACCTGGAATTAATGGTTACCGAACCTTACCAATGGTTATCGAAGATTAAAAATGCCGGTGCCATCTTCTTAGGTGCCTATTCACCTGAACCAATTGGTGATTATGTAGCTGGAACAAACCATGTCCTTCCCACTAATGGTACAGCCCGTTTTGCTTCTGCCCTTAGTGTTCTTGATTTTATGAAAGAGACCAGTATCATTGGGTATAATGCAGAGGGGTTAAAGGAGTATGGGGCAGCAGCAATTACTTTAGCCCGGATTGAAGGCCTGGAAGCACATGCCCGTGCGGTGGAAAGCAGGTTAAAGCGGAAATCGGGAGGTGGAAGAAGTTGACACGGATGGCAAAAATGACTAGGAAAACCGCGGAAACTTCGATTGCTTTAAGTCTTAATCTTGATGGTGAAGGAAATTACCAAGTAAAAACAGGAATTGGCTTTTTTGATCATATGTTATCTCATCTAGCCTACCATGGGTTGCTTGATCTGACAATTGAAGCCACAGGCGATTTGGAGGTAGATGGGCATCATATTATTGAAGATATCGGTATCTTATTGGGGCAAGCTTTTACCGAAGCTTTAGGTGATAAAACGGGGATTTACCGGTATGGATCAGCGATTGTACCAATGGATGATGCTTTGGTCTTAGTAGCGATTGATTTTAGTGGGAGGTCCTTCCTCAATTTTAAAGTACCTTTAGGTGAAGGAAAGATTGGTCAGCAGTTTGATGTAGAGTTGGCAGAAGAGTTTTTTCAGGCTTTTTCACGGGTAGGGATGAATATTCACATAACTGCTTTAGCCGGGAAAAACCGTCACCATTTACTGGAAGCGGCCTTTAAAGCTTTTGGACGTGCAGTGCGGGAGGCCGTGATGATTGATCCACGGCGTAGAGGTATTCCTTCAACCAAAGGAATTTTAATATGATTTCTGGGGAGATGTAAGAATGATCGTAATTCCGGCAATTGACCTCAAAAATGGGGCCTGTGTCCGCCTGGAACAAGGAGATTTTACTAAAGAAACTGTCTATAGTTCTAATCCATTATCAGTTGCAGAAAAATGGATAAAAGATGGAGCAGAAAGGCTCCATTTAGTAGATTTAGATGGTGCAAAAGCAGGTTTCCCGGTACAGAAGGAACTGGTTATTAAGATTGCCCAAAACATAAAGATCCCTGTGGAAATCGGAGGGGGAATTAGAGACGAAGAAACCATCTCCTTCTATCTTGACCATGGGGTAGAATGGGTGATTCTAGGGTCTATGGCTGTCTCAAATCCCCGGATGGTTGCTGCTGTTTGTCGGAAATACCCTGGTCGGATTATTCTCGGAGTTGATGCTAGGGAAGGGCTGGTTGCTACTGATGGTTGGCTAAAGACTACTTCAATAGCTGCTGTTGAACTAGTTCAACAAGCGGTGGATTGGGGGATTCGAGAGGTTATTTATACTGATATCGCTCGGGATGGGATGCTTTCCGGACCGAATATTAGTGCTTTAGAAAAAATTACAACAGTAAGTGGTATTAAGGTAATTGCGTCCGGGGGAATCTCTTCACTGGCAGATCTGATGCTACTTAAGACCTTAGAGCCACGGGGCTTGATGGGAGCGATTATTGGTAAAGCTCTTTATAGTGGAAAGCTGGAGCTAAAAAAAGCCATTAGTCTTCTGGAAGGAAGGAATGGGAATTGACAATAAGGATTATCCCTTGTTTGGATGTGAAAAATGGGAGAGTGGTGAAGGGGCTTAATTTCGGATCACTACGTGATGCCGGTGACCCGATAAAACTGGGAACTTATTATGCACAGGAAGGTGCTGATGAACTAGTTTTGCTGGCGATCGCTGCTACTAGTGAGCAGAAAAAAGAAAAAATAGAGATGGTAATCAGAATCGCTAGTGGGATTTCGATTCCTTTGACTGTGGGGGGCGGAGTTTCTACGGTAGACGATATTCGGGAATTAATAAAAGCTGGTGCTAACAAAGTCTCGATTAACTCAGCTGCGGTAAAAAACCCTAAGCTCTTGGAAGCTGCGGCGGAAAGTTTGGGCCCTAAGCATCTTGTTCTGGCGGTTGATGCCAAAAGACGAGGAACTGCTCCCGGGCAAGGCTGGGAGGTTTATATTAATGGGGGACAAACACCTACCAAGCTTGACGTTCTTGAGTGGGTAACAACCGCTGAAAAACTGGGAGTTGGTGAAATTTTAGTAACTAGTATCGATGCCGATGGTACACAGGATGGTTATGATTATGCGCTTTTAAGAGCAGTGGCAGAAAGAGTAAAGATTCCGATTATTGCCTCTGGAGGAGCAGGAAAGCTAGAGCACCTACGCGATGCAATACTTAAGGGAAAGGCCGATGCGGTGCTGGCAGCCTCTATCTTTCATGATCAGATCTATACAATTCGCGAGGTTAAAGAATTTCTTGCTGCTGCCGGGGTACAGGTAAGATTATAAATAATAAAACTATTGGGTGGCGAAAGGAAGGAACCTGTAAAAATGGATGTTCTCTTAAATGAAGTAAAATTTGATCAGCAAGGTTTAATCCCTGCGGTACTCCAGGATTTTATTACTAGTGAGGTTTTAATGGTTGGTTATATGAATAAGGAGGCCATTAAGAAAACATTAGAAACTGATGAAGTCTGGTTTTTTAGCAGGAGCCGGCAGGAATTATGGCATAAAGGGGAGACCTCCGGACATATTCAGAAGGTAAAGGAGATTAAACTCGATTGTGATGGGGATGCTTTGCTTCTTAAAGTTGAATCGATTGGAAACCAGGTCTGTCATACCGGGAACCGGAGTTGTTTCTTCCGGAGTTATGGGTCAAAACAAGAAGAAAGTAATACATCTACACCTTTAGAACAGTTTAAGATTATAAATGAACTTTACCGGTTAATTCTTGATCGGAAAGTTAATCCTAAAGAAGGTTCTTATACTTGTTATTTATGGGATAAGGGACAAGATAAGATGTTAAAAAAAGTAGGGGAAGAGACGTCAGAGGTTATTATTGGTTCCAAAAACAATAGTAAAGATGAAGTAATATATGAAACTGCTGATCTTATTTACCACCTTTTAGTGCTTTTGGCTTGGCATGGCATCAAACCAGAAGAGATTATGATGGAGTTGGAAAAACGCAATTCATAAAAAATTGAGTTTCAATTTTAGATTAAGTTATTAAGGAAGGTTAAATACAATAAGTTACAAGCTTTAAAGTATATTTCTAACTCAAAAGATCTGTAAAAAGGTTACTTTTTTATAGCTGATATTTATTATTAAAGCAGGAAATGAGTTCAATATAGTGAACTCATTTTTTGGGTCCTTTTTGGGAGGTAGAAATATTTTTAGCTGAAAAAATTTATGGAGTCATACAGGAGTGGATTTATATTGGAACAATGGATGGAAGATCTTAATCCGGCACAAAGGGAAGCGGTTTGCCATACAGAAGGGCCACTTCTAATTCTAGCAGGGGCCGGCAGCGGAAAGACCCGGGTTCTGACTTATAGAATAGCAAAGCTTCTATCGGATGGAGTAAACCCTAAAAATATATTAGCGGTTACCTTTACTAATAAAGCCGCGGAGGAAATGCGGCAAAGAGCTACTGATTTGATTGGGCCTCAAGCTGTCGGGATCTGGCTGGCAACTTTTCATTCTACCTGTGTCCGGATTCTTAGACAGGATGGGCCAGCAATTGGCCTGGATCGAAATTTTGTTATCTATGATACCCAAGATCAGTTAACAGTAGTTAAAGAAGTTATGCGTGAACTTAATCTTAGTGAGACCAATTTTAATCCTAGAGCGGTATTATCAACAATCTCAGGAGCTAAGAATGAATTAATCGGACCTGAGCAATATGAGAAACAGGCGGCTGATTTTTGGTCAGAAGTAGTCCGAAAAGTTTATCCACTCTACCAGAAAAAGTTGAGGCAAAATTCTGCAGTTGATTTTGATGATCTGATCATGATGGCGATTTCTCTCTTCCAGGAACATCCTGAGATCCTAGGAAAGTATCAGCAAAGATTTAGATATATTATGATTGATGAGTATCAGGATACTAATCATGCTCAATACACTCTTGTCAATTTGCTAGCTCGTAAATATCGTAATCTATGCGTAGTTGGTGATGATGATCAATCGATCTATAGTTTCCGGAGTGCGGATATCAGAAATATTCTCCATTTTGAAAAGGATTACCCCGAGGTTAAAGTGGTTAAGCTTGAACAGAACTACCGATCGACCCAAAATATCCTCAAGGCTGCGAATGAAGTAATTAGAAACAACCATTCACGGAAATCTAAGACTCTTTGGACAGAGAATGAGGAAGGAACACCGGTTACAGTATTTAAGGTTGCGGATGAAAAAGAAGAAGCATGGTTGGTCTCTTCTCTGATTGAGCAGTTAATTAGAGAGGAAGGACGGAAGTTTTCTGATTTTGCTCTGCTTTACCGGACAAATGCACAATCTCGTGCCTTTGAAGAGGTGTTTATTCAAAAAGGGATTCCTTACAAAATAGTGGGTGGTTTACGTTTCTACGATCGAAAAGAGATCAGAGATATTCTGAGTTATCTGAAGTTGATCTTCAATCCTAATGATCGTATTAGTTTACGAAGGGTCATTAATACCCCGAAACGGGGAATTGGCGAAACAACTGTCGAACGCTTACTGGGTTTTATGGATACTAATGGTTTAAGTAATCTTGAGGGTTTAAGCCGGGTAGAAGAGATTCCTGCTATAACAGCTAGGTCAATTCGCCCATTAACTGGTTTTTATCAATTTTTAAGCGAAATGGTAGCTTTAAAAGAGAAGTTAAGTATTTCCGAACTTACGGAGCGGGTTATGGAAGACTCTGGTTATTTAGGAACTTTACGTTCCGATGATTCAATTGAATCTAGAACCAGGTTAGAAAATCTTGGCGAGTTTCTCTCTATAACTGCTGAATTTGAGCGGGAAAGCGAAGATAAATCATTAAGTGCCTTTTTGGAAACTGTTGCTTTAGTAGCTGATGTGGATAATTATAATCAGAATCAGGATGGGGCAACTATAATGACCATCCATTCGGCTAAGGGCCTGGAATTTCCCGTGGTTTTTCTTGTTGGAATGGAGGATGGGATTTTTCCTCATAGCCGGTCTTTAATGGACCTAGGCGAGCTGGAAGAGGAGCGGAGACTTTGCTATGTAGGAATGACCAGAGCTTGCAAGAGATTATATCTTACTCATGCTGTGATGCGAACAATTTATGGAAAGACTCAGTTTTCTATCCCTTCTCGTTTTCTGGATGAGATACCTGAAGAATTGCTTGATAAACCGCAAGACCGCAAACCTTCTTTATCTGATCAAAGTACCCCATCTCCGGGACCAGATGATGAGAAGAAGATCAACAAGAAGACAACCTATGGCCCAGGTGATAAGATTTCACACCGAAAGTGGGGAATAGGGACGATCATTTCTGTAGAGGGTGAGGGGGAAGATGCCATCGCCAAAGTAGCTTTTAATGGTTTAGGAATTAAAGATCTTCTTTTAGCCCTCGCTCCTGTTGATAAGGTGGAATAGCTTTTCGACCAATATGTACCAGTGGGCAAATTAGTTGGTAAGGGAAGGAACACCTGGTAGAGAGTCGAAGATTCATAAGAATCAACTTACAGTTTTAGCAGGAGGTATGTTGTGAAAAGACTCTCATTATGGAAAATGGTAATTCTGAATCTGTCATTATTCTTTATTGTATTTACTTTATCGGTTAAAACTCAAGAAAATAATCTTCTTTTATATTTTGATGATCAGCAGATGGAGGATTGTTATGGAATCCTGATTGAAGGTACACCCTACCTTCCTCTATCTTTCTTTTCGCATATAAAAGCACAGGTTGCTTTGGATCCGAATAATAAGGATATAAAAATTCTGCTAGGTTCTTTAACCGTTAAGCTAAAAGTAGAAGATACCGTTTCTTTCTGGAATGGTAAACAACAAAAATTAAAATTCTCGCCGCGCCGGATAGGGGATGAAGTTTTGATTCCCCTTGAGGTTGTTGATAAATTAGGTATTAATGGACGAGTAGAGGGAAAGAAAATTTTTCTGCAATGGCACAAAAAATATCTATTGGGAATAGAAAGTTTACCTTCCCAGGATAAAGTGGTTTATGCTTTAAAGATTGCGGGAGATGTTGAATATAATTCTTTTTTGCTTGAACAACCCAATCGCTTAGTATTGGATCTTGTTGGAGTTAGTCTTTACCCTTACCTAAGTATTGAGGAGCCTACTGTAGCACCGGTAAAGGGTATCCGGGTTAGCCGCTTTGACCAGGATAAAGTAAGAGTGGTTTTTGATCTTGATTTTTTAGTGGGTTATAAGCTAAAGAGTGTTCCGGGTAAGACTGTAGAATTACAAGTAGCTTTAAATGCAGTTCTAAAGGATGTAGGCTTTCGTTCAGCGGCCATGGATCCCGAGATCTATATTGATACTTCTCATCCTGTTAGCTATAAAACCGATTATATATTGGATCCCCATCGTTTGATTGTTGATCTTTGGGATCTTACTATTGCTGGACAAGCATTTACAATTCCGGGAAATGAAGAATGGGTGAAGAGTATCAGAGTAAGCCAGTTTGATTCACAGACTGTTAGACTGGTTTTAGATATTAAAGAGCCCCGTAACTGTATTATTACGTCTGATTCAGAAGTCCGGAATCGATTATTAATAAAAACTGTTCAAGAGCTGGTTGGTGTTTCCTGGACAAAAAAAGGCAGCGGTGGGGAACTGCTTCTGAAAAGTTCGGGAGAGATTAAGGCCGAGACCTTTCTTGAACAAGATACTGGCCTACTAGTGATTAACCTGCATCATACGATGATTAAAAATCCGGAACTTCTTTCAAGTAAAGAAGATTCAGTTTTTCGCCTTGTTGAACAAGAGCCAGCAATTGTCCGGGTTGAAGTTTCAATTCCCAAACAACATCAATATAGTGTAATACTAAATGAAGATCAAAGAAGTATGAAGATTGCGATTGAGGATGCCCCGCTTTCTGGAAAAGTTATTCTTATAGATCCCGGCCATGGAGGGGCAGATGCCGGAGCTATTGGCCGCCACGGGCTCAGAGAGAAGGATCTGAATCTGGATGTTTCAATCCGATTTAAACAGCATCTAGAGAAACTTGGGGCTCAGGTCTTGCTAACAAGAGATGATGACCGGTATCTTTGGCTTTATGACCGGGTGGCTATTGCTAACCGGGTGGGGGCTGCAATCATGCTTAGTATCCATGCCAATAATCATGATAACAGGAAAATTACTGGTTTTGAAATTTGGCACCATCCGAAACGGGAAGAAAGTGCTACGCTTGCCGATTTTCTTGCTAAGGAAGTAATTAGTAATACGGGCCTGAAGTTCCGAGGGATTATGGCAGATAAGGATTTTGTGCTTCCCCGGGAGGCCGAGATGCCTTCGGTAATTGTGGAGATGGGGTTTATCTCCAATGCTGAAGAAGAGAAGTTACTTAATACGCCAGAGTTTAGAGATAAAATGGCGGCAAGTTTGTGTCAGGGTTTATTAAATTATTTTCAAGCACAAGTGAATTCGAAAGGTAAGTGAGGACAACTAGTCCTCATTTTTTTATAAATGGTTAATACTAATAGGTAAAGTATGTTTTTATGATTTACTTTGCTTGTATGAAAGTTAGCCTCTGTAAGAAATTGCTGGATTAATAGACAGGGGAGTATTTTTCTAATATAATTTATAAATAGGTTAACAATAGTACCATCAATCCAAGGAATTGCATAATTGGGTTGATTTAAGATTTGACCAAAATATTATTATGGTCAAAAACGGATGCCGTAGGTAATTATGCAATTCCCTCTAGTTTGGAAATAACCCTGTTTTGTTAAATTCGGGTTTAGGAGTTGAGATCAGAGTGAGACCCTATTTGCTGATTGATTTTGGAAGCACTTACACGAAGTTGACTGCTGTTGATCTGGATAAACCGGAGGTCTTGGGGGTGGCTAGATCCTTAACAACAGTAGTGGATGGATTAATGGTTGGATATACAAATGCTCTGAAACTTCTGGAGAAAGAGACTGGCAAGCTTAGTTATGAAAAACGCTTAGCTTGTAGTAGTGCAGCCGGTGGTTTGAAGATGGTGGCGATCGGTCTGGTACCGGAACTGACTGTGGAAGCAGCAAAAAGGGCGGCTTTGGGAGCTGGGGCGCGAGTCGTTGGAACCTATGGCTTTGAGCTTTCACGGATAGAGATCGGGGAATTGATTGAGCTTCAGCCTGACTTAGTTCTGTTGGCGGGCGGAACTGATGGCGGAAATAAAGAGACAATTCTTCATAATGCCCGGATGCTTGCTGGGAGCAAGTTAGATGTGCCAATAATAATTGCCGGGAATAAAACAGTAGCTCCTGAAGTAGAAGAACTTCTTAAGCAAGCTGGGAAAACATTTTACCGGGTAGAAAATGTCCTTCCCGAACTGGGTAGATTAAACATCGAACCCGTTCAGGCAGCTATTCGTGAAATCTTTTTCAAAAGAATTATCCATGCTAAAGGATTAGACCAAGTCGAAACATTGATTGATGGGATTACTATGCCGACTCCAGCTGCAGTTTTGCAGGCCGCTGCCTGTTTGGGATTAGGTGTTAGTGATAAGCAACAGGGATTAGGGGATCTTGTTTTGATTGATATTGGCGGTGCGACTACAGATGTACATAGCGTTGCTGATGGCCTTCCTACCGAACCTCAAGTTTTTTTACGTGGACTTCCCGAACCGAAAATTAAAAGGACAGTGGAAGGCGATTTAGGAATGAGGTTCAGTTCCTATGCCCTGATGGAATATTTTACTCCCAAAGTAATTGCTAACATGGCAAATCTTACTGAAAAAGAAGTAGTGAACGGAGTAAAAGAACGTTCCCAAACTGCAGATTATTTACCTATAAACGAAAATGACCAACGTCTGGAAGAAAGTTTAGGCTACTTAGCAGTAAAGGGTGCAATGGAAAGACATGCCGGTAAGATTGAAAAGTATTACACTCCTTATGGCCTTTCATATCTCCAAGAAGGGAAAGATTTATCCCAAATTAAAGTGGTAATTGGGACTGGTGGTATTCTTGCCCATTCTTCTAAGAGTACAAGGATTCTTGAAGGTGCACTTACAGATCCAGCAAAACCCGAAATCTTAAAACCGGAAAATCCCCAGTTTTACCTTGACTGGATGTATCTATTACCTACATTAGGGCTGATTGCTAAAGACTTTCCGGATGTTTCATATAAACTTTTGAAACGCGCACTCAAGCCAGTTTAGCTTAGCTCAAGATTTTGTTTTAGGGTTCTAACATTGACAGGTGGAAGATGCTTATACTATAGTAGATAATCGGGGACTTAAAATAGATTCTGAATAAAAATGATGTGGAGGATAAACATGGAAAGAATAGATGGAAGAGAAGCTGACCAATTACGGCCAGTTAAAATCAGTAGAAACTTTATTGAACATGCCGAAGGCTCAGTTCTGATTGATGTTGGCAAAACAAAAGTAATATGTACAGCAACGGTTGAGGATCGTGTTCCGATTTGGTTGCGCGGTAGTGGTCAGGGTTGGGTTACAGCAGAGTATGCTATGCTCCCAAGGGCTACTCCACAACGGAATATTAGAGAAGTATCTAAAGGTAAACCAAGTGGCCGTTCTCAGGAGATTCAACGCCTCGTGGGAAGGGCTTTACGATCAGTTGTAAACCTTTCAGCACTGGGAGAAAAAACGATCTGGATTGATTGTGATGTTATTCAGGCAGATGGTGGGACAAGAACCGCCTCGATTACGGGTGCTTTTGTGGCACTAGTGGATGCTTTGGCTTCCATAGCTAAAGATGATCAAGAACAGTTGCCTTTATATGACTTTTTAGCTGCTACTAGTGTGGGAATTGTTGATAACCAGCTTTTATTAGACTTATGTTATGCCGAAGATTCAAAGGCCTCGGTAGATATGAACATAGTGATGACTGGAAACGGACAATTAGTTGAAGTGCAAGCTACTGCCGAGGGGGCACCTTTTACTCATGATGAATTTGAAGTACTGTTAAGCTTAAGTAATAAAGGGATTAATGAATTGATTGCTTTTCAAAGAGAAATCTTAGGCGATCTGGCCAATAGAATCGGAGGGATACCGCTTGCCAAAACTCGTCCTAACGTCGAGGAATAAAGGAAAGCTAAAAGAATTAAAGAGGCTGGTCTCCGATTTAACCTGGGAGGTTTTGTCACTCTATGATTTCCCAGATGCTCCTGAGGTGGAGGAGGATGGCTTTACTTTTAAGGATAATGCGTTAAAGAAGGCTACCACAGTAGCTAGATATTTGCACGAATGGACATTAGCTGATGATTCAGGATTAGAAGTAGATGCATTAGATGGTGCTCCGGGTGTTTTCTCTGCGCGTTTTGCCGGAGTTCATGGCGATGATCAAAAAAACAACCAAAAACTCCTGCAGCTGTTGGAAGGTGTACCATGGGAAAAACGTACTGCTTGTTTTCGCTGTGCTTTAGCTTTGGCATCCCCTGAAGGTGAAGTGATCTGGACTACCGAGGGTAAATGTGAAGGGATTATTACTTACGAACCCAGGGGAAAGAAGGGGTTTGGTTATGATCCTCTCTTTTATCTACCTGCTTTAGAGCTTACCATGGCAGAAATCTCAGAAGAGGAGAAAAATAAAATTAGTCACCGGGCAAAAGCGATGAAAGACTTCCGAGAGTACCTCAACCAAAAAGCAAGAGATTTTCATAAATAAATTAGCAAGGAATTTTTCTAAAAAAGAGGAATTGGAATTAAGATGAAAATTATGATAGTAAGCGATACTCATGGTAGAAATAGCTATCTGATTAGAGCTTTGGAGGAGGCAGAATCGGTAGATTGGCTTTTATTTGCCGGGGATGGCGAAAATGATCTAATCCAGCTGGAAAAGAGATTTCCTAGGTTACAGATTCGAGCGGTGGCTGGGAACTGTGATTCTTTTCCGGTTTCTCCTTGGGAATTATTATTGGAATTTGGCGGGAAAAGGTTATTTCTTACTCACGGACATCGTTATGGAGTAAAACGTGATTTACTTAGATTAATAATAAAGGGGAGAGAAGTAGGAGCAGATCTAATAGTTTTTGGACATACTCATCTCCCCGTTATTACTCAGGAGTCTGGGATGCTTCTATTGAACCCCGGTAGCCTCTCCGGTTACGCTAGAAAGCCGAGTTATGGCTGGATTGAAATCGGACCGGATAGCATCAGTCCGGAAATCAGATATATTTAGATGCTAGAAGAAAAAACTTAAGCCGCCCATTTATGGGCGGCTTAAGCTCTGGGTAAGTAGTCATCCATCCCAGCAGAGCTGGGGCACTGAAAGGATGAAAATCCAATTTAAGTTATAATCTCCACGTGTTCAGAAGTTGTTGCTTGGTTTACTTTCACTGCTAAAACAACATTCTGACCAAGCTGCGTGGAATATCCTTTTCTGCCTTGATTGTTTGGGTGGTGAGAACTACTACCATCTACGAGTAGCCGATTGTTTAAGTAAGACTAGACTGTCAATGGCCTCGACCGGAGAGAAAACATAATTTTCAATCAGATCAATAATGTAATTAAAAGTATTTTCCTCTTGTGAAAGGTAGTAAGAATTGATTCTAATCTGCCGTAGATATGAATAAAATTCAGAGCGAGAGACACGTTCCAAATCGTAAATACAGAGTTCCAGGATGAGGTTGTTAATCCGATCACTGAGTGATAGATAGCTTCGTAGTGGTAGCTGTTGTGAATACAGATAATCTGCATATCTAATCGGGTCAATCCTTTTTTCTTTCGCTTTGTCAGTAAGCCGGATTATTAGAGCTAATTCCTGGTCAATTGAACCTAGATAAAGATAGCGCAATTCACTAAGCTCGCTAGGAGATTTTGGGGTACTGGACGGTTTTTTAAATTCAAACTCTTTCTTACTTTGCCCGGGCGGGGTTAGTTGAAACCAAAACTGAAAATATTTATTAGACTGGTTTGACGATGTTGACGGTGTTGATGGTGTTGATGGTGCCGGTTGAGTAGAAAATGGAGGGGTACTGATCTCAATATCCTTACTCGATTGAGAACTGGATTGTGCCCCAATCCCTACCGTAAAAACAGAAATAAAGATCATAACAACAAGAAAAGAGAAAAATAAGGTTATCCGCTTATGTATCTTACTCATCTTTCAACCTCCAAAGTTCATAGTAGAGTTTATTAAAAATTGTTCCGGATAATTCAATCTATTCGTGTTTATATTTGATAATCCCTCTACTTTTTAAACTATTATCCAGGAATTAATAAAATAATTTTTAAAAAAAGTTTTTTTACTAAAGGAATTATACATAATAATAAATTTAAAAATTTAATTTTCTAAGATTTGATAGCAATATGATTGATAGCCTAATCGGAATTTATCTGAATATGGCAGCTAAATGCAAGCTGAAGACAATCATATAATTTTTTCATATGATAAATAATAGGTCTGATTAAAACCGAAAGTTCATTTATTTTATGCTTTTTTCTTAAATTACGCTAAAAAATTGATCGGGGAGGTGATTTTATTAAGTCGGTAATTGGTATTACTTGTCAGCATAATCTGAAGGAAAGTCCAGATCAGTACATGGTGGCCGGTAGGTACTGCCGTGCGGTGGAGAGGGCTGGCGGTATTCCAGTGCTTCTTCCACCAGTAAAATCTTTGAAGCAGCCATTGGCTAGTTTATGCCAGGGACTTTTATTAAGCGGAGGTGGTGATCCAGACCCAAGCTTGTATGGGGAATCACCCCATCCCAAACTAGGCAAAGTCGATCAAGAGAGAGATCATTGGGAACTCACATTGATCCATAAGGCTAGAGAGGAGCAGATACCTATTCTAGGGATCTGCCGTGGTATTCAGATCCTAAATGTCGCTTTAGGTGGAAGCCTGTATCAGGATTTACCAAGCCAGTATATAGAGGTGGATGAGCACTGGCAAAAGCTTCCCGGGGAAGAAGTCAGTCATAGGGTACAAATAAAGGAATCGACGATGCTTTTTTCTTTATTGGAACAAAACATCATCTGGACAAATTCCCATCATCATCAGGCAATAAAAAAATTAGCTTTAGGTCTAATAATTTCTGCTCAAAGTGACGATGGAGTAATTGAAGGAGTGGAGGCTACAGGTGAACACTTCATCCTGGGAGTCCAGTGGCACCCCGAACGCCTTGCTACTCAAGAATCATCTCGGATATTTGCTGGATTTATTAGTGCTTGTCAGAAAAAGTTGGGTAGAAAAGATTTTTAATTAGTCAAAGAATAAAAAGAGAAAGGATTTTCTAAAACCGTATCAAAAGACTTAATTATATTCCGAGAAAATAAGGAGGTACGAATGATAAATAAAAGAAGATTTACTTATTTTGCGTTATTGGCTTTAGTTGTTGTGTTTTTGCTATCTGGTTGTGAGATTAATATTCAACCGGGCGGGTATAAGATTTCGGGACAGGTGACAGAGAGAAAGTGGGACGACCAGATTGTACCTGTTCAAGAGGCAACTATTTACTACCGAATTAATTCTGGTTCTACAAGGTTTGTGCCCGCAGAAAGTGACGGAAGTTGGGAGCTTTATGCCAATCGGGGCGACTCCCTTACCATATGGGCACAGAAAGATAATTATACTTTTCAACCAGCACCTGCAAGCGTTACTGTAACAGAGAATAATTCGGATGTTGATTTTGAGGTCTGTGGATGGTTTGATGATTTTTCTGTTGAAACTAGTAGGTGGTTAAACAAATATTATCCGGATGGCTCTTATCAGATATATAATACTAGTATTGGTGAATATGAGATAAAAGTTGTCGATAATGTTGATGATTTTATAAGTACAATTGCACCTATTGCGATTCCCTCTAGTAGCTATAAAGTGAAAGCAAGAATGAACCCTACTGGCTTAGGTTCAGGTATGATTGGTTTAATATTTAATGTAAAGAGCTTTGAACCTGGTAATTTCTATTACATATTTAGAGTAAGACCAGAAACGAAGGACTATGAATTAATAAGAGCAGACATATATGAAAATGGAACTCAAACAACTCTAATTGATGGAGGTAATAGTTCGTTTTTTGCCGATAATGGTCTTAACATCCTAGAAGTCCGCCAGAGTTGGGATCAAGTGGAGCTTTATGTTAATACTGAGCGGATTTGGTCGGGGAATAATATAGAAGGACAAATTATTGACTTTTCTACCGAAGGTTTAAAAGCAGGACTATATGTCTGCGCTGATGCTGGAACAAACTATACTGCCCAGTTTGATAATTTTGATCTTACAGCCGTGGGCTTCAGAGAATTACCGAAGTTTAGGAGTCTAAGCCTTGGGGAGAGCATGACACATAAAGATGTGGAGATTACTAAGTAATTATAAGTAGAAAATATTTCACCTAGAAAAGAGACCAACGGTCTCTTTTTTAGGTTATAGAATTATTCATTTTATTTACGATTTTTGTTAATGTAGAAGTCAACTTGGAGGAGATTACAATGAGAAAAAACCAGATTAATGTAGTCTATGGTGACAATCCAATAAACATGGTGGAACAGCTTTTACTGACGATAAAACCAGAAGAGCAGATTCCAAATGGAGCCAGAATTGGCTTAAAACCGAATCTGGTACTAGGTAAACCTGCCTCTTCAGGAGCAACTACGCATCCGGAGATTGTAGAGGGCATTATTCGCTATTTTCAGGAAAGAGGTTATAAAGACCTTAGTATTATGGAAAGTTCCTGGGTTGGGGAGAAGACAGAAAGAGCCTTTGAGGTCTGTGGGTATAGGGAGTTAGCCGAAAAATATCAAGTGAAATTAATTAACTTGAAAAAGGATGCTACTGTTCAGCGGCAAGTTGGAGATTTAAACTTGACGGTTTGTTCTTCTCCGCTGGAGGTGGATTACTTGATTAACCTGCCTGTCTTAAAAGCCCATTGTCAGACTAAACTTACTTGTGCACTTAAGAATCTGAAGGGTTGCGTCCCGGATAGTGAGAAGAGGAGGTTCCATCGGTTGGGACTTTATCAACCGATTGCTCACTTGTCGGCAGCACTTCCGGTAGATTTAACGATTGTTGATGGAATTTGTGGAGATCTCACTTTTGAAGAGGGAGGAAACCCTGTTCCGATGGGCCGGTTGTTTGCCGGAGTTGATCCGGTTCTGATCGATTCCTATGCAGCTTCTCTTTTAGGGCTGGATGTTTCGGATATTCCCTATATTTCTATGGCAGCAAAGTTAGGCAGTGGTAAGGCTGAGTTGACAGCAGCTGAAATTATCGAAATTAACCCGGAAGAAAAAACTCCGGGAACTTTTCGCTTATCCCCATCACTTCAAGCACTGGCAAAATACGTAGATGAACGCCAAGCCTGTTCCGCCTGTTATGGAAGTCTAATTCATGCTTTACACCGTTTAGAGGAAGAAGGAAATATTGACAGCTTAGGACTGGGTGAAAAAGAGATTAAGATCGGACAGGGGTTTCGTGGAAGCAGTGGGGAAGGAATCGGGATTGGCGCCTGTACCTGTTTCTTAACTAACTCATTGTCCGGATGCCCGCCATCAGCACGGGAGATCAAGAAATTTCTTAGTAGTCGCCTACCCCAGTAAGCTGAGGCAGAATCGAGTGCTTGACTCTCCCAATCGCTTGTGCTAATCTTTAGAAAAAAGAAGACATGTGGGGTGAGGCCTGGTGCGGGTGGAGAAGGAACATGACGATAAACTGAGAATCTGGTCCGAGAGCCCGGCTGATACAGAGGAACTTGGAGTTTTTCTGGGAAGTATTCTTCAACCGGGAGACCTCTTTTTTTTATCCGGAGCATTGGGAAGCGGTAAGACCTTAATGGTTCGGGGAGTAACAGCGGGTTTAAAGAGTGAAGAGTTGGCGACTAGCCCGACTTTTGCCTTAGTCCATCGCTATGAAGGAGAACTTCCCCTTTACCACCTGGATCTTTATAGACTTTCTGAACCGGGGGAACTGGAACCCCTTGCTCTGGAGGAATTGATGGAAGAGGAAGCGGCTATAATGATTGAGTGGGGGGATTCTGCTAAGGAAATATTATCTTCATCATATATGGAAATAGAGTTTCTGCGGGGAGAGAATGATAATCAGCGGATAATAACATTTTCCCCTTTTGGTGAACATTATCAAAAGATCAATCGTTTAATATATGAGAGAATTACATAATCATCTCGTAACTCGTAGTGGTCGTTCGTTAATCGTGTTGAATGAAAGCCTATGCAAGCTATTTATATGTGAAACTTTGAGTAAGAAATACAGACAGCTAAACAAAATAATAGCCGGTGTTGAGTAAGGAGTGGTTTTTCCGTGCGGGTTTTGGGGATTGATACAGCGACTAGGATTGGATCGATTGGTTTTATCGATGGGGATCAGGTTGTTTTTGATGATCAAATTAAGATTAAGCCGGGGGGTGCAGAGAAGATCCCGGCTGTGTTAGATGAGGCTTTTCGTAAGAGTAGTAGAAGGTTGGAAGAACTACAATTAATTGCTGTGGGGATTGGGCCGGGCTCCTATACAGGATTGAGGGTGGGGATGGCGATTGCTAAGGGCTTGGCCTTTGGTTTAGGAATTCCCTTGGTTGGGATTGTTACACTAGAGGCTTTGGCTATTAATCTCCAGCAGCAGGAGGAGATTATCTGTCCCCTGCTTAAATCCCGTAAAGGAGAAGTCTATGCTGGGTTGTATCAGCAGAAAGTAGGTCTTCTAAAGGAATTATTGCCGCCAAAGATCTGGGAACCAGAGAAGTTGGCAGAACTACTCCGAAAAAAAAGAAAGCCGGTTATTTTTTTAGGAGAAGGTCTTGAGGAGTATACCGATTATTTTTCTAATGCTTTGGAAAATCTTGCTCGCTTTGGAACAGGAACAGAAAACCTAGTACATGGGGCAGAGCTTGCCAGGTTGGGGCAGGCGGAATGGGAGAAAAATAAGGAGAACCAATTATATACTTGCCTACCCTTGTACCTCCGGCGAACTGAAGCTGAAGTACGTTGGGAGGAAAGGAGTTGCCGGGTTGATTCTGAAGATTAAACCCATGAAATTAGAGGATTTAGAGGCAGTCCTGGAGATTGAAGAAAAATGTTTCCTTTTACCCTGGTCTAAAGCTTCTTTTCTCCATGAATTACTGGAGAATGAGAGGGCTTATTATTATGTGGCTGTAGGGGATAAGCGGATTCTTGGCTACATAGGTATGTGGATAATATTGGATGAGGGGCATATTACCAATCTGGCTGTGCACCCCGATTATCGTCGGCAAGGGGTGGGTCGGGCCTTACTTAAAAATCTGGCTTTTGAGGGGAAAAAAATGGGTTTAAACTATCTTACTCTTGAAGTTCGCATCTCTAACTTTTCGGCCCAGACTCTTTATAAAGAAGAAGGGTTTGCAGCGGCAGGGGTACGCCCTGGTTATTATCAAGACAATCAGGAGGATGCCCTGATTATGTGGAAAGGACCATTATAGAGAAGACTAAATAGTTAAGTTGAAAGAGGCTGCTTATAGGTAATGGCAGAGGGAGGAGACTACAATGCTGGTATTAGGGATTGAAAGCTCTTGTGATGAGACTGCTGCGGCAGTGGTGGAAGATGGAAGGAAGATTTGGAGTAATATTATTCTGTCACAGATCGATAAACATAGCAAATTTGGGGGGGTAGTTCCTGAATTGGCTGCCCGCTGTCATCTCGAAGTAATTTTAGAGATTGTGGAAGAAGCATTACGGGTGGCTGGAATCAGTTCCCGGGAAATAGATTTAGTAGCTGCTACTTACGGACCGGGTCTAATTGGAGGGTTATTAGTTGGACTTTCGATGGCAAAAACCCTGAGTTTAGCTTGGGAGAAACCATTTATTGGTGTTAATCATGTTGAAGGCCATATTTATGCCAATTTCTTAGCTCATCAGGACCTAGCTCCCCCCCTAATTTGTTTAACAGTCTCGGGTGGACATACGGATTTAATCTTCATGCCTGATTATGGAAAATACGAGATTTTGGGCCGTACTAGAGATGATGCGGCCGGAGAAGCCTTTGATAAGGTCGCCCGGGTTCTTGGCTTGGGTTATCCAGGGGGGCCTTTGATTGATAGCTTGGCCCGGGAAGGAACGCCAGGAATAACCTTAGTACAACATGATGCTTTGGCCGGTACCTACGATTTTAGTTTTAGCGGCATAAAAACAGCCGTAGTGAATCTGGTTCACCGCTTAAAACAGAAAGGGGAGAAGGTTCCCGCTCCTGATCTGGCAGCTAGTTTTCAGAGACAAGTCGTTTCGGTACTAGCTGACCGAGCATTTCGGGCAGTGGAGGAGAAGAAAGTAAAAACTCTGATCCTTTCGGGGGGAGTTGCTGCCAATTCAGAATTACGGGAGACCTTTTCACAAGAAGCTGCCAAGCGGGGATTGCAGCTTTTTTATCCTCCGCTTGGTCTTTGTACAGATAATGCTGCCATGATCGCAGCCTGTGGCTATTATCGTTTCCAAAGGTTTGGTTCTTCTCCATTAGCTTTAGCTGCTGCTCCTCGTTTAAAGATCAGCTGATTATAACGGGTTAAATAAACTGGCTTATTGATCGAAAATAGATAATCTAAGGAATTGTATAATTATCTTAAGGTATCCATTTGACCAATAGGGGAGATACCTCCCTTATTGTAATTGTCAAATTTTAGAAAATATCCATTATCAGAATAAATAGTGATTGGCTCCAAATTAAGCCACCTATATATTGTAATTAAAGACAATCAATATTGTATGGTCAAATCTTAAAATTATTCAATTATGTAATTTATTAACTTGTGGATAGCTGTGGATTGTTTTCGCAAACCCTTATTAATAGGCTTGATTTATATACAGATATTTTGTAGACTTCTCTGTGGAAATTGTGGATTAAATCCGGGAGATCCCACGAACCCTTTGTTTATCTGTGGATAACCCTGTGGAAAATGTGGAGAACTAAGCTTGTGGATAATTATCCGTTTGTATAACAATAGGTTACAAACCCATGTTATGCTGGGAGAACTTTAATAATTGCTCTTTATATGTTATGTTAAACGACCAGTAGAAAGGGGAGTTTAAAAATAAAAGAATCTGAACAGATTAGGATTGCTGGAGTTATTCCGGAAAGTGTAGTAGATGGTCCCGGTTTGCGGGGAGTTGTTTTCTTTCAGGGTTGTCCCCATCATTGCCCTGGATGCCATAATCCCGAAACCTGGGAGCCGGAAGGAGGAACTTTGCTTTCAATCGCTGAAGTCTGGAGTATGTTACATTATAATCAATTATTATCAGGTATTACCCTTAGTGGTGGGGAGCCTCTTGCTCAAGCAGCCGGTGCTTTAGCCTTGGCTAAAAAGGTGAAGGAAGTTGGGGGTAATCTAGTGATCTATACCGGCTATCAGTGGGAGAAGCTTATTACTTCAAAAACTCCTGAGATTAAAGAAATTCTTGATTTGACCACCCTATTAATTGATGGCCCTTTTAAAATAGAAGAAAAGGCAGATTATCTTTTATTTAGAGGTTCGCGTAATCAAAGAATAATTGATGTTCAATCTTCATTGGGGAGAAAAAATCCGGTTTTATGGAAGAAAAGCGAGGATTAGTTAATGGCATGGATTTTACGGGAGACAAATGGTATCAAATATTATAGTTCACAATTGTTATCTAGTTTTTCCTGGTTGGTACAGGGGTTTTCTACTCGTTGGCAGGAGAATACGGCCGGATTGAATTTTGGATCTAGCCTAGGAGAGAAGGAACTTCAAGAAGCTCATAAAAGATTTTTTACCGTTTTTGGTTTACAACCGGATCAAGTTCATACTGTTCGGCAAGTTCATGGTGATCTAATTATTATTATTGATCAGTTTAAGAAAGAGAGAAGACCGCTGGAGGCTGATGGGCTAATGACAAATCTTTCTGGTGTAGGGCTCGCAACTATTCATGCCGATTGCGTTCCGGTAATTATCGTTGATCCTGTACATCGAGCTATAGCAGCTATTCATGCCGGATGGAAGGGAACCCTAGCTGGTATTGTGGAAAAAGCTATACAACAGATGTATATAAGGTATGAGACTGAGCCTAATACTTGTAGAGCAGCGATTGGACCGGCAATTGGAGAATGTTGTTATCAAGTTAGTGCAGAGCGCTACCGGTTATTCCAGGATAAATGGCCGGAATTAAACTTAGATGGCCAGAAAGATGTTTATTCATTAAACCTTGAAGAGATTAATAAAAGACTTTTACTAAAATCGGGTTTGCATTTAGCTAATATAGATGTTGCCGGCCTTTGTACTTCGTGTCATAAGATTTTTTACTCTTACCGGCGTGCTAGAGAGAGCGGAAGGATGCTTTCACTTGTAGCATTAAAATAAGCAGGAAAAACCGGAGAGACTGAAGAAGGAAACACTAGATTATTAACGAATTTATATAAGTTAGGGGAATTGTTAGATTGTTTACTACTTAAAGGATGAAAATTCAATTTAAGTTGTAATCTTGGTAGGGATGGATTTGAAACGTTATGTATTAAAACCTGATTCTTTCCTTGGTCAACTGGCTAGATGGTTGCGTTCTTGCAAATTTATTTTATTACTGGTCTTGTTATTACTACTTTTTATAATTGTTACACAACTGATCTTTACGGTGATCAGATATCTTTTTCCACAAGTGCGGGTGGTGGATTGGGGAACTGTAGAACAGGGCCAATGGGTGAAAACCCTGGCAATCCGGGATGAGATGATTTTAACATCACCATTTGACGGTGAAATTAAGTTATTAGTGGATGAAGGAACACGGGTACCAGCAGGGGAACCTCTAGCAGAGATAATCAGTGGTGGCTTTCCCAAGGAATTAAAAAAAGATGGAGTGCTTGCTCTCCGAACGATTGCTTTGCGCCTTTATAATATTGATCAGGAGATTCTCCAGTTGGAAAAGGATATTCAATATCTACAAAATCAGACTCGGGATCCAGAAGGAATTAAGGATCAACTTCAAAAGTCGATTGAGAATAAGTCACAATTACTTCATACCCGCGAAAATCTAATTCAAACTGGGGATTTATATTTACCCGGGTGGATGGAAAGTTACCTGCTGGTATTATCGGAAAAACCGGGTATCTTCAGTATGAGGATTGATGGAGGAGAAGGTCTCGATATTCTTGAAAGAAATGGCATTGAAGACCTATTTTCCAAAAGTTATAACGCCAGTGAGCGTTTTACCACAAAAGTTAAAAAGGGAAAGCCTTGGGCCAAGATTATTAGCGGGCATGCACAGACTTTAGTTTGTAAATTACCAGAAGGACTTGGACTGGAAGCGCCTAAAGAAGCCATTCTTCTAGTAGGTGGGGAGAAATTCCCTTTGCTATTCTTAGCTACAGATTATACAAATAATTATTGGTTTTTTGAGGAAAATTCGCTTGCTCCTAAATTAATAAATAAAAGAATCTTTCAAGCCTATTTGATATATAGAAGATCTACGGGGATCCGGATCCCGCGGTCGGCTTTAACTTATCAAGAGAAAACAGGTTGGACAGTTACCTCTACGATTAAAGGAGATAAATGCCGGATTAATGTAGAAGTGATTGATACTAATGACCAATGGGCAATTATTAAGGGGCTTCCGATTGGCACAGCGGTTTTTTGCCGTTAGTCCTAACTACTCAATTTTAAGAAATATTTTTTATTGTATCGGGGGCAATTAAATTGGATCTAGAAAAAAATTTGGACATTGTTAAGAATAAAATTATGAAAGCAGCTTCTGTAGCTGGTCGGCAGTATGAGGAGATCACGATCCTTGCGGTTACGAAATATGTAGAAGCAGATGAGATCAAAAAACTTGTCCAATTAGGGATGAAAAATATTGGCGAGAATCGAATTCAGGATGCTTTGAGGAAACAGAGAGAATTAGTTGATTTAAGGGAAGAGATTAACTGGCATTTTATTGGCAGTTTACAGACAAATAAAGTACGCCAGGCTGTTTCTGATTTTAAGCTGATTCATTCTTTAGATAGATTTCGCTTAGCTGAGGCCATAAATCAACAGGGGCTAAAACAAGGTCAAAAGGTGCATTGTCTTATTCAAGTGAATATATCAGGGGAAGATACCAAACAGGGCCTAGCCCCTGGAGAAGTTATGGATTTTTATAAGAAAGTAAAAGTAATGCCTGGAATTACTTTATCAGGATTAATGACCATGGCTCCATATACTGATAAGCCTGAGGAAGTAAGACCGATCTTCCGGGAATTAAGGGTATTATTTAACCGTATTAAGCAGGAATTCAATCCTGGTCAAGAGTGGTCTGAATTATCCATGGGAATGAGTAATGATTATGAGGTTGCAATTGAAGAAGGAGCAACTATTGTAAGAATCGGTACCGCCATCTTCCGCCCGGAGGAGGGATAAAATGAAAAATTGGGAAAACGAAAAGTTAGAGGAGACGGAGGAGAAAAAGGGGTTTTTAGAACGGTTTATGAACCTATTAGGCTTTGAAACCCATGTCGAGCTTGAAGAGGTTTATGATGAAAAGGCCGAACCTGCGGCGGGGACTAAGACTGGAAGGGATCGCGGTAAGGTAGTGAGCCTTTCCAATCAGAACAAAATATCTCGTTTAATTGTTTATGAACCGGAAAGTTTTGATGATGTCCAATCAATTGTTAATCAGCTAAAAAACAGGCGCCCGGTAATCTTAAATTTGGAAGAGACAGATAAAGTGATCGCCCGGAGGATTACGGACTTTGTAGGAGGTGCTGTCTATGCATTGGATGGTTCGGTGCAGAAAGTCAGCTCTTCAATAATGTTATTTACCCCTCCTAATGTTGAGGTTGCTTTTCCTCTTCGGACAGAGACCAAGGATGAACATTTCTTTACAACAGATAAATTTAACCGCTAGGAGTGAAAGTCTTGAGTGCTCTGGGTTTTATTGGTGGCGGACTGATGGCCACCGCGATTATTAAAGGTTTGTTGAAGCAGGGTTATGCTGCTGAAAGATTTATAGTTTCTGATCCTGATGCTATGCGCCGGGAGATCCTGGGGGAGCTTGGAATTGAGACTTTCCAGGATAACCGGGAGATGCTTATTGCCTTAGAGAACAAAGAGGCGGAGGGGATTATTCTAGCAGTAAAACCACAAGTTGTTAAGGAAGCGCTTAAGGATCTGAAGATTCCGGATCTTCCGCTCCTTTCAATTGTGGCTGGTTTTCCAGTTTCATCGCTAGAAACTTTATTTCCCAGAGCTAAAGTACTGAGGGCGATGCCTAACACCCCAGCTTTAATTGGTGAAGGAATCACGGCTGTAACTGCTGGAACAAGAAGTGGCGAAGCCGAGCTCAAATGGGCAAGAGGGATCTTAAGTAGTTTGGGTACAGTAGTAACCATCACTGAAAATTTAATGGATGCGGTTACTGGTTTGTCAGGGAGTGGCCCTGGATTTGTCTATTTTTTCATCGAAGCTTTGATTGATGGTGGCGTACTGGCAGGACTCCCTCGTCAGTTGGCAAGAGAACTTACATTACAGACTGTTTTAGGGAGTACACTGATGGTTAGTAAATTACAGGAACACCCGGCAGTTCTAAGAGATATGGTTACCTCACCGGGAGGAACAACTATTGCTGGCCTTACTGAACTGGAACTTGGAGGAGTCCATGGACAGCTGATGAAGGCGGTCCTGGCAGCAACAAAAAAATCCAAGGAATTAGGAGAATAATTGTAGGTGTTAAAATAATGATCGAAAAGGAAAGACTTTTATCCCATCTGGAAGGTGAGGAACGGGCAAATGCCGCCCGCCTACTAGATAAAGTGGAGATCTCATTAAAAAGAGCAGAACCGGTAGCTACAGATTTTCTGGATCCAAGAGGTATAGAGGTTTTTGAAGAGATTCTTCATTATCTTCCGGAAGTTAAAACCTTAAAATTTGGTGGTTATCGTCAAGCGGAAAGAGAAAGAATGGTACTCATGCCCTCCTTTTACTTGATGGAATCGGTGGAACCACCTTTAGCTTATCTATCAGTAAGACCCTTAACTGGGGAGGTAAAGCCTGGAAATGGTGCTCCTAAAGGTTTACCTTTTACCCATCGTGATCTATTGGGGAGCATTTTAGGATTGGGGATTAAGCGGGAAAAGATCGGCGATTTTCTGCTTACTAATGATGAAGCCCAACTGGTGGCGGCAGAGGAGATTGGAGATTTTCTCCTGACTCATCTTAATAAAGTCGGTTCCACTCCAGTTGAAGTTAGAGCGATTGATCCGGAACAACTTAATACTCCTATTGAAAAGGTTAAAGAGATAAAAAGTACGGTTGCTTCTTTACGTTTAGATGCGGTCGCGGGAGCCGGATATGGAATGTCAAGAAATAAGGTTGTCCGGGAGATTAAAGCGGAAAAAGTTAAAGTAAATTGGCGGCCGGTTACTAATCCGGCTTATAAGGTTAAAGAAGGAGATCTGCTCTCCATTAGAGGTCGGGGCCGGGTGATTATAGCTGAAGCTGGTGGAACAACAAAAAAAGGGCGGATTAGAATAGTACTAAAACGCTTGATGTAAATTTTAATTATATATATAAATAGCGATTAAATGACAAAAGGGGAGGAGATGCAGAAATGTTCACACCGGTTGATCTTGAGACTGTAGTTTTCCGTCGAGGAGTCCGTGGTTATCGAACAAGAGAAGTTCAGGAGTTTATGCGAAAGGTAACAATTGATTATGAAAAATTGTACAAAGAGAATATTGAATTAAAGGAAGAACTCGATGAAATAAAAGAGGTTGTAAAGACTTATCAACAAATGGAAGATACTCTAAAAAATACCCTCTATCTTGCACAGGGGACTGCTGATGAGATCAAATCTGCTGGAGAAAAGCAAGCGGAAGTTATTTTGCGGGAAGCCCAAAACCTTTCTGAACAAATGAAATTGAAAGTCAGGGAAGAGATTCAATCTGAACTTCAACAATTGGCCAATCTTAAACAACAGGTAGACCTCTTTCGTATCCAGTTTAAACGCTTTTTACAGACATTAATAGAGATGTCTGATCAATACCTTGATATAGATGAAGTGTGGGATAAAATGGTAGACCTTTCCCGTGGAGAAGCAAAGACTGCTTCCGTAAAGGCGGCAGTCACCAAGGAGACTTCAATTTAGAAAATGCGTGAGCGATTATCTTATTATAAGTTGATGACCAAGCATAACGGCGACTAGAAAAGAGACAAGATCTCCGCAAAGGCCCATTAATAGAAGATGTTTAGGACGGGTAATGCCAACAACGCCGAGATAGACTGTTATTACATAAAAAGTAGTTTCCGAACACCCGGCAACAATGGAGGCCATGGTCCCAAGGAAAGAATCCGGGCCATAATTTTGTACTAAATTTGCCATATAGCCAAGGGCTCCGGAACCAGAAAGTGGTTTTATTAATCCTAGTGGGAGGATCTCGGCGGGAATACCTAAAAGGTTGGCAAGGGGTGATAGAAGCCGGCATAAGAAGTTTAAAGCACCGGAGGCATTAAAAACTGCCAGCCCACCAAAGATCGCTAAGAACAAAGGGAAAAGCTGGAATCCAATCTTCATACCGTCTTGGGCACCTTTAATAAAAGTTTCGTAAACCTTAACACCTTTATATTCCCCACAAACCAGAACCACGAGTATAAAAAGGGGAATTGCCCAGGTAGAAATTAGCTTCATCGCTTACCCTCCCTTTGGGTTTTTTTTATGATTTGATGAACTAGTAATGAGGTACATGTTCCGGCAGCAGAGGCTAAGAACATAGGAAGGATTATAGATGTAGGATAGCGGGAACCGGCTTGTGCTCTGATGGCAATTATGGTTGAAGGGATTAAGGAGATTCCTCCCATGATCAAGGCAAGATAAACCGAAATTTCTTCGGAGATCTCTCCAGGGGTAGTATTAAGTTTTTCTAGTTCTTTCATCGCTTTAATCCCAAGTGGAGTGGCAGCATTACTTAGTCCAAGAAGGTTAGCGGAAAGGCTTAGGGTAATACAACCCAAGGCCGGACTGTTGGGTGGGATTTTGGGGAAGAACCAGCGGAGTACAGGGCTTAATACGCGGGACAGCCAGGTAGTAATACCAGTTTCTTCTGCAATACGTAAGAGTCCCGACCAGAAAGATAAGAAACCTATAATTCCCAAACAGAATTTAACAGAATCTTCCATCGAACGGATAAGAGAAAGTGTTGTTTCTTCTACTCGCCCAGTTGCTCCTGCAACCAGATATCCGAGGAAAAACAGGGCGAGCCAGATTTTATTGATCATTGTAACCTCCTTGAATACATTATCTAACATTGCGTTTTTCACACAAAGGTCAAGAGAGAATTAGTTTCAATAAAGATGCAAAATAGGAACCCAGCAAAATTAGGGGGGGCGAAATGTAAGTTAAAATTAATCAATTATACAATTATATGCGATTTAAACCGGAATAAAATGAATTATATTTCTTTAATTGAGGGAATTGCATAATTACATTTCGTATCCATTTAACCAATACAGGAAATGCCTCTGGGGATTGTCGATTCATCTAGTTTTTATAAATCACTTCGTGATGCTAAAGGTAACCAGTATGAACGACTTAGAGTTTATCTTATATTAGGCTATCAATATATTGTGGTTAAATCTTAAAATAATTGAATTATGCAATTCTATATAATTATATATACTTGTTCTTTTAGTGGTTATTCCCAATAAGCTAGAAGAGGAGAAAAAATGGAGAGCTTTTCACAGAAAACCAAAGAAGAATTAATCCGAAGATTTCCCAAGAAAAAATGTTGCGTAAAAGCGGAAATAGCTGCAATTGTTCGCGCTAATGGCACTCTTCATCTCCGGGCTAATCGCTCCTTTGTGCTCTCGATTAGTAGTGAGAATGCTTCACTTATGCGCAAAGTTCATCAGCTTTTAAAGGTTGGCTTTCAGCTTCAAAGTCAGCTTGTAATTGAGGAGACAGAAAAACTTGGGCGTAGATGGTATAAACTACAGCTCACAGGAGCAAAGACGGTGAAGAAGGTTCTTGGGGAAATGGATATTTTATCTTCTGATTTCAACTTTGATAGTGGGGTTCCCTCTGCTTTAGTCCGGACCAAATGTTGCCAGGCAGCATTTTTGCGAGGCGCTTTTTTGGCACGGGGTTCGGTAACTGATCCCCAGAAAGGCAATTATCATTTGGAGATCGTTTCGGAGAGTGAAGATTTTGCCCAGGGTTTAACTTATCTGATGAATCTATGTAAATTTAAGGCCGGGTTAAGCCAGCGAAGAGAGTATAAGGAGTATGTTGTATATCTAAAGGAAGCCGAAGCTATTAGTAATTTTCTTACTTTTATTGGCGCGCACTCGGCATTGTTATTCATGGAAGATGTAAGAATCATTAAAGAGATGAGAAATGAGGTTAACCGGCTGGTGAATTGTGAAACAGCCAATCTTGAAAAATCCGTACGGGCAGCAGTCGAACAAGTGGAGATTATTACAGTGTTTATGAAGAAAAAGGAATTTAAAAACCTGCCCAATAATCTAAAAGACTTGGCGGTATTACGCTTAGAGAATCCTGGGGCAAGCCTGCGTGAATTGGGACAGTTAGCTAATCCTCCTTTAAGCAAATCCGCTGTTAATCATCGGATGCGCAAATTGTTAAAAATCGCAAAAACTTATTTGGAATAGGAAGGAAATACTTTTTTAAAGCGGAAGATTTAGCCAGAAGTTTCAATGGATTTGGACTAGAGAAAAGACTCATTATTAAGGCTAGTGCTTTTATTGGATAATCTCGGTATTAAATATTTTCCGGGGAAGAATAATAAAAGTACTATAATTCTTGCTCTCTTAAAGATAGTAAGGGAGAATAAGGAGGTAAAAAAGATGAGTGTAAAAATAGGGATTAATGGTTTTGGGAGAATCGGAAGGAATGTTTTCCGGGCGATTAAGAAATACCATCCTGAGCTCGAGGTAGTGGCAGTAAATGATCTTACTAGCGCTAAGACTCTTGCCCATCTTTTAAAGTATGATTCTGTCCACGGAATCTTAAACTGTGAGGTACAGGCTGAAAAGGATAATATAGTAGTTGATGGTAAAAAAGTCAAAGTATTTTCACTTACGGATCCGGCGGAAATACCCTGGTCAGACTCTGAAGTAGAGATTGTTATTGAGTCTACAGGGATTTTTACGATTAAGAATGATGGGGTAAACAAAAAAGGTAGACAGGTTAAAGGTGCCGCTAATCATATTACTAAAGGCGGGGCAAAAAAAGTTATTATCACAGCTCCGGCTGAAGGCGAAGATATAACTATTGTAATGGGGGTTAATGATGATCAGTATGATCCCAAAAATCATCATGTAATTTCCAATGCTTCTTGTACAACTAACTGCCTGGCTCCAGTGGCTAAAGTGCTACAACAAAAATTTGGAATTAAACGGGGTTTGATGACAACTGTACATAGTTACACTAATGATCAGAGAATTCTGGATCTTCCCCATGGTGATCTACGGCGGGCCCGGGCGGCTGCAATGTCGATTATCCCCACTACTACCGGTGCGGCCAGAGCTGTAGCTTTAGTTCTTCCCGAATTGAAAGGAAAACTTAATGGCTTTGCGATGCGGGTTCCTACCCCTAATGTTTCTGTTGTTGATTTGGTAGCGGAGTTGGAGAAATCTCCTGTGACAAAAGACGAGATTAACAATGCTTTAAAAGAAGCGGCAGAGAAGGAGCTCAAGGGAATAATGGATTTTAATGAATTACCTTTGGTTTCTTCTGATTATAATGGAAATTTGCATTCTTCGATTGTTGATGGTTTATCAACGATGGTGATCGAAGATAATCTGGTAAAGGTTATTGCCTGGTACGATAATGAATGGGGTTACTCATGCCGGGTAGCGGATCTTGCTTCTTTTATAATTAACAAAGGGGTTTAATCTAAAAATTAAGAGGGGTGAAGACCCCTCTTAATTAAGGGAATTGCTTATACAATTCCTTAAATTAAGTATAGAACAATCTTTTACTCTTGTTTTTTGCAAACTTAAAAACAGATTAAAAAAAGGAGTGAGTTCTAATGAACAAGATGACCATTAAAGATTTGGATGTCAAAGGGAAAAGAGTTCTGGTTAGAGTTGATTTTAATGTTCCTGTAAATGAACAGGGAGAAATTACTGATGACCGGAGGATTCGGGCAGCTTTACCTACTATCAATTATCTTTGCGAAGGTGGGGGTAAAGTAGTCTTAGTTACCCATTTTGGACGGCCTAAAGGTGTAGATCCTAAATACAAAATGGATAATATTGCCCGTCGTTTGCAGGAATTATCAGGTAAAAAAGTGACCAAGGTTGATGATTGTATTGGCGAGGAAGTAAAGAAGGTTACCTCGGAAATGCAAGAGGGAGAGATTGTCCTTCTGGAAAATGTCCGCTTTTATAAGGAAGAGACTGCCAATGATCCCGCTTTTGCCAAACAACTGGCAGAAGTAGTTGATCTTTATGTTAATGATGCCTTTGGTACGGCCCACCGTGCCCATGCCTCTACCGCTGGAGTGACAGCATATCTCCGGCCGGCTGCTGCAGGTTTTTTAATTGAAAAAGAGTTGAGAATTATGGGGAAGGCGATTAGTGAACCCGAACGACCACTGGTTGCTATTTTAGGAGGAGCTAAGGTTGCCGATAAATTGGGGGTAATAACAAACCTACTGAATAAGGTAGAAACCTTAATTATCGGTGGCGGAATGGCTTACACCTTTTTGAAAGCTAAAGGCTTTGAGATTGGTAAATCATTACTGGATGCCGAGAAGATTGATTTTGCCAAAGATATGATGGCTCAAGCTGAGGCGAAGGGAGTCAAACTACTGCTTCCGGTTGATGCGGTAGTAACTGATGACTTTAAGAATCCTACCATGCATAAGACAGTTAAAGCAGATCAGATTCCAGCTGATTTGCAGGGTGTGGATATAGGTCCGGAAACGATTAAAATCTTTTCATCGGCCATTAAAGAGGCAAAAACCGTTATTTGGAATGGACCGATGGGGGTCTTTGAAATACCGGATTTTGCAAAGGGTACTAACGCTGTTGCCAAAGCACTTGCAGATTCGGAGGCAATTACTATTGTCGGTGGCGGCGATTCAGCAGCCGCTGTTGAACAGTTAGGTTATGCTGATCAAATGACCCATATTTCTACTGGTGGCGGTGCTTCCTTAGAATTTTTAGAAGGTAAGCAGTTGCCTGGGGTTGCTGCTCTTACTGATAAAGAATAAGGGGATGGATGAATTGAGATTACCTATTATTGCTGGTAACTGGAAGATGTTTAAAACTGTCTCTGAAGCCAGAACGTTGGTCTCAGGTTTAGCTGAAAAATTGGCTGGAGTAAAAGGGGTAGAGATTGTAGTCTGCCCTCCATTTACAGCTCTTTTTCCAGTAACGGAGCTTCTAGAGAACTCTAATATTGCTGTGGGCGCACAAGATCTCTTTTGGGAAGAGGAGGGGGCTTTTACTGGAGAGGTTTCTCCGGTTATGCTTAAGGAACTCGGATGCAAATATGTCATTATTGGACATTCTGAACGTAGACAGTATTTTGGCGAAACTGATGAGCAAGTCAACAAGAAAGTTAAGGCTGCTTTAAAACATGGATTGAATCCGATTATTTGTGTGGGTGAGACTTTGGAACAGCATGATGCCGGAAAAACTGAAACTATAGTTGCCTCACAAGTGGAAAAGGCCTTGTCGGGTATTGAAGAGGAGAATATCCCGAAGATAGTAATTGCGTATGAGCCAATCTGGGCAATTGGAACCGGCCGTTCTTCTACGGGGGAGGATGCTAACCAGGTGATTGCTTTAATCCGGCAGACAATTGCTCAAAGCTTTCGGGAGGATCTGGCTGCTAAGGTTAGAATTCAATATGGCGGAAGTGTAAAACCCAATAATATTAAAGAGTTTATGTCCCAACCGGAAATTGATGGTGCCCTGGTCGGGGGGGCTAGTCTAAAAGTGGATTCTTTTACTTCTATTATTAATTATAAATAATAAGAAAATGTTTACCTAAAACTAAGGAATTGCAGATTAATTATGTAATTGCCTTAAAACTTGTAACCGGTAGACCTCTTGAAAAAATAATCTTAGCTTGGACGGAGAGATGAAACATGGAATTAAAACATAGACCGGTTAGTCTGATTATCCTTGATGGTTGGGGCTATAACCCTGATCATAAGGAGAATGCTATATACGAAGCAAAGACCCCTTTTCTTGATAAAATCATGGCTGAGAACCCCCATGCTTTAATTAAAACTTCTGGAGAAGCTGTGGGTTTACCTGAAGGACAAATGGGAACTTCTGAGGTTGGTCACCTCAATATTGGTGCCGGTAGAGTGGTTTATCAGAGCCTGGTAAGGATTAGTAAAGCCTTAAAAGAGGGAGAACTTAAAAAGAATCCAGTATTTATAGAACTAATTGATTATCTTCGTAATACAAAAAAACCTCTCCATTTTATGGGCTTGGTTTCTCCGGGTGGAGTCCATAGTCATACCGAGCAGCTCTATGGGTTTATACGCTTAGCAGTGGAGATGGGGATTAAAGAGGTTTATATCCATGCCTTCCTGGATGGGAGAGATACTCCTCCTGCCAGTGCGAAAGAGTATTTAGAAAAGTTAGAGGCTGAACTTAAGAAGATTGGCAGTGGTCGGATTGCCTCTGTGATGGGCAGATATTATGCCATGGATCGGGATAATCGGTGGGAGCGTGTTGAGAAAGCTTACGCGGCAATGGTTGATGGCGAGGGAGAAAAAGCTTCCAGTGCCCTGGAGGCAGTAACTACTTCCTATCAAAAGGAGGTTACGGATGAGTTTCTCCTGCCCACGGTAGTGCTGGAGGGGGAAAAACCAGTAGCCACTATTCAGCCTGGAGATGGAGTTATCTGTTTTAATTTCCGGCCGGATCGGGCCAGAGAGATCACTAGAGCCTTTGTAGATCAAAGTTTCTCTGGCTTTCCACGGAAAAAGGGCTACCTTGGGGTGAAGTTTGCCTGTCTTACCCAGTATGATGAGACCATTGATGCCCCGGTTATTTTCCCGCCTGAGGAGAGAATGGAGAATATCTTAGGTGAATACTTGGGCAAATTGGGACTGAAGCAACTCCGGATTGCCGAGACAGAAAAGTATGCACATGTAACTTACTTTTTCAATGGGGGTGAGGAGGTTCCTTTCCCAGGAGAGGAAAGGGTACTAATTCCTTCGCCTAAGGTTCCTACTTATGATCTGAAACCAGAGATGAGTGCTTATGAGGTTACGGAGAAGGTCCTGGGAGCAATTGCTTCTGAGCAGTTTGATGTAATCATTATGAATTATGCTAATTGTGATATGGTAGGGCATACGGGCTCCAAAGAGGCAGCAATTAAAGCAGTGGAAGCGGTAGACTCTTGTTTATCCCAGGTAATTCCGGAGATAATAGATCGGGGTGGTGCAGCGATTATTACTGCCGACCACGGGAATGCCGAATTAATGGTTGATCCGAAAACAGGAGAACCTTGTACCGCCCATACTACCTTTCCAGCACCTGTAGTTTTAGTTGGATATCAAGGAAAATGTCAGTTAAAGAAGGGGAAACTTGCTGATTTAGCACCTACCATTCTGGAACTTCTGGGGGTAGCTAAGCCTGTTGAAATGACCGGAGAATCCTTGCTTAACTGCGACTAGCCGGAAGGAAAGTCAGAACAGGGAATTGAGTATAACAAATATTCCATAAGATAAAAAACATATGAGGAAATTGCATAATTCAATTATTTAACCACAATATATTGATAGTCTAATAATAGCTAAGCACTATATATTGTAGTTAAATGGATGCCAAAGGTAATTATGCAATTCCCTCCATTAGTAATTTATAGTTGAAACTTAAATAAATTACGCAATTTCTTAATATAGATTAAACTAAAGGGGGAGTTTTTAATGACTTCAATTGTTGATCTTCATTCACGGGAAATTTTAGATTCGCGGGGAAACCCCACTGTTGAGGTTGAAGTAACCTTAGCCAGTGGAGCTGTTGGGCGGGCTGCCGTACCATCAGGAGCTTCTACTGGTGCTTTTGAGGCAGTAGAGTTAAGGGATGGCGATAAAGAGCGTTACCTAGGAAAAGGCGTCCAAAAGGCTGTTGAAAATGTTCAGGAGATTGCCGAAGAATTGATCGGAATGGATGCTCTAGATCAGACCGGGGTCGACCATTTGATGATTGATCTTGATGGAACACCTAACAAAGCGAAACTAGGTGCTAATGCGATCTTAGGAGTATCTTTGGCTACAGCTAAAGCCGCTGCTAATGCTTTAGGAATTCCTCTTTTCCGCTACTTAGGCGGGGTTAATGCGAAAGAGCTTCCCGTACCAATGATGAATATTCTAAATGGTGGTAGACATGCTGATAATAGCGTTGATCTACAGGAGTTCATGATTATGCCGGTCGGTGCGGAGACTTTCTCTGAATGTTTACGTTGGGGAGCAGAAATCTTCCATGCTTTAAGAAAAGTATTGGCTGGGAAAGGTTATGCTACCTCTGTAGGGGATGAGGGAGGTTATGCTCCTAATCTAAAAAGCAACCAGGAAGCTTTGGATGTAATTATGGAAGCAATAAACAAAGCTGGCTTTACTCCAGGTAAGGATATTATGTTTGCTATGGATCCGGCTGCTACTGAATTATGGGAGGCTGCCCGGGAAAAAGGAGAGGAAGGTAAGTATTACTTTTGGAAGTCCGATCTCCTCAAAACCAGAGAAGAAATGGTTGATTTCTGGGAATCTTTAGCAAATAATTATCCGATTATCTCAATTGAAGATGGAATGGCAGAAGAAGATTGGGATGGCTGGAAACTCCTTAATGATCGTATTGGTAAAAAGGTTCAACTCGTAGGTGATGATCTTTTTGTTACTAATACAGAGCGTCTTGCGAAAGGAATTAAACTGGGAGTTGCTAATTCTATATTAATTAAGGTAAATCAGATCGGGACCCTCACTGAAACCTTAGATGCGATTGAAATGGCCAAAAAAGCAGGTTATACTGCGGTTGTTTCTCATCGTTCTGGTGAAACTGAAGATACTACGATTGCTGATATTGCGGTAGCTACCAATGCCGGACAGATTAAAACCGGGGCTCCTTCCAGAACTGACCGGGTTTCCAAATACAATCAACTCTTACGGATTGAGGATCTCCTGTTCGATGAAGCTGTATTTCTTGGCAAAGATGCCTTTTATAATATAAATAGAGGTTAAATAAATTCCGACGGAAGGTTGGTAAACCCCAATCTTCCGTCTTCTTAATCAATTACTTACTTCTTAAAGTAAATAAGATTACTTATTATCATAAATTCCTTGTTAAACCAAAAGAAGTCTGATACAATGATTAAGCAAATAAAAATCCACCGGGGGTGAAGAAATGGGTTTCTTCTCAATTTTATTATTGATTCTCTCATTGATATTAATTGTAGTGGTAATGATACAACCTAGTAAAGGTGAAGGTTTGGGTTCGCTCGGTGGAGGGTCCCAGATGTTTTTTGGTAAAAATAAGGGACTTGAGGAATTGTTGGAAAAGGTTACAGCTGGATTGGCCGTAGCTTTTTTCCTGGTAGCGATCATCGCAAACCTGGTATAACTCCCAATTTGGGGGTTATTTTTTTTAATTTTATTTATAGTAAAGAAAACGGTTTGTACTGCCGATTTATCAATATAGATTATATATTATACTTTCTTATCAGATTAAGGCAGGAACTGGTAGTAACCATGTAGAATACTGATAAAGTTTAGAGAGTATAAAGGCCGCTAGGAGGGGTTCGTTTGAAATTTACTAGTATCAAAAGGCGAATTCTAATTATTGTTATTGTTTTACTCGCTTGTGTCCTGATTGTAACTGGTATAATCGGGCACTTTGTAAAGAGTATATTTCTACAAGTATTACTTAATTTAGTACTAATCGGGGTGTTTTTGAAATTTCTTGATCAGGCTTTTAATAAGTTTGTTCTTAAATCAATTTATCTTATTAATAAAGTTGCAGAAGAGATTTCCGAACATAACTTAAGTAGTGAGGTAGAAATCTCTACTGCGGATGAATTTGCGATCTTAGGTAATAATATAAACCGTATGATTCAAGGTTTACGACAGATCCTTCAAGAAAATTTAGATGCTGCTGAAAAACTAGCGGTAGCAGCCCAAGATATGTCAGCAATGGCAGAAGAAGCTAACCTTACTACTCAAGAGGTAACAAGCACTATCGATATTATTGCTAAAGGAACAGAAGAACAATCCCATCATGTTCAGCAATCATCTTTAGCAGCGCAACAGATGGCTTCTACTGCCCAGGAAGTAGCGGCAGAGGCACAGAAAGCATCTGCTTTTTCCACTCAAGCTTCGGAACGTGCTCGGTCGGGAGGAGAAATCATTCAAAACGTCCAGGAAAAAATCTTTGTTGTAAAAGATACTGTAGACTCAGCAGCAGATGTTGTTCGTAGATTAGGAACAAGATCCCAGCAGATTGGACAGATTACTGATGTAATTCGTGGTATTTCAAGGCAGACGAACCTCTTAGCTTTAAACGCAGCAATTGAGGCGGCTAGAGCCGGTGAACACGGTCGAGGGTTTTCCGTAGTTGCGGATGAAGTTCGAGCTTTAGCGGAACAGACTACAGAATCTACAATTCAAATTGTCGAGATGATTGCTGAGATTCAAAAAGAGACTAAAGAAGCAGTGGAAGCTATGGAGTATGGAAAGGAAATTGTTGATGAAGGTACAGCCCTTGCCAACAAGGCGAGTGAGTCCTTTAAAGCTATTGTTTCTTCTGTAACCGAAACTGTTCAAACCATTCAAGAGATTGCTGCTGCTTCTCAGGAACAGGCGGCAAGCAGTGAAGAGATGACCAGTACCATGTCAGGGGTAGAAGATATTGCCCAACGGAATGCCACTGCAGCTCAGCAAGTTGCAGCGGCAACAGAACAGCAAAGATCTACAATGGAAGAGCTGGCGAAATCCTCTACTGAGTTAGTGGAAATGGCCGCCCACCTTACATCTATGGTAGGCCGTTTTAAAGTTATCTCCAATTTCCAGCGTTGTTGGCGGGTTCATGATTGTAACTGGATAGATTGTCCTGCTTACCAAGCTAAAGAGGAAAAGTGCTGGTTAATTCCTAATACACTATGTCGTAATGGAGTTAAAAGTGGTTCGGTGATGGAAAAAAGATCTCAATGTCACCAGTGTGAGGTCTTTAAAATAAATACCATTGTTTTTAATGCGAGTGAGACCGAAGAAGATGAAAGCCAGTGAAAACTGGCTTTTTCCATAATTAACTTTTTCCACCTCATGGGGTGTATGAAAATCAAGTTATGATCTCCACCCGTGAGGCACCTAATACAAGTTTTTCCCTGGGAAGTATTACTCTCCTTGTCAAACTAGAGGAATTAGGTTTATAATAGTGGTTGTACCTACTGTACAATGTAAATATTAAGCTTTTTCGCAATAATATTGGAAAGGGGTTACACGATGAATATTTTGGTACTAAATAGTGGCAGTTCTTCTTTAAAGTACAAATTATTTGCCGTTGAACAGGAAAAAGTCTTAGCCTACGGGGTAGTTGAAAGAATTGGAATTTCTGAGGGCCTTGGAATGATCACTCACCAGCTAGAGAATGATGGTAAATACCAGACAGAGACTGAGATTCCTGACCATCAGAAAGCTTTAAAAATGGTTTTAGATCTACTTGTTGATTCCAAATGGGGAGTAATCAATGATTTACGTGAGATTAATGGTGTAGGGCACCGGGTATTACATGGTGGTGAATACTTTAAGAAATCGGTCTTAGTTACTAAGGAAGACCTGGACCAGATGGAAGAATTGAGAGAATTAGGACCTTTGCATATGCCCGCCAATATTATGGGGATTAGAGCTTGTCAGGAGATTATGCCGGGTACACCACAAGTAGCTGTTTTTGACACTGCTTTTCATCAAACCATGCCTAAAAAAGCTTATCTTTATGCTATACCATATGAGATGTACGAAAAGCATCGGGTAAGGAGATATGGTTTCCATGGTACATCCCACCGTTATGTTTCGGGACAAGCAGCGAAAATCCTTGGACGTCCTTTAGAGAGTTTGAAAATGATCACTGCCCATTTAGGGAATGGTAGTAGTCTAGCGGCGATTGACGGTGGTAAAGTAATTGATACATCAATGGGATTAACTCCTTTAGAAGGAATGGTGATGGGGACTAGGTCAGGCGATTTAGACCCAGCGATTGTTCCCTTTGTTGCTAATAAATTAAATCTTACTCCCGAGCAAGCTGATGATTATCTAAATAAAAAAAGTGGTTTTCTAGGGCTGACAGGCTACTCTGATATGCGCGATATACAAAAAGCTAGAAAAGAAGGAAACAGTAGAGCACAAGAAGCTTACGAGCTTTTTATCTATCGTCTTGTTAAATATGTCGGTGCTTATTATACAGCCTTAAAAGGTTTAGATCTTCTAGTATTTACTGCTGGAATTGGAGAAAATGATTCTATGACCCGGGAGGATATCTGCCGTGAACTCGAATTTTTAGGCGTAAAAATGGATTATGCTAAGAACAAGAGCTTACGTGGTCAAGATGCTATTTTAAGTCTTCCAGAATCGAAAGTGACTATTATGTTAATTCCTACTAATGAGGAGTTAGTGATCGCCAGGGACACCTTGAACTTAATCAGAAACTAATTACTATAATCCCCTCTTCTTGACATAAAGTTAGAACCTGGATATAATGATTATTACCTTTTAAGGGAGATGGTGCACTCGTGGAGCCAAAAATTATTACAACCAATCGTCGCGCCAGGCATGAGTATTATATCGAGGAGACGATGGAGACGGGGATTGTTTTAACCGGAACAGAGGTAAAATCACTACGTAAAAGTAAAGGCAACCTCAATGACAGTTATGCACAAGTGCAAGAAGAAGAAGTCTATCTTTATAACTGTCATATCAGTCCCTATGATTTTGGAAATAGGTATAATCATGATCCTCTCCGCCCTCGTAAACTTCTTTTGCATAAAGAAGAGATCCGGCGGTTAATTGGGAAGACAAGCCAAAAGGGGTTTACTCTTGTGCCGCTTACTATGTATTTTGACGAAAATAATCGAGTTAAATTAAAGCTTGCCTTAGCCAAGGGTAAAAAAACTTATGATAAAAGAGAAGATCTGGTTAGAAGGGATGCCGAGCGGGAGATGGCGCGGGCATTGAAGGGAAAAGAATAGGCAATAAGAGCAAGCCGAATAATATTTAAAAGTATTGATTGCCAAAAAAGCCGGTTTGGAGTATACTAGTATAGTAAACTAGTCTCTTTTTTTCGGGGGCGACTGGTTTCGACGGGGAGAATGAAGACAGGAGTAGCGGGTCGAGGTGCTGTGGCCTCGTTAAACTGCAGCAAAGCACATTAAGTGCCGATAATAATTTAGCTTTAGCTGCTTAAATTAACAGCAGCCGTCCAATCCGAACTTAACCTGGGAGTCCGGTGCGGGCGTCACTTAAACCAGGGCGCTCACTAGTCAATTCTCGGAGACTGGTGCTAAGAACATCGAGATAGCTTAAGCTCAGTTCGTCCGTAGACGGAGCAGCGGTGAAATTTTAAATTGCGGTCTGCACCCGGAGAGACTCTTGTAGTCATCTTTTCGGACGGGGGTTCAATTCCCCCCGCCTCCACCATAAACAAGAATTAATAATTTTTAAATTAGGCAGTTTTCCATTGGAGACCTGCCTATCTTTGTCTAATCTATCAAGCTGTGATAAAATTTATTGTTACAATCCTGTATTTTAAGGTTGAAATACAGGAAAATATTAAATTGTGGTAGGAATATTTCCATGGGATGTTGAATTTATATAATATGAGAAAATCACATAATAACTAGACATTTATTTAAACATAAAATAAGCGTTAGACTTGAATTCGAGGAGATTATCTTATTTCCAAAACACCCCTTCAATCAAAATATATTTTAGACAATTTCATAAAGCTTGATAAATATCTAATTGGTATAATATTCCAAAAATGGATTTAAGCTTAATTTTATATATAACAGTAAGGAAAGGAGACTGTTGGCCATGAATCACAATATCAGTTCTGCTATTGGTGAAATATTAGAGGGACAAGGAACTTCGCTTGCAGTTACGGAAGTTATTTCCAAATTACAAACTATGTTTTCGGAAACGGAATTGAATGATTTCTCCAAGGAATTAGGTTTTAACGACCTTGAACAGGCAGTCAAAGCTATAATGAATGATATAACAGGATAAGTTAGGGCACTAACCCCGGAAAGTTATTCCGGGGTTTTTTTACGCTATCTTTTCTTCGCCGCAAAATGAAGTTAACCATAGCATGTTATACTTCAAATATACAACAACCTTTTTTCATTTTTCCTCCTTTTTTATATACGGGTGGGGTTTATCCGCATAACCCACTATGCCGAGTAAGCGAGGGCAACATACTCGCTGATGATGCGGTTGGGGTTTTCCCCCCGAAAATAACTTGAAGTCTAAATTAACAAAAGACTTCAAGATTAGGCGCCGAACCGGCGCTTTTTTTTTACTTGGGGGAAATCGCGAAAGCCCACGACAGCGTTTACCCTGGTATGAATAGATTCATATGAAAAGACTTTGTAAGATAAAGTCTTAATCTTTTTATGGGTAAAATTTTAGATAATGGGAACTTAATATTCAACGGAACGTTTTTTCTAATATCACCTCCTTTTTATATATCCCCTCACCCGAGGGGATTTTATAATTGTTTAATTATCTTAAGTTAAGTATCCATTTAAGCAATAAAGAAAGAGACCAGTAGGTCTCTTTCTTTATTAGTATGCACAATTCTTTAGTAAAAAAGTATACCGAGAAGAGCGGATAGACCAATGACTGTAATGGGATGGAGTTTTACTTTAGCAAGTAAGAAAAAAGTTAAAAGGCAGATAAGTACTGCTTTATATTCAAGTAGGGTGGATTGTCCAAGACTGAAAAGGGCAATAAGGATTAAACCGATAACGGCTGGCTTTATACCAGAAAATAAAGCTTTTATCCAGGGGGAGTTTTTGAATTCTTTAAGTAAATGGGCAATAATTAATACTGTGATAAAGGAAGGTAAAACTACGCCGAGAGTAGCAATTGTTGCCCCCAAGACTCCTGCTGTACGAAAACCAATGAAGGTTGCAGAATTAATAGCTACTGGTCCGGGGGTCATTTCGGCAATTGCGATGATCTCCATAAATTCGCTATGGGTTAACCAATGATGAGTGTTGATGATTTCCGCCTGCATTAGTGGGATCATTGCATAACCCCCGCCAAAAGTGAAGGCGCCAATTTTGAAAAAGGAAAAGAAAAGTTTTATTAAAATATACATATTCAGTTTCTCCTTCTCGGTAGTGTATTTTATTACGGTTGAAACTTATACTTTTTCAGATTTATATGAGAATTATTTTTTATCCTTAAATAGAAGATAATAACCAATTCCGGCAAGGGCTGAGATAAGAATATTCTGTATGGGGCTAATTCCAAAGATTAGATTAAGTAAAAGAACAGCTACAGCTATTAGATAGCCAAAAGGATTGACAAGGATTGTTTTACTGAGTTTAAAAGCGGCATAAGCAACTAAAGCAACAACCGCAGGTCTAATTCCACAGAACATCTTTTGGACAATAGTAATAGAAGAAAATCTGGTAAAGAAGACTGCTACGCCGATAATGATGAGAAAGGATGGTATGACAACACCAAGAACAGCGGAAATTGCTCCAGGGATACCAGCTAAACTATAACCAATAAAAATAGAGGAATTAACAGCAAGTGCTCCAGGGGCTGATTGTGTAACAGCTAGCACATTATTAAAATCATCCTCTGAGAGCCAGTTTTTCACATCAACAATTTCTTTATGGATGAGAGGGAGCATGGCATAACCGCCACCAAAAGTGAAGGCACCAATTTTGAAAAAGGTTCGAAAAAGTTCCGCTAGCGAAGTTTTATTCATTATTTAATCCTCCAGTACAGCTTGAATTATAAATCTCTTCGTGTTATTTATTCTTCTTCCTTCTATCAGGAACTGAACAAGAGGTAAAAAGAAAGAAGTTTGCTAATTGTTTATAGTTTACGCATTAACTAATAAAAGTTAAATAATTTTTTAAAATAATGAAGGATTATCGATTATTGTCAAGAATATTAAATTAGTTGTACATTATGCGGGAACGATAACGCAAATAAGGATGATTATCTATGGCAATAACAATAAAAGATATTGCTAAAATTGCTGGAGTATCAAAGACTACTGTTTCTCGTGCTTTAAATAATCAGGGGAGAATAAGTCAGGATACAAGGGAAAAGATACTTCAAATTGCTAAAGAAACGAATTACCGTCATAATAAAATAGCTACCAGTTTACGCTCTAACAAATCAATGGTAATTGGATTGATTTTTCCCGGATTTATGGCTGGTCACTTTTACAGTGAAATTTTTCATGGTATTGAATCATATTGTACTAAAAAAGGTTTTGGGGTATTAACTGGTTGTTCTGACGGTGTGGCGCAAAAAGAAGAAAAGATTATAGAATTACTCCAAGAACGGAGAGTAGATGGAATAATAATTGCTCCTACCAGTGGGATTAATCTAGATTATTATCAGCAGTTTAAAAACGAAAGACTACCATTTATTTTTATTGATAAATATTTACCCGAAATTGAAGCAGCAAGAATTATAGTTGATAATAAAAAAGGGGCTTATCTTGCTGTTAAACATCTTATTGAAAAGGGACATAAAAAAATTGCTTTATTAAGTGGTCCTGAGTACCCTTGCACTACTATAGAGGAACGATTTCAGGGATATACTGAAGCTCTCAACGAAAATAATATTACTTACAAAAAAATAATTAAAACCGATAAAAATATTTATAACCAGCGCGAAAGCGGCTATCAAGCAGCAAAGAAATTTTTAACAAACAATGATGGAGCGACTGCTATTTTTGCTATTAATGATAGTATTGCTCTTGGTGCCTTAAGGGCTATCAGGGAAGCCGGATTAAAGGTCCCTAAGGACATGGCCGTGGTTGGCTTTAATGATGATGATATATTATCATATCTTGAACATCCCCTAACTACAATATCAGTGCCAAAATATGAAATGGGAATAAAGGCAGCTCAGTTGTTAATAAATATTATTGAAGCAGAGAGTAATGATTCTAAAAAGATAATTAAACTATATCCCAAATTATTAATCAGAGAAACTACTTAATATTTTTTACTCAATGCGGGAACGATTGCGCAATAAATAGGAAAGGATGTGATAAAGGAAAATAATATTGGTTTGGTTTATAAAAATTAAATTTTTAGGAGGCTATGGAAATGAAAAAAAGTATAGTGCTAATTTTACTTTTGCTTGTATCTGTTTCTGTTTTGGCCAATGATACCCTTGTTACCACTGATCAAATAGGTGATTTAAAAGCAGAAATAATTTTGAAATGGGCAGCTTTACCTCATTATTCCCTTTCCAATCCCTATGATAGTAGGGGACAAGTTTTAAAAAATGCCGCTTTAGAATTTGCTAAGAAAAACCCTGAGGTTAAAATATTACCGACCGTTCTTACAGGAGATATTTCAGGTCAAATGATGAAACTATTACAACAGCAAGCGGTGGGGGAAATACCAGATATTGCGCAAATAGATTCTTTCTATCTACCAGTATTTAAAGATAAACTACAACCATTAAATGAATTTTTTACTAAAGAAGAGCTCGATGATCTTTTACCTTTTGCAAAAAACGGAATGCTAGATGATAAGGGCAATATAAAAGCCTTATGGTTTACTACCGATGTGAGGGTGCTTTATTACCGAAAAGATTTAATAAAAACACCTCCTTCAAATTGGGATGAACTAATTGAAACCGCTCAGAAAGTTACAAAAGGTAACCATATGGCGGGTTTTCTGTTTTCTGCTGGAAGAGGGGAAGCAACCTCTATTTGTAATTTCCCATATTTCTGGGCCCAGGGAGGTAAGTTAATTGATGAAAAAGGTAAACCCGTGTTTAATGAAGGTAAAAACAGGCAGTATATGCTTAATCTCTTTAAATATGTAAAAAGATTGATAGATACCGGTGTTACCCCCAAACGAGTACTCAACTTTACTGTTGAATCCGATATAAACGGGGATGTGCTCGGTGAGAATGTAGCAATGTTTATTGGCGGGAACTGGCAGATTAGTCAGTTAGCCGAGACCATGGGAGCTGAAGAGTTTGCAAAAAAATGGGATATTGCACCTATACCACAAATTAGTGATAAATTTGCTGCGACCTCTGTAGGGGGTTGGACGTGGGGAATTACCACAACCGATCCGAAAAAGAAAGCGGCAGCTGTCAGGTTCTTGGATAAACTTTATTTTGGTAAAGAAGGGATGTGGGGATGGACTAAAGTAGCTGGTTATTTACCGACAAGAAAGAGTATCTATGAGGAATATAGTTATTATAATGATAACCCCTGGATGGGAAAACTCATGGATATCATGGAAGATGGTTATGTTAGACCTGGTTACCCCATTTATCCCGAGTTATCTACTGAATTTCAGATAGCACTGGCTGATGTTATCGATGGAAATAAAACTCCAGAAAAAGCCCTTGATACAATGTGGAATAATGTAATGAAAAAATACAATGAAATTAAGTAGATGGGCAAAACTATGAACAAACATCTATAAAATATTTACATAATCTAAACTGAATTACGAAACTATCACTCCCCTAAAATTAGAATAATAACTTTTCCTTTTGCTACTATTGAAAAGGGGAGTGATAGTTTTTTGAAAAAAAGCACACAATTATGGCAATTCCTTAAGAAAAAATGCTGTGATACGAGGAGGGAGATTAATTTATGGGTAAAAAAAGTTTCTTAGTATTTGTAACTCCTTTGTTATTGATGCTGTTATTATTTTATCTCTTCCCTATTATAGAAGTATTTAAATATAGTCTTACAAATATTAGATTAGATAAAGAACTGTTTTCGTATGGCTTATCTTCTTTCAAGTATGTTTTAACTGATGAAAATGTTTGGCAAATGCTAGAGACCACCTTAATTTTTGTACTTTTTAGTCTTGTCCTTCAGTTAGGGCTTGGTATAATCATCGCAACATTGGTTGATGAGGGTGAAAAAAGAAATTTAAAGGGGACATTATTTGTACGTCTTGTAGTTCTTGTAGCGTGGGTAATCCCCGGTGTAATAATAGGGATAATATGGAAACTATTTTTATCGGAAGCAAACTATGGAATATTAAATTACTACCTACAATTATTATTCAATTCTAAGTTGCCATTTCTGTCTAGTCAAAACTTAGCTTTATTTTCAGTTATCATTGCTAATGTTTGGAGGGGAACGGCTTTTTCCATGATTATCCAGTATGGTGGTTTAAAACAGATTTCGAGCGAATTATATGAAGCAGCTAGTATGGACGGAGCATCATTTTTTAAAACCTTTTTTCACATAACTTTGCCCCAGTTAAAACCAGTAATATTTATTAATTTAGTTTTGACAACAATATATACTTTTAATACCTTTGACATGATTATGGCATTAACTGGTGGGGGACCAGGTAGATCTACAGAAGTGATTTCTCTTAATATTTACCAAAAGGGCAAATCCTTATAGGTCCTTACTATCTACAACCCGATTGGCAGCTATTAAGTGAGGAGTCTTTGGTCAGGAATCTTCTAATTGGCCATAAAATAGGAAACGAGTTGGGAGGGTTGATGAAAGTTGGCTGGCTTCTCGATAATTTTGGCCAAATTTCTCAAACTCCGCAAATTCATAGACAATTTGGTTTAAAGGGGATTTATCTTTGGCGTGGTGTAGAGATGGATCCACGGGAGATTAAATCCGAATTTTTATGGAGGGGTCCGGATGGTACTGAAATGCTCTCCATATATTTTCTTAGCAGTTATCGTAATGCTATGAGGTTGGCTGAATATAAAGAGATATTGAAAGATCGGGTTGAAAATGAAGTAATGAAGATCAGCCCTTTTGCTACAACTTCCAATGTGTTATTAATGAATGGTTATGACCAGGAGATGGTACCTGATAATATCTTACCAGAATTAGAGGGATTATCTCTGGATGATATTTATGTTAAGCAGAGTACACCACCTGAATATATTGAAGCTGTTATTAAGGAAAACCCAAAGTTAAATGTGTTAGAAGGCTCACTTTATAGTGGAAGGTATATTTCGGTTTTTCCAGGTATACTTTCCGCCAGGATGTATTTAAAGTTAATGAATAATCATTGTCAGGGTGAACTTATAAATTATGCTGAACCTTTGTCAATAATTTCCCTGATACATGGTGGGACATATGAAGAAGATATTTTACTGATGGCATGGAAGACCCTACTTAAAAATCATCCCCATGATAGTATTTGTGGTGTTAGTATCGATGATGTACATAAAGATATGGAAGAAAGATTAGATAAGACATATGTTATAGCAAGAGGATTGACTGAGAGAAAATTAAGTGAAATTACGTTAAATATTAATACTAAAATTGGAGATAATTATAAACAACCGTATGTAGTTTATAATACTTCCCCTTATCGGCGAAAAGAAGTAATAAGTTTAAACACTGAAGGAGAAAATTGTATTATAACTGACAATAAAGGTAGAATTTTACCTTGTCAGAAGGGAAACCGTGGAAATTATTATGTCTATTTAGATAGTATTCCTGGGGTGGGATACAAAACTCTTTTTCTAGAAGAGAGTAATAAAGCTAATGGTTCTGAACATATAGGCTTCGATAAAATGCCGGACAGGGTATTGGTCGAAGGTAATTTTCTGAAAAATAAATATTTAGATGTTAAGGTTAATTTTGATGGCAGTTTCGATGTATTTGATAAAACAAATAACATAAACTACCGTGGCCTTGGTGTATTTGTTGATAGTGCTGATGCCGGGGATACCTATAATTACTCTTATCCTGAAGAAGATCAGCTGATTACTAGTCAGCACCAGAAAGCAAAAATTGAGATTGTTGAGCAAGGGCCACTTATGGCTTTATTAAAAATTAGCCGTGTGATGAAATTGCCTGTATCTCTAACTGAGGATCGGAAGAGAAGATCAAAAAGGCTGCTTGAATTACCAGTGGTGAACTGGGTAAAGTTAAAAGCGGACTCCCCGTGCCTGGAATTTAAAACCGAGGTTAAAAATACGGTTAAGGATCATCGTTTGCGAGTTTTATTCCCGACGGGGATTGATAGTCCATATTCATATGCCGGTACACAGTTTGATATTACAAAACGTAAAATTAAACCTGATGTTTGGGATAATAATGCCATTTCCGATAATGTAAAGAGAATCATTATCGGTGCTCGCGAGTCAGAACCGCTTACCACCTTCCCGCAGAGTTACTTTGTTGATATAAATAATGGTAAAAACGGAGTTGCTGTTTTAAATAAGGGTTTACCTGAATATGAAATACTTCTAAATGATAATACAATTGCCATCACTTTATTTAGATCAGTTGGCTGGTTGACTAAGGAAGACTTACGAACAAGGGTTGGTGATGCCGGCCCGATAATTTATACTCCTGATGCACAATGTTTAAGAAGGATGACCTTCGAATATTCCCTATATTTTCATAGTGGAGACTGCTGCCAGGGGGAAGTGTATTATTATGCAAAAAAATTTAATAACGAACTACTTACTATCAAAACTGATCAACATAAGGGTAGTTTACCCTTAGAAAAACAAGTTATTAATATTGAAAGTACCAAAAACATCCTACAGGTGACTGCTTTAAAGAAGGCTGAAGATGGAAACGGTGTTATTATGCGGCTGTTTAACCCTTCAGTTCAAGGAGTATCTGCGACAATATCTACTTCTCAGATTTGTAAAAACGCCTATTACATTAATTTGAATGAAGAAATAGAAGAGAAAATAAATGTAGAAGATAGAATAATAGCAATTAATATTAAGCCTAAAGAAATAAAAACAATAAAATTGGATCTCAAATTTGATGATAATCTTAATGATGATGTGACAGGGGAGTTTGAAATCTGTGAAGAAAGGTATGAGCAACCGGACTTCAGCAAATTCAAACAACTACCAATAGTGGAGAAAGAAGATATTCAAAAAGAAGAAAGACGTTATCAAGGAGTACAAGTGAGATTAAATCAGATGTTAAAATTGGTTGGTAATCTAGAGGGTAAGTTAAAAAAGTACAGAAACATAGAGTCCGTAAAAAATGCAGAACTTGAATTTGATTATCATAAAGCCAAGGGAAAGGTTGCTACTTACCAACGGGAAGCTTTAGAGGCTCGATTATCAATGGTTTTAACACGTAAAAAATACTTGACTATTTACGAAAAGGAACAGGGTGCTTATCTAGCTACGATGAAAAAGATTGATCAAGAATTACGAGAGATAGGATATGCATTAAATCAAGCTAGAGTAAATAAAAGAGTTTATGAATATATTGTTGAATATTATCAGCATAAATTAAAAATTATTAAGGAATGATCACAATTTGAAATCATGAAAATAAATACGTCTAACAAATTAGGCTGATTGTTAGTAAAAGTTTCCCACTGAATAAATATGAATAAGAAGGAAAAGAGTCTTTTAAATAGAAATATCTAGGTGAAAATATTTTTAAGAAGGGGTGGATAGAAATGGGGAAGAATAAGTCTTCTGTTATTCTTGTGCTTGTTCTTTTAGTAGTTGTTCTGGCAGTAGCCGGGGTCTATATCTCCCGTGGTTCCAAGGAAGCCGAGGAAACTGTAGTATCTGATGACAGATTAAAAGTAGCTATGGTTACGGACGTTGGTGGCCTTGGAGATAAATCCTTTAATGATGCGGCCTATGATGGCTTGAAAATGTTAGAGGCCGACATGGGCGTGGAAATTAAAGTAGTTGAATCTTCAAAGATGGAAGATTATGTTCCAAATCTGAAAAGCTTAGCGGATCAGAAGTATGATATGATTTGGGCCATTGGATTTTTGATGACTGATGCTTTAGCGGAAGTAGCGGAGATGTATCCTGAGCAGAAATTTGGAATTATCGATGCGGTTGTTGAAAAGGATAATGTCCATTCTGTATGCTTTAAAGAAGAAGAAGGTTCATTCCTAGTAGGAGCTATTGCTGGTGTTGATAGTAATTCTGGAAAAGTAGGATTTGTCGGTGGAATGGAGTTTCCTTTAATTCAAAAATTTGAAGCAGGATATCTTGCGGGAGTAAAAGCTGCCCGGCCGGATGCCAAAATTTATACTGCTTATGCCGGTGCCTTTGATGATCCGGCTAAAGGTAAAGAACTTGCTGCTTCTCAGTTTAATGTTGGTGCTGATATTGTATACCATGCTGCTGGTGGAACCGGCTTAGGTGTTATTTCTGCGGCAAAAGAAAAGGGGACTGGATACTGGGCTATTGGTGTAGATAAATGTCAACATGCTGAGGGGCAGGTAGATGGTAAAGATTATGTTTTGGCTTGTATGGTAAAACGGGTTGATATGGGAGTTTATAAGGCATCTAAGGAAGCATTAGAGGGGAATTTCACCAGTGGATTAACTCTAATGGGTTTAGCTGAAGAAGGTGTTGGAGTCTGTGAAGCTGCGAAAGAGACTGCATCTGCCGAAGCTTTAGCAAAAGTAGAGGAGTATACTAAAAAAATCGTCTCCGGTGAATTACAGGTTCCTGAAAATCCAAAAGATGTTCAATAAACATAGCATCTAGGCAATAAGTGCCGGTTAAAAGCCGGCACTTTTTTAAGGTAGGGGGTGAAGTAGTCTTTGAAATCGCAGTTCCTTTTAGAAATGCAAGGAATTAGTAAAGGTTTTCCAGGGGTACAAGCTAATAAGGATATTAATTTTAATTTACGTCCCGGCGAAGTCCATGCTTTACTGGGAGAGAATGGTGCTGGTAAGACTACATTAATGAAGATCCTTTTTGGTTTATATAAACCAGATGCGGGAGAGATAAAATTAAATGGCAATCAGGTTGAAATAAACTCTCCTGAAGAGGCAATTAGGCAAGGAATTGGTATGGTACATCAGCACTTTATGTTAATTCCTCCTTTTACTGTCCTGGAGAATATTATTCTAGGAGCGGAGCCTAAAAAATCTTTAGGACGTCTAGACAAAAGAAAAGCTCTAGAAAAAATCAACAATCTTTCTAAGCAGTTAGGATTAAAAGTAGATTTAGGGGCAAAAATAGAAAATGTTACAGTAGGTATGCAACAAAGAGTAGAGATTCTAAAAGCCCTTTATCGAGAAGCAGAGATTTTAATTCTAGATGAACCTACTTCAGTGCTGACACCTCAAGAAGCGGATGAATTGGGTGGAATCCTCAGGGAATTGGCAGCTAGTGGGAAAGGGATAGTTTTTATTACACATAAACTTAAGGAAGTAATGAAATTTGCCGATCGGATCACTGTGATTCGTGGAGGAAAAGTAGTTGATACGGTAAATAGTTCTGAAACTAATATGGAAAAACTAGCTGAGATGATGGTGGGCAGAAAAGTTTTTCTGCAAATGGAAAAAGCCCCAGTTAAACCTGGAAAGGTAATTCTTGAAACTAAAGATTTAGAGGTTTTTGATAACCGGAAATTGCGAACGGTTAAAGGCGTTAATCTTAAAGTCCGGGCTGGTGAGATCTTGGCAATAGCGGGAGTAGATGGTAACGGTCAAAGTGAGTTAATTGAAGCATTGACCGGTTTGCGGCCGGTGGCAAATGGACAAATATTAATCGAAGGGGAAGAAATAAAATATGCCGATCCCAGGTCTGTACTAGAGAGTGGTGTAGGCCATATTCCAGAGGATCGCCAGAAAAGAGGTTTGATTCTGGATTTTTCAATTCAAGAAAACATCATACTCGAACTTTATCGTACATCAGGTTTTTGTCATAAAGGGTTTATTAAAACAGACAAATGCCGAGGGTATGCTGAAGAATTAATTGAAGAATTTGATATCAGAACACCTGGGCCAGAGATTTTAGCTTCCTCGTTATCCGGTGGGAACCAACAGAAAGTAGTAATCGCCAGGGAAATCAGAAGAGATCCCAAGTTGCTGATTGTTGCGCAACCCACAAGAGGACTTGATGTTGGGGCAATCGAATTTGTTCATAAGCAGTTAATTAGGCAAAGGGATTTGGGTAAGGCGATTCTCCTGTTCTCTTTAGAATTGGATGAGATCCTAAGCTTGGCTGATCGGATTGCTGTAATCTATGAAGGTGAAATTGTTGCAATTCTTCCGCGGAAGGAAGCTACAGAGGAAAAATTAGGATTAATGATGACAGGTGGTCTCTCCGGTAGAAAGGGAGGTGTGGTAAATGAGTAATAACCCAAAAAAGAATTTACTTGAAGAGTATAGTCAGAAACTGACATTTCCGCTAATAGCATTATTTATAGCCCTTTTTGCCGGTGGTTTGCTGATTGCCTGGTTAGGAGAGAACCCATTCAATGCTTTTTTGCATTTATTTAAAGGTGCTTTTGGAAAACTTTCTAACTTTGGAGAAACTTTAGTGTATGTTTCACCATTAATTTTGACTGGGCTTAGTGTGGCTTTATCTTTCCGTTGTGGCCTTTTTAATATTGGTGCTGAAGGCCAATATATTATGGGGATGATGGGAGCAGCCTGGGTAGGTTCAATTTTTACCGGTTTACCTGCTTGGATTCATATTCCTTTGACGATGGGAGCAGGTGTACTTACCGGCTTTTTATGGGCGGCAATTCCAGGATTCTTTAAAGCAAGGTATGGAGCACATGAAGTTATTTCTACAATTATGATGAATTATATTGCTCTTCACTTCACCGGCTATCTGGTAAACTATGTATTGATGGCTCCAGGGGGCTATTTACCGGCCACTCGGGTGATAAGTTCCTCGGCTAAACTGACCAGATTAATCCCACCTTCCCGGGCCAATACAGGTATTTTATTCGCTCTTGCCTCTTTGATTTTAGTATATATATTTCTGTGGAAAACAAAATGGGGTTTTGAAATTAGAGCTGTAGGTCTAAACTCGGAGGCAGCCCGTTATGCAGGGATCAATGTAACGAAGAATATTGTTTTAGCAATGGCCTTAAGTGGTAGCTTAGCAGGGCTTGCCGGGGCCTTACAAGTTCAAGGTATTCAGTATCGTTTTAATGATCTATTTGGTTTTACTGGTTATGGATTTGACGGTATTGCTGTAGCTTTGTTGGGAAATAATCATCCGGCCGGGATTTTGTTAAGTGCCTTTCTTTTTGGGTCATTAAACTGTGGAGCATTACAAATGCAGAGTGTGGCCGGGGTTCCTAAAGATCTAATTGGTATTATGCAATCGGTGATTGTCTTTTTCATTTCAGCAGATTATCTGTTAAGAAAGAAATTGGAACGGCCATTTTCCATGGATATGGAACAAGAGAGTCCAGGGAAGGGGGTTCAGAGCAATGGAACCGAGCTTTCTCATTAATGTCTTAGCATTTATTGTTGCTTCTACTTTCCGTTCAGCTACTCCCTTAATATTTGCTTCACTTGGTGGAGTCTTTTCTGAAAGATCCGGAATAGTCAATATCGGATTGGAAGGTATTATGCTTTTTGGGGCTTTTTTCGGGATGTTGGGTTCATATTTAACACGAGAACCATGGTTTGGAGTTCTTCTGGGAGTGCTGGTTGGAGCGCTAATAGCACTGATCCATGCTTTTCTGGCAGTTGACCTCCGGGCAAATCAGGTAGTAAGTGGGGTTGCTATTAACTTGTTAGCTACATCTGGCACCGCCTTTTTACTGCAGAAGCTCTTTCATACAGCCGGACAATCCGAGACAGTCCCTAAGATTCGCGATTGGCAGATTCTTTTCTTAAAAGATATTCCTTTTCTTGAAGATGCGGTGGGGAAGCTTAATCCCTTGGTTTATCTTGCTGTGGTACTGGTTTTTCTTTCTGGATATTTTCTTTTTAAAACCACTTATGGGTTACGAATCCGTGCAGTAGGTGAAAATCCAGAGGCTGCAGAGACTGTTGGGATTAGTGTAAGAAAGGTCAGGTATTTTTCTGTAGTACTTAGTGGGATCTTGGGTGGATTAGCTGGTGTCTATCTTTCCTTAGGCCAGATGGATATGTTTAAGGAGAATATGAGTGCAGGTAAAGGATTTATTGCTTTAGCGGCAGTGATTGCCGGGAAATGGAACCCGAAAGGTGCATTTCTTGCTTGCATTCTCTTTGGTTTTGCTGAAGCAATGGAAGGACAATTCCAGTTAATGGGAATGGATATTCCTAAACACTTTCTTCATATGTTACCATATGTAGTAACACTTCTTTTGATCCTGGGTTTGGTAGGCCGCTCTGTACCACCAGCGGCCAGTGGCATACCATATGAAGGGAGAAAATAGAGAGAAGTTACCATGCTAATCTCTTTCTAATAAAAAAGAACCTCGGTCTTGTTGAACCGAGGTTCTTTTTTATTAGTTGGCTAGATTAACTTATGAACATTGGTAAAAGGATTTAATCTTATTTACTACAGCTTCTGGTGTAAAGCCAAACAATTGGGCTAAATCTTCAAAGCGTCCACTCTTACCAAATTGGTCAAGTGAGATTACTAGACCAGAAGTGCCAGTTATTTGATACCATCCGGAACCTATACCTGCCTCAATTGCTACACGTGGCAGATCAGTTCCTAAAACCTCATTAATATATGAGGAATCCTGGGCCATGAATAGTTCTCGACAAGGCATTGAGACTACACGGACTTTTTTATTTTCTTCGGCTAATTTTTCGGCAGCAGCCAAGGCAAGGGAAACCTCACTACCTGTAGCGATGATCACCAGATCGGCTTTTCCATCCTGAGGTTCGCTGATGATATAACCTCCACGGCGGAACCCTTCAGCATCCGTTCCAGAAAGAGTAGGAAGATTCTGTCTGGTTAATAAAATAGCTGTTGGTCCATTGGTTCTTTCAAGGGCACTTAACCAGGCCCAGGCTGTCTCATTAGCATCGGCGGGACGAATTACCCGCACTCCAGGGATAATACGTAAAGCTTCAATATGTTCCACGGGTTGATGGGTAGGACCATCTTCACCAACATAGAAAGAGTCATGGGTAAATACATAAATTACTGGTTGATGCATTAGAGAAGCTAGCCGGATCGGTGGCCGCATATAATCTGAGAAAACAAAGAAAGTAGAACCATAAACTCTAAAACCACCATGGACTGATAAACCATTTAAGATCGAACCCATTGCATGTTCTCTAACCCCAAAGTGGAAATTTTTGCCTCCAAAATTACCATTACCGATATCACCGGCACCTTCAACATAGGTTTTAGTAGAGGGCGAGAGATCTGCGGAACCACCAACTAGTTCAGGGAGTTTCGCGGATAAGGCAGTTAAAACTTTACCCCCGGCATTCCTAGTCGCGAGTGAGGATCCAACTTCAAATTTTGGTAGAGCTGACTTGAGGTCAGACGGGAGCTCTCTATTCATAACCCGATCCCATTCGGCTCTTAATTCAGGATATTTTTCTGACCATGCTTTGAATTTTCCCTCCCAGGATTTTCTAGTAGCTGCCCACCCAGAACGTTTCTGCTCAAAGTGTTTATAAACTTCGTCAGGTACATAAAATTCATCTTCAGGTAAAGCAAGTGCTTTCTTAAGAGCAGCAATATTGTCCTTGCCCAATGGTGCACCATGGGATTTAGCACTACCTTCCAGCGGGCTTCCTTTACCAATTTTTGTTTTGGCAGCAATCAAAGTTGGTCTGGAAGTATCGGCTTTAGCATCTTCAATAGCCTTTAGAATTTCATCCTGGTCATGGCCATCAATTGATAAAACCTGCCAGCCGTATGCTTCATATCGTTTTAGTACATCTTCTCTAAAAGCAAGGTCGGTTGAACCTTCAATCGAAATTTCATTATCATCATAGAAAACAATTAGTTTTCCAAGGCGCAGGTCTCCTGCTAAGGAAGAGGCCTCTGAGGAAACTCCTTCCATTAAGCAGCCATCGCCTGCAATGGCATAAGTGTAGTGGTCAACTATTTCATAATTGGGACGATTAAATCTGGCGGCTAACATTTGTTCGGCCAAGGCCATGCCAACGGCATTAGAGAGCCCTTGTCCTAGAGGGCCGGTAGTGGTTTCAATTCCGGGTACATCCCAGAACTCGGGATGACCTGGTGTTTTTGAACCTAACTGTCGAAAACGTTTAAGTTCCTCCATCGGCATTTGGTACCCGGTTAAGTGGAGTAAAGTATAGAGTAGAGATGAACCATGTCCGGCGGAAAGGACAAAACGATCCCGATCAGGCCACTCTGGAAGAGTAGGGTCATGTTTTAGTACTTCAGAATAAAGAACAGCTGAAATTTCCGCCGTACCAAGAGGCATGCCCGGATGACCTGATTTGGCTTTTTCTACAATATCAGCAACCAGGCCTCGAATAGTATTGGCAATGATGTTGATCAATTAGAAAACTCCTTTCTTTTATGTATGTTAGGCGAAACTTACCAAACATAACAGTTCTTCCTTATTATATAGAAACCCTTTAAGTTTACTCTAGATTTTAAATGTTTTTCCTGCTAATTTTTGCTATTAGAATAATCGTAGTAACTTCAAATTAAATTCAAAGAATCTCCTAGGGCAGAAAGATCCTCCGGGAGTGGAGATTTAAAAACTAACCACCTGTGGGTGCGAGGGTGTTTAAATCTTAGGCTGGCTGCATGTAGAGCGGGGCGCAAGAGATGCTCATCGGATTTGCCGTATAAAGGATCCCCCCACAAAGGTGCACCCAAATGGGAAAGATGAACCCTAATCTGGTGGGTTCTGCCAGTTATTAATCTAATGGCAAGGAGAGAGCAATTTTTATTCTGTCTGATTACACGATAACGGGTAATAGCCTGTTGCCCACCAGCCTCAATAATTCGCTTGATACCTTTCTCCCCGCGTTTAATCGGAACGGAAATTTTGCCGCTGGTTACTGGAGGAATTCCATTAGTAATTGCAAGATATACCCGGTGAAACTGCTCTTCATTAATCTGAAGGGATAATTGTTGATGGGACCAGGAACTTTTTGCCACCAAAAGTAATCCGGATGTAAGCTTATCTAATCTATGTACCGGATGAAAAGAAGCAACTGTTCCAGTAACCTGCCAGTGATAGGCTAAGGCATTGGCCAGAGTTCCAGTAAGATGATAACGAACTGGATGAACGAGTAAACCTGCAGGTTTATCTATAACAATCAGGTCAGGATCTTCATAAATAATAGAAAGGTGAATCGCTTCCGGTAAAAAATTCTGATTGGTGGTTATCGGGATCTGTACAACCAAATCTTCACCACCGGAAAGCTTCTCCTTTACTAAAACTGGCCTACCATTGAGAAAGACCCCATTGGTTTTTTTTAGAGCAATGACCTGTTTTCGTGAAAGCCGGAGTTCGTGACGGAGTATAGATTCTACAGTTCGTCCGCTCCAGGAAGAAATGATTTTGATCAAGAGCGGAGGTGGGTTTGACATTTTGCACACCTTCCTATGTTTAAAGAACCTTTGGAAACTAGACAATTCCTCAGAATTAAAGTCGAGCGCTTTTAATGTGATTGAATAGATGACAAACAATTTCCTCATATATTATAGCATAACAATAGAATTATTATAATTAGTATGAATGGCTATCCAGTTTCAGCAGTGACTACTTATTCCTTCAGCCCGGGACAAATAGTCTCGCCTTAGAATATGCTAAAGTGAAAGTTGAAATCAGTTATTATCTGATAAACAGCTATGTAAAATTGGATTTTACAGAAATAGTTTTCGCGAGGAGGGAGACAAATGATATCAGATAGGGACGGGATGGAGGTTGGAAAAGCTTCTTCTTTACAACTCCCTTTTTGTCCGAATGGACAAATATATACTGTTGTCGCTGGCGATACCCTATTTCTTATTAGCCAAAGATTTGGGGTCTGTTTACAGCAATTAATTGAGGCGAATCCTCAGATTGAAAACCCGAACCTTATATATCCCGGTCAATTGATCTGTATACCAGCTGCCATAAGTATGCCGGAGTGCAGAGGAATAATTTATACGGTAGTTAGTGGCGATACCCTTTTTAGAATTGCCCAACGCTTTAATATTAGTTTGGAAGCATTATTAGCTGCCAATCCACAGATAATGGATCCGGATCTGATCTATCCTGGACAAAAAATTTGTATTCCAGAAGTACCATCACTGCCTTGTCCTACAGGTATAACATATGTAGTGATGCCCGGAGACACACTTTTTGCGATCGCCGAAAGATTAGGAACGACTGTTGATCGGCTATTACAGCTTAACCCACAGATTACAGATCCAAACTTCCTTCAGGCTGGAGATTTACTATGTGTACCGCTTCCGGTTACACCGGTTATGCCAGTTCCTATTCCAGAACCAATTGAGATCGAACCCTGTCCACCGATGCCGGTTATGCCGTGTCCGCCCGAGGAGGAATTACCATTTCCCTATATTCCGGAACAGCCGATTTTAATGCCGCAGCCTTATCCCTATGAACCCATGCCGTGTCCTCCAGAGTCGATGTTACCACTACCATGTCCTCCAGAGCCGGTGTTACCACGACCATGTCCTCCAGAGCCAGCATTACCACTACCGTGTCCGGAACCTGTTGTACCAGTAATGCCGGCTCCATATCCTTATTGTCCGGATCCATATATTTATGCGGCCCCGATGATAAGGTGGGAGAACTGCCCTTATGCACCCCGTAGAAAAGATAAGCGGCGATTCCGTAGAAGAAGGAGAAGGAGACTATTGAACTAAAAAGGAGGCAAAGGCCTCCTTTTTAGTTTTATGAAATTTGACAAATCCCTCAAATTAAAGTCTATCGCTTTTATTATGGTTGGATACCACAAAAATAATTATGCCATTCGAATAATAAAAGTAGTTGACAAATAAGGTTAGATATATTAATATTTAACTATATTAACTAAGGGTTGTGATAGTAATGGACCTTTATAAACTTGATTTGACTTTAAGACTGTTTTGCCGGACTTTGAGTGAGCTGGTTTATCAACCAATATCTAATAGAGTGAATGGTTTAACAAGTGTACAAAAGAATTGTCTACGTTTTATCTACTATCATAAGAACCCTTCCGCTAAAGAAGTGGCAGATGGCCTGCAGATTAGTAATGCAGCTGTAACTAAGCTTATTGATAGGTTAGAAAAAAAGAGATTAGTAGTTAGAAAGTTTTCTCATGCGGATCGACGGCAAATTATTTTAGAATTAACTTTCGAAGGAATGAAAAAGTTTGAGCAAGAAAGAGAAAAATTACTTCTAAGTTTACAAGAAATAATTAACCGTCTTGACCCAGAAACACTAGAAAATCTGAAACAAGGTATAGAAGGTTTTCTAGAAGCCGCTTTAGTAAAAAAAGAAGATATTGATCGGATATGTTTACATTGTGGCTGGTCTCATCTTCCTGATTGCCCAGGAAATCTTCGATACCGAAGTTTAACAGGTGAAGATAAGCAAGAGATTTAAATCTACATTAGTTTTTTCTACTTTCGTACTTAAATGAAATGAAAAAAGG
>DAIOHK010000012.1:0-60362 GCA_036744795.1 Bacillota bacterium | reverse complement strand
CAACAGCTGTTGATTTGGGGTATGATGGTATAGAATTAAGAGGTTTGAACCGTGAGTATCTTTTACCAGCCTCACCTTATTTCTCTGCGGATAATCTGGAATTAACAAAAAAGCATTTAGAGAATTTGGGGATACAGATCTCTTCTTTAACTACGGGTTCTCTGCTTCAGATCGAAGATCAAGAGAAAAAAGAAGGATATATTAAGGATGCTATTGCTTATATTAAATTGGCTGCGGCTTTGGGTGTTAAATACGTGAGGGTGCTTGGTGACACCCACCCGGAGCCGGGAATTGAAGTACGGGATCAATTAGTTAGGGATGCACTGATGGAATTAGGGGATTGTGCTATTGATCACCATGTATATGTACTAATCGAAACTAATGGAGCCTATACTGATTCACGGAGGCTTTCCAGGTTGTTGGAGGAACTTTCCCATCCGGCAGTAGGTGTTTTATGGGATTGTCATCATACATATCGTTTTGGGAGAGAAAGTTTTCAGGAAACTTGGGACATTCTGAAAGAACATATTAAATACCTGCACCTTAAAGATTCAGTGTTGGAAAATGGTAAAATCAGGTATCGCCTTTTTGGTGAGGGCGATCTACCCTTAACAGAACTTCTTTTGTTATTACAAGAGGAGTACCAGGGATGGTTATCTCTGGAATGGGTAAAAGCTTGGGAACCGGAATTAGAAGAACCTTCTTTAGCGATCCCTCATTTTATTGATGCTTTCCGTCGCTTACAGAGGAAGGCGAAGCGGCAAAGTAAAGATCAGGAATAAAAAAAGGCTATCCCTTTTAAATAAGGGATAGCCTTTTTTTAAATTAAACCGTATTTTTTACCGACTTTCTCCATGACCTCAAGCGTATCATCTAAATCTTCCTGGGTATGGGTGGCCATTAAAGAGAGGCGTAAGCGGGATAGCTTTTTTGGCACAGCTGGATAGTAAACAGGATTAACAAAGATTCCTGCTTGGTGAACTTCCCTGCTGATTAATTTTAATTCTTCTTCATCTCCTATAATAATGGGAATTATTGCTGTTTCAGCATTACCAAGATTAAAACCCATGTTTTTCAGGTTAGTGATCATGTAATTAATATTATACCATAGTTTAGCCCGTAATTCCGGTTCATTGAGGATTACATCAATACCAGCGATTAATGCCCCGGTTGAAGCCGGAGGAAGTGCAGTAGAAAACATATGAGAACGGGCATAAAAACGGAGGTAATTAACAACTTCTTTGGAAGAAGCAACAAAACCGCCTACCACTCCTAAGGCTTTACTTAAGGTACCGGCAACAATGTCGATTTCCCCTTCCATCTTAAAGTGTTCAGGAGTACCTTTGCCGTTTTCCCCAATTACTCCGGTAGCATGGGCTTCATCAATCATAATTTTAGCTTCATATTGATCTGCTATCTTTTTAATCCCTGGTAAATTAGAGATATCGCCATCCATACTAAAAACACCATCAACAATAATTAATTTTCCATTAAAACCTCGTTTTTCTGAGGAACGAAGAACATTTTCCAAGCTTTCCAGGTCATTATGTTTGAAGGTACGGAAAGTACCGCCGGATAAGCAGCAGCCATCAATAATGCTTGCGTGGTTCAGGCGATCATTGATTGCTACATCGCCTTTACGTACTAAAGCCGAAACACAACCAACATTTGAAGAATAACCGGAAGTGAAGATAATCGCATCTTCGCAGCCTTTCATTTCTGCTAACTTATGTTCTAACTCTTTATGAAGCTCTAATGTCCCGCCCAACAAAGGAACACTTCCTGCTCCTGCGCCATACTTTTCTAAGGCCTTTTTAGAGGCTTCTACTACTGCCGGGTGAGTGGTAAGCCCTAGATAGTTATTAGAGGCCATCATGATCATTTCGCGAACTTCATTAGTATAACGATCTAAGATTTTTACCCGATGTTCTGAAGGACTTGATAAGATGCGTGACCAATGATGAAACTCTTGTTCTGTCATTTCTTCCATGAATTCGTAAAAGGGGTAGGCTTTGGCGAAAATATTCCGATCAGGTAAATCAGTAAAATCGCTGAGATTTTTTCCTTTGAATTTAATTTCTATCTCCTCCCACTCTTAAAAAAGCAAAAAAATCATTATGATATTTTGATTATAACCAATAATAGTGATCTTACCCATTTTTTCCTTTAAGGTCAAGAGGTAAGGCCCATTTGTAAAAACAATTCTTGAAAGCAGGTTTATTTTCTTTTGGGACTCTGGTATAATCTAAAAGACAATTCTTTTCAGAAAAGAGAGGTGAATTACAGTTGGAGCTGTGGTTTACAGAAAAGCAAACCTCAGATCTAGCCATCTCTTGTCGTATAAAAAATACCATCTATCAGGAACGTACTAAATATCAGGAATTGGCTATAGTTGATACCTGCCAGTTTGGAAGGATGCTGCTGTTGGATGGGGTGATTATGACTACGGAAAAGGATGAGTTTTTTTACCATGAAATGATTACTCATGTAGCGATGCACACGCATCCTTATCCCGAACAAGTATTAGTAGTAGGTGGAGGGGATGGAGGAACAGTTCGAGAGGTTATTAAGCATCCCTCAGTAAAAAGAGTAGTTTTAGCAGAACTTGATGAAGGAGTAATTGCGGCTAGTACAAAATACTTGCCTTCAATTGCTAAGGGGTTTTCCGATCCTAGAGTAAAAATCGAGATTACTGATGGTACGCTTTATGTCCGGGAGCATCGTAATGAGTTTGATGTAGTAATAATTGATTCTACCGATCCAGTAGGACCGGGTGAGGTTTTATTTACCAAGGAGTTTTACCGGGAGGTTTTCAAATCCTTAAAAGAGCAAGGTGTGATGGTCGCACAGACTGAATCACCAGTATTGGATAGGCATTTGATCCCTAAATTATGGAATTACCTTAAGAATACTTTTCCTTTAGTCCGCTTATATCTAGGAGTAGTTCCTACTTATATTGGAGGGCACTGGACCTGGATTTTGGCGTCAAAAGGGCCAGATCCTTTGGTTGTTCCAGCGGAGAGGTTTGTTGCTCTAGAAACGAAGTACTATACTCCGGAGATTCATAGGGCGGCTTTTGTTCTCCCGCCTTATGTTTCAGAACTTTTGAAGTAAATTAATATAGAAACCTAAGTTTAGTAAGGGGATTATATGAAAAGCTGGATTTGGGAGCTCTCTGCTGTACTAAGGAAGGTATCGACATCGCCAATAGATAAATGTTCATAATCAATCAGTTCTGATTCTTTAATGCCTAGCATTTCCAAAGTACCTTGACAAGCGATGAAATTAACCTTACGTTCCATTGCCATTTCCAGCATTTCTCCGACAGTTTCGCTACCGCGTAAATTGATTAGCTTTTTCATAAAAATACTACCCAGACCAGCAAAGTTCTTTTTGGAGAGACCCAGCTTGTCTGGTCCGACTGGCAAAAGAAGCTTAAAAAGTCTTTCTAAGGAGTTTTCTGCTGTTCCTCTTTCTTTTCGCAGGAGAGAGAGGCCCCAGAAAGTAAAGAAGATGCTGGCTTTATATCCCCGGCCGGCGGCAGTCCAGGCAATGGCTAAGGCAGAGAGGGCTTTATCTAAATCTCCGCTAAACAAGATAAGGCAAAGTTCTTGCTTATTTTGGTTTGGCAAAATATTACCCCTTTCCTAAAGGATTAGATAGCTAAGAAAAATTCTTAAAGCTAAGAAGTTGGTTATAGTTTATCCGGGAAAGGAAGATCCAAACCCTTCTAGAGAGTCTATGATTCTTTCATCGGTAGTCTCCCATCTCAGTATATTGGAGCATCTGAAATGACAAAGCTTCAATTTCACTGAAGGAAAAATACCCAGCCATGCTGGGTATGGAATAATAAGAGATAAGTCAAGAATATTTAAAAGAAACACAAATAATAATAAGTAACGGATTTACTGGGAAGAAGGAAGATTAATGTTTGCGTATTATGTTAATAACTCTATTCATCAGATTCCATCCTTTATTTATATTGCTAAGGTTCTTGGTGGAATGGTTCTTACCAATGGCCGGGATTCAATAAAAATCTTACAACAAGAATACCCTGATGTAGCTGCAGAGTACCATCCAACTCTTTTGGCTTTGCATCATCGGTTATCTGAATTACATCCAGAAGCAATTATTCAACCGGATTATACCAAAGATTTTTTGAATGTAGGTTTTGATACTGCTCATGTTCAGGTTTTTCATGGGACTTCTGATAAAACTTATAATTATAGTTCCCAGGTTCGAAAGTACGATTTTCTTTTGCTTCCAGGGGCTAGAACTTACAAAATCATGCAGGCGGCAGGCTTGCTAACAGAGGGGAAATATGCTGTTGTTGGCTACCCAAAAGCGGATAGGGTTTTTAAGGGAGAGTTTAACCGGGATTTGGCAGTTGGGAGTTTAGGCCTGGATCCAGGTCGACCAACGGTACTTTATGCCCCAACTTGGCAGGATGCAAAGTTTAATACCAGCCTTCCAAGGTATGGGCGGGAAGTCCTTTCACAAGTTCCGGAAGCATATAATCTTATCGTTAAACTACATCCTAATACTAAACGGTATGATCTTAAGAATTATCTAATGGTAAAACGGATATCCGAAAATAACCCTCGGATTAAATTACTCGATTTTCATCATGATGTTATGCCGATTATGGCGGCATCGGATTTATTAATTGCTGATATTTCCACAGTTTCCCACGAGTTCCTATGTTTTGACCGTCCCCTAGTATTTCTGGATCCACGGTTATTATCAATACGTAAGGACAAGGTTTGGGTCTGGAAATGCGGTTCGGTAGTGAAGAGAAAAGGCGAGGTTTGGTCTACTGTGGAAAAGGCTTTAGCAGAGCCGGAAGCATATGCCGAAAAACGAAAAGCTGTACGGGAAGAAATTTTTTATAAACCGGATGGACATGCTGCTGAAAGAGCTGCTGAAGCGATTAGGGATTTTGTTGAGAGAAGGAAAAAGGGTCAAATATAGGGTTTTAGAGGAGAAAAATCTTTGAAAAAAATTGGAGATCGTATGGAAAAAGATAAAAAGATGAAAACAGGTATCCGGCTTTTTTTATATGTTAAACCATACTGGAAGCAATTTATTGCTTCAATTATTGCGATGGCGATTGTATCCTTAATTAATCTTTCTTTTCCGTATATTTTTGGTAACTATCTGATTGATAAGGTGCTAAATACTGGAGGAAACCTTGCTTTACTAAATATGATCGTTGTGGGTGTGGTAGTGCTTATGCTCTTGAAGGGGGTCTTTTCCTATTTTCAAAGATACCTTACTTCCTATGTAGGGCAGCGGGTAGTTACAAACCTACGCAATCAGGTATACCAACACTTACAGATGATGTCTATGGGTTTTCATGAGTCGCAACGAACTGGAGAAATGATTGCCCGGATTACTAGTGATGTAGGGCAGATTCAGTCGATAGTTTCTACAGGAGTTATTTCTCTGCTAACGCAATCCTTTCTTCTGATGGGTATATTTGTAGCAGTACTTCTGATTAATTGGCGGTTGACGCTTTTAACTTTTACTGTTGTACCACTTATTATCTATGTGGTTTCTAAGGCGGGTAAAAGAATCAGGGGTATCAGCCACCGGGTTCAAGAGACTGTTGCCGATTTAACAGCTATTCTCCAGGAGACATTTTCTGGAATTAGAGTGGTTAAGGCCTTTACTATGGAAAAACATGAGGCTAAGCGGTTTGCTAAGGAAAATGAAGCTAGTTTTCAGGCTAGTATGAAGTCAGCTCAAGCTTTGGCTTTTCTTACACCTACGGTAGAAATTCTTTTTGTTGTTGGATTAGCGATTGTACTTTGGTATGGCGGAATAGAAGTCTTACAAGGAAGATTGACTACCGGTAAACTAATCACATTTTTTACCTATATTGCTATGGTTGGGACTCCTTTAACAATCCTCACAAATATCTTTAATAATCTACAACAAGCTTTGGCAGCCGCGGACCGTCTTTTTGAGGTCTTAGATTATCAGGAAGAATTAAAAGATGTACCAAATGCTATTTCTTTATCCGCGATCTCCGGGGAAGTGGAATTTAAAGATGTGACCTTTGGTTACCAGAAAGATAATATTATTCTTTCCAATATAAATTTGAAAGTAGCACCTGGTGAGATCATTGCTCTAGTTGGGCCCAGCGGTGCCGGGAAAACTAGCTTAGTTAATTTGATTCCCCGCTTTTACGATCCCATTAGTGGGGAAATATTGATAGATGGGCAAAACATTAAAATGTTGAAGATTTCTTCTCTCCGCAAACAGATTGGGTTAGTACCGCAGGAAACGGTACTTTTTGGTGTTTCGATTAGAGAAAATATCGCTTATGGTAAGCCGGGAGCAACTGAGAAAGAGATTATAGCTGCTGCTAAGATGGCAAATGCTCATGATTTTATTATGGAGCTACCAAAAGGTTATGCTACTTTAGCTGGCGAGAGAGGTTCAAAACTCTCTGGAGGACAAAAACAGAGGATTGCCATTGCCCGGGCACTGTTGCGTGATCCGCGGATTCTGATTTTAGATGAAGCTACTTCAGCTTTGGATTCGGAATCTGAACGCCTAGTGCAAGAGGCTCTAGAGCATCTGATGAAAGGTAGAACTACTTTTATTATTGCTCATCGGCTTTCAACAGTACAATGTGCTCATAAAATTCTCGTATTGGCAGGTGGTAAGATTGTGGAGAAAGGAACTCATGAAGAATTGTTGGCAGCCAATGGTTTATATTCAAGAATGTATAAAAGTGGGTTAATGAGGGCAGATAATATTGAATAAGGTGTGTGAAATGAGAAAAGTAAAACGTGACAGGGTTCTTTTAATCAGTAATGGACATGGAGAGGACCAGATCTCTGCAGTTTTGGGCGGACAATTAGCAGAAATTGCTCCAGAACTGGAGATTGTAGCTTTACCTATTGTAGGAGTTGGTCAAGCATATACAGATAAAGGAATCTCCATACTTATGGAGGCAGAAGATCTCCCTAGTGGGGGATTTTCTCGGAATAGTTTCCGGAATTTAATGATGGATATAAGAGGAGGCCTTTTGGGATTAACCGGTAGACAGATCCGCGCTTTAAGAAAGGAAAGAGAGAGCATTGATTTGGCAGTATGCGTTGGTGATGTATATCTAATAATATTGGCTGGCTTTTTCCTTCGAAAACCTATGTTTTTTCTTCCGACAGCCAAATCTGATTATATTACTCCTCATTGGAATATAGAAATAAGTTTGATGCGTCGCTTATGTCAAAAGATTTTCCCCCGGGATGCTATTACTGCGGCCTCACTGGCAAGCCATGGATTGCCATCTTTGTTTGCTGGGAATTTGATGATGGATTGTTTATACTACAAAGATCCTGAGTATTTCAGTAATGAAGAAGGATGGGTAATCTCCTTACTTCCGGGAAGCCGCTTGGAAGCTTATGAGAATATGAAGGATCTAGCAGAGGTATTAGTAGTTTTTGAAGAATTAGTTCATAGTGAAGGTTTTAATAAATCCTGCCGTTATTTAGTAGCTTTAGCTGGGGGACTAAATTTTCAGGGAATCAGAGAGAAGTTGGAACCTAGCGGATGGTCAAGTAGAAAACCTACTGCAGAAGAAGCTACTAATGGAATCGTTGGGCATCTTTATTCCCCGGATCAGGAGCAGAGTTTCTGTATCACTGTGGTTAAAGGGAGGTTTGCCGATATTTTAGCTGCTAGTGATCTAGTGATTGGATTGGCTGGGACTGGCAATGAGCAAGCTGTAGGTTTGGGAAAACCGGTAGTAACTTTCCCTGGGAGAGGGCCACAATTTTCTGATAAATTTGTAAAAATACAAAAAAGATTACTAGGAGATTCTATAAGTCTGGTGAAGAGAGAACCATCGGTAACTGCAGGAGAAATTTTAAAGATTCTTACAGACGCTTCGATAAAAGAGAAGATGGGGGCGATCGGCCACGAGCGAATGGGAGAACCGGGTGGAGCTCGAAAGATTGCCCTGCAGATAAAAGAGTATTTTGATCGGATCTAACGGACTATTTAACAAGTGCTTCCTTAATACCATCAACATAAGCATAGCTCCGCATAATGGCAAGAATGAGGTTAAAGGTAAACTTACATCCATTCTTTTCGAGGAATTTCAGTAACCTAATGGCACCTGGACGTTCTGGCCAGCGAAAAGGAGTAAGAAATTTTACCCAGATAAAAAAGACGGGGGAGATTAAAGTCGTCATTTTAACTCTAAAAGAAGAATCTTTACGGTAAAATAAGACGGCAGTATGCCCCCGTTCTTTTTCTTTTTTTAGTATTCCCGGTACTTTTTCATAGGTGATCGGGGCTTGAACATGGTAACTCCAGGCGGTTAGACTTTTAATTCTTTTTAAACCAAGCCGCCGTAAACGTTGTCCAAGCTCTAGATCTTCCCACCCGTATTCGACAAAATCTTCATCAAAAAGCCCAGCTTCAATTAATTTATCCCGTTCAACGGATACATTTCCAGTGGCAAAAAAGGCTCTAGAGAAATCATTAACCTGCTTTGATTTTCGGTTAGGATCAGCTGGTTTTTCTGTATTAATAACTGAACCATTAACAATTAAACCCTGACGGGTATGTGCGGAAAGATGGCTCTTTATAAACTCTCTCCGTACGATCATATCACTATCTAGAAAGATGATAAATTTTCCTTTGGCAGCCATGACTCCGGTATTACGGGCTCTGGAACGGCCTGACCGTTCCAGTCTAATATAGCTGAGATTACAAGGAGCTTTATTAATAAAATCCTTCACAACTTCCGGGGTAAGATCTGTTGAACCATCATCTACTACGATGATTTCGTAAGTAGCAGGGTTTGTAGTTTGCTCAATCAAAGAGCTTAAACAATAAGGAAGGATATCTTGAGAATTATAAGCAGGAATAACCACGCTTGCATCTGGTTGCACTAAAACAGCTCCTTTTCATTTTAGGATAATGTTACTATAAATATAACATCTCCATCCTCTAGTCGTCAATCCTTGCTACTATAACCAGAAAATGGTGATTTAAAGATTAGGATGATCTAATTAAATATAGTTTCCAAACTGGAATAAATAGTATTTATACTTAGGAGATAGGAGCTTGGAGATTCTGCTTTTCTGTTTGTTGAAATTCTCGGCGATAAAGGCCAATGATTATTCCGATAAAGAGCCAGAAAGCAGCTCCTACGTTCATCTTCCAAATGGCGATATCAAACTGTTGATGGATAAGAACACCTATTAACATTGCAAATAATCCTTGATAAAAAGTATTTCCGGTTTTAGCCAAAGAATAGGCCATATATAGTACATGACAGAGGGCTAACATAAAGATAACAAAACCCACAATTCCGAATTCAGCAGCTACTTGAAGGAAAAGGTTATGCGAGAAGCATGTTTGTGTCTTAATAGAATGTGGTGGAACATATTTACTATAAACCAGGGGATAAACACCGGCTCCAACTCCAAATACTGGATTATCCTTAATCATTTCCAAGGTTGCCTCCCAAATATGGATTCTTGCCAAATTACTTCTATCTTCAAGAGAGAAAATGGATAAAAATCTCTCATTCAGTGTAGGGTTCGTAAAAATAAAAACACCGGTTAAGAGGAGTATAATTAGGAATATTGCAGTGAGTTTTTTATTAAATACCATAAAGCTGATTAACATTCCAATAAACCCTAACCATGCACCTCGGGATTTGGTGGCTAGCATAGCACCAGTTGAAACAAAGAGAAAAGGAAAAGTCAAATAACGGTATGGCTTTTCTTTCTGAAATAAAAAACCTATGATTATTCCACTATACATGATAATAACAGTTCCAAAAGTATTTGGACCCGAGAAGATACCTGCACGGGAGAGATCTAAAGCGTAATAACGTATCAAAGCTATAATGGATGCGGCTGATCCGCCAATACATAAAAGGAGAGTAGATTTTTCTAGTAAATTAGGGTCTGAAAAAGCAAGGTGTTGAGCACCGAAAGTAAAAATATAGAATAAGAGACTAAAGGCAAAAGCTAAAGATAAAGCAATTAGTGGCTCGGGTGAGAAAATGCCGCTTATAAATAAGGAGATTAATAAATATATAAATAATCTATTTGTGCGGGAAACTAGTCGAGATTCTGATGGAAATAGCTTCAATTTGTTTGTCTTATTAAATATCGATACTACCTTTGAAATTAACAAAAATAATAGACCGGGGTAGGTTTGGTCAAAAGGAATTAAAGCAAAAGTTAGGTACCACCCCATATTCCCTAAAGGGTTTTTGCTTCTGTTATTAACTGGTTGCTCCTTGATAGTTGGCATTAGTTTACCTCCTTATGGTATAAAGATATTGTTTTCCTTTTAAAGTCACTTTCAAATGAAACCATTATAACATAATATAGGAGAAAATAGGATTTAAAATCATTTTTACTTAGCACTAACTATAAAGGTAATATTTTAATGTATAGAGAATACTAGAGGAACTGATTATAGTATTGGTGGTATTTAAATGAAAGAACTTGTAGACGTTATAATTACGGTTAATAGTCCGGGAGAGGTCTCGGGTTGGCTTAAACCAGTTTCAGTTGCACTTGAGCATCTTCCTTGGGAAAGTAGGATTACGGTTTTTATTCCGCCCTGTCCGTTTGCTAGTGGAGCTGAAACCGAGGTTGTTAAAGAAATTCCACAGGTTGATAAGGTAATAGGAGCTAAAGAAACTATTCGTTTAATTCTGACCGGCAAACGACCGAAAGGGTTTTATCCTTCGGGGTGTGGAGTTGTACTTTTTTTGGGTGGGGATCTTACCTATGCTGCTTTTTTAGGAAAGCGACTCCATTACCCCGCGGTAGCTTACACAGAAGGACTGGTAAATTGGGAAAGATCTTTTGCCCGGTTTGCTTTACCTTATCACTATATGGTTGAGAAAATTAAAAATAATTTGATAAAAAAGAAGACCCGGGTGATCGGTAATCTAATGTTGGATGCGGTTAAGCCTGGTTTTAGTAAAGAAAAGATGAAGCAGATACTAGGAAACCAGGGTAGTCCCGGGCTCCTACTAATGCCGGGAAGCCGTCCTGCTCATTTCCATTACATGTTGGTTTTTTTCCTAAAAGCAGCGGAAAAAATTAAGAATCAGATCTCAGATCTGATTCCAGCAGTTAGTATTTCCCCTTTTGTTTCTGAGCAGCAATTGATTGAGTCGCTTTCCAGTTCTATGGCGAAATCATGGAAGCTGTCTGCTGTTTATATTCCTGGAGAAGATAAAAAAACTTCTTTGGAATGGCAATCTCACGGGCAAATTAAAACTAGTTCTGGTGTCAGCATCCCCTGTTTTCGTGGACACCAGTATGACCTAATGAACTGGGCAGACTTAGCACTTACCATTCCGGGAACCAATACTATTGAACTATCTTTTATGGGGGTACCGATGATTGTAACAGTACCTTTGAATCATCCGGAAGAAATACCACTAGAGGGTATTGCAGGTATAATCGGAGAAATCCCGGTTTTAGGAAAGAAACTAAAGAAAAGATTGCTTCCCAAAGTTCTAGCAAAGATAAAGTTTACGGCTTGGCCGAATCGATTGGCAGGAGAGTTAGTCACCCCGGAATTAATTGGTGAACTTTCTCCGGATGAAGTGGCAGAGACTGCAGTAGATATGTTAAAAGATCGAACCGGACTTTTTAATATTACCAAACGTTTACAGGAGGCAGTTGGTGAACAAGGAGCAGCTCAACGTTTAGCTGATTTACTTCAGGAGGTAGTAAAAGAATATTACGAAAATAAGGATCTTAATAAAAGATAATAACCTGGGGATTTTCCCGGGTTATTTTTTCGACCGGTTAGGGACTTTAAACATATGGATATCTTATAGTCCCTTTAGTTTTATCTACCTTGGTAAACAGTAATTACCTTCTTCTTTGTAGCGGATGATATGTTATAATCGTAAACATGGAGGAGAATATTATGTTAAGTATCTTCCGCGAAAAATTTATCAAGGATTTAATAATCTGGATTTTACTCAGTATCTTTCTGTCATCTATTTTGGCAGCTGGTGCTGGGATGGTAGCTGATCGCTATTTTTCTCAGACGATAGCTGGATTAATGGGTGATATTGGTGAATATGATCTATTATTTCAGGTTCGTAATGATTTAAAAGGGGTTGCACTTTCACGGTTTAAGCAGATTATTCAGGAGAAGTTACCCGGATCTGTTATAAAAACAGGTGTAAATATTGCCGGGAAGACGGCAGTTTTTATTGGGTTACCTCCCAAGTATCGTACCAAAAGAGTTTTTACGAATTTAAGTTACTATTTCCGGGATGTCCCAGGAGGTGGTGGTTTTAGTTTAATGACGGAACCACGACTTACCCTTTCTGGGATTCCCCGAAGTGTAATGGACCTTTTTATCAGGGAAATAGAAAAGATACCTGATGTTAGTTTTGCCTTCCAGGATGGGTCAAGCATTGCAATTATTCTGAATCGAAGCGTAAACATTAAAAAAGTAAAAAAAGAGATTGAAGGTCTTTTGGAGAGCTATCGCCTTTTGGAGATCAGGTTTCCTTCTGAGTATAATGTGGAAAATACAATTGAGACAGGGAAAAATCTCAGTGGTTTATTGGCGGGTAAGGGAGGAGTTACTTTTATCCGGGATGTCACATCTGGAGAAAGTTCTGATGATCGGCAGGCTCTTTTGATGACCATGGCAGAAATGAAAAAGTTTCTTCTTTCATATGCCGGTCAGGTTTTTGTTATTCCTGTATCAGGTGTAATGCTTAAACCCGGTGATCTATTAGTATTAGGGAGTAAAGGTACCCAACCTTTGAAAAAAGGAGAACCAGTTAACTCTGAGGATGTATTGGTTAAAATCACTTCTTCGGAACAAGAAGGGAGAATGAAAGGGCTGATTATTCAGGGCGATTCTAGTTTTATCTCTGATCCTTCTGCCCGTTTGGTAGTAGAAGATAATAAAACTGGAGATATAGTTGCCAGTATTATTACAGATAGTCCAAGAGAACGACTGGTTAAAGTGTTGGATGAATCAATTAAACTTCTGGAGCAAGTGAATAGTATTCAGGATCTTCCTTCACAAGCCGGACAAGTGCTTGCTGCTGCGGAGACCATTCAGGCTGCACTCCAAAGTATTAATGGGTTGGGAACCGGAACTCCGGATTTACAGAGAATTAGAAGGCTCTCTACTTTACTGGAGGGTACCGGAACTGAACTTCAAAATATGGCGGATAATCTGGCCCGTTTACGGTGGGCAGAGAATCAACTAGATAAAGCGATAGGTGAGTTAGAAGGGGTTCAGACCTTTACCCAAATGGGGCTGGTGCTCAAAAGCTCAGGGTATTATGGTGACCTTGGGGAGCGGATTACTTCTCTAGACCAGGGAATCACCAGGCTGATTGAAGACTTAAGAAGTAAAGCTAAGAGCCTTGATGATTTTATTAACCGATTTAACCCATTGGTTGAGGTTTTATTACGGTGGAAGCAGGGAACGGCTAATCTTGCAGAGCAGCTTAATAAAGTTTACAGAATAACCGGAGGAGAAGATGGCTCTTTAGAGGGAATTGCTGAACTAATCGGAATGAATACCGAGAGTCTAAAAGAATTAGAGGAACTAGATCTTTCCGGCCTGCGTCAGGGATTAACCCCGCTGGAATCAGGCTTTGGGGCATTGGAAGAGACTAATTTGACAATGATTATTGATGAATTAAAAGTGTTTCAGTCTTCACTGCCTAAATTAAAGGATGATGAGATCGGGAAAACCATTACTTTACTTGATAATTATTTAGGTGGAGAAGTGGCATCTGGAGAGAAGTTACAGCTTTTTCTCAATTCCGGATATGACAAGAAGGAAGTTACCAAACTGATCAAAGGTTTCTTTGATTCTAATCAAGTACGGATTCAGTCATTACCTCCGGGAACGTTTCAAGCTGATGTCCGGAATGAGCTATCCAGGCTTCTTCAGGAAGTAAAAGGGGTAATTGCGGCTCTAACTGTAATAATTTTAGGAATTTTAGCTTTTTTCCTAGATCAAGCTCCGGTGCTGGCAATTTTGCATCATCTGAATTTGATTGCTCCACTGGGGGATACGAGTCAAAAAGAGAGAAAAGGGGTAGGAAACAAGATTTACCGGACTATTTTTCCCTGGCTTTATTCAGCTGCTTTGGGTGCTCTTTGGTTATGGGCGACGATTAAACTTTCCGGGGCACATATCCCATATTTATCAGGCTTCCATTTTTTCTTAACCGGTGGCCTATTAGGAATAATATTTTATCGGGTAGTAGAAAAATTTCATCAGCTAAATATGGATGAAGTTGTAGCTGGATATGCCATGGGATTTTCTTTCACTACGGTGATGCGGGAGATTGTGATTCCAGCGGGTCGTCCCGGATTGTTACAGTTCCTTAATAGGCGGAAGATGGTGATGAAATGATTACAGAAAAGGGAGAACTTTTACTAAAAATAGAAGGATTGGGAAAAAGATATCACCGCAGGATGGTTTTGAATAAAATTAACCTTAACCTTTATACAGGAGAGACGATAATTATTATGGGACCTAGTGGCTGTGGAAAATCTACACTAGTAAGGTGTATAAATCGCTTAACTGAACCGGATGAAGGCCGGATTTTCTTCGATGGTGTGGAAGTAACCGGTATTCCTATGACTAAATTGTCTGAGATCAGGAAGAAAATCGGGTTTGTATTTCAACAATTTAACCTGATCCGGCGATTAAATGTTCTGGAGAATGTCACCTTTGCCCTAAGAGTTTATGGTTTGCCTAAGGATGAGGCAGAAGAGAAGGGTATTACAGCCTTGTCACGAGTGGGAATGAAGGAGAGAGTCTCAAGTTATCCGGTGGACCTTAGCGGTGGGGAACAACAAAGAGTAGGAATAGCTAGAGCCTTAGCTCTTGAACCACGGCTGATGCTGTGGGATGAACCGACAGCTGCTCTTGACCCGATCCTGGTTGGAGAGGTTCTGGATATAATGGAGGATTTGGTTAGGGAAAGAGAGACTAGCATGTTGGTTGTCACCCATGAGGTTGGTTTTGCTCGCCGGGCTGCTGACCGGATTCTCCTTCTTGATCATGGTAATATTGTGGAAGAAGGAACACCAGAAAAAATATTTACCGAGCCGCGGTCAGAAATTGGTGAAAAATATAAAAAACTATTAAAAAATTAAAAGAAACATGATATACTAAAAAAGCATTTAGAAAATAGGGAAAGATTTATAAGTTATTAGGTTTTGGAGGTGTAGGTTTGAAGGGCTTTCAGCAAACTTTAAAGACTAAGATTACCATTGCTGGTCAAGCCTTACATTCCGGGAAAATGGTGTCGGTAAGCCTAATTCCTCAACCGGTTGACACAGGTATTCTTTTTTCTCGCTCTGATTTACCAGGAAAACCGGTGATTGCGGCTAAACCGGGGAATGTAGTGGATACAGTAAAGAACATGACCTTAGGGACCAAGGAATGGCGGATCCAGACGATCGAGCATTTGATGGCTGCCCTTCACGGTTTGAGAGTGGACAACCTCCTGATTGAGGTGGATGGTTCTGAATTACCATTGGGTGATGGTAGTTCCCGGTATTTTGCGGAAAAAATTCGGGAAACGGGTTTAATTACCCAGAAGCAACCAAGAAAGGTACGGGGGGTAACTTCTCCGGTCTGGGTGATGAATGGTAATACTACCCATTCTTATTTAATTGCTTTACCAGGGAAAGGGTTAAGGATTAGTTATTGTTTTACTTCTGACCATAAAGTAACTGGGAATCAGTTTGCTCAATATGAGATTACTCCTGAAGTTTTTTGGGAGGAGCTAGCCGGAGCTAGGACGATTGCTTTTTCACGGGAATTAGAGGAACTTCGTAAACAGGGACTCGCATTAGGAGGAAATATTGATGCAGCTGTAGTGGTGGGGGAAGACTCCTATCTTAATGAACTAAGGTATGAGGATGAAATTGTTCGCCATAAAATTCTTGATATTTTAGGTGATTTATATTTGCTTGGCCCGGTGGAGGGAGAGATTGTTGCGATTCGCTCCGGTCATAAACTGGATTTAGAATTAGCATTAAAGCTGGAGAGTCTTCTGGAATAGGGAGGTCCGTAATGGAGATTAATGAGATTAAAAAATTATTGCCGCATAGATACCCTTTTCTACTAGTAGATCGGGTGATTTTATGTGAGCCACGGAAAAGGATCATCGCTTTAAAAAATGTTACAAATAATGAAGAATATTTTTGTGGGCATTTTCCTCAACGTCCTATAATGCCTGGTGTTCTGATTATTGAAAGTATGGCTCAAGCTGCTGGGCTGGCTTTATTAGTTGAAGAGGAGCACCTAGGTAAGATCCCGTTTTTTACTGGGATTGATAAGGCTCGTTTTCGTCGTCCGGTGGTTCCAGGCGATCAGATGTATCTGGAAATTGATATTTTACGAGTGAAAGGTAATTTTTGTAAAGCCAGAGGTATAGCTAAGGTAGATGGAAAAATAGTTGCTGAGGCGGATTTGATGTTTGTATTAGGTTCATAAATAAAAGTATATGTATGTATATTTGTAGGTAGGTAAGGAGGCCTCCGGATGAAAGTAATTGAGAATAAAGTAATACCGCTAAGAGAGATCCATGAAACCGCTATTGTTCATCCTAGTGCAAAACTAGGAAAAGATGTAGTGATTGGCCCGTATGCACTTATTGGAGAAAATGTAGAGCTGGGTGATAGTTGCCGGGTGGGTCCTCATGTAACGATTGATGGCTGGACGAAGATTGGTTCTGGTAATAGGTTTTTTCATGGTGCTTCGATCGGATGTGAACCCCAGGATTTAAAATTTAAGGGTGAAAAGAGTTTTTTATTTATTGGGGATGGTAATACCTTCCGCGAGAATGTAACTGTCAGCTTAGGTACGGAAGGTGGAGGTGGAGAAACCAGGATTGGTAATCAGAACTTATTTATGGCTTATTCACATATTGCTCATGATTGTCAAGTGGGAAGCCATATAGTTATGGCTAATTGTACGGCGCTAGCTGGGCACGTAGTGGTTGAGGATCGAGCAGTGATCGGCGGGTTATGTGGTATTCATCAATTTACTAAAATCGGAAAAATGGCTATGATCGGAGGCTGTTCCAAAATTGTAAAGGATGTACCACCATTTGTAATTGCGGATGGTAATCCGGCAAGGGTAGCGGGGATAAATATTGTTGGCCTTAGAAGGAATAATATCCCACCCGAAGTAAGGGATGAAATAAAAAAAGCCTATCGAATTTTGTATCGTGCTAACTTATCGGTGGCACAGGCGATCGAAAAGATGGAACATGAATTAAAAAGTTCCCCGGAAATAGATCATTTTATACGTTTTCTTCGTAATGCCCAACGGGGTATTTGTCGGTAACCTAAAAATAGTTTATTGTTTAAGACTAGACTTAAGTCTAGTCTTTTTACTAAATTGAAGAAAACTCATATCATTGGTTTAGAAAGTATTATAGCTATGGAGGGATAATTATGAAGTGGGGAGTTTTATCAGGTAAAGGTTTACTCCCACTGGAAGTGGCGAAAGGAATGAGAAGGTCTGGTATTGAGCCGGTGATCATCGGTTTGGCAACAGATCTTGAAGCATTCAGGGATGAAGGATTTATTGTGGAAGAGGGGAGCCTGGGACAATTAAACTCTGTTCTGCAGTTATTTATCAAGCATCAAGTTGACAGAATTGTAATGGCTGGTAAGGTTAGTAAAGAAGCTTTATTTTCAGGGAAGGGTATAGATCAGGATTTAAAGCTCTTGTTTTCCAGGTTAGATCAGAAGAATGATGATTCGATTCAATTAGCTATTGTCCGCTATTTTGCAGCTAAGGGAATTGTAGTAGAGAAACAGACTAAATTTTTAGACCATCTTATTCCGGAAAAGGGGTTGTTAGCTGGACCATCTCTTAATGACCAAGAAAAAGAAGATGTCAAATTAGGCTATAAAATGGCGAAAAAAGTAGGCGGATTAGATATTGGGCAGAGTGTAGTAGTGAAAAAAGGAATGGTTCTAGCAGTGGAGGCAGTTGAAGGTACAGACCGGACTATACTGCGTGGGGGAGAATTGGGCGGTGAAGGTGTAGTGGTAGTAAAAGTAGCCAAACCCCAGCAGGATCTGAGGTTTGATGTACCAGCAATCGGAATGACTACCTTGAAAGCTGTGATTGCTTGTAAAGCTAGAGTCCTGGCGGTGCAGGCAGGGGTTACTTTTATTATGGAAAAAGATAAACTATTGGAAGAAGCAGAAAAACATGGAATCTCTGTCATTGCTATAGATGATCTTACCATTATTGACAAGTGATTTCAGAAGGTATTGCCTGCTTGGAAAGCGAATATGAAAAATAGCTGAAAAATGTAGGAGGCATTACCAGGAGGAGAGGAGCAATTGAAGAAAAATATAATCTTTATTATTCTAATAATTGGTCTAATTATCCTTTCCGCAATTTTAGTTAAGGTATTCCCGATTATTAAACCTAAGAGTAAACAGGTTGGTTTACTTCCTCTGCTCCGTGAAGAAGAGATCAAAAAAGAGGAGTTTAATGAGGAAATACCATTTCTGAAAAGTGTAGAAATATTGCTGGTAGATAAAGAGAATAGGTGTAATTGGAAGCTCTTGGTGGAAATGGTGGAGGAAAAAGAAGGGACCCGTTTATTGTCTAAAATTAAAGGTGAATATTATACGCCAAGTGGCGATAAATATCTGGTGCAAGCGGTAAAGGGACAGCTGGACGAAGATTTTTCCTCTCTTCGCCTTTCACAAGAAGTATTACTTTCTGGACCAGACCTTGAGCTTCGGGCAAAGGAGTTAAGTTGGGATTCCCAATCCGGTGATCAGATAGTAGGCAAAAACCTGATTATTGATCATCGAGGTTTAAGTGTACAGGCGGAAGAGTTTTCTTTTAAGCCGGAAGATAGTGGGCTTTTAGTTCCAGGCTATTCACAGTGGTCTTTTTGAAATATTGATTGAATCTGTAGTGAGAGTCTTCTTTCAAAAGAGATCTTTCTAGAAAAGGAGTAGATCATGAAAGAGAAAGTTTTATGCTTATTGTTTTTGTCTATTGCTTTTCTTTTTTTTCTCTATCCAAAAGCTTATGCGATGGAAAGTAACACTGGGTTGGAAGTGATTGTTCCGGAAGAAGGTTGGACAGAACTTGATCTAAAAAGTGAAGTCTTTATGTACCGGGGCAGTTTAGGTTCTCCGGTAAAGGTATCAAGTAGAACCCCACAGATGTATTTAACTGCGGTAGAGATTGATTATGATCTGAAAAAGCAGTTATTAGTGGCGAGAAAACAGGTAAATGTACAAGTAAAAGAAGAAGAGAAGTCCATAAATGCGGTAAGTAGCGAGATAACTGCAAATGCAGAAAGTTTAAATTTTTCAAATGGGGGAGAAATAACTCTGATTTCAGAAGGAATCAAACTTGTTACTGAAAGTTTTATTTATCTATTTCAAGATTCTTTTTATGAAGCAGATGGGGGATTTCTGATAACTAAAGGAGATTGGAGTTTATCCGGACAGCATTTAGAAGGTAAAATCAATGATAATACCCTGGTTGCTACTGGAAACCTTAGATTTATACAAGGAATGACAGAAGGAAAGGCAGAGAGGATTTCTTATAGTAAAGATGAAGGGAAAATGATACTTGCCGGCTCACCAGCTATTTGTTGGGAGAATGGTTATTTAGTGGGGGAGGCAAATACTGTTATTATTTATTATTTGGATACTGGGAAAGTCAAGGCAGAAGGGCCGACAAATATCCGGTTTTTCCGAGAGATAGAGGTGGAATCTGGTGGCAATTGAAGTTGAAGGTTTAGTAAAAGAATATAGTAAAAGACGGGTAGTAGATCATGTTAGCCTCCAGGTAGAACCAGGTGAGGTGGTAGGATTACTGGGGCCTAATGGTGCAGGTAAAACCACGACATTTTATATGATTGTTGGCCTAGAACGTCCTCTTGAGGGGAGTATAAAGATTGACGGACGTGAAGTCACTAATTTACCCATGCATATGAGGGCTAGGTATGGAGTATCTTATCTTGCTCAGGAACCTTCTGTGTTTAGAAAACTAACAGTGGAAGAGAATATTTTAGCCATCCTGGAACTTGGCATCAAGGATAAAAAGGAGAGAATAGACAGATGCCACCAACTTTTGGATGATTTTAACCTTTTAAGTATTAAAAAGCAAAAAGGTTATATGCTTTCTGGAGGTGAACGGAGGCGGGTAGAGATTGCTAGAGCTCTTGCCCAAAATCCCCGTTATATTCTGTTGGACGAGCCTTTTACCGGAGTAGATCCAATTGCTGTTGCTGATTTACAGGATATAGTCAGGGATTTAAAGGAGATGGGATTAGGGGTTTTGATTACTGATCATAGTGTCAGAGAGACCCTGGCTATTACTGACCGGGCTTATATCATGTATTTTGGTAAAATATTAGTCTCCGGAGAAGCTAAAGCTATTGCTGAAGATGAGAAGGCACGCAAGTTTTATCTAGGTGATAGGTTTAATATGTAACAGAAGGAAACATTCGATTTGATGCTTGTAATTTATTACAGGATATTGTGATCAAATTTTAATTCAACCAATGATGCAATTTCCTAGAATTATGTAATTTCTTAAACAGGAGTAGAAAAGATGAAGATTGTTACTAAGTATATATTGAGAGAATTATTAGGACCATTCTTTTTTGGACTTTTAGCATTTAGCGGAATGTTCCTTGGTTTTGCCTTGATTAATATTATTCAGTGGGCTGAAGTCTACAATGTTCCGTTTTTTACAGTTCTAAAACTTTGGAGTTTTAACTTCCCGGAAAATATTGCTTATGGAGCCTATATCGGTATGCTTCTTGCGACTTTACTGGGTTTGGGGAGAATGACGGGACATAGTGAGACCATAGCGATGCAGGCCGGTGGAGTTAGCTTTATGAAGATTGCTACTCCTGTACTCCTTACCGGTCTGGTGGTTAGTATGGTTACTTTTTTCTTCAATGAGACATTAACCCCAATGGCTAAAAGAGCATACCGGCAGGAGCGGGCCTATTTGATCTCACATAAGCCAAAGGGGGTAATAAAAAATTACTTTTTTACGGACTATGGTAAGGATGGAGTCAAACGTTTAGTATATGCTGAGGAATACCATACAGCTGAAGAGAGATTTCTCAATGTAATGATTCAAGAAGTAAAAGATGAAAAATTAATCCGTACAATTAAAACTAAAGAATTATTATGGGGGAAGGATAGCTGGTATTTTAAAGAGGGGGAAATCTTTTATTATAAAGAAGATTCTGTAGTACCAATTCGTGTCTCTGAGGGATATAATCCTTCAGGATTAGATAAGAACCCTAATCAAGTAAGTTTATTGGCGCAAAAACCGGAAGAGATGAGTTGGTCTGAGTTGAAATGGTATCTTAAAAATACCAGTTTGAACCAGAAAACCAAAAACCGGCTTGAGGTTCAATTACATCTTAAACTTGCCATGCCTTTTGCGAGCTTCTTTTTTGCACTGCTTGGAACGCCCTTAGCTTTACAATCACAACGGCGTACATCTTCTACCGGGTTAGGCTTGAGTTTAGTTTATGTTATTATATATTATCTCCTAATGGCACTGGGTTCGTTTTTAGGCCAGTCAGGGACAGTTTCACCATTTATTGGAGCTTGGTTTCAGAATATTATTTTAGGTTTATTTGGTGGATATAAGTTTCTCCGAAAAGCACTTTATCTCAGTTGAGGGTGGAATTGATGTATGGAATTATTTTGGTCTTAATTATTGCAACATTAGGTGGTTTTATTGCCCTCCTGGGAGATAGAGTTGGGATGCGGGTTGGTAAAAAGAGGCTGAGCATCTTTGGACTGAGACCCAAATATAGTTCAATGATCATTACTGTAGTTACTGGAATCTTTATTTCCGGAACAACCCTTTTGTTACTAGCATTTGTTTCTAATGATGTACGAACTGCTCTTTTTCGAATGAAGTCTATACAAAAAGAGTTATTAGTCAAAGCTGAAAAAGAGAGAATATTAACTTTAGAAGTTCTTAAGATTGAAACCGAATTAGTCAAAGTTAATAATCAGAAGGAGCAGACTGAAAAGTTATTAAATCAGATGGAGGAGGAGTTACAAAAAGTTAACCAGGAAAAGGCAGAGACCGAGTTGCTTATGGAAAAGATCGGGGATCAATACCATTCTAAGCTGGTAGAACTGAAAAAAGCCAAAGAAGAACTGGCTTTTGAACAGCAGAAGCTAGTTGATTTGGCACAAGTAACAAAGAGTCTAAAGGAGAATACAATCGCTCTCGAAGTGGAAAGAGAACGTCTTCTTAAGGAGATTCAAGCACTTTCTTCAGAGGCTGCCCGTTTAAAGAAATAAGTGAATATTATGTAGTCGCTCGACTTAATTTCAACCTTTGCTTTACAAAGAATACTAAATGAAGAAATCCAATTTCACTGCCGAAACAACATTCTGACCAGTTAGGTAGGGATTAATTTGGGGAAAGGGAATAGATAAAATGGCGATATTAGCTATTGATCCAGGAAAAAATAAATTTGGTTATGCCGTTCTTTCTAGGGAAAGAAATGTTTTCTTTCAGGGGATATCTGAAGTCTGTAAACTCCTGGAGGTAGCAGAGTGGGCGATTAATACTTATCAGGTAGAGACTATAGTAGTAGGTGATCGAACAGGAGGAGAAGATTTTTGTTCCTTATTTCAAACGGCGTTTGCGGGGAAGGGATTAAAGATTGTTAATATTGATGAAGATTATTCAAGTTATGAAGGACGCCGTCGTTTTTTGATCAAAAACCGGAAAGGATGGCGACGGCTTGTTCCTCTGAGTCTTCAATACCCCCGAGAATCTTATGATGATTATGTAGCGGTAATTTTGGGAGAACGCTATCTGGATTCAGAAAAAGAAAAAAATTAACCGGCCCAAGTTTTAAAGGGCCGGTTTTTTAATGAGAACCCTATGCCTGGGAAAATGGAGGAAATACTGGTAATAAGTAAGTTAGGAGTTTGATCTACTAGAGGTTAGCGTTTTCATTAGTTTAAAAAGGTACGAAGGCATTCTTTAACTCGAGGGACGAAAGATGAGCATCGAGCTACGAGATGCCTATTAACGGATGAGATAATGATATCCTTCTATAGTGAACTCATCAGCGATCTCCAGTTTGTTCTGGAGTTCTTTAACTAGCTCACTGGTGATGTTTGTTGGAGCTTGCCCTAAAGTTTCACGATAGATCCTTCGACTTACAGTACTCTCTGGATGTTCCGTGACAAACTGAATAATTGAGGAGATTGCTTTTTCATTTTTCATCGATTTTCCACCACTCCTATTTTGCTGTTTTATTTTATCCGGGAAAAACTTTAAAAATGCAAAATCTTAGGCATTTAGCTGTAAGCCATAAGGAAAGTACAATCATAATATGTAACAAACACCCTGAACAAAGGGGGAAAGGAGGAGGGAAAAATGTCGATAAACGTGATTGCCGAGACCCAAGTCCAGGTTTTAGTAGAAGATACTATTGCCCTTTTTACCCCGGCAGTTAAGGTTGATGAGATCAAAGCGACAGTCCAAAACCTCCGTTGTCATGTCATTCCCGGGAAAGTAATTTTTCAGGGAATATTGCATAAACAAATCTTTTTTGTGAATGAAGATAATGTTGTTGTTCATCAAGGGGTGGATATTCCTTTTTCTGGTTTTGTTGATTTGGTACAGGCTGAGCCTGGCTTATGCTGCCAATTAACACCGATTATTGAATTTATTGATTTCCAGTTGTTTTCCCCGACTTCCCTTCGTGAAGTAACGGTTATCAGTATAAATGTCCGCTTATTGGATATTCCCCCTCTAGAGAATATTTTCTGCAATTCTCAACAAAACAATGTAGTGTTTCTAGGGGTGAAGAATGTCTTTGTCGCACGAGGAAAAGGGACAACCACCAAATAAACTGCTTTTACCGGGAATTCCCGGTATTTTTTTTATTCTATTGCTTTTTCTGCATTAATCATGTAAAATATCTTATGGACTTAATTTTGCGCCCGTAGCTCAGGGGATAGAGCACTGGCCTCCGGAGCCAGGAGCACAGGTTCGATTCCTGTCGGGCGCGCCATTTTTAAAATATTGAAGCGATGCGGTGTTACTGCGTCGTTTTTTTAGTATGAATCTCAGATTGAGGAAAAGAGTTTAATTACAAAAGATAAAAAGGCCGGGAGGCCTTTTTGTTTTTTCTCTAGAGAGCTTAAGGGGAGGGATAAAGCCCGGGATGACGAATATCTTTTTGGTAATTGTTTAAACTTGTGAGAAACTAAAACTACCAATGGTGTTGGAGAATGGGGGTATGTTTTTTGTCCAAAGAAAAAATTGTTAAGAGAATTGTAGAACTTCGTACAAAGATAAATCATCATAATTACCTTTACCATGTTCTAGATGCACCGGAGATAACAGATGCTGAATATGACCAATTAATGTTGGAACTAATTGCTCTGGAAGAAAAGAACCCCGAATTTATCACTGAGGATAGTCCTACTCGACGGGTAGGAGGAGCTCCATCTGAAGCTTTTAAAACAGTAGAACACCAGGTCCCGCTGCTTTCATTAAGTAATTCTTTTGATGAGAAGGAGCTTAGAGATTTTGAACAGAGAATTAAAAGATTGACTGGTGAGACTCAACTGGAGTATGTGACTGAATTAAAGATAGATGGTCTATCAGTAGCTCTTACTTATCAGGATGGTCTGCTTATACAGGGTGCTACCAGGGGAGATGGGTTTAAGGGTGAGGAGATCACGGCTAATATAAAAACCATCCGTACTATACCTTTAAAATTACGCAGGCCTCTTTCCGGGCTGCTAGTAGTCAGGGGAGAGGTTTTTATCAATAGAGAGGATTTTCAGAAGTTAAATGAAGAAAGAGAGAAAAATAATGAACCTCTCTTTGCTAATCCTCGGAATGCTGCTGCCGGTTCGTTGCGTCAGTTAAATCCCAAAATTACTGCGACCCGTCCTTTAGATATTTTCTCCTATGATTTACTGCTCCGAGAGGGAGGAGATGGGGAAAGACCAGAGACGCAGTGGGAAGTTCTTAGAAACTTAAAAGAATGGGGTTTTAAAGTAAACCCGATGTCCAGATTCTGTGCTTCTATTGATGAAGTGATTGCTTTTTGCCGGGAGTGGCAGGAGAAACGCTTCGAACTTCCTTATGAGATTGATGGGATTGTAATCAAATTAAATTCTCTAGCTCTGCAAACTGCTTTAGGTTCAACAGCAAAGGCTCCCCGCTCAAAGATTGCTTACAAATTCCCGGCCGAAGAGGTAAGTACCAAGGTTCGGGATATCCTGATCAATGTAGGACGAACAGGAGCTTTGACTCCTTTAGCCTTATTGGATCCGGTCCGGGTTGCCGGTTCTACAGTAAGTAGAGCTACATTACATAATGAAGATTATATCAAGGATAAAGAGATTATGATCGGTGATACGGTAATTATCAGGAAAGCCGGGGATATTATCCCGGAAGTGGTGCGGGTAGTAAAAGAGCAACGGACAGGGGAAGAAAGAGAATTTGTAATGCCTACTTTATGTCCAGTTTGCATGGCTACTGTTTACCGTGAACACGGAGAGGCAGTAACCAGATGCTTAGGTTCTTCCTGTCCTGCACAATTAAAAGAGCTGATTATCCATTTTTCTTCCAGGGATGCGATGAATATCGAAGGATTAGGGCCTTCAATTGTCAATCAATTGTTAGAGCAGAAATTGATCAGCGATCCTGCTGATTTATATAGTTTAAAGGAGGAAGACCTGTTAAGACTGGAAAGGTTTGGGGAAAAGTCCGCTCGTAATCTTATAGAAGCAATCGATCGTAGCAGGAGTACACCCCTTCCCCGTTTGCTTTTTGCCTTGGGGATTAGACATGTAGGGGCAGAAGTTGCAAGAAGGTTAGCCGGACATTTCCGGAGTCTGGATCGGATTTTTAATGCTACAAAGGAAGAGTTCTTTGAAGTACCTGAAGTTGGAGAAGCAATTGCCGAAAGTGTGCTTCATTATGCAGGAGAAGAACAGAATAGAAGGGTCATAGAGAAGTTAAGGAATGCCGGGCTTAAATTTGAATTGGAAAAAGAGTTGGAAAAAGTAACACGGGTCTTGGAGGGACAAACTTTTGTTTTAACTGGAACCCTTTCTGCAATGAGCCGTAAAGATGCTGAAGAAAAATTGCGTAAGCTCGGAGCTAGGGCTGCTTCCTCTGTAAGCCGGAATACAAACTTTCTAGTGGTGGGGGAAGATCCCGGTTCCAAGTATCAAAAAGCTCTTGAATTGGGTGTAAAGATCCTAACGGAAGAGGAGTTTTTAAATCTTTTAAAACAGTTTTTACACGAGTGACGGGCAATGAGTGACGAACATTAGGAGTATGTGTTGAGGAAGGGGGACGAAGATGGGTCTTGATCCGGAACAGGTAAAAAAGCTATCAATTATGGCTCGCTTAGATTTAACTGAAGAAGAGATCGACTCTTTTACAGTCCAAATCAATGAAATCTTGGACTATCTAAAGAAATTTAAGGAACTTTCTATAGTGGGGGTAGAACCGGAAATCTATGGCGTAACTCTTAACAACATTGTACGGGAGGATGAGGTAAAGCCTTCTATTGACCGGGATTCCGTATTGACTAATGCACCCCAACAGGAGAAATTCTGTATTAAGGTTCCAAAGATACTTGGGGAAGGCTGACTCCGTTCTTGAGATAGGAGGATGACAATGGAAATTGGAGAGATGAATCTTGGTCAATTACGGAAGATTCTAGATAATAGAAAGATTTCGGCCACAGAAATGACTAAAATATTTTTAGAGCGTATTACTCGGCTTGACCCGGAAATTAATGCTTTTATTACTATTACAGAAGAGCAAGCCTTATCTGCCGCAAAGGAGGCGGATGCCCGTATAGCTACTAAAGAAGGTATTACTCCATTGACTGGTATTCCCATTGCAATCAAGGATAATATCTGTACTAAAGGGATTAAAACCACTTGTGGCTCGCGAATGTTGGCAAATTTTATTCCTTCATATGATGCTACTGTTGTAACTCGCTTAAAGGAAGCGGGAGCTGTGCTGATTGGTAAGGCTAATCTTGATGAATTTGCAATGGGTTCTTCTACCGAAAGTTCATACTTTGGTTTAACCCGAAACCCTTGGGATCTGAAACGAATTCCAGGGGGTTCTAGTGGTGGGTCGGCTGCTGCTGTAGCTGCAGGAATGGTTCCTCTGGCTCTAGGTTCGGATACAGGTGGTTCAATCCGTCAACCCGCTGCCTTTTGTGGCATATTTGGACTAAAACCAACTTATGGGAGGGTTTCCCGTTTTGGATTAGTGTCATATGCTTCTTCTTTGGATCAGATTGGACCAATGGCTCGGACAGCAAAGGATTTATCTATACTTTACCAATTCATTTCTGGTTATGATCCTTTGGATCCTACTACCTTTCCACTCCCACCGGAAAAACCAAGTCTTTTATCTCAGGGAATTAAAGGTCTCCGTTTTGGAATACCCCGCGAATACTATGATAAAGAACTAGAGCCGAGGCTCAAAGCTAAAGTACTATCAATCGCTGATATACTTGAACAAGCGGGTTGTATTCCGGTAGAGATTTCGATACCTACTTTGGAATATGCAGCCGCAATCTATTATCTAATTGCTTTTGCTGAAGCTAGTTCCAGTTTGGCAAGGTATGATGGGGTACGGTATGGTTACCGGTCAGAAGACCAGACTGATATGATTAGTATGTTTAGGCAAACAAGGAAAGAAGGTTTTGGTCGGGAAGTTAAGCGGCGGATCCTTCTGGGGACACGCTTTTTAACCCCTGAGTATTATGAGGATTATTATCTAAAAGCGGAAAAAGTACGGGCACTAATGAAGAAAGATTTTGCCCGAGCTTTTTTAGAATGTGAATTTATATTAACACCTACCACCACAGTTCTACCAAATAAAATTGGGGAAAAAACAGATGATTTGCTTTCCAAATACCTTGCAGAAATATTTACAGTTTCTCCGAATTTGGCAGGAATACCCGGGCTAACCTTTCCCTGCGGCTTTATTGAAGGCTTACCGGTAGGAGCACAGTTGATAGCACCCGCGGGTAAAGAGGAGATGCTTTTTCAGGTGGCTTCATTTTTGGAGGGGGAGTTGGGAGTGGTCAAACTTCCGGCCTTGAAAGGAGCAGTCTGAGATGTATTTTCACCAAGAATGCTAAATGAAGAAATCCAATATCACTTGCGAAACAACATTCTGACCTGGCTAGGTGGAATATCAATACAAGTTACGAGCTGCATTTTCTAGGTAGTGAGAGGAGGTAAAAGATGAAGTATGAGACTATTATTGGGCTCGAGGTGCATGTCGAGCTAAAGACCGAATCCAAGTTATGCTGTGGTTGCTCAACCAAGTTTCCGGCAGAACCTAATACCTTGACTTGCCCAGTCTGCCTGGGACTTCCCGGCGCATTACCGGTTTTAAATAAAAAGGCAATTGATTTAAGTATCAAGACAGGTTTAGCTTTAAACTGCGGAATTGCTAGGAAATGCCAATTTGATCGGAAACAATATTTTTATCCTGATCTACCAAAAGGATACCAAATTACTCAATTTTATACTCCAATCTGTAGAAAAGGATGGCTGGAGATAGATTTTACAACAGGCCGCCGGAGGATTGGGATTACCCGTATCCATCTTGAAGAGGAAGCTGGCCGTTCTTATCATTCTGGAGCTGGAATCATAGGTTCTGATTATTCACTACTAGATTATAACCGGAGTAGTATACCATTGATTGAGATTGTAACCGAACCTGAACTTTGTTCTCCCCGGGAGGCCAAGGAGTTTATGGAGGAACTCAAGACTATACTCGAGTATATAGAGGTCTCTGATTGTAAGATGGAGGAAGGTTCACTTCGTTGTGATGCCAATGTTTCAGTACGCCGGCAGGGGGAACATAAATTAGGAAAACGAGCAGAAGTAAAGAATATGAATTCTTTCCGGGCGGTAGAGGCGGCCCTGGAATATGAAGCTAAGCGCCAGATCAAACTTTTAGAACAGAAAAATCCTCTGGAACGTGAAGAGTCAAGAACCTGGGATGAAGAGCGTAGAGAAACAGTTTTTATGCGTTTTAAAGAAAAGGCTGAGGAATATAGGTATTTTCCTGATCCGGATCTCTTACCAGTTATAATTAATGATGATTGGATTGAGGGGATTAGGCAAAAACTACCGGAATTACCTAATAGTAAGAGAGAACGTTATGTTCGGGAATTTCGGCTCCCAAAAGAGGATGCCACTTTAATTAGCAGTTCAAAACCAATGGCTGAGTTTTTTGAGGCAGTGGTTAAAAAGTATGGCGGAGAGCCGAAAAACGTGAGTAATTGGGTGATTGGTGATTTAACGAGATTAATGAATCAAGAAAAAGTTGAGTTTCATGAGATTAAGCTTTATCCGGATACCCTTGCCCAGATGCTAAAACTCCTTGATCAAGGGGTAATTAGCAGTAAAATTGCCAAAGCTGTTTTTGAAGAGATGTTTTATACAGGGGCTAAACCAGAAGTTATTATTGAAGAAAAGGGCTTGAAGCAGATTAGTAATGCAAAATTGATAAAGAAAGTTGTGAATAAGGTAATGATAAATAATCCCCAATCAGTACAGGATTATTTGTCCGGGAAAAAAAAGGCACTGAGTTTTTTGGTTGGCCAAGTGATGAAGGAGACTAAAGGAAAGGCTAACCCAGGAATGGTTAATGATTTACTCCAAAAAGAACTGGCAAAAAGGGGATAAATGGTAACAGTTTGTTTTCAATAATTTGCGGTTGAATCGACCTCCCTTATTAGGGTGGTTTTATTTTATAGAAAAAATAAAAACGTTTTAATTGTAATGGAGTAAAATATTCTATGTATTAGAAAAGCATTAGAATTACTGGATATATGCTTTACGTATAAAATATAATATAAATAAAAATGTTTTAAAATAGGGAGGAATATGGTTTTTGTTATAGAATATTAAAAGCATATTATTACGCAATAAGCGATCAATGTCATGTTAGTACAAAATTGATATAAAACGTTTCGATAATAGATCAGGAGGGTTATAGATGTCATCATTAAAGGATGTTGCTCGGTTAGCCGGAGTTAGTTTATCTACTGCTTCAAATGCATTAAACCGTAAGGAATTAGTAGCAGAAAAGACAAGAAATAAAGTCCTATCAGCGGCGGAAAAACTTAATTATAAACCAAATGCTGTAGCTAGAAGTCTGGTAACAGGAAATACCAGGACAGTAGGTTTACTTATACCGGATATATCTGACCCGTATTTTACTGAAATAGCCAAAGGTGTTGACGAATACGCCCGTGCACATGACTATTCGGTGATCTTATGTAATACCGGTCGTGATCAGGTTACAGAGGAACGTTATTTTCGAATTTTAAAAGAAAAACGTGTTGATGGTATTATTTTTACTGGTGGAGGAAGAGATAATGATCGCCATTTACTTCAAGCCGAAGACTCTACGAGCATTGTGGTAGTCGGAAGACATAATGTTTCTTTCACTGCAGTTATGGTAGATAATACGCGGGCGGCAACAGAAGTTACCAACTTTCTGTTAGATAAAGGACACAATCGGATCGGTTTTATTGCAGGTACTTTATCTTATACGGTTAGCCAAGATAGATTGAAAGGTTATAGGGAAGCACTATTTCGGAAGGGGATAGCATGTGATCCGATGCTGATCCGGGAGGAAGATTTTAAGGCGAAAGGTGGTCATCGTGCAGCTGATTTTATGTTGAACCTTCCATCAGAGCGGCGTCCTACAGCCATCATCTGTGCTAATGACCAGATGGCGATTGGAGCTATGGGGGCAATTTGGGGGCGAGGTCTTCAAGTTCCTGGGGATATTGCGGTTATTGGATTTGATGATATTCCAATGGCTAGCCTTACTTGCCCACCGCTTACTACTGTTCGCCTTCCTATGTATGATATGGGTTATAAAGCGATGGAGCTTGTGCTGAAAAAGATTTCTAAGCGGAAAGAAGAAGAAGGTATGCCTGAACCTCAAATTATATTCCCCTATGAGATTGTTATTCGGGGAACTGTCTAAATTAGGTAATTTGGGGGGCAATTCTGTAGTTTTTAGTTACCATTTGAAAGTTTATATAAGTAAAGGGGGTGATGAATTAGGGGAAAATAGGTAGTCATCAGTTTGTTGCGTTGACTTATCATGAAATTAGTATGGAGGTGTAGTAAATGAAAAAAGGAAAACGAGTTAGTATTCTTATTATGTCCGTATTAATTCTTGCTATTGTTTTTGGTGCAACTATAGGTACTAGGGCGGCAATGCAAAAAATCACCGTGGTTCTTAACTATACAATTGAGGGGGATCACTCTCCTTGGTTCGTTGCTTTAGAAAAAGGATATTTTGCTCAACAAGGTTTAAATGTTGATATTCAACGTGGTTATGGTTCAGGAGATACTGTTCAAAAAGTAACTACAGGAACAGCTCAAATCGGCTTTGCTGATATTGTACCAGTAATTATGGCGATCGCTGATGATGCACCTGTTAAGGCCATTCTAGGAGGTAATATGAGGGAACCATCGGCCCTTTATTCGGCTAAGGAAGATGCAAATATTACCTGTCCAAAGGATATGGAGGGGAAGACGATTGGTGGACCGCCTGCGGATGTTTCCATTGTTTTACTAAAAGCGGTCATGGAAAAAGCCGGGGCGGATTTTAATAAGGTTAAAATAATAAACATGGATGCTCCCACGCGGTTTCCAATGTTGGCTGCGGGTAAGATTGACTCTGCTGCTAGCTTTTACGAGAAAGAGATTCTGTTTAAGAAAGCTCTGTCACAAGCCGGGAAAACCTTGGTTTCATGGCGCTTTGATGAATATTTAGACAAGTACTCATGTGTAGCGATTGCAAATACAAAGATGATTAAAGAGCAACCGGAAGTATTGAAAAAATTTGTCTTTGCACTAATCCGGGGATACAAAGATGCATTAAAAGATCCGGATTATGGTGCAGGCTACATAATGAAAGGTCATCCGGAGTTTGATAAAGATTATATCTATGCTTCAGCAAAGGCTCTGGAGGATTTAGTTTGGGATGAGACAACAAGAGCTAAAGGAATAGGGGTATTTTCAGAGGCAAAGGTGGCCAATACCATTGAAATTGCTAATGAATACTGGACGGTTAAACGTCAGGTAAAACCAGAAGAGGTTTATACTAATCAATTTGTAAATTGGGCACATGAACAATTAAAGTAACTGTTTTTTTGGGGAAATGGCATCCTACCGCAAGGTGGGATGCCAAAAAAACTACAAGTTAAGGGGGATTGTTTTGTCTAAGTTAAAGAAAATTGCCATTCCGCTTTCTGTATTTATAATTCTATTAATTATATGGCAAGTAGCTGTAATAATTTTTGACCCTCCGCAATTTTTGCTACCAGGACCAGCTGATATAGTAAAGAGTACCTGTGAGTTTGGTGCCGGATGGGTAAAGCATTTTTGGTTTACGGTTGAAGCTACCTTACTTGGTTTTTTAACTGCCATTATTTTCGGGGTTATTGCCTCAATTGGGATTGTGCACTCCAAATTTATAAATGCGGCTATCACTCCGTTACTTGTGGTTTTGCAGGTTGTTCCGAAAGTTGCCTTTGCTCCGTTATTATTGGTATGGTTTGGGACGGGGAAATTGCCGATTGTGCTTATTACTTTTTTAGTAGCATTTTTTCCGGTAGTAGTCAATACTACCTTAGGCTTGAGTGATATTGAACCGGAATTAATCGACTTAACCCGATGTTATCATATGAGTAAAAGCAAAGTGTTATTTAGAATACGTTTTCCTAATGCTTTACCATATTTTTTTAGTGGAATCAAGGTGGCTTCCACTTTATCGGTAATTGGTGCAATCATTGGTGAGTTTGTAGGTTCTAACCAAGGTTTGGGTTACCTTATTATTATTGCTAACAATAATCTTAATACCTCACTTTCAATGGGTTCAATTTTTATTATTTCTGTTTTTGGTTTAGTCCTATATCAGATTACAGTTCTTTTGGAACGTTTCTGTATGCCTTGGAAAGCGGAAGAACCTCAAGGATTAAGCTCGTTAAATTAAGAGAAAAGAACTCCAGATGGATTAATTTGTTATGAAGTCGAGGCGTAAACTTTTTAATTAGGGGGTCGGAAGTAACTAATGACAAGCATAAATAGCGAAGCATTGATTAAGGTTGAGAATTTAAATCATATTTACTCCACCCGTACCGGGAAAGTAAAAGCCCTTGATTCGATCTCTTTTGAAGTCAAAAAGGGAGAGTTTTTCATAATTTTAGGGCCAAGTGGATGTGGGAAAAGTACTCTACTAAAAGTTATTTCCGGGCTTTTAAGCCCAACTGAGGGGGAAGTTTCTGTTGCTGGAAAGAGAGTAGAACAACCTTTGGAAAACATTGGGATGGTATTTCAAACACCAATCCTTCTTAAGTGGTGTACTGTTCTTCAAAATGTTCTTCTTCCGGTTAATGCACTTGGTTTACCGGTGAAAGATTATATGGACAAAGCGATGGAACTTTTAAAACTAGTAGGACTAAATGGATTTGAAAATAAATATCCACGTGAATTATCGGGAGGAATGCAACAGCGTGTTTCAATTGCACGGGCTTTGATTTTAGATCCAGATTTACTACTGATGGATGAACCGTTTGGGGCTTTGGATGCAATAACACGTGATGAGATGAATTTCGAATTATTAAGAATTTGGCAAGAAAAACAAAAAACCATTGTCTTTATAACACATGGGATCAATGAGGCGGTACTTATGGCGGATTCTGTTCTTGTAATGACACAGAGACCTGCACGCATTGCAAAGATTATCCCGATTGATTTGGAAAGACCCCGTACCGTTGAGACCCGTGCTAGTAAAGCTTTTGGTGAGTATGTGGTTGATATTTATAAGATGATGGGATTGGCACGTTAGGAGGAAGTTTAGTGGAGACATATACAGCAAAATATGTATTGATTAATGGAGAAGTTAAAAAAGGAGTCTATATTAAAGTTCGGGATGGCAAGTTTGAATTGGTTTCAAATGAACAACCTCCTGGTCAGATCCATGATTTTGGCAATGCAATAATAGTTCCAGGAACTATAAATACACATACCCATTCAATGCAATCGTTAATTCGTGGTTATGGAGATGACCTTCCGCTTTTACCATGGTTAAGAGGGACTGTTTATAAATATTGTGAATATATGGATGAAAGGCATGCTTATTGGGGAGCGCTACTTTCTTTTGCTGAAATGATAAAGAATGGCATAACTACGGTAATTGATTTCTTTTATCTTAATGGGTTTGGAAATCAATCCTCCAGAGCTGTTATTAAAGCAGCTCGCGATCTGGGAATTCGCTTAGTTTTAGCTAGAACAATGATGGATTGGGAGGATTGTCCGCCTAGTTTACAAGAAACACCAAAGATAGCCAAAGAAAGATTTATTGAATTGTATGATGAATGGAAGGATGATCCATTGGTCAAGGTCTGTCCTGCTCCACATAGCGCTTATGGGGCTTCTCCAGAGATGATTAGGACCGCTTTAGAACTATCTGAAGAATTAAATATCCCTTGTCATATGCACGTATCTGACTCAAAAGGTGCAATGGAATTGACTTTTCAGCTTAGGGGGAAAGAATATATTAGATTTCTTAAAGATATTGGTGCTCTGAATCCAAGATTTGTAGCAGTACATTGCATTTGGTGTGGGGAAGAGGAGATTGAACTTCTGGCTGAAGCAGGAGTTAAGGTATCCCATAACCCCGTAAGTAATAAGTTTCTAGGCGAACCGACGTCTCAGATAGTAGAGATGCTTGAGCGGGGAGTAATAGTGGGGTTAGGAACTGATGGTGCAGCCAGCAATAATTGTTTATCAATATTTCAGGAAATGAAGGCAGCTGCTCTTGGTCAGAAGAGTTTTTATCAAAACCCTGAAGCGATTAATGCTGATACAGTATGGAGGATGGGGACAGAGTATGGTGCTAATATTTCAGGATTTCCAGTAGGTAAAATTGAACCAAATTTAGGCGCAGATTTTGTAGTTATTGATTTAAATGATTTAGCACTTTTTCCCGAAAAACAACTCAAATCACATCTTGTGTATACGCTTCCTGAACGGTCAATTAGCTATGTTTATGTAGCAGGTAAACCAATTTTAGCTCATGGCCGTTTTACGCAGATTGATCCGGTTGAAGTAAAAACAAATATAAATGAATTAACAAAAAATTGGTAACTGAGTTATAACCGAATTATAGATATTTGAAGGAGTTGCATAATTACCTTAGACACCTATTTAACCACAATAAAGCGATTGACTTTAATCGAGTGGATTGTGATTGAACCTAAAAATAGCGCTTAGACAATCCCTATGGGGCTCAATATTTTGTGGAAAAATTTAAAATTAAATTATGTAATCCTTAAATTTAGAAAAGTAGGGTAGTAGTAACCCTACTTTTGTAATAAATGGGGACAATTACAAGAGTAACATAATAAATTCTATAATAATAAGCTATCTTTGAATATTTAATACCCAGGTCAAACTTTTTTGACTAATTGGATATTGTATTCATAATACAGTATCCCGTTAGATATGTAGCTTTGACTTTAATGTTACATCTTTGTAAACATATGCTTTTTTAATCAATATAAGCAGGAAAATTAAATATCATTACTTAATCATTAATAAATATTTATCTAAGCTTGGTTTATTTATTTTGAAGTGTGACAAAAATATTTATTCATTTATTTGGAACATATTTTTAAAATAGAAAAAGGATTTTTGGGCGGAGTATAAAATCTATAAATCTAATATGGAGGTAGAGAGGTAGAAAAATGAGCACGTTAATGATATCTGAAGCGGAAGAACATACAGAGGAAGTCAAATCAGAGCTTAGTGAAGAGATGAAACAGAGTCTCTCCGCCAATGATTTGCTTAAAATTGAAGATCTTCATACTTATTTTACTACAGAACAAGGTGTAGTAAAAGCTGTTAATGGAGTCTCCTTCAACCTTCAACAGAGTCAGATTTTAGGTATAGTTGGTGAGAGTGGTTGCGGAAAGAGTATGACAGCTTTATCTGTTATGCAGCTGTTACCTTTACCAAAAGGGAAAATTCATTCTGGGAAAATACTTTACAACCGGGATGAAAAAGGGGTAGTTGATATCGCAAAACTAGATCCTAAAGGATCTGTTATGCGAAGCATCAGAGGTAATGAGATTGCAATGATCTTCCAAGAACCTATGACTTCGCTAAATCCCGTCTTCCCAGTAGGGGAACAAATAATGGAGGCTGTGCAATTGCACAGAAAAGTTTCCAAGAAAGAAGCCTGGGAAATTGCGGTCGATATGATTGCTAAAGTTGGAATTCCTAATCCTGAAGAAAGGGCCGGTGAATTTCCTCACCGGTTAAGTGGTGGAATGAGACAGAGGGCAATGATTGCTATGGCTTTGTCTTGTAACCCACGTTTATTGATAGCAGATGAACCAACAACGGCATTGGATGTTACAATTCAAGCCCAAATTCTTGACCTAATGAAGAGACTTCAATCCGAGTACCATATGGCTATTATGTTAATTACACATAATCTAGGTGTAGTTACTAAAATGTGTGATGAAGTAGTAGTTATGTATATGGGGAAAATTGTTGAACGAGGAACTGTCCGTCAAATTCTTAAAGAATCCTTGCATCCTTACACTATTGGCCTTATCCAATCGATCCCGGTAATTGGTGCACGGACCGAACGCCGGTTGACTCCGATTAAGGGTTCTGTTCCCAACCCGTTTGAAATCCCACCAGGTTGTCCATTTCAACCGCGTTGTAATCAGAGAACAGAGAAATGTAATGAAGAGCCCCCGGTGGTTACGGAGAATGGACATCAGGTGAGGTGTTGGCTTTATGAAAAATAAAGTAACAAATGGAGAAGAACGAATTTTACTTGAAGTAGATGAATTATATAAATACTATCCCATCCAAAAAGGTATCCTTAGGTCCACGGTGGGTCATGTAAGGGCGGTTGATGGCGTGAGCTTTAAAGTACGCGCCGGAGAGACCCTAGGATTAGTGGGAGAAAGCGGATGCGGCAAGACAACAACTGGGCGGAGCATTATTCAATTGGAAAAGCCGACAGGAGGTCAGATTTTCTTTAATAAAGATGATGAATTAATTCCGATTAATAAAAAATCTATTAAAAATTTAAGACGTGATATGCAGATTATATTCCAGGATCCCTATTCTTCGCTTAATCCGCGGATGACTGTAGAAAGGATTATAGCGGAACCTTTAATTACTCATGGGATTAAGAATAAAACTGAGATCCGTGACCGGGTTACAGAACTACTTATAGCTGTAGGACTCTCTGATGATTATTTAAAGAGATTTCCTCATGAATTTAGTGGCGGCCAAAGGCAGAGGGTTGGGATAGCAAGAGCCCTAGCACTTAATCCTCAACTGGTGATCTGTGATGAGCCGGTATCTGCTTTGGATGTGTCAGTTCAAGCACAGGTAATTAATTTATTACAAGATTTACAGGAGAAATATGGGCTTACTTATCTGTTTATTGCTCATGATCTTAGCGTAGTCTATCATATTTGTAATAGAGTGGCAGTGATGTATCTAGGAAGAATTGTTGAGAACACTGATGTAGATGAACTTTTTGCTAATCCTAAACATCCTTATACCGAGGCACTTTTCTCGGCAATACCGATCCCGGATCCTGACAATCAGTTAGAACAGATTATTCTAGAGGGCGATGTGCCAAGTCCTTCAGATCCTCCTAAAGGATGTAATTTTCATCCTCGCTGCCGTTATGCCCAGCCGATTTGTAGCCAGGAACGACCAGTTTTATCAGCAATTAATGGGAATGATGACCATCTGGTTGCTTGTCATTTTGCGGATCAACTTGCTTTAAGAGGAATTAACATATCATAAAATTTATTTTACTTATTAATACAGGCTATAGCCTTGCTTAAGGGGGTGAGTTCGGGGGGAGCTTTTTGTCCGATAAATTAAACTTATAATTAAAAGTGGAGGTGCTCAAGGTAATGAAATCTAAAACATGGTTATGGGTTTTAGTTGTTGTGGTAATAGTTATTGCCGGGGTAATTGTCTGGAATGCAAGTAAACCAGCATCAACCCCGAAAACTACTCAAGTATCTGGTTTTAATCCTGAAATTTTTGTCTATGTTGGATCAGGCGATGCAGAGACTCTTGATCCATCCAGAGCCTATGATACTGCTAGCTCTGAGGTTATATTCCAATGCTATGATAATCTTGTTGCTTATAAACCAGGAAGTCTTAGTGAATTTGTTCCGATGCTCGCAACAAAGATACCATCAGTAGAAAATGGGTTGCTTTCTGAAGATGGCCTGACTTATACTCTTCCTATTCGTAAAGGAGTTAAGTTCCATAATGGGGCCGAACTTACCCCTGAGGATGTTGAATATTCTTTTGAACGAAACATTTTTGCTGATCCGGTCGGTGGACCAATCTGGATGTTAATTGAGCCTTTACTTGCTGCTTCTTCAATCGAGGAATATGCTTGCCGCGTAGCGGGTGTGGATGACTTTGCCAATGTTGATGAGGCTAGCTTATTGAAAGTAGCGGAAGCAGTAATGAATGCGGTAGAAGTAGATGGGGATAATGTTGTATTCCATTTGGCGCAACCGTATCCTCCGTTCCTATCGATTCTGGCCAGAAACAGTAGCTGGACTATTATTCTCAATAAAGACTGGATGATTGAGAATGGTGATTGGGATGGAAAAGCCGAAACCTGGACTAAGTGGCATAACCTGGATACTGAAAACCAGGTATTGTTTGACAAGACTATGGGTACTGGACCATATAAATTAGTTGAATGGGATCGCAGCAATAGTAAACATACTTTTGAGGCCTTTGAAGATTATTGGCAAGGCCCGGCAAAATTAAAGACTGTAATTGTTAATAATAGTGTTACAGAGTTTACTACAAGAAAATTGATGCTGCAAAAAGGTGAAGCCGATGCGATCTACGTTCCAGTAGAGAATTCTCCACAAATTGAGAACATGAGTGGCGTTACCTTACTCCGTAATTTACCACGTCTTAACAATGTATGTGCTATTTTTAATCAGAATATTAATGCAGCAGATAATGAGTTTATCGGTAGTGGTAAACTGGATGGTAATGGTGTGCCTGCTGATTTCTTCTCTGACATTAATATCAGAAAAGCCTTTAGTTATGCCTTTGATTACGATTCTTTCATTAAAGAAGTTGTACTTGGGGAGGCCTCGATTCCTTATGGAGTAATCCCGGCTGGACTTAGTGACTTCTTTGATACTAATGGCCCCCGATATAGCTATGATTCTGAAAAAGCTGAAGAATATTTTAAGAAAGCCTTTGGTGGAGAAGTTTGGGAGAAAGGTTTCAAAGTAACCTTGATCTGGAATATTCCGAATACTACCAGAAAAACTGCTTGCGAAATCCTGGAAGCTGGAATTGAAGCTATTAACCCTAAGTTCCAGGTTGAAGTCCAGGGTATGGAATGGGCTACTATGCTACCACGGAGACGAGAAGGCCGTTTACCAATGGTCTTCATTGGCTGGCTAGCTGACTATGCTGATCCTCATAACTTTGTCTATCCTTATCTCCATAGTAAAGGGGATTTAATGACCTTTACCGGAGAGAATGGCCGGGCTTTGGCAGTTAGAGAATTTGATGCCTTGATTAATGCTGGTATCAATGAGACAGATCCCGAGAAGCGCGCGGAGATTTATGCTGCTATACAGAAAAAATCAATTGAGTTTGCGCCTCATCTGATGCTTTATGATGCCTGTGACCGGGTGGCAATGAGAGATTATGTTAAAGGATATGTTTTTGACCCGATTTGCCCGGCTCCGTACGATTTCTATAGTTTATCAAAGTCAACGGATTAATAGTTAATCCTGGTGTTTGATTTGTATTGAAGTAGGGGCGGGGGGTTTGCCCCCCGCTCCTGAATGTTTTAAGTAACTTCATATCGGAAGGTGTATTATATGTTATCTTATATCTTGCGACGGTTATTATTATTGCCGGTAGTGCTGATCGGGATTACTGTTCTGATTTTTGCACTGGTAAGTACACTTGGTCCGTGGACAAGGGTTGCTACTTTTGTGCCGTCGCCCGATGCTGAACGTCATATTGATTTGGAGGCTATGATTAAAAAGTATCATTTAGATGATCCTCCTGTAAAAATGTATTTCCGCTGGCTGAGTAATCTTTTCCACGGAAATCTGGGATGGTCACATTCTAGTCATATGACCGTTGCGGAGGCGATAAAAAATCGGTTTCCAGCCACTTTGGAGCTGACCATATTTGCGGTGCTCCCGGTAATTATGGGCGGGATTATTCTTGGGGTGTTATCTTCCATTCATCATAATGATCCAATAGATCACGCAAGTCGAATTTTTGCCATTGTTATGTGGTCTTTACCTGATTTTGTGCTTGGCCTTGCCGTCTTAATGGTAGGGTATGGAGTATTAGGCTGGTTTCCTCCCGGACGTCTTAGTTCTTGGGCCGAGCTAGAGGTGATTGCAGGTTCTTTCCGGACTATTACCGGAATGTATACCCTTGATGCCCTACTTAATCTGAGACTGGATATCTTCTGGGATGCCGTTCGTCATATAATTGCTCCTGTGTTAACTCTTTCCTGTCTATGGTGGGCATTTATGCTTAGAATTACTAGATCCAGTATGCTAGATGTGTTGAACCAAGATTATGTTAGGACTGCTCGTGCTAAAGGACTAGAGGAGTCTGTAGTCATAAAGAAACATGCCCTTCGTAATGCCTTAATCCCTGTTACTACAGTAGCGGGTAGTATGTTACTGGGTTTAATGGGTGGGGTAGTAATTGTGGAAACGGTCTTTAATTATCCAGGGTTGGGTCTTTTGACTGCTACGGCGGCAACTCGTCTTGATGTTCCTTGTGTGGTTGGCGTTGCAGTCTTTTATGCCACGATTTTAGTGGTAGTAAATCTTGTAGTAGATATTCTATATTCTGTTATTGACCCCAGAGTACGATTGGAGTAGATATGAAATGGATATACTCAGACGACTAATTAAAAACCGGATTTCCCTTTTTGGACTGATTCTCTTAATGATTTTCATTTTTATTGCAATTGCTGCACCTTGGCTTGCTCCTCCTAAAGAAAAGAACAATCCTTACCGGATACCAAGAAGAGGATGGACATTAGAGCCGACTCCTCCATCTCCAGAATATCCTTTAGGATTGACTCAGGGACAATATGATATTTACTATGGTATTATCTGGGGAACCAGAACTGCTTTTAAGGTAGGAATCATAGTAATAAGTTGCCGGGCTTTAATCGGAATTATTCTTGGCTCAATCTCTGCCTATTATGGAGGAGTACTGGATGAAATTCTTATGCGTTTCACAGATATATTTATGAGCTTTCCTTACTTAATTGGGGTTGTTGTTTTTGTTTCCATTTTTGGACCAGGATTAAATAATGTAATGATTCCATTGATCTGTTTAGGTTGGATGCCATACGCTCGTATGATCCGCGGAAATATTCTGGCGATCAAACAAGAAGAGTATGTTTTGGCGGCTAAAGCGATTGGAGTTAGTGACTTTAAGATTATTACCCGTCACATTCTTCCCAATACTATTTTTCCTGTATTGATCCAGGCTTCGATGCAAATTGGATCAATTGTAATTACTGTTTCCGGATTGAGTTTTCTTGGGTTGGGTGCCCCGGAAGGTTATGCTGACTGGGGACAAATGTTAAGCTTTGCACGGAATTGGATGTTGGGGGAAAAAGGGAATGTTCTAAAATATTGGTTTACAGTGATTTACCCTGGATTGGCAATGGTTTTATTTGTCTTATCATGGAACTTAATTGGTGATGCTTTTAGGGATATTATGGATCCACGAATCCAAGCTTAGTATCGATAAATATGGAAGATTGAAAACAACCGTCCTTTTGCGATTCCTTCAGTTAGGAAAGGGCGGTTTTGTTATTATCAGTATATTGTGGCCAAATTTCAAACAAAAGAATTATGTACTTCCATAATTTTCGCAATTAGTGCAACTGGATAAAAATATAATCTAATTCAACAAAAAGTGTCGTAATATAAAGAAATAGGCAATATATTACTAGCAAATACTGGATACTAACGATTATTAGATATTATTGCAGGATATTTGCGATTCATTACGAATTATATTTAAATACACTATTATAAATTAGGAGGAGAGTAGCAGAAGTGAAGAAAAAAAACTTGGCTCTAATTATTGTAGCAGTTTTGGTAGTGGCAATCGGATTATACTATGCTTTTGCATCTAAATCCGCGCTTGGTCCAAACAAAAAAGATGTGTTAGTCTGGGGGATGCTTACTGATGTTGAGACCCTAAACCCTATTCTTTCAGAAGCTTCGGCTGAGACAGTTATGATGAATGGTATTTTTTCTACTCTGATGAAAGTAAATGATAAGCTGGAGTTTGAACCTGACCTACTGGTAGAACTTCCGAAACTCAGTGAAGATGGTAAGGTTTATACTTTTAAACTCCGGAAAGGCGTAAAATTCCATGATGGAGTGGAATTAACCGCTGAGGATGTTAAGTTTCTTTATGAGATGAAAATGGCTCCGGGAAATATTGTTCCTTCCCGTGCGATGTGGGAAAAGATTGATAAATTTGAAATTATTGATGATTATAATTTCAAAATTACTCTAAAAGAATTAGATGTTACCTGGCTTGAAGGATGGGCTTATTCTGAGTGTATGATTCCACCTAAGCATATTTTGGAGAAAGAATATGCTGAAAACGGGAATTCTCTGACTAAAGGCGGAGATTTCTCCCGTAATCCAATCGGTTCCGGACCATATAAGTTTGTTGAATGGAAAGCCAATGAGTATGTAAAACTGGAACGGTTTGATGATTATTATCGTGAAGGCTCACCTAAGATCAAGACCATAGTCTATAAAGTGGTTCCTGATACCAACTCACTGCTTGCACAGTTCAAAAGCGGAGAGATTGATGTTTACGATGGTGCTCAGGCTAACCAGTATAAAGAATTATTGGCAATGAAAGAAGCTGGACAAAAGATCGAAGTTCATAAGTATCCGGCTTATGTTTATATGCATGCTGATTTTAATCTGAGAAACCCGATCTTTGCTGATAAACGTGTCCGGCAGGCACTTTGCTATGCTTTTCCGAAACAGCAGTTTATAGATACTGTGCTTGATGGTGTAGGTACTTGGGCGGATTCTTGTGTTGCTCCTAACTGCTGGGCTTTCAAACCTGAACTCAAAAGATATGATTATGATCCAGACAAAGCAGCACAACTTCTGGAAGAGGCTGGCTGGAAATTAGGCGCAGACGGAGTACGGGTTAAAGATGGTAAAAAGCTTTCTTTCTCAATTACTACCAATAGTGGTAATAAGATTCGGGAGAAATTTAATGAAATCGCTAAACAAGAGTGGGATGCTGTTGGTTGCGATGTAACCATCCAGAATTATGAGGCATCTACTCTCTTTGGTGATATCCTTGAAAACGTAAAATTTGACATTGCGGTCTTTGGATGGTCTGCTGGTTTTGATCCTGATTGTAAGACGCTCTTCCATACTGACCAAATTGTCGATCCAGCTACCGGAGCTACGGGGCAAAACTATGTAGGTTATAGTAACCCGCACTTGGATCAGCTGCTTGATGCTGGATTAAAAGAACCAGACCAGGAGAAACGGAAAGAGATCTATTATGAGATTCAGGATATCTTAGCAGAAGATGTACCATATATCTTTGTTTATTACTATAATGAAATTGCCGCTGTTCCGGCTAATCTGGCAAACTTTAAACCCAATCCCACTCAAGCTACTAATACTTGGAATATGTATGAATGGGAATGGAAATAAGATACTGATACTTCTCAAGTTAACGGGGGATAGACTCCTCTATCCCCCGTTTTTTAAATTTTAGGAGGAATCCGCAATGGGCAGAAAAGTTATTAAGCGTATTTTAGTTTCTATTCTCTCTCTATTTGTTATTTCAATTTTTTCCTTCGCCCTGATGCAACTAGCTCCGGGTGGACCAATGGCTATGTATGCAGAGAACCCGAAGATTACTGCTGCAGATAAAGAACGAATTAAGGTTCAGATGGGTTTGGACAAGCCCGTTCATATCCGTTATTATCGTTGGATTACTCATATGCTCCGTGGCGATATGGGAAAATCTTATATGACCGGTCGTCCGGTATCTACTGAGATTCTTACCAGACTTCCGGCTACCCTTAAATTGATGTTTGCTTCTTTTATAATATCGGTAGGAATAGCGATTCCGATTGGGATTTACTCGGCTACTCACCGGTATTCATTTGCCGATCAGATTGTTACTTTTGGTTCTTTTTTTGGGATCTCGATCCCCTCATTTTGGTTTGGCCTACTAATGATTCTTGTTTTTTCACTTAGTTTAAAAATACTACCAGCTGGCGGCTATTCAACTCCGTGGTTTGACCCGTCAGAGTATCCTTTAATTATTCGACCGATCGCTGTCTTTATTGAAAATTTTAAATATTTAATTATGCCTGCTATAGTTTTAAGTTTAATGAATACGGCTAGTTGGAGCCGGTATATGCGCTCTTCCATGTTGGATGTTATTAATCAGGATTATATCCGGACCGCCCGTGCCAAAGGCGTTCCTGAAAAACAGGTAGTAAATAAACATGCGTTACGGAATGCCATGACCCCGATTATTACCATTATGGGACTGGATCTTCCTAGCTTTTTTGCAGGAGCAGTTATTACTGAAACGATCTTTGCTTGGCCGGGAATGGGAAGGTTATTTATAACAGCGGTTAATAACCGCGATTACCAGGTATTAATGGGTATTGTAATGGTTACCGCAGTTTTGGTACTGCTGGGGAATTTTATTGCGGATCTTTTATATTCCATACTTGATCCTAGAGTTAAATATGAAGGTTAGTGTAGGTGATACTAAAGATGGCAAAGGATTTGGAGATTATTACTGGTGAAAACCAGACAGAATTTGGTAATATGCAGGAACACACCGGCTTATTCAAGGAGTTTTGGCGTGCTTTTCGAAAAAACCGGCTTTCTGTAATTTCTTGTATTATCCTGCTTTTAATTATTATATCTGCCGTTCTTGCGCCCTTGCTTGCCACCCATGATCCCTACCGGATTAATCTGGCAAAAGAGTTACAGAAATTACCTCCATCATCAGAACATTATTTGGGTACAGATGACATGGGGCGGGATGTCTGGAGCAGGATGCTGTATGGTTCTAGGATTTCATTGGTGGTCAGTTTTTTGACCATGATTATTTCTGTAACATTAGGAGCAGCTTATGGGGCGATTTCTGGTTACTATGGGGGCCGTATTGATTCGCTTATGATGAGGGTGGTAGATGTTTTACTTTCACTACCAACGATGTTTCTTTTGATTATTTTAGCTGCTTTTGTAAAACCAAATGCCCTTGGGATTGCTTTAATTATTGGATTTACTAGTTGGATGAGGGTTGCCCGTCTGGTACGAGGACAGTTTCTTAGTTTAAAAGAGCAGGAATTTGTGGAGGCAGCTAGGGCTTTAGGGTATTCTAATGCGCGAATTATTTTTCGGCACATTCTCCCTAATGTGACAGCACCGATAATTGTCAATGCCACCTTAATGGTTGCTTCAGCGATTTTGGTGGAATCAACCTTGAGTTTCTTAGGACTGGGTGTTCAACCACCCCAGTTTAGTTGGGGAAGTATGTTGACTAATGCCCAGGATCTGATCTTATTGAAAGAAGCGCCGTGGACGGCTGTTTTTCCGGGTATTGCTATATTTCTTACGGTATTAAGTTTCAATTTTTTTGGTGACGGGCTTCGCGATGCTTTGGATCCTAAATTAAAAAATATAAAATAGTCGCTCACGCTGGCTACCGCCCGCGCACATGAAATCATGAAAGTACAATTAAAGTTATAATCTCCGCCTGATCAGAAGTTGTTTCCTGGTTTACATGAATTTCTTCAAGCATTCTATGGTTCAGCTCTGGCTGAAATCAGGTAGTTGTTCACGCTGGCTACCTACAGACATCACGAAGTGAACTGAATTAAAGCCAGGTGAATCAACAAGCAATGAAGTCCGCTTTATAGTCCATCCTAGACAAAAAGCGACTCGCGACTTCCCTGTCGCTTGACCAAGTCGCTCATGCCGGTTACCTTAACATCACGAAGTGATTAAAATCGAAAACCGGGTGAGTCGACCAGATGTATTTTCACCAAGAATGCTGAATGAAGAAATCCAATTTCACTACTGAAACAACATTCTGAACAGGCTAGGTGGAATATCAATTTGAGCAATGAGTGGCCAGCGACGAGTTGCGAGTTTTGAACTACATTTTCTAGTAGTAATGGTGATGGAGATAAATACATCTTTTTTGCGTGGTGAGTATATTGTCGGAAATACTTTTAGAGATTAAAAACCTAAAAACTGTATTCCACACCTATGATGGAGATGTCAAGGCCGTCGACGGAGTTGATCTTACTATCCATCGTGGTGAGATTGTTGGAATAGTTGGCGAATCCGGTTGTGGAAAAAGTGTTACCTCACTTAGTATTATGAGGTTGATACCTTCACCTCCCGGAGAAATTCAAGCAGATAAAATGGTTCTTAATGGTAAAGATCTATTAAAGCTTTCAGAGGAAGAATTGTATAAGATTAGGGGAAATGAGATCTCTATGATTTTTCAGGAGCCAATGACTTCATTGAATCCTGTCTATACGGTTGGCGAACAGATCATGGAAGCATTAGAACTTCATCAAGGGATGGATGAAAAAACAGCTAGAAAGAAAGCAATTGAAGTATTAGATTTAGTGCAAATCCCTTCTCCTCATAAACGGGTTGATGATTTTCCCCATCAATTAAGTGGCGGAATGAGGCAAAGGGTAATGATAGCGATGGCTTTAGCTTGTCATCCTTCATTATTGATCGCTGATGAACCTACTACCGCCTTGGATGTTACTATTCAGGCTCAGATTCTTGATTTGCTTCGCAAGTTGCAACAAGATCTTGGAATGGCAATTATGTTAATCACTCATGATCTGGGAGTGGTAGCGGAATTAGTTAAGAAAGTTGTGGTTATGTACGCGGGGGTAGTAGTGGAAAAGGCTGAGGTTAAAGATTTATTTGCCCATCCCTTGCACCCGTACACACAGGGACTTTTAACATCAATGCCGCGTTTAGATCAGGAACAGGAAAAGCTTAATGTTATTCCTGGTGCCGTTCCTAATCCTTTAAATCTCCCCTCCGGTTGCCGTTTCCATACCAGATGCCAACAGTGTATGGAGATTTGCCGACAGGAAGAACCACCGATCCTCAAGGATAATGGTAGAGAAGTTCGTTGTTGGTTATACCGGGAAGGAGGGAAAGAATAATGACTCTCCCGTTATTAGAAGTAATTAATATAAAAAAATATTTTCCGGTGGGAAAAGAATCAGGATCAGCTGCCGCAGGACTAGTTAAAGCGGTTGATGGTATAAATTTTTCTGTATACAAAGGAGAAACTTTAGGCCTAGTGGGTGAGAGTGGATGCGGAAAATCCACTGCTGGCCGGGTTATACTTAGGCTGATCGAGCCTACTGCCGGCCAGATTAAGTTCAATGGGGTAAATATTGAAAAATTAAATTTTAAACAATTACTACCGTATCGTAGGAAGATGCAGATTGTCTTCCAGGATCCCTATGGTTCCTTAAACCCCCGGATGAATATAGGGGAGACACTAGGTGAACCTTTAAAAGTGCATGGTTTGGTAAAAAATAAAGCAGAAATGGAAGAGAAGGTTTCATACCTGTTAGAATTGGTAGGATTATCACCTTCTCATCGGCAAAGGTATCCTCATGAATTTAGTGGCGGACAAAGGCAACGTATTGTGATGGCTCGAGCCTTAACACTTGAGCCGGAACTTATTGTCTGTGATGAGCCGGTTTCCGCTTTGGATGTTTCGATTCAGGCACAGATTATCAACCTTTTAAAAGACCTCCAGAAGGAGCTGGGGCTTACCTATGTCTTTATTGCTCATGATCTAAGTGTAGTTAAGCATATTAGTGATCGGGTAGCAGTTATGTACTTAGGAAAGATCGTAGAGATTGCTGAGAAAAATGAGCTTTATGATCATCCTCTTCATCCTTATACTCAGGCTCTACTTTCTGCTATTCCCATTCCTGACCCGGAGGTTAAGAAAGAAAGGGTAATTCTTACAGGTGATGTCCCAAGTCCAATTAATCCTCCATCAGGTTGTCGATTCCGGACACGTTGCCCTAAGGCGATGGAACGTTGTGCAGTGGAGGAACCAGTTATTAAAAAGATCGGAGCAGAGCATTTAGTTGCTTGTCATTTAATGGATTAAAAAATTGCATAATAGTGAGTAAGAGAAACCCCGTCTTTTAAAATAATAAGGCGGGGTTTTTATTTGTATAAATTTGAATACATACTTCTGTTTTTCTCGGGTAACGCTAGTAAAAACAGGAGGGATAAAGATGCGTAAGAAGATACTGATCATTATGGTCGTAACCTTTTTGCTTGTATTATCAGTTTCTGAAGCAAGGGCTAATTGGACCTATACTGTAAAAAGAGGAGATACCATACAGACGATCTCTAGACGGGTTGGGGTAAGTGTTGGTACACTGCGTAGTTGGAATGGTTTATGGACAGATTATCTCCGGATCGGGCAAAGAATTACGATTCCGACAGAGACTGTGGCTGCCACATATGGAGGTTCACGGGTTGGGGTTGATCGTTATATGTTAGCGAGGTTGATTAGTGCTGAAGCCGAGGCTGAACCCTATACAGGAAAAGTAGCGGTAGGAGCAGTAGTTCTTAACCGAATAGAAAGTCCCAAATTTCCGAATTCTCTTGCTGGGGTCTTATATCAGCCTTTAGCCTTTGAGACAGTGTCCAATGGCCGAGTTTATAGTAACCCCAATAGTGAATCCGTACGGGCAGCCGGGGATGCGATCAATGGCTGGGATCCGACTGGTGGTGCCTTATACTTTTTTAATCCTGCAAAGACAGGAAACCGTTGGATTTGGGCAAGAACTATTGTCCTCCGTATTGGGAAACATGTTTTTGCTATATAAACTCTTGAAGTTCGTTGTTTGGTGGTTTACCCGTAGCTTACAAAGACTGTAATTTAACACGAGCGACTAGTGACGAGCAACTAGCAACGAGTTACGAGCCACGAGTTGCGAGTATCTCAAGATTAAAGGGAGGTATAAAGATGAATTGGACTCGCCTTATTGTACGAGGGGTAGTAGGGTTTGCTGCCTTATTTATACTAGGCTATATTGTGCCTGGTTTTTCTGCTTTTACCTATACCCACTTATTATTTGTCAGTCTTTTAGCGGCAGTCTTATCCACAATGGCAGAAAACGTATTCTTAACAGAAACCCCTCTAAAGAAAAGTACACTTTTATTTGTGATCTCCGCAGTAACTATCTATTTTTACTCCTTATTATTTATAAAAGTACGAATGCCGCTAGTGAGTACAATCCTGGTAGCAGCTATAATCGGGGTGGTAGATTATTTTTATCAGAAAACGGTAACAGAAGAACCAGAAGAAAAACCCGTAGAGGGGTCTACAGAAAACACCGGGGGATAAAAATAAAATTACTATAACGGTCGCAAGACCGTTTCTTTGTCGAAAAATATAATTAAAAAAATTAAAAATTTCCCTACTACAATTTACCAGTTGATTTGATCCGCTTTTTTATGTAGAATAATATTGCATTCAAAAACGAGTTAAAACATTCTGAGATATTCGTCAGCTTTAGTTTTGAACCTACGTTTAAGCTACGGGAGACCTATATTAAACGGTGGATATCGGACCTTAGTAAATCCTTCAGGTAGAGGATGATAGAAACGTTTATGCGGTCACCCACCTATCGAGAGATAGGTGTCAAAAATAAGGCAACGGTATCTTGGTCTTATTGGGATAAAAAACTTTAATGCAGAGTGGCCTAGAGTTTATTTAACAAGAAGGGTCCTGCCAGGTTGGAACTAACCTAGGTAGGGCTCTTCTTTTTTATTGAGTGCGCTATGATTGGCTGTGTATTGCTGCTTGCTTGTTGCGGGTAGGCATTTGTCACAAGTATTATTAGAACTTAATCAGAGCTCATAAAGAATTATCCACGATGAAATTTTGCTTTTTTACAGGTAGATACTCCCTTTTTTGCATTACATCCTCCCTATACATTTTGTACTGTTTGTAGTAACTTGGAAATATTCTCAAACATTTGTTTGGTTAAAAGAGGGATTAGAGCCGAAATTTCTAATATATATAATGATTAAGGAAGACCTTAAATTATTGAGATTAAATTTTAAAAACCGTAAAAAATTGTTGCGTACGAAAATTTGGTTCTTATAAGGTAAAACTTATAGCTTTTATGGTAAATGGAGGGTGTTTTATATGGCACGTATTCGCTGTCTTCATCTGGCAGATCTTCATCTAGGCTGGACACCGCGGGCAATTGGCGGCCGGGAAGAGGAACGCCGGCAGGAACGGGATGGATTAATAAAAAAAGCTGTAGATCTGGCGCTTGCATATGATTCTGGGATTCAGATGGTAATAATTGCTGGCGATCTTTTTGAGACGCACCGGCCTGAATCCGGATTGGTTGATACTGTTTTACAGGAATTGAACCGCTTAGAGAAAGCTGGTATTCCGATAATTACTGTTCCTGGAAATCATGATGAAGTTACATATTATAATTCTGTTTACCGGCAACGTCGGGCGGAATGGCCTGGAATACTGGTGACTAACCCGATGCCGGATCTGGTAGCAACAATTGAACTGGGTGATACCTCTTGTCATATATATTCCATGGCCTACACCGGAGGTTTAACGCAGGCGACAGAGCCATTACGGGAGTTTCTCCATGCGCAGGAAGATGGCATCCACCTGGGAGTCTTCCATGGTTCACTGGATTGGGATGCAGGAGAAAGAAGTTTACCTCTTTCATCCCAGGCATTAGCGGAGGTGGGCTATGATTATATTGCTCTTGGCCATATTCATCAGTACCGGGAGAAGGCGGTAGGTGATGTTTTAATGCTATACCCAGGTGCTGTGGAGGGGAAAACTTTTGCTGATCCGGGAGAAGGTTTTTTTACTGTAGTAGATATTGGTAATGGTTTACCGGTAATAAATAAGATCCCTGCCCAAGTTAGGGCTTACCGACAGATTAAGATTGATGTTACAGGAATGGATTCAGAATTGGAATTAGAAGAAGAGATTACAAAAAAAGCGGATCCTGAAGCGATGGTAGAAATCCGTTTGATGGGAGTTTTTTCTTACCTTCCAAATTTAACAAATTTAGTTGGGAGGGTGAAAAACCAATTTTACCATGTGGAGATTAAAGATGATACGGAATTTTTCAATCTGGAGACTTTAAAACTCGGGGCGTCGGAACCTACCATTCAAGGATATTTTCTCCGAAGAATGTTAAGCCGGCTGGAGACAGCTGAAGATGAAAAGAAGCGGAAAACCATCTATCTTGCCCTGGCAAAGGGAATTTCCGCTTTTGCAAAGGGGGAAAAATGATGCCAAAGGTTCAATTTAACAAGGTTACCCTCTCCGGTTTCGGCCCCTACCGGGAGACGGTAGAGTTTACCTTCAACAATAAAATGAATGTTTTGGTTGCACCAAATGAGACCGGAAAATCGACATTAGTAGCCGGGATTGGGGCAATTATTTTTGGGATACCACAAACTACTGATGAATCGGTCTTTGGTCAATCCCGCTTTCGGAACTGGGATCATCCCCTCCGGTTTGAAGGAGAAATTATCTGTACAATTAATGAAAAATCTTACCGGATTCGCCGAGATTTCAATAATAATCAGGTCTCTCTTGCACGGCGAGAGGGAGAGCAATACCGGGAAATTGCAAGTGGAACCCATAATCCTCGTGCGCAGAAGCGGAATATTCGCTATGAGGAAAAGATCAAAACTTTATTTGGATTAAGTTCGCGAGAACTGTTCGAGGCTACTTTCTGCCTTACCCAGCCTTTGCCTGAAGGGGAAGAGATTGATGGACGGGTGCAGGAGTTACTTTCAGGAACAGGAACTGGTTTTAATCAGGCGATAGAGAAAATAACAGAGGAACTCAGGTTAATTACGCGATTTACAGGACGGCGGGGTGTAACCTCTAGAGATGCTGTTGATGCTAGAGAATTAGAACTACTTGAGGAAGAAATTCTCCAAATAAAACAGGAGATTGAAAAAGATCGGGAGATTGTAGACCGGTTGGAAGAGTATAGAAAAAGCCTTTCTGAGCAGGAGATATTAAGAGAAAAGAAAGAGGGTAAACTTAGGGAGAAGGAAAGAACCCTAAAGATTTGGTCCGAATGGGTACATTTTAACGAGAGTTACAATTCGGCTCGTAAACTTTATAATCAGATTAATCATGCTAAAGAACAAGCAAATAAATTATCTGCGGAGCTAAAGGAAGTAAAAGAACAAAAAACTGATTTCCCCTGGGGGCCAAGTTTACCAGCGGAGACAGGTGAGATTATTAGTGAACTTCAAGCGCTTCAGGAACGAAAAATAAATTTGGAAGAACAAATTTTGAAGTTAGAGGAATCGCTTGTCAAATCAGTAGAGGTAAACGGGAACCGGGACGAGGACGGGGCAAGCAGTAGAATTGATTGGAGTGTTTTCGGTTCAGGACCGGTTTCACTACTTAAGGGGTTCCAGAGACAGGTGGCGGAAGCTTTATCTGACTGGGAGAATATTGAGCAAGTACAGGCTGCTCATCGAGAATGCCAAGAGATGCTGGAGGAGGAGTTTGCTCTATTTAAGGGTGCTAATCCGGATTTGATAGAAACTTTAAAATCATATAGAGATCGGAAAGCTAGACTCCATTCTGATTTGGAAAGTTCTATTCTTAGATTAGAAAAAGCTAGAGCTGAGCTGAAGAGAAATAAGCGACAATCAAAATTTCGTGCTTTATTGGCTCTTATTTTTGCAGTGGGAACTAGTGTTGCTGCTAATTTATTCTCAATGGAGGGTGTCTGGGGCTTTGTTATACTGGTTCTTTCATTTTTCGCTGGTGCTGGATTAGGCTATCTTTTAGGGAAAGTAATTTATCCAATTGCTTCCCAGACGGAAGTTGATCAGAGGGTTATAAAAAATGAATTAATGACGAAACAAGCTCAGTTGGCACTAGAAGATTTCAATAATCTGGTTAGGCCTTTTGAATTACAGTTTAATGATCTTGCTACAGCTAGCCGGAGATGGGAGCAGTTCCAGTTTGAACAGGAAGAGACGGCCTTAAAATTGCAGGAATTTAAGCGAAGAGAATTGGGTGGATTTGCTGGTGAGGCGGGAGACTTCCCCCTTGATGAGGAAAGATATAAAGTGACTGAAAGATGGCTTGAATTAAGGGAATTTGCCCGTGCAGTAGAACCGGGGAAGAAGTTTGGGTACCTTCGGGATCTCTTAAACTGGCTAGAGGCGAGAACACCTCAGTGGTGGGAGAGGCTTCTTGCAGAGGCTGAGGATTATGAAGAAAAAATTAGGGTATGTACTGAGGTTAAAGCAAGAAACAAAGCTAATCAGGAACATTTGGAGCGACAACACCAGGAATTGAAGAAGCTAGCTGATAAAGAAGAACTATTGGCAAAGAAAATTTCCAGCCTTTTGGATTATGCTGGAGGTAATTATAATGAAGCTAAGAAGTACTGGTTATCTTGGCAAAAATTAGAGTTGAAAGCAGAAAAGGCCTTAGATTCTTTAAAGAATATTCTAGTAACTCAGAGAGTTGACTCCCTGGAAGGACTGGAGGATAAAAATAATGATGCCTTGATTAAGTCCCAAGCGATCTATAGTGAATGGCAAAAGCTAAAAAAAGAAAATCCGGAGTTAATTGGGATTGAACAGGTTGATAATCCGGAGAAAATTGCTCAAGACTATCGGCGGCTAGAACAGGAAACCGAAGAGTTGAAAACAGTATTATCCAGGATTGATCAGAGAATCCGAGAGTTAAATACAGATATTGCTCGGGTACAAGGACAAGAGCCGGTTAACATTGCGATGGCGGAGTTAAGACTTAAGGAGCTGGAAGAGCGTAGAGACGAGTTAAAAATAATGGTTGATGCTCTGACATTGGCCTATGAAGAATTAACTGCGGCAATAAATGATTTTCAAAGTTCTTATCGCACCAGATTATCTGAAATATCTTCAGAATATTACCAGAGTCTTACCGGCTTAAGTAATCGAATGATAGAGATTAGTGAGGATTTTAAGGTAAATATTAATATTGATGGTCGGCTGGTTGTTCCGTCTCAACTTAGTCATGGGGCTCGGGATCAGCTTTATATCGCCTTACGTCTGGGGATTGCTCAACTTTTGGCAGAGGACACGGTTTTACCATTTATTTTTGATGATCCCTTTCTTAATTGCGATGATGAGCGTTTGAATAATATTAAATCTTCACTCGAGATCCTTGCGAAAGAACGGCAGATTCTACTTTTATCTCATAGAAACGACTTTGCCTTATGGGGGAAAACTATAAACGTATCTTAGGTATAAGAGAACCGTCCCCTTATCTAGGAGCCGAAAGGCTCTTTTTTTTATTTTTTAATCATAAAAACCATTAATTATCTATAACAATCTTAAAAGGGAGGAAATTAGTAAATAAAGGGGGTGTAAAATTGGAATACTTTGTACGTGTAAGTATCGAACACCGGGCTATAGATGAAATGCTCTGCGTGCAAAATGAATTGATAAAGAGGTTAAAGACAGCCAAGGGGGTTAATGTTTTGCATTTAGATAATCTATTAGGGTTTTGGCGGGACTTTCTTGAGCGAGAACATATGAAGATCGAAGAAGAAATAGCCTTTGCAATGTTTCGTAAAATAAAACATCCTTTAATAGACAGAATTGAAGGGGATCATAATCAGATAATAGTTGCTTTAAGAAAATTAGAAACAACGATGAGACTATTAAAATCTGGGCGACCTAATGCCGGGCGCGAATATACAAAACTGGGAGAAGAGTTTGCAGAAACAGTGGCAAATCATCTTTCAATAGAGGATTCTGCTTTTAAGGAACTGGCTGTGATGAATGGAGCAGAAATTGAGATTCCGGAGTACCCGATACCTACCGGCCTCCGTGTGGAAAGGTTAAAAAGGGCTTGTAAGTTTTCTGAGGAACTATGTCAGGAGTATTTAGGAAAGGGAACGTGTCTTCCAGCTTTTGTGGAGGAAGAAGAGAAGATTGAGGAAGAACTTTTGGTAGAAAACTGCCCAGCGTCTTTAAGAGAAATTGATACAGCTGGAGAAGAGACAGGAAATAATTTAAAATCTTTGAGTGAAACTGATCAATTGAGGGAAAAATATCAAGAAGATGATGATGTAGGAATAAAGGAAATAAAAAGGATGGAATAGAAAATGCAAGTGATTAATCTGCTAAGAGAAGAACATAAAAAGCTGAAAGTTTTTCATATATATTTGAATACAGCTGCGGATAAATTATTAAAAGGTGAAGAGATTTCGCCGATATTTTTTCAAAAGGTAGCAAAATTTGCCGATTTTTTCATCCGTCATTTTCATATGTGGATTGAAGATCACTTGGTATTAGGTTTTCTTAAAAGTAAAGGGTTTCCCGATCAGGAAGGCGTATTGGAGGTACTGGAAAACGACCACCGGGAGGCAGAAAAATATCTCTTGGATTTACTGGAGAATATTATGGCTCTGGAGAAAGATTCTGATTCTAACCTCTACAAGAATTTAGAGACTAATATTCGAGCTTATTCCCAATTAATAGCTGCCCATGCCGGTGAAGAGGAGACAATACTCTTTCCGTTATTAAAGTCGGTTCTTTCGCCTAAAGAGGATCAGGAATTAGATTCCAAAATAAAAGAGCTAATGCAAGACTTAAACCAAGATTTACTCCAGCTTTACCAGAAAAGCCTAGATGAGCTCCAGGCTGAATTAGGTGTAGATAGTATTAATGAACAGCAAGAACTGGAGAAATTGTGGTTACTGATGCAGATGGATCCCCTAGAGGTAATTAAAGAAGAATGATTAGGATAAGAAATTAAAATGAATTTCCCAAAAAAGCAGCTCGTTTTAATGAACGGGCTGCTTTTATATTTTAAAAGCACCTTATTGAGGTTAAATCTGTTATAATACTTAAGGAATTACACAATTTAAGGAAATTCATTCGTAGCTTACAAAGGATGACATTCAAGACTAGTGACTAGCAACAGGCAATGGGTTGTGAAATCCCCTTTATAAACAGAGTACACAATGGAGTTGAAACAATGAAATTATGGGCAGATTTACACATTCATTCTCGTTATTCGATGGCTACCAGTAGACAAATTACACCGGAAAACTTGGTTTTTTGGGCTGAACGCAAAGGCCTAACCTTGATTGGTACTGGTGATTTTACTCACCCACTTTGGCGAAAGGAACTCCGTGAGAAACTGGAAGTAGCTGAGGATGGACTTTGGAGTTTAAAAAAAGATTATTATATTAAACCCGATCCCGAGATTCCGCATATCCCACCGGTTCGTTTTGTGATCGGAGGCGAGGTCTGTACGATCTATAAGCAAGAAGGGAAGACCCGGAAGGTTCATCATTTGATTCTACTTCCCGGCTTTGAAGCTGCGGATAAACTTGGAGCACAGTTAGAGAAGTATGGTAAAACAGCAGTGAATGGCCGTCCGATTTTAAGCCTGAACAGCAGGGATTTGCTAGAACTTACCTTGGAAGTTTCACCGGAGGCGTTCTTAATCCCAGCTCATATTTGGACCCCGCATTTTTCTGTTTTTGGTATGAAATCCGAATTTAACACCCTTGCGGAATGTTATGCAGATTTGGCTGGAGAGATTACTGCTCTGGAAACTGGATTATCCTCCGATCCTGCTATGAACCGGAGGTTATCGATGTTAGATCAGTACGCTCTGGTTTCGAATTCTGATGCTCATTCCGCGCGGTATCTAGGGCGGGAAGCTAATCTTTTTGATATAGAACTTTCTTTTAGTGCTTTGCGTAAAGCATTGCGCCCACCTTTTGAGGGATTTTTAGGTACGATAGAGTTTTTCCCGGAAGAAGGCAAGTACCATTGGGACGGGCACCGCACTTGTGGAATTCAGTGGCACCCACGTCAGAGTATTGAAGCAGGGTATGAATGTCCGGTTTGTCACCGCAAGATTACAGTAGGGGTGCTACACCGCCTGGAACTCTTAGCGGACCGGGAAAAGGAAGGAAAACCTTCCTCTAGACGTCCTTTTGAGCGTTTGGTTCCCTTGACCAGAATAATTGCGGCCACGGTAGGTATGGGAGAAAACACCAAAACAGTGAATCGAATTTACGATCAGCTTTTACACGAACATGGACCAGAATTAACAGTAATCCGGGAAGCGCCGCTCAGTGCTATTACTAAGACGGCGGGGTCGCTAACGGCTGAGGGGATTCGCCGGGTGCGTAAGGGGTTACTTGAGATCAGTCCGGGTTTTGATGGTGAATACGGAATAGTTAAAATCTTTAGTAAGGCCGAAAGAGAAGCTTATTTAAGGCATTCTTCTAAGGGAGACTAAAAAAAGGAGTAACAAAGGCAAAGTGAGAAATAGTATAAATTTCTTAACTTCGCTTACTTTAGAAAGGAAGAAAATACTTGCAGAATGTTAATGAATTATCTCCAGTATTATGGGCCTATCTTGGTGATGCTCTTTACGAACTTTATATAAGGGAAAGTTTAATCAAGGAGGGCCAAACAAAAACTACCGGGGAACTGCATCAGGAGGCTATTAAATTTGTCAGGGCTGAAGCTCAGGCCAGAATTGTCCGGTTTATTGATCACCAATTAACAGAGGAAGAAAAGCGAATAATTAAGAGGGGAAGAAATCAAAAGAGTGGTCATATCCCTACCCATACTAATGTTATTACTTATCGTTATAGTACGGCCTGGGAAGGCCTTTTGGGCTATCTCTATTTGACCGGACGAGAGCAAAGAATGAAGGAATTAATCGAGCTCGGTTATGCTTATTTAAAAGCAGAGCAGAATGGAATAAAGAAGAAGGAAGGAGAAAACCAGGAATGAAAGTAATTTTATTAACTCATACGCCGGAACCGGATCGGGTGGTAGCTACAGCAGCACGTCTTTGTTATTCTTCTCTTCCGGCAGAAGATCTCTGGGAGGGGTTAACTCCGGAGAAACAAGGGAAATTTTTAGCTAAATTATGGAGCTATGGACATTTGTCCCCTTTTGAACATATTTCCTTTACTTTTGCGATTACCGGGGTGAGTAGAAGCTTATCTCATCAATTAGTTAGGCACCGGATTGCTTCTTATTCTCAAAGATCCCAGCGTTATGTGGATGAGGGCGAATTTAAAGTTATTACCCCTCCATCTATTACAGGTGATTTTCAGGCTAAAAAGGAGTTTGATGCGGCGATAGGACAGATCAGGGAGGCTTATAAAAGATTGATTGCTTTAGGAATTCCTAAAGAGGATGCTCGGTATTTACTACCAAATGCTTGCGAGACACAGCTAATTATGACGATGAATGCACGCAGTTTATTTAACTTTTTCCAATTGCGGTGTTGCCGGCGTGCACAGTTGGAAATCCAGGAACTGGCTTGGGAAATCCGGCATCAGGTTTTAAAGGTCGCCCCGGTGGTTTTCAGTAAGTCCGGACCAGGTTGTTTGGTTAAGGGGGAATGTCCGGAGGGTGCTCTTACCTGTGGTCATCCCTATGTGGAAGGAGAGGGTTTAAATAGTGGTAAGGAGTCAAACTGAGGAGCTATTGGAAGGAAGAAATCCGGTTCTAGAAGCACTCAAATCAGGACGACCATTGAAAAGAATTATTATTGCCAGCGGAGCGCATGGAGGTCCGCTGAAAGAGATTCAGGAATTGGCAGAGCAAAAGAATATTCCTTTAGAATACAGGGAGAAAAAAGAGCTGGCTCATTATTCAAAGACAGGAAGACATCAAGGAGTGTTGGGCATCGCTATTGCTCTTCCTTATTCAACGATCAATGAGATTCTTTCCGGGGCAAGCGCTAAAGGTGAGGCTCCCCTTGTTCTACTTCTGGATGGGGTAGAAGATCCTCATAATTTGGGGAGTATTATCCGAACTGCGGAGGTCAGCGGGGCCCACGGGGTGATTGTACCAGAGCGGCGTTCGGTAGGGCTAAATGCTACGGTTTTAAGGGCTTCAGCTGGAGCGGCCAATCATCTTCCAGTGGCTCAGGTCAAGAATACAGCAAGAGGAATTGAGGAGTTAAAGGCTAAAGGGTGCTGGATTATCGGTGCTGATATGGATGGAAAAGTTATGTGGGAGGAGAATTTTGATCTTTCATTGCCACTTTGCTTAGTACTAGGGGGAGAAGGAAAAGGACTTTCCCGTTTGGCTAAAGACCGCTGTGATCTGTTGCTTCAGATTCCAATGTCTGGTAAGGTAGCTTCATTAAATGTTTCTGTTGCAGCAGGTATCTTTCTTTATGAAGTATTACGCAGACGTCATTTTTGTTAAAAATGTTTTCCGTTTTTTATACATTATCTAGCATATCAAATGAAGTTTTATGTAATAAACCCTGCTAGCGATGGCCAACAAGATCTATTCTTCTTGACGGTTATTACGGCCTGCTGTATAATGGATTGGACAAGTTATGTAACAAAATATTTAATTGTGCGTCTGGAGGCGATAGTTGTGGGGGCCAATCCTCAAAAACACTATGGGGCTTATGATTATGATAATATGATGGATGAAGCGATTGTTGAAGCCGCCAGACAAGGTGATAATGTAGCTCAGGAATACCTGATCAATAAATACAAAAACTTTGTCCGGGCAAAAGCTAGATCTTATTTTTTAATTGGTGCAGATCGCGAAGATATCATTCAAGAGGGGATGATTGGGCTCTATAAGGCTATTCGGGATTTCCGTCACGATCGACTGGCCTCTTTTCGTGCTTTTGCGGAACTATGTATTACCCGTCAGATAATAACTGCAATCAAGACAGCCACTCGGCAGAAACATATTCCTTTGAATTCTTATGTTTCATTGAACAAACCCATCTATGATGAAGAATCTGATCGTACTTTAATGGATGTAATTTCTGGTAACAAAGTAACGGACCCTGAAGAACTGTTAATTAGTAAAGAAGAGTTTATTGATATTGAAAATAAGATGGGAGAATTCTTAAGTGATTTAGAATGGAAAGTATTAATGTCTTATTTGGATGGACGTTCATATCAAGAGATAGCAGAAGATTTACAGCGCCATGTAAAATCTGTAGATAATGCACTTCAAAGAGTAAAGAGAAAGCTGGAGCGCTACCTGGAAAAAAGAGAAGAAGCAAATTTCAAAGGATAAT
>DAIOHK010000011.1:0-67975 GCA_036744795.1 Bacillota bacterium | reverse complement strand
GCCAGCCTGTCACGCTGGAGATCGCGGGTTCGAGTCCCGTCGGCTCCGCCATTTAAATATCAAGTGCCAAGGTAGCTCAGTCGGTAGAGCAGGGGACTGAAAATCCCCGTGTCGACGGTTCAATTCCGCCCCTTGGCACCATTTTTATGCCCAGAAAAAATAGAATAAAAATTTTACTATTATTAAATTTTTAGAAGAACCTTAAATGGTTCTTTTTTTTACAGCAAAAAGAAGGTAAGTAAAGTCAAATTCAAGAAAGAACAAATAGTACTTACTGAGCAATTCAAAGTAAAAATTGATTTATACCAAACAGTCCTCTATCCTGGCGAACTTGGTACGTGAAAAAATAAAAACTACAAAGGTGTCATTCAACACAAGTGATGTAGACTAGCAACGAGGAACGAGGAAGGCGGTGAATTTATGTCTGGTCAAAAGATTGGGGTGCTATTAGCAGATTGTAATCATCAATTATGCAAGACCATAGCAAGCTATATAAGAAAAGAAAAAGATATAGAGATACTTGGAATTGCTTATAATGGTTGGTTAGCTTTAGAACTGATTAAACGGTACCAACCTGATGTGTTGGTTCTAGAAATATTAATTCCAGGGCTAGATGGGATTGGGGTGATGGAGAAGCTAACAAAGGTTTCAAAGAAACCTAAGATAATAGTGACTACCGCCTTTAATAAAAAAACAATAATTAACAAATTGATTAAGATGGGTGCTTCGTACTATATGGTTAAACCACTCGATTTTGAGATGCTGTTAAGAGTAATCCGTAAGTTTGACCGAGGGAAGATGGGAAAAGATCTAATAGTAGAAAATAATGAAGGAGGTTTTGAAGCCGTTCGTGATCTAGAATTTGAGGTTTCCAAGCTTTTTCACAACTTAGGTATCCCGGTTCATTTACGTGGGTACTCTTATCTAAGAGAAGCAATTATTCTGGCGTTTCGAGATGAAAAAATACTTGGGAATTTGGCAAAACATCTTTATCCAAAAATTGCAATGAAATACTGTATAACAGCTGCTAGTGTTGAGTCGGCAGTTAGGCATACGATTGTTACAAGTTGGGAAAGAGGGAATCGGGAACACTTTAAAGAAATCTTTGATTATAAAAAGATTTTGCCGGAAGGGGAAAAACCTCCTACAATTGCTGAATTCATTGGTAAAATTGTTGAACTATTACGCTATAAAACCTTGTGAGGAGCTATTGGGAGGTGAAGATCAGTATTAACTAATAGTTAACTATAGTTTTCTTGGCAAATAGCATTTATTAAGCTAAAATTGGATTGTGAAAACAATCACAAGGTGGTGGGTATGTTGTCTGACGGGATGGTTGTGATTCCCCAAGCAACAATATCCCGGCTTCCGCTTTATTTTCGTGTGCTCAATGAATATAATCATCTTGGTATCTCTGTAATTTCATCAGAAGAAATAGCCGGGAACCTTGGGATTACTTCTAGCCAGTTGAGAAAAGATTTATCGTATTTTGGTGGCTTTGGAATCCGGGGAACCGGATATGATGTTTCCGATCTTTTAGCAAAGATTAAAGGGATCCTAGGAATGGATAAAAATCGGAGAATTGCGATTATTGGTGCAGGTAAACTCGGTACTGCTTTAGCTGGTTATCCGGGTTTTAAAATGCATGGATTAGATGTTAAGGCTCTTTTTGATATAGATGAAACTAAAATTGGACGGCAGGAAGGGAAGGTACCAATCTATCACCTTTTAGAACTGCCTACTAAACAACAGGAGTTGGGAATGGAAATTGCGGTAATAACTGTTCCTGCTTCTGCTGCACAACAGGTTACCGAACTAGTGATCAAAGCGAATTTTAATGCAATTTGGAATTTTGCCCCTGTACGGTTAGAGGTTCCTGAGCATATTATTGTCCAAAATGAGGATTTAGTGGTGGGAATTCTAACTCTTTCCCATCATTTAAACAGGAAACTGGGATCGTAAGGGAATTGCATAATTACTGTTCTCACAATTCGCACATTTTTAAGCAAAGTTCTAGCTAAATTAAAATTCTATAAACTGGATGTAAAATAAAAGGCCAGCTAAATTGGGGAAGACGCGAAAAGCAAGACTTTGGTATTCACTTAACCAATTATGTGATTCTTTAATCCTAAGAGTGAAATTTTTACTCAAATATGTGAAAATTTTCACAATGTAAGATCTTTCCGATAAAGAAGGGGTTTTTATGAGAACACTCTCAGTTTGTGTAGGTAGTTCCTGCCATTTAGTCGGAGCCTACGATGTGATTAATGAATTTAAAAGGTTAATTACTGAACACGGTCTTGATGATCAAGTAGAATTAAAGGCTTGTTTTTGTTTAGGGGAATGTCAATCTGGGGTTACTATTGCTCTTGATCATAAAATTTATACTTCTCTAACTAAAGAGAAGGTCGAAAAGTTTTTTAATAAATATATTTTAGGTCAAGAGATTGGATAGTTCATTTTTAGTCGCTAAGTACTCAATCTTTTGGCTTGTTTCTTGTTGCTGGTCGCTCAGATGAAAGTTAGCCTGAGGAGTTTTTTGTTATTATGGTCATTTAACTTTCCTTCTAGCTTAATAAAAAATCTTTAATCGTTTGATTGTGGTTCCTAAGGTTAAGGAATTGCATAATTTAGTTTTTTAAGATTCAACCACAATATATTGATATTCCCACTAGTAATTGTCTAACCTTAGACAATTACCTTGAATATAGTTAAACACTATATATTGTGGTTGAATACAAGCTTAGGTAATTATGTAATTTCTTCATGCTATTTTAAAGGAAGTGGAAGAATAATGAGAATAATCTCCACTATTAAAGCTAGTTGTCGCGATTGTTATAAATGCGTAAGACACTGTCCAGTAAAAGCAATTAAGGTAACTGGGGGTCACGCGGAAGTGATTGAGGATAGGTGTATTGCGGATGGACGTTGTGTGACCATCTGTCCTCAAAACGCTAAAAAAGTGTTAGAAGATAAAGGAAAAGTGAAAGGCTTCATTTGCAAAAAGGAAAAGATCGCGATCAGCCTGGCACCATCCTTTGTTGCTTTAGAAGAGTTTACAGATGCAAGTCAATTCATTAGTGCCTTGCATACAATGGGATTTACCTATGTGGCGGAAACGGCAGAAGGTGCGGAGATAGTAGCTAAAGAGCACTTACGACTGATATCGAAGGATGCTCCGCTAATCACTAGTTGCTGTCCGGCAATAGTTAATTTAATTGAAATCTATTATCCTCACCTTTTACCATATTTAGCACCTGTTGTTTCGCCAATGGTTGCTCATGGAAGGATTTTAAAACAGAGGTATGGTTCTGAAATTAAGGTGGTATTTGTAGGACCTTGTATTGCTAAAAAAGGAGAGTATCTCCGGGAAGAATACCGGGGAGATATTGATGCAGTATTAACCTTTGAAGAACTATTAGAAATAATGGAGGAACAAGGAGACGATTATTTTACTCAGAAGACGGGAGTATTTGATGGCGAGGGTATCTGGGCACGAGCTTTTCCAACGCCGGGAGGACTTGCTAAAACAGCAGAGTTAAGTACTGATTTACTTGCTAAAGAAAGTATTACGATTGATGGGTTGGAAGAGTGTATAGAATTTTTAGATAAATTTAAGGATGTTAAAGACTCGCTTAGATTAGTTGAGTTATTAGCTTGTCGCGGCGGGTGCCTAATGGGGCCGGGGATAAAAAGCGAACTTAGTCTTTATGCCCGCAGGGAGCGGTTGCTCCGTTACTCCCAGAATGGACCGGTGGAAAAAGCTCATAAGCGGGTTCCCCAATATAATTTAGATTTAACTACTAAATATACCAAGCGGGCCCGCGATTTACTTTTTTCACCTTCTGAAGAAGAGATCCAGAAGATTCTTGCCAAGACAGGAAAGTTTAAACCAGAAGATGAGTTGAATTGTGGGGCTTGTGGCTATAATTCGTGTCGAGAAAAGGCTAAGGCTGTAATGGAGGGAATGGCCGAGATTGATATGTGTATTCCTTATATGAGAGCTAAGGCTGAATCTAGGGCGAATTTAATCTGCGGAATGACCCCCAATGCGATCTTTGTAGTTGATAGTGAATTACGTATTTTAGAAGTTAATCCGGCAGCAGAAAGAAAGTTCCTTTGCCAACAGGAACAGGTGGTAGGAAAGCCGCTGGAAGTTGTGATAAATCCTGGTAATTTTGAGGAAGCCTTACGGACTAAAAGCTTAGTAACAGGAGAGGTCTCCTACCCTACCTATGGAATTGTAACATGGCAGGCTGTATTCTACGTTGAGCAGGAGGATGTTTTAATCGGAATTTTTGCTGATATTACGATGGAGAATGAACAACGTGAGAAATTAGCATTAATGAAAGGAGAAACACTTACCAAAGCGCAGGAGGTTATTGATAAACAGATGCGGGTTGCACAGGAGATAGCCGGGTTATTAGGAGAAACCACTGCGGAAACCAAAGTTCTTCTTACCAAACTGATTAAATTAATTAAAAACGGGGATGGTCAGGTTTAAATGAAGATCTATATTGATGTAGGTTGGACTGGTTTATCAAAGTATGGAGAAGAGCTTTGCGGTGATAATGTTGAGGTTGTTCATACTTCTGATTTTGTAGTAGCGGTATTGGCTGATGGTTTGGGAAGTGGGGTAAAGGCTAATATCCTTTCAACAATGACAAGCAAGATTATTGCTACGATGTTTGAAAATGGGGCAACTTTGGAAGAAGTTGTCGAGACCATTTCAAATACCCTCCCGGTTTGCCAGAAAAGGAATATTGCTTATTCGACTTTCACAATTATTCAGGCAACTAGGGATGGACAGGCCTATGTGGTAGAGTTTGATAATCCGTCATTATTTTATCTTCGCGAAGGGAAGTTATTTCCTCTAAAATGGCATGAGAGAAAGATCTGTGGCCGAAAAATTAAAGAAACCAGATTCAAGGTTTTGCCCGGAGATCTGCTAGTTACAGTTTCTGATGGTGTAGTTCATGCCGGTATCGGAGGCGTATTAAATTTAGGATGGCGATGGAATGAGGTGGGAAACTATATTGAAAAATTGCTAAAAATGAAACCCGATGCTCAAACATTAAGTAAATGGTTAATTACAACTTGTGAACAGCTTTATGCTGGTCGGCCTGGAGATGATACAACAGTGCTTGCTTTAAAATTACGTACTCCTCGAACTTTAACTGTAGCAGTAGGACCTCCACAAAACAAAGCAGATGATGCAACTATTACCAGAATGGTGATGGAAGAACCAGGAGCAAAAGTGGTTTGTGGAGGAACTACGGGTTCAATAGTAGCTAGAGAGTTAGGAACAGAGATTAAAGTAGATTTAAAGGATCTTAATCCAGAAACTCCTCCTTTCGGGAAACTGAAAGGGGTCGATTTGGTAACAGAAGGTATTATCACTCTAAGTAAAACCCTAGAATTATTGAAACAAATAGAAGATTTACAGGAAATACCAGAAGATAAGAATGCAGTAACTCTTCTTGCTAAAATTTTGTTAGAGAGTGATAAAATTAAATTTATAGTAGGAAGGGCGATTAATCCTGCCCACCAGAATCCGGATCTTCCATTGAGTTTAGCTTTAAAAATGCAAGTAGTTAATGAGATTGCCGAAACCTTAGAGAACCGTGGAAAAAAAGTTGAATTGATGTACTTTTAACAGCATATATAATTTTATTTTGTAACTCATTGCTTTTTTATTAGGAAATTGCATTATGCAATTTTTTTACTTTAGTTGAAAGCAAGAGTCTTATCATATTTATTCAACTTGTAGTTGATTCAGTTTATATTGTTTCTAGTTTATTTTTGAAAGGAGATGTTTTTTATGAAACAGAAGGAACAGAAAGCTCAGCAGAGTGATCGATCCTCAGTTTACCAGCGGAAGTTCGAAAAAGTTAATGAAATTATCCAGCAACATGGAACATCTAGGTCAGCCTTGATGCAAATTCTTCAGGAGGTTCAAGAGGAATATAGGTATTTGCCTGAGGAGATTCTGACGTATATTGCCACAGCGATGAATCTTTCACCCGCGAGTGTTTATGGGGTAGCGACTTTCTATGCCCAGTTTTCTTTGGAACCCAAGGGTAAATATGTAATAAAAATTTGTGATGGAACTGCCTGTCACGTTCGGGGTTCAGATCCAGTAAAAGAGGAGATAAAAAAACGGGTGGGCTTAAAAGATAATAAAAATACCACTGATGATCTCCGTTATACAGTGGAGACTGTTTCCTGCCTGGGAGCCTGTGGATTGGCACCGGTAGTTATGATTAATGACCAGATTTATGGGAAGATGACCCCAGATGCAATTAATATTATCCTTGATAAGTTGGAGGAGGGTGAAGGGAATGAATAATCAGGCCAAAACAAAACTATTACAATGGCAGAAGAAATGGAGTCAAGGTTTCCAGAGAGAGAAGGCACGTATTCTGGTCTGTGCAGGTACAGGTTGTGTAGCTAATGGCTCTTTAGATGTATATAAGGCTTTAAAAAAAGAAGTTGAAACTAAGGGTGAGTTTGTTACAGTCGATCTTTTACTGGAAGAAGAAGAGAAAACAGGAGTCTCAGTAGTAAAAAGTGGTTGCCATGGATTTTGTGAAATGGGCCCTTTGGTTCGTTTGGAACCTTCAGGGATTCTTTACACCAAAGTAAAAGCAGAAGATGCTAAGGAGATTGTAGAAGCACTATTGAGTGGTGGAGAACCGGTTGAAAGGTTACTTTACCGGCACCCAATTAGTGGAGAGGCTTATGCTGAAGAGAATCAAATCCCATTTTACCAACACCAAAAAAGAAATGCCCTAGCCCATTGTGGAGTAATTGATCCTGAGGATATTAGGGAATACATTGCTGACCAGGGATACCAGGCCTTATTACGTGTTTTAATGGAAATGAAACCGGAGGATGTCTGTAAAGAAATAATGGAAGCCGGCTTACGAGGGCGAGGCGGCGGCGGGTTCCCTACCGGTAGAAAATGGGAATTTACCCGAATTGAGAAGAGTGAGAAAAAGTATGTGGTCTGTAATGGAGATGAAGGGGATCCTGGAGCTTTTATGGATCGGAGCTTGATGGAAGGAGATCCCCACAAGGTTCTGGAAGGAATGGCGATTGCCGGTTATGCGATTGGTGCTGATGAAGGATATATTTATGTCCGAGCTGAGTATCCATTAGCAGTTAAGCGTTTGAAAGTAGCAATTGAAGCGGGGAAAAAACTTGGATTGTTGGGCCAGGATATTTTAGGTACTGGTTTTAATTTTGAGATTAAAATTAAAGAGGGTGCCGGGGCATTTGTCTGTGGAGAAGAAACAGCCCTTTTAGCTTCAATTGAGGGTAAAAGAGGGATGCCCAGTCCTAAACCGCCATATCCTGCTCAATCAGGATTATGGGGTAAACCTACTTTGATTAATAATGTTGAGACTTTTGCTAATGTTCCCGGGATTATCAATAAGGGAGCCAAGTGGTTTAAAAGCTGCGGTACTGAGAAAAGCCCCGGAACCAAGACCTTTGCTATTACCGGGCAAGTGGCTAATACCGGCCTAATGGAAGTCCCCATGGGAGTTACCCTTCGCGAAGTCGTTTATGAGATTGGTGGAGGAATCAGGGGCGGGAAAAAGTTTAAAGCAGTTCAAATTGGAGGTCCTTCTGGTGGTTGCCTTACCGAGGAACATTTTGATTTAAAACTGGACTATGATTCATTATTGTCTGCCGGAGCAATGATTGGTTCCGGGGGCCTGGTTGTAATGGATGAAGATACTTGTATGGTAGAAGTTGCCCGATTCTTTATGAATTTTACTCAGAATGAATCTTGTGGTAAGTGTGTACCTTGCCGTGAAGGGACAAAACGGATGTTGGAGATTCTTCAACGGGCAGTAAATGGTGAGGGACGGGCTGAAGATGTGGAGCTTCTTCAGGATCTGGCAGTGGCAGTCCGGGATGGTTCACTTTGTGGCCTGGGAAAAACTGCTCCAAATCCCGTATTAACAATGCTTAAGTACTTTAAGGATGAGTTTATTGCCCATGTGGTTGACAAAAAATGTCCGGCCGGGGTCTGTAAAGCATTAAAAGGATATGTAATTGATCCGGAAAAATGTAAAGGCTGCAGCAAATGTAGCAGACTCTGTCCAGTGCAAGCAATTAGTGGCGAAATTAAGAAGCCGTTCACAATTGATCAAAGTAAATGTATTAAATGTGGAGCCTGTATCAGTAGCTGTCCGTTCAAGGCAATTAAGGAGGGGTAAGAATGGAACTTAAAAATTCTGTAATTATAGATAACCAAGTTGTTGAGTTGAATGGTGAGAAAAGCATTTTAGAATTAACCAGGAAGATTGGGATTGAAATTCCAACTTTATGTTATCATTCAGAACTAAGTCTGTATGGAGCTTGCCGGATGTGTGTAGTGGAGCTTGAGGGGCGGGGGATTATGGCATCCTGTTCCACTCCGCCAACCCCCGGGATGAAGATTTACACTAATAGTCCACGGGTACAAAGAGTCAGGAGGACGGTATTAGAATTATTACTGGCGAATCATGACAGGGAGTGTACAACCTGTGATAAAAACGGAAGTTGTAAACTCCAAGAACTGGCAAATAGATTTGGTGTGAAAAAAATCCGGTTTGGAGAACGCGATATTAAACTACCTTTGGATACTTCCAGTCCTTCGATTGTCCGTGATCCTAATAAATGTATTTTGTGCGGGGATTGCGTGAGAATGTGCTCGGAAGTTCAAGGGATCGGTATTTTAGATTTTATTGGCCGCGGTTCTAAAGTTATAGTTGGACCAGCTTTTAACAAGAAACTTTCTGATGTCGAATGCGTAAACTGTGGTCAGTGTAGTGCAGTCTGCCCAACCGGTGCCTTAGTAGTAAAAGATCAGACAGATCAGGCTTGGGCAGCAATCAATGATCCTGGTAAATTAGTGGTAGTTCAGGTGGCTCCAGCGGTCCGGGTGGCATTGGGTGAAGAGTTTGGCTTGCCTGCCGGGGAGATTGTCACCGGTAAAGTAGTCTCAGCTTTAAAAAGATTGGGTTTTGACAAGGTGTTTGATACTTGTATATCTGCTGATTTAACAGTAATCGAAGAGACTAATGAGTTTATTAGCCGGCTTAAGAAGGGAGAAAATCTGCCGCAGTTTACCTCATGTTGTCCGGCTTGGGTGAAATATGCCGAGCATAATGAGTCCGATTTCTTGAAAAACCTTTCTTCCTGCCGTTCGCCGCAGCAAATGTTTGGTTCTTTAATTAAAAAGCATTGGGCTACAGAACTCGGTAAAAAGCCGGAAGATATTTATGTGGTTTCGATTATGCCCTGTACTGCTAAGAAATACGAGGCAAATCAGCCTAAATTCGCTACAGACGGAGTAAAAGATGTAGATTTGGTGCTTACCACTCAGGAACTGGCCAGGATGATTCGCGAGGCCGGATTGGTCTTTGATGCTCTTGATATAGAGTCTTTTGATACGCCGTTTGGATTTACCAGTGGTGCCGGTGTAATCTTCGGGGCCACAGGTGGGGTAGCGGAAGCAGTCCTCCGGGCTGCTCATGAGTTTGTTACTGGAGAACCGATCGAGCAGATTAATTTTGAAGAGGTTCGGGGTTTTGACAGTCTAAAAGAGGCAACAGTAGAGATCCAGGGAAATGAGATTAAAGTGGCAGTAGTTCATGGACTTGGAAATGCTAAGAAACTGCTAAAAGATATTAAAGAAGGGAAAGCACAATATCATATTATTGAGGTAATGGCCTGCCCTGGTGGGTGTATAGGGGGAGCCGGGCAACCTATTTCTGTAAATATGGAGGATAAAAAGAAACGGGCTAAAGGTATATATAATGCCGACAAACTGTCACAGCTCAGGAAATCTCAGGATAACCCGGTAGTAACCCGGTTTTATGAGAAATGGCTGGAGAAACCAAATAGTGAAACTGCTCACGAAAGTCTGCATACCTCTTATTCTAACCGGGGACGGATCATTGGGGAGGATATCCAGCTGCTAACCAGTAAAGAAGCAGATAAGGTGGATGTCGCGGTTTGTGTTGGAACCTGCTGTTATCTTAAAGGTTCATATGATACGCTAAAACAATTCATGGAAAAAGCGGAGGATGCAGAGGTTAAGGACCGGATTAATCTGCATGCTACTTTTTGTCTGGAGTGTTGTGAACAAGGCCCGGCGATTAAGGTGAATGGTGAAGTAATCAGCGGGGTTACTCCGGAAAAAGTGGATGCTGTCTTTAATGAAAAGGTATTGAAAAAACTGAAATAGGCATTGTTAATAAAGCTTTTTGCGTTGTGTCCTTTTTAAAAGGTCCCAATACAATATATAGTGTTGGGCTTGTATTAGGCTATCAATATATTGTGCAGGGACAGAAAATATCAATGACAACGCAAAAATCCCTAATAGTAAGAGGTTGTTCCCATTAGCTGGGGCAGCCTCTTATTTTTTATGAAGAGTACCGAGACTGCTTTTTCTGTAAACATCAGTTAACTTAAAAAGGGATTAATCATTATTATGCCGAATATAAACAAGCATATCGCTTTGAAAGGATGTGCCCTTGAAATAATGATAACCCTCCGGAAAGCTAGAGTATCGGATGTGGAAAATATTCACGCTTTAATCAATAAGTATGCTGAGAAAGGATTGATGCTTCCCCGGTCTAGGAGTCTACTTTACGAATGCCTCCGGGAATTTATGGTAGCTGAGTTTGATGGCGTTTTTTTAGGTACTGGTGGTTTACATATTATCTGGGACGATTTAGCTGAGATTCGAGCTCTGGCTATTGTGGAAGAGGCTATGAGAAAAGGGATTGGCCGGGCAATAGTGGGTAAACTGATTGAGGAAGCAAGGCACTTGGGGATACCGCGAGTTTTTGTTCTTACCTACCAGAAGAAATTCTTTGCAAATTGTGGATTCCGTGAGATATCAAAGGAAACATTATCTACAAAGGTGTGGAAAGAATGTATCAATTGTCCTAAATTTCCTAATTGTGATGAGAACGCTTTTATTATAGAAACCAATAACGGTTAAATTAATCTTGGGAAGATAGTTTAGAGTCAGCTTGAGGAATAGAATTGAGGAGAACAATTATATGCAGGAGAATATTGGGTTAACCTTTAGAAATTATGTTCTGGATGATTTTCAAAGAGAAGCAATTGAGTATCTGTTAGATGGTTACTCTGTTTTAGTCTCTGCTCCTACTGGGGTTGGTAAAACCTTAGTTGCAGATTATTTAATTGCACATGCGATTAATGAGGGGAACAGGATTATTTATACTGCTCCGATTAAAGCCCTATCCAATCAGAAATATAAGGAATTTAAGGAATGGTATGGAGAGGAAAAAGTGGGGATTATCACTGGTGATGTGGTTATTAATTCAGAAGCAGATGTAACGATTATGACAACAGAGATTTTCCGGAATATTCTTCAACAAGAAAAAAACCGTTTAAATGGTTATTCTCATGTGATCTTTGATGAAATTCATTACCTAGCTGATGAGAGCCGTGGTACGGTCTGGGAAGAGTCGATTATTTTTATGCCTCCAGGCCTCCGTTTATTAGGACTTTCTGCTACTATACCTAATGCTTGGGAATTGGCGGAATGGATTGAGGAGATTAAAGACCACCAAGTAAAGGTGGTAAGAAAAACGGATCGGGTAGTCCCCTTAGAACACTATGTCTTTAATCCTTTAACTGGAGCGACTAATCTAAAAAAGTTGAGTAAAGCTTGGGAAAAAAAGAAAAAGGAAGAGAAAGAGATTTCTTCTTCCAGGTACAGACGGAAAAAGTTCTGTACCCACTTAGATTTAGTTCGTAATGTTGCTAAACAGGATGGTTTACCCTGTCTTTACTTTGTTTTCAGCCGCCAACAATGTGAGGTAAAAGCCTGGGAACTAAGTGAAAGATTCAACTTCTTAAATGAACAGGAAAAGGATGAAGTTGAAGAGATTACCAATCGGGTGATTGCTAAGTATAATCTGGAAAACTGGCAAAGAATCCACCATCTAAAAAAGATATTCCTCCGTGGGATTGCCTTTCATCATGCAGGCCTTTTGCCCGCACTTAAGGAATTAATTGAGACCCTTTTTGGAAAAAACTTAGTAAAAGTGATGTACGCTACCGAGACCTTTGCTGTTGGTATTAATTATCCAGTGCGGAGTGTTTGTTTTGATGCTCCTACAAAATGGGATGGAATATCATTTCGTCCCTTGTCTACTCTGGAGTACTTTCAGATGGCCGGACGAGCTGGCCGGCGGGGGATTGATGAGAAGGGTTTTGTTTATATCCTTGCTGATTTAGAACGTTATCGGCCTGAGGATTTTCCTAGTACTAATGCAAATGAGATCGAGGAGTTAATCAGTAGGTTTAATCTTAGTTATAATTCAGTATTAAATCTCTTTAAAAATCACTATCGGCAACAGATTTCTGTAATTCTTAATCAAAACTTTGCTACTTTCCAGGCTCGAAATGATAAAATCCGTTTGGAACAGAGGTTATCAAAGATAAAATCAGAGTCTGGTAAAATTAGGAATGTAATTTGCGATGATTGGGGCAGTCTCTCGTGTCCACAAGCACGAGCACTGGCAAGTAAACGGTTGCGGAAAAAGGAACGAAGGTTAAGATTTATAAAAGGAAAAAGGACTAAAGCGGCAACGGCCAGGGAGATTCAGGAGTTAAAAAATTCATTATCGGAAAGTAATCCCAAGAAATGCACTCCTGAGGAGCAAACCCGGTGCGCTAAGCGGATTGAGTTTTATGAGAATCTTTACCATGAACAGCTGGGGTTGGAGGAAAGAGTCTCTTCGATGAAGGTTGCCGGAAGATTTGAGGAAGACTTAGAAGCAAAGACTACTATCTTAGAAGAGATGGATTATATTAGAGATGGTGTTTTATTGCCTAGAGGTGAGTTTGCCTCTCAGATCTATGCCCAGGAATTATTGATTACCGAGTTTTACTTTTCCGGATTCTTTCATGAATGGGATGAGGACCAAATAAATTCTATTATTGTAGCTGTAGATTATGAACCGCGTAAAGGGGAGCGGATCCCGAACCAAAATCTACTTCCTTTTGCTCAAAGACCGATTAAAAATATTATTAAGGAACTAATTTACCGCTATGGAGTAGATGAATACGAGGTTAGGTTTTTTCCAAGTCTATCACCTTTGGCTTATAGATGGAGTCAGGGTTGTGAGTTTTTTGAATTACTTAATTATACAACTGACCTACAAGAGGGTGATATTGTTTCTGCTTTTCGCCGTGGGATCGATCTGTTAAGGCAGATTCGTGCAGCTTGTCTGGAAGAAGATCCAATGCTTGCCGCAAAAATAAAAAATTGTATAAGCAAAATGGATCGTGATCTGGTGGAAGTGAATCTTTAAAAGACTAGAGAATTCTTAGTAAAGTTTTATTTGTGGTTAAAATGTTGCTCGAGGTAATTATGCAATTTTTTCAAATGATTAATAAAGCAGGAAGGTATGATGATGAAAAAAGTTAAGATCATTTTACCAATGATTATATTTTTTATGGTCACATTGATGTCAGCTACTCCAGTACTGGCATCTTGGAATAATATTGTAGAAAACGAGGTTTTAATCCGGGAGGGGGAAGAGATTGAAGGGGATCTTTGGGTAATTGGCCGTTCTGTTGAGATTAAAGGGAGAATAAAAGGTGATTTACTTATTTTTGCTGAAGAATTAACAGTTAGTGGTCAAATTGATGGAGATTTACTTGGAATGGTGGGAAGAACCGAAATTTCCGGGAGCCTCCGGGGAAATCTCCGGCTGTTATCGATGGTAAACAGGATAAATGGTTTGGTTGCTGGGAACATTTCTGCAGTCGGAACTGAACTTTTAATTGAACCTGAGGCTAAAGTTTCTGCTTTGTGGGGTTGGTATAATATGGCTAATATTTCCGGGGAAATAAGGGAATCAGCCATAGTTAATGGCAATATATTTAATTTGACAGGAAAAGTTGGAGAAGACTTGAAAATCCGAGCAAACAAAGTATTTATTGCTGAGAATGCTTTTATTGGTGGCAATTTCCATTATCCTGCAGGCACTAAACCAATTATTGAATCTGGGACCCAGGTAGGAGGAAGAATAAGTGAATACCAGCTTGCTTCTTCTACAGGTCTTCCGGTATTAAAAGGTCTTTGGTTTTTAGGTGGATTATTTTTCGGTGTGATCTGGCTTTTAATCTCTCCTCGTGGTTGGATGGAGATAACCGAATTATCTTTTTTCCCTTGGAGACGCGTGATTTTTCTAGGAATGGGAGGAGTATTTTTATTACCATTACTTTCAATATTTTTCTCTGCACTTTTAATTGGTCTTCCGCTTGGAATATGTTTATTAATAGTTTTTATAATTTTATTACTTTATGGAGAGCTTCCTAGTTATTTATTAATGGGAAGATTACTATATCGGCTATTGTGGAAAAATAAAAAAGTGCACCCGGTTTTTCTCTTTATATCCGGAGGTTTTATCTTAGCTTTTATGGAATGGTTACCTTATATTGGTTTTGCAATTACATTATTAAGTAAGGTGCTAGGGTACGGATTAATATTGTCATATCTATTTTTCCGCAGAAAACGGGTAAGGAAAGTAGAAGCTTTTATGTGAAAAAATTCCTATAAACTAGAAGCCCCTTCTTCTAATAAGCTTGCTTTGGTCTGTGGCATACTAGGAATATCTTAAGTAGTCGCTCACGCTGGCTACCTTAACAAAATCAAAGCCGAGTGAGTCGACAAGCTCCAGAGACGCCTTGTTGTTCATGCTGGTTTGAGTCGCTTACACCGGCTTCCTAAATATCACTAAGTGATTAAGATCAAAGGCGGGTAAGTCGACCAACTGTCCTTTAGGATGTAATCAAGACCAGATGAATCAACAAGTTGTTCATGCTGGTTTCACAATTATCACGAAGTGATGCAATCAAGTCCAGATGAATCAACTAGGGCTAGGGCTATTTTCTAAGTAGGTTACAGGTTATATTAGGAGGAGAACAGGCATGTATAGGAGAAAGATGGGGATTACATCCAGGAAATATTTATGGTATCGAATTATTTTTGTAAGTTTGATTTTATCAGCAAATGTTTCTTGTTGGGCGATAATTAACAATTGTGCTTGCCCCTTGGAAACTGAGATTGCACTGGGTGCAGTGGGGGAAGACATTCTAGAACTTCAAAGTTTTTTAAAGAAAGAAAATCTTTATACTACTGAATTGTCGGGGATTTATGATTTCCCTACAGTAGAAGCGATTAAGCACTTTCAAAAAAGGAACTATTTGCCGATTACCGGTAGGGTTGATGCTAATACTTGGCAATTTCTTGGGCAAGTGATGGCAACTACGGTATCTACAACACCTCCACCTGGAGATCTCCATATCATTATTGATACCAAGTATCGTCAGCTTACTGTTTTAGTGGATAAACAGCCATTTGCTACTTTCCCAGTGGCGATTGGGAAACTCGAAACTCCTACTCCAGTAGGTGATTGGAAGATAATTAGTAAGGGAGTATGGAGCGGAGGTTTTGGAACTAGGTGGTTAGGTTTGAGTGTTCCCTTTGGTATTTATGGGGTTCATGGGACAAATAAACCATGGTCGATTGGAAGACTGGAAAGCCATGGTTGTGTCCGGATGTTCAATCGGGATGTGGAAAAATTATATCAGTGGGTGAAAGTGGGAACCCCGGTCCATATAATTGGCGATCCATTTATTGGTAAAAGGAGACTGGTAAGAGGAGAAAAGGGTTCAGATGTGATGTTTCTCCAGAAACGTCTTAAGCAATTAGGTTTATATGAATCGAATACAGATGGTATTTTTGGCTATGGAACTGAACAAGCGGTAATAAAATACCAAAAAGAGAATGATTTAACAGTAACTGGTCAGATTGGTTGGAAAGAATATGTAGCAATGGGACTGTTAATTGAGGAATAAAAAATAAAGAATAAAGTTTGTATTCTCCTCCCCAAAAATAGGGAGGATTTTTATTTTTTAGATCTAAAAAAGGTTTTACCAGAATAGTACAGAATATAAAGGGAAATAAACAATTGAGGAAAAGTACAGATAAACAAGAGTAGTAAATATTTTACTAATGGTACTTAATCTTCTGTTAGAAATAATGTACTAGTTGTATACAAAAAGGAGGACTTTTTGTGAAGGCTGAATTTGTTAATCCTTTTATCGGGGCAGCGTATGATGTACTTAAAAGCCTAGGAATTAATGAAGTGGTCAAAGGAGAATTAGGGGTAAATGTTTCGCCAATTAAGGGAGGCGAGGTTAATGTAGTGATTGGGGTTACTGGAGATTTAATCGGCCAAATAATTTTGTTTCTTTCTGAAGAAACAGCTTTTGCTTTGGCCTCTAAGATGTTGATGGAACTTCCTACGGAATCATTTGATGAACTGGCAAAAAGTGCGATTGGAGAATTAGGAAATATGGTGATTGGTAATGCTGTAACAACTTTAGGTGATAATGGATATATTTGTAGCTTAACACCTCCTGCCTTGTTTATGGGGAGAGATGTTATTGTTTCCACTAAAGATATGAATTTTTTAGTTATTCCTTTGCAGACTGGTTTTGGAGAATTAAAATTAAATGTTGCATTGCGGGAGAGAGTAAAATAGGGGGGAACACTCGGTGAAATTGATTAAAGTTAAAAATCTTGTTCCAGGGATGATGCTAGCTCAGGATGTCCTGATCCCCGGAACTGGGGTGATTCTTCTTTCAGAAAATACGGCTCTTACTGTGGAAATGATTAGACGGATCACTTCGTTTAATATAGAAGAAGTTTTAATCACCGAGGGACAAAAAAGCTCAGAGGAGAAAGATGAAGAGATTCTGGTTCCAATTATGGTGAAAAGTCACCAGAGAGCAATAGAAGTTGTTGAGGATATAATCACTAACTATGGAGAGTATGCTCATGAGGAACAAGTAATAAGGGGAGTAGTTGGTGAATTATTAGAACAAGTGGAATTAAACTCCAGTTTATTACTTAATTTAACCCATCTAAAAAATTTTGATAACTATCTATTTTCGCATTCTGTAAATGTTACAATATTAGCACTTATGATCGGGGAAGCTTTGGAATATTCAAAAGATGAACTAAACCTCCTAGGAGAAGCTGCTTTATTACATGATATCGGAATGCTGAAGATTCCAGTAAATACATGGGATAAATCTGGCCCACTAACTTCTTCTGAATACAATGAGGTGAAGAATCATCCTTTATATGGGGAAAAGTTTCTTGAAAACATGCCAAAAGATGTACAAAAAGTTGCAGGTGAACATCATGAAAGATATGATGGTTCTGGCTATCCTAAGGGGTTAAAAGGAAGCGATATTAATTTTAAAGCCAGAATCATTGCGATTGCTGATGTATATGATGCCTGTATTTCTCAACGCTCTTACCGGGATAAATTAACCCCCCGGGAAGCTTTAGAAATGATCATGTTGGATCAAGAAAAATACGATCCAGATCTTTTAAAGGCCTTTGTTTCTGTAATGGCTATTTATCCCATTGGCTCGATGGTAGAACTAAATACAGGAGAGATTGGAAAGGTTATTAAGGTAACAAAAAACCGGCCATTTAGGCCAGTAATTCAGATTTATTTTGACCGGGAAAAGAGGCTGTTAGAAGAAACAATCCGGGTTAATTTAGGTGATAAATCTAATCATGTGCTATATATTAAACAGACATTACCAGCAGATAGGCACAGAGAAATCCTTGAACAGCTGGAAGGTACTTAAAATTTAATAGCGTTAGTACTTTTATAACCGTGATGGAGAGGATACTTTCTATTCACGGTTTTTTATTTGAGCTAATTATACATAAAAATAACCTTTGGCTTTTCCAGCTTTAAGGTCTTCTTCAATTTGAGAAACGAGTATCTTGCTACGAGAATGGTTCCAGTATATACCTGCGGATCTAACTCGTAAGACGTTAATAAATATGTTATAATTTTTATGTCAATTAATCACCTTAAGGAAATTTTGTAATTCACTCAATCTGTTTATAGTCAATAAAAATTTATATTTTGATAGGAAGGAGATAAATAATGTCCCGGAAATACTGGAGCCTAAAAAAGATATTATTTATTACTTTGGTTTTTTTGATCACCACCGGGCTCCTGTTTGGTGGGGAAAAATTAGCGGAACGCTTATTAAAACGTAACCCTTTACAAAGATGGGTTGATTCTATGCCGGAAGTTGAAAGCTTTCGATTACAGGAGAGAGGGCAAGAAATCGATATTTTCATCAAATTAGACCCCGAAAATGTAGATAATTTAAAAGAAACTCTTGAACCATTTATTCGTCAAGTACAACAAGTAAAAAAGAATAAAAAGGTTACTGAAGTTATAATAGAAAACAAGTCTGCTGGAGATTTAGAAGAGGTATACTATAAGCTTAGTTTTGCTTTGGAAGAAGCAAAAAATACTGGAGAGTACAGCGCTTTATATGAAAGTCTCCAGTCATTACAGGATGAAGAAAAAGGGGATTTCCGGGTTTATCTGGGAAATAATTTTTATTATATACAACTTAAAAAGCAAAATATTGCTTATTTTAAAGTAGTACCCAGGTATACTTCGAATCTTCCTAATTCCTTGGAAGGAGGGAGAAGCTAATGGGAAAAGAAGCGCTTATAGGTGTTATGGCTGGTTTGTTTATCTTTTTACTTGCTCGTGGTATGGATCCAACACCTTTTTTACTAATTGGCGGAGCATTTTTATTTCTACGCTTTTATGTTCAAGGCCGAGGTATGGAGAAAAATTTTGAGACCTTGGAATATACCGGAGAGAAAGAGACAGCTTCTCCAGTAACTTTTCAGGATATCGGTGGTCAAGAAGTAGCTAAACGTGAACTGGTTGAGGCTCTTAATTTTCTAAAAGAGGAAAAAGAGATCAAGGAATTAGGGATTAGACCATTAAAAGGAATACTTTTGAGTGGACCTCCCGGAACCGGGAAGACTTTGATGGCTAAGGCCGCAGCTTATTATACAGATTCGGTTTTTCTTGCCTCATCGGGTTCGGAGTTCATCCAAATGTATGCTGGTGTCGGTGCTCAAAGAGTGCGACAACTCTTTGCCCGGGCTCGAAAGCTGGCTAATAAGTTAGGTAAGAAGAGTGCTATTATTTTTATTGATGAGTTGGAAGTGTTGGGAGGAAAAAGAGGTAAACACACCTCCCATTTGGAGTATGACCAAACTTTAAACCAATTACTGGTGGAGATGGATGGAATAAAGTCCTCCGAAGATGTGAAAGTTTTGGTAATTGGTGCTACTAATCGTGCTGATTTGCTAGATGAGGCGCTGCAGCGTCCTGGTAGATTTGACCGTCAGGTCAAAGTAGATCTTCCGGAGAAAGAGGGAAGACTGAAGATCCTTGAGATTCATACTAGAAATAAGCCCTTAGCTTCTAATGTTAACCTAAAAAAGATAGCTGAAGATACCTTTGGTTTTTCTGGAGCTCATTTGGAATCGTTGGTTAATGAGGCTGCGATCCTTAGTTTCCGTAAAGGTAAAAAGGAGATTGGTGGGGATGAATTAGAAGAAGCTATCGATAAGGTGATTCTTGGAGAAAAATTGGAGAGAAAGCCTCATCGGGAAGAACTTCGCCGGGTAGCTATTCATGAGTCCGGCCATGCATTAATCAGTGAGATGTTGAATCCGCAATCGGTTGCTAGTTTAACAGTTACCTCCCGGGGAAAAGCCTTAGGTTTTATGCGCCCAGCAGGTAAAGAGGAACATTATTTATACACAAAAGAATATATGGAAGATCAAATAGCCGTCTTTTTAGGGGGTGCCGTAGCTGAAGAAGTGGTTTATGGGGAAAGAAGCACGGGTGCAACTAATGATTTTCAACAAGCGGCAAATTTGACTAAACAGATTATTAATAGTGGAATTTCTACTTTAGGGATTGTTGATGAAGAATTTACGCCGAAAAATCAGATTAATGAAGTATTTAATCAGATTCTTGCTAAGCAAGAAGAGCGAGTTAAAAGCTTATTGCATGGAAAGATAGAGACTCTCAATCGTCTGGCTGATTTTCTTTTATCAAAGGAGAAAATTTCCGGTGAGGAGTTTAGAAGAGTTTTATTGAAGACAGCATAGGCTCGATGCTCATTACTTTCAAATAAAGAAGTAAAAAGTACAGGGTGTAAAAGGATATGCTAAATAAATTAAAAAAACAACCGAAACAGGTATATTGGAAGCAAACTGGGAAGAAAACCCTGTCGATCTTTTTTGCTTTGTTGATCTTTGCCTTCTTATTATCCGCTCTAGGAGAAATGAAAGTAAGCTTTGGCCCTTTTGATCTTCGTTTGGATTTCCAATGGGGTTGGCCTGGTGAAACCCGGTTGAATATTCCTCCTTTGGGTGAAATTAAGGCAGAAACTCATCATTGGCCAGTAGTCCTATCAGCCACTATTGACCGGATAGATATGGCATTATTACAACACGAGTTATTGGGTATTACTGATACTAACCAATATATCTCTGGTTTTGCTTTGAAATTGAGGGAGAGTATCTATCTTTTCTTGGCTAAATTATGCCTGATTGGTGGAGTAGCTGGGGGAGTTATTGCATTAATCTTTGGTTGGCGCCGCTTTCAACGTTTATGGAGAATGGTTACAGCCGGGGTATTACTGGTGCTGTTTGTGATGGGCGGGGTAATGGTTAACTATAATCAGGAAGCCTTTAATAACCCGCGTTATGAAGGGGCTTTAGAGGCTGCACCCTGGGCTTTAAGCTTAATTGACCAGGGATTGTCCCGTCTACCTGAGTTTAGTAGAAAATTATCAATGGTGGCCGGGAATTTAGATTCCCTTTTTTCTCAAGTAGATAATTTATCCCCTTTGGCCAAAGTGGAAGGGGAATTAAAGGTATTACATGTTTCGGATATTCATAATAATCCTGCGGCTGTAGAGTTTATTCAGAAAGTAATAGAGGGTTTTGGGGTTGATATGCTTATAGATACCGGGGACTTGACGGATTATGGTACAATGCTCGAAGCGGAGGTAAACAGGAAGATTAATAATCTGGGGATTAAATATTTGTTTATTCCGGGAAACCACGATTCTCCTGAGGTAGTCTCCAAATTAAGAAAGTATAAAAATGTAATTGTAATGACAAAACGAATATATAAATCTCATGGTTTGAAGATTATGGGTTGGGAGGATCCGGCGGTTCGGAACCCAAAAAGTCTAATGGCTGGAGATGATCAATTAAAAGTAGAGGCTGGAATTTTACAGAAGGAACTGGAAGATTCCGATGCAAAAATTGATATCCTGGCGGTTCATAATAAAAAGCTGGCATCTGAGGTAGAAGGCCAGGTGCCTGTTGTTTTACATGGTCATGATCATAAACCAGGTATTACTGAGACTGGTGATACTGTTTACATTAATGCTGGTACTACTGGAGCGGCTGGGGTTAGAGGTCTAGCTAACGATTCTATTCCTTACAGTGTAGCTCTTCTTCACTTTGATCAGACCGGGGGAGAGTACCATCTTGCGGCAGTAGATCTAATCCGGGTCTATAGTATCCATGGTAAGTTTATTTTAGAGCGAAAAGTAATCAACCAAGCAAAGACGGTGGAGATTGAAAATCAGGAAGAAACAGGGAGTGATTTAAAATGAGGCTTTTTGTGGCAGTTAAATTAACGGAACAGCTTCAACAAGTGGTAGCCGAATTTTTAGGAATGGTATCACCAACTTCATCCGGGGTTAAGTGGATAGACAGTAGACAAAGCCACTTTACCCTATTTTTTTTGGGGGAGCAATCTCCTAATGTGGTTGCAAAACTTTCCCCGTGTTTAAAAAGCATAGCTACGAAGAATTCGGCCTTTACAATTACTATTGGTGAAAGCGGTGCCTTTCCTTCTTGGAAAGCTCCAAGGGTATTTTGGTTAGGTCTAAAAGAGGGGGAGACGGAAATGATTAGATTAGCCAATCAAGTAACGGAAACCTGTAAAAAAGTAGCTGATAATGTCAAATTAGATAAACGACCATTTATACCCCATCTAACCTTGGGGCGGGTAAAAGATTCCCCGGCAATAGTGGATTTTGCTCTCTTTAAAAAAGGAGTAAAAGGTAAGATGAGCGTGGAGGAGTTTGCTTTGATTGAGAGTAAGTTAACCTTTCAAGGATCTATTTATCAAGTCCTAGAAAAGTTTGAGCTTAGTAGGTAGTCGCTTACGCTGGCTACCGCCAGGCAAGTAAATTACATAATAAAAGAATGAAAGGAGATTTTAGATTGAAAGCTAGTTTAAAATGGGATGGAGTATTAGGTTTTGAGTCTACGGGTGGCGCAGGGAAAACAATAATGACTGATGCTTCTATTGAAGCCGGAGGTAGAGGTTCGGGTCCGACTCCTATGGAACTAATCCTTTTCGGACTGGGAGGATGTATGGGTATTGATGTGGTACTTATTTTAAAAAAATCCCGGATCGAATTAACAAGTTTCTCAATGGAGCTAGAAGGGGAACGAGCTGCAGAAAATCCCCGAGGTTTTACCAGAATTAAGATTGATCTAATTCTTAAAGGAAAAGGGTTAACTGAAGCGGCGATTTCCCGCGCGGTTAATCTTTCCATGGAAAAGTATTGTTCGGTACGGAGTTCTTTAAAGGCCGAGGTAGTGACTGAGTACTCCTTTGAAAATGCCTGAAGAAATTCACCTGAACCAAGAAACAACTTCTGCCCACGCAGAAATTATAACATAAATAGGATTATTATCCTTTGACGTGCCCCAGCTTGCTGTGGGCATTTTTTTCTTTTTCTTCAATCAAGCTAAGTATTAAAAAACAAAAACTTCCTAATATACGGAGAAGAGCACAGATTATAAAAGCCCATTTAAAATCCATTATTTTTAGTAGTGATACCCCGGCGATTGGGGAAATAATTGTGGCGCAGGTTACCGCAGAATTATAATAGGCAATATAAGAAGTTTTTCTTTTATTTGGTGTAACTTCGAGTAGGGTATTGAAAAGAGCAAGGTTTACCCCGGCGAACATCGCTCCGGCTAATAACTCAGCGGCAGCAATGGCATAAAGATTACTAAAAAAAGCGTGAACAGCAGGGACAATAAAAATATAGAGAGTAGAAAAAAACAATGTTTTAATATTACCATATTTTTCTATAAAATTAATCCAAAATCTAAAACCTATTAATGAACCTAGGGTACTCATTAGGCTGAAAATACTGATCCAAACATTGTTAGCACCAAGGATTTTAACTCGATACCAACTAAAAAGTGGCCATGGTATCTGCCAGGTAAAATAGAAGAAAATAGAAGCTAATGTATACCTGAGAAAATGGGTTTCAGAGAAGATTTCCTTGATATTAGTTAAAAAGGAAGAGGGTGCATTGGTAGATTGCTGGGAATGAGTTTCAGCAGGTAAGTGATTAGTTTCTTCCAGTAAATTAAAGACTTGGAGCTCGACCAAGGAAGTAAGAAAGGCGGCCATAAACATCAGTTGGTAACTAAAGGGGAATTTCAAATGATCAAGTAGTAAACCTGTAATCAAGGTGACCATGGTCCCCACTAAGCTCATAATTCGATTACGGGAGGCAAACGCAGTTGCGCGATGATCGGGGGGGATCAATTCAGAAATAAAAGATTGCCACCCAACATTGGCAATAGCTCCCGGAAAATTCATCAGGGCAATGAGTATTACAAGAACTAAAGGACGCAAGGAAGATGGGAAAAAAGGAATTAGGATTAAAGACAGATAAAAGAGTCGATTGGCAAACATGAATAGTAGAGTAGCTTCCTTTTTTTTACTGCTTTTATCAATATACTTAGCTCCAGGGATCATAGCTAGTAGGCTAACGACTGCCGGTGCAGAGGAGAGGAGAGCAACATGCATCTGAGATGCTCCCAACCCCATAGCAAAGATACTGATAAAGGGATTAACCATATTTATGGCGGCAATACTAAAAATACCATGAAGGATATTTATACGGATGTTTTGATGTATACGCTGCTCTGGATGGATTGATTCTTTATGATGTTTACAATAAAGGTTGCGAAAAAACTCAATGACTGGCATAGAAAAGACCTCCGGAATATTTTTTGGGCTTAAAATGATATTCGTACCTACCAGTATTTAATCCTTCAAATTAGTCTCAGATAATATTTTGTTTTTGTGAAGAAAAGGTATAATAAGAAAATGGTTAAATGGATATCCAAGGTAATTATGCAATTTCCTCAAACATATTACCAGATCTTTGTCTGGTTAATATCTGCTAGCAGCAGGTTATACTATTTTTAGATAATGATAAGAAGTTGTCAACCCAGTTTTACTGGAACAGATGAAAGGATGAAGAGAATAGTTTCATTCTTACAAAGGCTGTCATTCAATAAACTGGCGACTAGTGATGAGTAATTAAATTCATTTTTAAAGAGAGATTATTAAGGAGGTAAGGCGGATGAGACGCACATTCCGTGGCTTTTTAACAGGTAGCCTCTTAGGAGTAGCGATCGGAACAGCGATGACGCTTGGTAGAAGGAAGGGTAAAATGCGAAGAACAATCTTTGAAAAAGCTGGAGACTCTGTACTATCTTTTATGGGGCAAACTGGCAATTTTGGCCTAATACGGAGACTGTTTCCAAATCGGAGACGGGTAAGATAAAACAGTTATTTCCTTATATCCTACAAATGGCCATTTTGGCCATTTGTTTTTAAAAATGAACTGAGGAAGAGGAAGATGGGACGGAAAGTTTTGCCCCAAATTATCCTAATAATACTGGTGCTTTTTTTTATTAGTGCTCTAGTATTTTTTCCCCGGGTTATTCTTCCTTTTTTCTTTGCATTTTTCTTAGCTTTTCTTCTGGAACCTGTAGTTAAATGGTTTGAAAGGAAAGGTGCTAGTCGGACAGCTGCAGTAATCACTGTTTTTTTACTTTTGTTTGTTTTTTGTAGTGTTTTGGTGGTAATATTTCTTCCGGGTTTATTGCAGGATTTAAATAAAGCATTAACTAAACTTCCGGTTTATGTTAGGGATATTCAAAAGTGGTATTTGAAGTTAAACCTGGAATATAAAAGATTTAGTCTACCTCAGAACATTAGAAACATATTAAATGAGGCTTTGTTTCGAGGAGAAGAGTTCCTCCGCCTTTTCCTTCTGAGGCTGGCTTCTTTATTACTTTCGTTTTTTTCCCAAATCCTCTTTTTACTCCTGGTACCGATTCTTGCTTTTTATTTCAGTCGCGATCTGGAAAGTTTCAGGCGGGCCGCCATAATTTGGAGTAAAAAACTGTTCCAGGAAGATCAGGATATGGCATTAGAGGTACTGAGGGTGATCACCGGGTATTTGCGGGCTCAAGCTTTATCATCTTTAGTAGTGGGGATTATTCTAACGTTAGGCCTACTTTTTCTCCAGGTTGATTTGGCTGTTTTAATTGGTGCTTTGGCAGGGGCTTTTAATCTTATACCTTACTTTGGCCCAGTAATTGGAGCAGCACCGGCCATATTTCTAGCAGCACAGACTTCACTATGGAAAGCCATTTATGTAGTAGTTCTTTTTTTCATTGTTAATCAATTAGAATCGATCGTAATTTATCCCAAAATTATTGGTGGAAAAGTTGGTTTACACCCTCTGAGTGTGATTTTTTTATTACTAATCGGTGGTGAGCTGTTCGGGTTTATTGGGATTGTTTTTGCGGTACCAATTGGAGCAGTTTTACAGGTTATTATAAAACATTATTGGAAAAAAGTGATAATTAATTGAGGACAATATTGACAGAAAAGGAACAATTAAGTTATGATCAATAAGATTAAGGATTATTAGGGGATTACCAATGAAGAAGCTCTATTTTCTTCTGCTCCTTCTTTTTCTCCTTTTTCTGCTGCCGGTTGATGGAACCACCCTTAGTAAGGAGAGTTCCCCATCTAAGGTAATTATCATTAATATGACTCGAATAGATTTTTATGATTTTACAAATGATTTATATCCTAATCTTAATTACCTTTTAAAGAACGGGGGCTTTGGGTTTATACCCGCCCGGGTAGAGGGGAGATTAACTCCGGAAAAGTTTTATGCTGCGGTTAATTCTGGTTTTGCGACTTCTTTGCTTAGCGATTCCCCTGAATTCAATGAACTTCTAACTAGAGAGAAAAAAAAGTTGCTTGCCAATGGTGGTTTAAATCGGTATCAGTTTCTATGGTCAACACAAATTGGTTTATTAGGTTCAATTTTACATAAAGAGGGAAAGAAAACTGCATTAATAGGTAATTCCGATTTACCATGGAAGGCAAACCGCTCTATTCTAACTTTGCTTACTGATAGAAATGGTAAAGTGGATTATGAGGTAATTGGTCCGGAAGTATTATCCTATGATCCTAAATTTCCTTTTGGGTATTGTACTAATTACCTTCAGATTTTGGCGGAAGTGCAAAGCATTTTAGTTGATGCTGATCTGATTTGTATTGATACCGGCGATCTGGAAAGACTGGAAGCTTATCAGAGATTTATTCCAGATTCCCATCTTGTTGATTTAAGGAAGCTATCTATACAAAGGATTGATGATTTTGTTGGGCAAATAATTAGGCAAACTTTATTTGATACTACTTTCATTCTTTTTTCAGCATCTCCATCCGAGTCACGGATTCTTCAAGAAGAAAATCTACTTCCGGTCATTATTTATAAAAAACAAGGGGAAGAAGGACTTCTCTATTCTACTTCAACCAGAGAAAAAGGTTTATTAACGATCGGGGATCTAACTTTAACCATCTTTGCTTGCTTAAAAATTAACCAGCAAGTAAAAGAAGAAGTTTCAATTGCTATGGCAGGAGATTGGAAGGAACTTAGTAAAAAAAGTGAAGACTGGTATAGAAATCTGGCACAAAGAAAGCTGATTCTCCGTTATTATATTTATTTTTTGATTGGGATTCTATTTGTATCAATAATCTTGATGTTGATGCCCTGGAATAAAGTTACTTCTCTAATAAAGGAGACTCTTTTACTTGCTTCGGTTTTCCCTCTTTCTTTGCTAGTAATTGCTCCTTTTAAAATAGAAAATATCATAGTAGTTATAGTTTTACTCATCTTAATTACGCTTCTCCTTTGGTTGTTGTATTTAGCATTCTATAAAACAAAAAACCGGGCTTTTTGCGGTATCCTAATCACAACCGCATTGGTAATCCTCCTTGATTTGCTGTTAGGTACAGGGATAATGAAAAAATCTTTATTAGGACCAAACCCGATTGTTGGTGCCCGATTTTATGGATTAGGAAATGAATATGCTGGACTCCTATTAGGGTCATTGTTAATTGGAACAACTTATTTTTTTACCGGTTTTAGGTGGCGAGGCGGAATTGGCCTGGTAATGGGTATCTGTTCGTTAGTTATTTTTTCACCAAATTGGGGGGCGAATTTTGGGGGCGGGGTTGCTGCTGTTTTTGCATCAGTTTTAGTTTGCTATCACAACAAAGATAAGAAGGAGGCCCGGTGGAATTTGTTCCTTCTTTTTTTACTATTGCTCTTTGGCTTTTCAATTATCTTTTTTATACCTGGTTTCCAAACAAAGACTCATATAAGTAATGCTTTCCAATTATTAAGTGCCGGTCGTTGGGATTTACTGGTGATGATTGCTTTGAGGAAAATAAGGATGAATATAAGATTAATTAATTATAATATACTAACGAAGCTTCTTTTGGTAATCTTTGTTTTGTTCTTTATTTTTCTGAGGTTAGCAGGAAAACAGCCTCTCTTTAACAAACTTAAAGATGAATGGTATTGGCAGGGTATATCTACGACTGTATTTACTGGTGTGGTGGCATTAATAGTTAATGACTCTGGAATAGTAATGGTCGGAACCTCACTATTATATCCGCTTATTCTATTATTTTATGTTTTGCTTCAAGGCAAAAAGAAAATATTTATAAAAGGATCGGAGGAAGGTGATTAGGTCTTGGCAAGAACTGATGTCATCCCTGTAAATAAAAACGAAACGGCTCAGGGGTTAATTAAAAAAGTACGAGACTCTCTCGGTACTAGAGTGATCATTTTTTCCGATTCTCGGATTCCGGTATTAAGGAGCGAGATTAATCTTCGTCTTTTAAAATTTTATAGTGAGGAAGAAGATAAAGAATTAGTATTAGTTGTAAAGGACAGGTATGTCAGGAGACTAGCTAAAAACTTGGGGATAAAAGTAGATGATAAATTGGATCAGGCGGAGACCGGGTTCTACCAGAATCAACTACCAATTGAACTTAATGGTTTTACCAGAGAAGCTGTTTCTGCTGGTGACGAGGGAACTGCCCGGCCCATACGTTCTTTTTCTGGCGGCAGGTTGGTGATGGCTTTGGTCTTTACCTTTTTTAGTTTGTTGGTGGCAACTTACTTTTTATTTAGACCGAAAGTTAATATTATTATCCACCCTACTAGTAAAGAACATCTTTTTAGCGCTGGTGGGAAAGTGGGTATGGGGTATTCCGAACGAGAAATCATAAAAGGTATTCTTCCCCTCAAGATTATTGAGAAACAGGATGAGTTAACAGTCTCTATTTCGACTAGCGGACGAAAAAGAGTTGGATATTTACCGGCAAAAGGAATGGTAGTTTTTATTAATAGCGGGACGAATCCGATAATTGTGCCTAAAGGAACGGTAGTTTCCACCAAGGGAGGCCTAACCTTTATTACGATGAAACCAGTAGTAGTACCGAAAAAGAGTACAAATTATGTACAGGGGGTCCCTACTGGCGAGATCTATGGTCAATCAGAGGTAGAGGTAGAAGCCACAGAAAAGGGAACCATTGGTAATGTAGAGAAGCAGATGATATCTAAGATTGAGGGACATTTAGCCAATACATTGCATGTAGTAAACTTTAATAGTTTTACAAGTGGAGAGGATAAATTTGTTCCGATTGTTGAGGAGCAGGATATTCTCCGTGCGGAAGAAGAAGCAAAACGCCAATTGGAATTAAAGGCCAAAGATGAAATAAAAGCAATGGTAGAAGAAGGATATCTACTCCTGCCAGAGTTGGTGCAGACCGAAACAGGTAAGGCCCGACCAGAACAACCCATAGGGACTGAATCCGGTACACTTTCAGTTCGACTCTCATATAAAGTAAAAACGGCTTTACTAAATAAAACTCATCTTTATAAGTGGCTAGAGCATAATCTGTACCAGACTCTTCCTGATGGTTTTCTTCCAATCTCCAATGAAATAACTTGTCGGGCAATCAGCTTAAATGGAGATTTGAAACAGGCAGATATTTCGGTACAGGCAGTAGCTAAAGTTCGTGGTAAAATTGATCGCCAAAAGATCTTTAAAGCTGTAGCTGGCAAATCCTTACTCCAGGCTAAGAATTCGTTGGCTAATTTTCCTGAAATTGGCTTTGTGGAATTCTCTGGAGGTAATGATCTAAAACGGATTCCAAATCATATTTTCCAGGTGCGGATGATTGTACCATCGGAAAAATAAGGAGAATAAATCTAGTGAATGATCTTTCATATGAACGTTTAATGGCTTTAGATGTAGGCGAAAAGAGGATTGGAATTGCTATTAGTGATCCCTTAGGCCTTACTGCACAGGGGTTAGAAGTTTATACTCGTCTTAATTCTAAAACTGATTTTCAGTATTTAACTAATCTTTTTCAAAAACACCAGTGTACAGGGTTGGTTATTGGTTTACCCCGTCATATGAATGGGGATCTAGGACCAGAGGCTAAACGGATAACGAAATTTGGTAATAAATTGGCTGGTTTGTGCAAGGTCGATCCTATTTACTGGGATGAGCGGCTTACAACGGTACAAGCGGAAAAAGCATTATTGGAAGGAGGACTTTCCCGGAGACGGCGGCGTCAAGTAATTGATCAGTTGGCTGCGGTTTTACTTCTTGACAATTATTTAAGTTTCCGAAAATCAAATTAGGGTAACAGATAAATCATAAATTGTAACTAAGAAAATAAATATAAAAAAGGTAACTTAAATCTAAGAATCGATCTTGTAATCTTAGTGATTTTGGGGGAGAATATACTTATAAAATTAAGGAGGGCGAATTATATGACCCATAATAATCAGGAAGATTGGATCATCCTGGTGGATGAAGATGGCCAGGAATATAGGTATAGTTTAGATCGGGTTTTAGAATTGGAAGATAAAGAATATGTCATATTAATTCCGGAAATTCAAGAAAGTGCAGAAGAAGAGGAAGCCCATGTTTTCCGCGTTGATACGGATGAAAAAGGCGAAGAAATCTTAGTAGAACCTGATGAGGAAGAATTAGACAAGATTTTAGAAATATTGGAGACAGAAGATTTTGGGGGAGATTTTGAAGACGACGAATTTGGCGAGTATGATGAAGACGAAGATGATAATGAAGATCAAGAGTGAAGATTATTAAAAACCCCGGGAAATTCATATGACCCTTTGTAAAATAAGGGTATTGCATAAATAATTTATTAAAGATTTAACCACAAAATATCTAAGGAGAGTCATGATATTTTGTGGTTTATTTTGTATCCGAGGGAATTGTATAATTACTTTAAGGCCTATTTAAGCAGAACATAAGTGATTTGCTTAATAATTAGGCTGGTGGTCAAATCACAAATTATGCAATTCCTTAATCAAAGCTAAATTAGATTTTCTTAATTAAATCGGAATAGAGTGATTTTTTCAACTAATAAAGTTATAATTGTATCTTAACAAAAGATCCTTTATAATTAGGGAGAGGAGGTGTCGCCGTGTGGAAACACGTCGTTACCCAAGCTTATAATCGGGTTCTCCCTTGCTTTAAAAATATTTGGGATTCTCTTACCCGGGGCTCCAAAAGAGTTATTGGACCAGTTTTTAGAAACCAATCTCGTTTGCGATCCCTATTATTACTATTGTTGTTTATAGGATTAATTTTTCTTAGTGGTCAGATACTCTGGATCTATTGTGGAGTCCAACCAACATTGGTTTTTAAGGAGAAAATTATATTAGATATTCCTATGGGTTCTTCTATTTTTCAAATTGGCCGTATTTTGGAAGAAAAAGGTTTGATTAAAAATCGGGATAGTTTTGTTTGGTATGTATATTTGACTGGTAGAAAAGAACGGCTCAAGGCTGGACACTATTCCTTCGATGGTAGTATTTCATTTCATCGACTTGTAAAAGAATTAGAAACCGGGAGGCCGATTATATATAAGATTACAATCCCGGAAGGCTATACTGCAGGGGAGATTGGGTTGTTGCTTAGCAGGAGAGGGTTAATTGATCTGAATAAATTCCAAGAACTTTTGCATGATAAAGTTTTTCTTAATTCACAGTTAACTAATTTTTCACCATCAACGGGTGAGGGGTTTTTATTTCCAGATACTTATGAGATTGCTCAGGGTGCTAGTGAAGAAGAAATATTGAGAGTTTTTTTCCGCCGTTTTCGTCAAGTTTGGGCAGAAATATCAAGTGAAGCTACTACTAATGATCTTTCGCCTTTGGAATCAGTGATTCTAGCTTCTGTTGTAGAGAAAGAGGCAAAAGTGGAAGAGGAAAGACCGGTGATCGCCGGGGTTTTTCTTAACCGTTTGCAAAAAGGACGTCTCCTTCAATCTTGTGCTACTGTTCAGTATGCTTTAGGTGAGAGAAAACAAAGATTGCTATATGAAGATTTAGAGATTGATTCACCTTATAACACTTATCGTTATAAAGGACTACCACCTAGTCCTATTTCCAATCCAGGCCGCGCCTCACTTGCCGCCGTATTACATCCGACAAAAACTGATTATTTATACTTTGTGGCAAAAACGGATGGAAGCCATGTTTTTTCCCGGACTTATCGCGAACATCTTAAGGCCCAATCATACGTGGGTAATAATTAAGGACAATTTAATCTGGAATATAATTAATATAATGAAATAATCCCTTCTTATTTGGTTAAATTAACCAGGGGGGATTTTTTGTTGACCAGATTGCAGTTTCGGGTACGTTTACTATGTTTTTTTCTTTTCCTTTTTGGTACCTATCAGGCTCATCGTCTTTTTAAGCTTCAGGTGGTAGAAAATATAAGATGGACAGAACAAGCAGTAAGACAGCGTAGCAATGGTTTAATCCTGTATGAGCAGCGGGGAGAGATTATAGATCATTCCGGAGAACCGCTTACTGGTAGAGAGCACTATAGTTGTTTGGCAATCTTTCCCCCATTGTTATCAAAAGAAGAGAGAAATCTGGTAGAAGAAGTTATGGGGGGGTCCAAATTAAGCTTGCTTTCTCCTTTATTAATTAATAATCCATCCGCAGAACTGTTAAATTTATATACTAAGAATAGACTACCAGGTTTAAATTTATGTTCAATTCCTTTACGTTATACTTCTAAACCCTTGGCAAATCATTTGCTGGGCTATGTAGATTCTACAGGAAAAAAGGGTATTTCCGGTTTGGAATTTATGTATCAGAGTGCTTTGACCGGTGATAATGTGGTTAAATTGGCTCTGATTGCGGATGCTTATCATCGTCCTATCCCCGGGCAGGGTTTGAAATATCAGGAGATTAATGGTAAGCAACCGCATAAGAATCTTGTTTTAACAATTGATCTTAATTGGCAACTGGTAGTAGAAGAGATTATGGAAGAGATGAAAATAACAAAAGGTGCTATTATCTTATTGGAAGGTGGTACTGGTAAGATTCGGGCACTGTCCAGCCGGCCGGTTTTTGATCCTTATAATCCTGAGAAAAGTATGAAAGATCATAATGAATCTTTTATTAATCGAGCTCTTAAACCCTATCCACCCGGTTCTCTAATCAAAATGCTTGTTGCTGCTGCTGCCTTAGAAGAAGGAAAGATTACCCCCGGAACAATTTTTTATGATCCGGGTTATATAAATCTTGGTACGAATCAGTACCATTGTTCACTTTACAAAGAAAGTGGCCATGGTTTAATTACATTTACTCAAGCATTGGCCTATGGTTGCGATCCGGTTTTTATTAAAATAGTACAGATGATCGGCCAAGAAAGAATCCTAGCGATGGCCAAACATCTAGGTTTGGGGAAAAGTACAGAGCTGGGATTACCTGGGGAGTCTGCGGGGTATTTACCTGCCGGGATTGAGAAAAATGATTTTGCAAATTTGTCCTTAGGAGAACAGGGAATTTTAGTTACACCATTACAGATTGCCAAAGTTTTTCAAGTAGTGGCGGGCAATGGTTATTATTACCCCTTGACCGTAGTTGAGGGTTTACAGGATTTGAATGGAGAATGGTTTGAGCGGTTTCTATCGCCTAAGGGAAGAAAGGTTCTTTCTAGCAAAACAGTAGTAGAATTACGAAAAATGCTGGAAACCGTAGTCCTTTATGGAACCGGACAAAAGGCCCGGATCCCACAGGGAGTTGCTGGGCAGACCGGGACAATTAATGCAGGTAAAATTAGAAATGGGGAAAAAGTATATTATGGCTGGTTTGCTGGTTTCACTCCGGTATATGACCCTCATTTGGTTGGGGTGGTTTTTCTGGAAGAAGATTCTTTAGGCGGTGAAAGAGCAGCTGAGATCTTTGGCTTATTGATGAGTCGGTGCCTGGAAAGGCAAAAAAAATAGTGATTTTATCCAGGATTTGGTCTTGGGAGGACTGGCACGGAACCCACTTCCTAAACATAAAGTAAAAACACGCGAAGTTTTTCTTTCGGGGGTGGGTAAATGATACTCCCTTTAATAGGGGTAATTTTAAACCTGATTTATCAGAAGTTTACATGGTTATTCTCTTACATATCCAATAATAATGTCTTTCCTCTACCATTAAAAGAAGAAGAAGAGCGTAAATTAATCCTGAAAATGGAACAAGGTGATTTGGAAGCTAGAAATACTCTGATTGAAAGAAACCTTCGGTTAGTTGCCCATATTGTAAAGAAATTTGATAATACTGGAGAAGATAATGATGATTTAATTTCGATTGGAACCATTGGTTTAATTAAAGGAATAAATACCTATCAGAGAAAATACAATACCAGGTTGGCTACGTATGCTGCACGTTGTATAGAAAATGAAATTTTAATGCACCTACGTTCTACAAAAAAGTTGAGAAACGATGTATTTCTACAGGACCCAATTGGTTCAGATAAAGAAGGAAATGAGATAACTCTGTTGGACATCTTGGATACTGGTTCTGATATTGTTCCAGAGACAGTGGAGACAATATTAGAAGAGGAGAGCTTAAGGGAGAAATTAGATATTTTAGGTAAAAGAGAAAAAAAAGTTGTCGAATTACGCTATGGATTAAAAAATGGAATCAACAAGACACAAAGGGAGATTGCAAAAATGCTGGGAATCTCCAGATCATATGTATCAAGAATTGAAAAAAAAGCTTTAAAAAAACTATTGAAGGAATTTATGGGAGAGGAAAAATAGGTTCTATTATTGCAATCTTCGTTTTTGTATGACATAATATTATATAATCTTGAAAATTTGTGTTTGGTTTTATTTGCGGATTGCATAAGAGAGTGGTTTTGTAAATATTAAATAAATTGTTTGCTTAAGATTATCTGTAATTCCCTTGTATTAAAAACCTTTAGCTCTGCTATATTTATGTTAGTCTTGTATGCGGCAGATAGGGAACCGCCTTTAATGGCGGTTTTCATTATTGATGATGAATTAATTGGCCGGAAGTATCTTTTACCTTCCAGGAAAATAATTATTACTGGGGGGTTGAAACATGCGTCTTTCGGATTTTTTAGGAAAAGAAGTAATTAATTTAGTAGATGGCAGTAAGATCGGCCGGGTTAGTAAAATAGATTTTGTGATTGATCTGGATCAAGCAATGATTAGATCACTAGTACTTCCGGGAAAAGGTTTTTTCTTCCGTGTAGAACAGGAGATTCCATGGACTGCAGTAAAAAAGATTAGTGATGATCTAGTTATTTTGGATTGGACATTTACTGAGGAAAAAGTAGAAAATTAATCCGGTAAATATTCAAGGCGGGCTATCTTACTTCAATTTTCCGGGGATACTATTTTGTAGGTTGGCTCATGCCAACCTTTTGATATTGAGAAATATCTATTAGCTTATAATTTGAGGGAATTAGATACTTAGTCAAATTTAAAATAATTCAATTACGCAATTTCTTAAGTTTAGCTGAGATTAGCTAGGGGAGGTGAATGCGCTAAAAGCGCATACAAGATGGAGAAAATACGGGTTCTAGTATCAGGGGCTTACGGCCGGATGGGCCGAGAAGTGGTTAAAGCAGTTGTTGCTCAAGATGATATGGTTTTGGTAGGAGCAGTAGACAAAGTTGGGGTGGAATCTGACATAGGTAGAATTTGCGGTCTAGAAATTTCAGGAGTGAATATTGAAGAAGATCTGTTGACAGCTCTGAAGCGAACTGAACCGGATGTGATGGTTGATTTTACAACTCCATTAGCGATTATGGAAAATATAAGAATGGCGGCTGAGGCAAGAGTAGCTGGAGTAATTGGAACTACCGGTCTTACTGGAGAAAACCTAGAGGAAGTAAATGAACTAGCTTTGCAGAGCGGAAAAGCATTTTTGATTGCTCCCAACTTTGCGATTGGCGCGGTATTAATGATGCGTTTTGCCCGCGAAGCAGCAAGGTATTTTCCTGATGTCGAGATTATAGAGTTGCATCATGATCGTAAGATCGATGCTCCTTCGGGCACTGCTTTAAAAACAGCGGAGATGATTGCTGCTGGCCGGGTAATGGAACCATCAGTGAAACCTGCTTCTTTAGAAAAGATTGATGGGGCAAGAGGTGGCGAATACCTTGGAACAAGGATTCATAGTCTAAGATTACCAGGTTTAATTGCCCATCAGGAAGTAGTCTTTGGAAATCAAGGACAAACTCTAACCATTAGGCATGACTCACTTGAAAGAACCTCTTTCATGCCAGGAGTCTTAATGGCGATTAGAAAACTCCGGGGGTTAGAAGGATTTTATTATGGGCTAGAATCAATAATGGAGTAACTCCTCTATATAAAGCACTTCTGTTTTTGGCACCTCTCCTTTTCCTAGGGAATATATTACTATTGCCGGTGATTGTTTTTAAAATGTTAGTCAAGTTTAAGAACATAAACCTGTTTGTCTGGTAAGTAAGGGAAGGGGAGGATTTTTAGATGGGGGATTCCTTAAAGAAATATGGTATAACGATACTTGGTGGCGACCATAGACAGGTGATGGTAGCAGAGAGTATGATTAACCATGTAGCCTGGGTTAAAACCTACGGGTTGCTAGGGATTCCGACACTACCACGTCTATTTTCAGCAGCAAATTTGAAAGAAGCGCTAGCTTGTTCTAAGGTAATTATCCTACCAATTAGTGGTGTTGATTCTAATGGGCTGGTTAGGACATCTGACCCTGCGGTTACAATTAAGATTAATCAGGAGTTTTGGCGGCAAGTTGAAGCTGAAACTTTGATTGTTACGGGATCCTTCCCATTGCGGTTAAAAAAGGAAGCAGCTCAAAAGGGAGTAAGAATCTTCGAATATGCAGAGACTAATGAGATTGCCATCCCGAATGCGATCCCAACAGCAGAGGGAGCACTTCAGTTGGCAATGGAGAAAACCTCATTTACCATAGATGGTTCTTGTTGTATGGTTCTTGGGTTTGGAAGAGTTGCCCAAGCACTTGCTCCGCGACTATCCGCTTTAGGAGCTACCATTATTATTGCTGCTCGAAGTTCTGAACAGCTTGCACGAACTACCAGTTTAGGATACACACCATTATACCTGGGTAGTTTAGCTGAAGGGGTAAACAAAGCAGATCTGATCTTTAATACTATTCCGGCCTTGATTGTTACTGAGGAAATAATAGAAAAGATAGAACCCGGAACTGTAATAATTGACTTAGCTTCGGCACCAGGTGGTGTAGACTTCCAGGCTGCTGAGAGATATAGATTAACCGCCATTTTGGCTTTAGGGTTACCAGGGAAGGTAGCACCTAAAACTGCGGGAAAGATTCTTGCCACCCAACTTCCAGGCTTAATCAAACAGAAATTTAACTGAAGAGATCGGGAGTAAAATTCCGAGAATAGCTTGGAGGTGCTGAAAATGAAATTGCTAGGTGTAAGAATTGGCTTAGGGTTTACTGGCTCGCATTGTACAATTCCAGAGGTTATACCAGAGGTAAAGAGACTTAAGGATGAGGGAGCGGATCTTTTTCCGATCTTTTCATCAACAGTTTTTGAGACAGATACTAGGTTTGGTAAAGCTGAGGATTTGCAGAAAACGATTTATGAGATCGCTGGAAGGAAACCATGGCAAAGTTTGGTAGAGGTTGAGCCTATAGGTCCAAGAAAACTATTGGATATCATGGTTGTGGCTCCTTGCACCGGAACAACTTTAGGCCGTCTGGCTTTGGGGATTTCTGATACCCCTGTATCTCTTGCTTGTAAAGCCCATCTTAGAAATAATCGACCAGTGGTGGTAGGCATTTCAACCAATGATGGGTTGGGTGCGAATTTACCTAATGTGGCCGCTATGTTAAACCAAAAAAATATTTATTTTGTACCTTTCGGTCAAGATGATCCTCAAAATAAGCCTAAGTCTTTAGTGGCTAAAATGGAACTTTTGCAAGATACAATCATTAATGCTTTAAAGGGAGAACAAATTCAACCGGTTTTAATCGGGAATTTAAAGGGAAAAAATAATTAGGGTTGAAGTATTAATTAAGAAAACTGGTAATATTTTTGCTAGTACACAAAGGAGTGATCTCCTATTAATATATTAGTGCAAAAATATGGTGGCACATCCCTGGCTACTGCCGAACAAAGGGAGAAGGTTGTGGCCAAAATAACAGAAGCCATAGGTCTGGGGTACAAAGTTGTGGTTGTTGTTTCGGCTATTGGACGCCGGGGGGCTCCTTATGCAACCGATACATTAATTGGTTTATCACAAGAAGTTTTTCCTTACATTCATTCCAGAGAACTGGATATTATGATGTCTTGTGGGGAACTAATTTCCTCAGTTATTTTAGTCCAAAGTTTGAAAGCCGAAGGAATTGAGGCCCAAGCGTTTACAGGGGGCCAGGCAGGAATTATTACCAATAGTAATTTTGGTGATGCCCGTATTATTGAAGTTAAGCCAGAGAAGCTTATGAGTTGTGTAAAGGAGAATAAAGTTGCAGTAGTGGCAGGTTTTCAGGGCATAACTAAGGATGGCGAGATTACTACCTTAGGACGGGGTGGCAGTGATACTACAGCCGCGGCTTTGGGCGTTGCCCTCCGGGCCGAGATGGTTGAAATATATACTGATGTGGATGGGGTAATGACCGCGGATCCCCATGTTGTTCCACAGGCTAAACCATTAAAAGTCATGACTTACAGTGAAGTCTGTGAAATGGCGCATCTAGGTGCTAAAGTTATTCATCCGCGGGCAGTAGAGATTGCAATGGAGGGAAGAATACCTTTACGGATTAGATCAGTCTTTTCTGATCAGGAGGGGACTCTAATTTGTGATGGAGTATCTTCATTAGGGATCGAAATTAAGACCGATAAAATAGTGACCGGGTTAGCATATATTACTGATGTGGCCCAGTTTAATCTCTCCAGTAATCAGGATCTGAATACTAGTGGTAAGGCTTTAGAAGTATTCAGTCTTCTTGCGGAAGCTGGAATTAGTCTTGATATGATTCAAGTATCACCGCAACAGATCACCTTTACAATTCAAGAAAATTACTATGAAAAGGCAGCAACAATTTTAGAGAAGACTGCTCTTGAGTTTAAGGCGGCTCAGGGTTTTGCTAAAGTTGCGGTGGTCGGGGCCGGAATGAGAGGTGTTCCTGGGGTAATGGCAAGAGTGGTAGAGGGTTTATATTTAGCCAATGTTTCACTATATCAAACTGCCGATTCCCATACTAATATTGCTTGTTTAGTGAAGAAGGAAGATATGTCAAGGGCATTAAAAGCCCTACATGATGAATTTGGGTTAGGTGAATAAAGGAGGGATTTGGGAATTAAAAATTAATTAGTATTTAATTGAAAAAATTCCCCTGAAGAAAGGGAGGTTATTTGATGGTTGAGTTTGGAAAGGTATTAACCGCGATGGTTACGCCTTTTAACCAGCAGGGAGAGGTGGATTACCAAGCCGCTAAAGAGCTTGCATTAAGACTGGTGGAAAATGGCTCAGATGGGCTGGTGATTTCCGGAACTACGGGTGAATCACCAACACTTACTACCGAAGAAAAATTAGCTCTTTATACGACAGTGGTGGAAGCTGTAGGCGGTAAAGCGACAGTGATCGCGGGAACTGGTAGTAATGATACCAAAAAGAGTGTGGAATTAACTAAAGAGGCAGAGAGAACAGGGGTTGATGGCATTCTAGCGGTGGCTCCGTATTATAATAAGCCTCCACAGGAGGGCATATTTCGCCACTTCAAAACGATTGCTGAATCAACTGCTTTGCCAGTAATGGTTTATAATATACCAGGTAGAACAGGGATTAATATAACCCCAAGTACAATGAGAAGGTTGGCGGAGGTTAAGAATATCGTAGCCTTAAAGGAATCTGCTGGAGACCTAAATCAGGCTGCTGAGATGGTTAGAGTTTTACCAAAAGACTTCTTAGTATATAGTGGTGATGATAGTCTAACCTTGCCGATGCTTTCGGTAGGGGCAACTGGAGTAGTAAGTGTTGCATCTCATTTAGTAGGGAGAAGAATGAAGACAATGATCGATGAATATTGTCAAGGAGATGTAGCAAAAGCTGCTGAGATCCATAATGAATTACTTCCACTTTTTAAAGTCTTATTTATTACTACGAATCCGATTATGGTTAAGGCGGCCTTAAATTTGCTCGGAATTGAAGTGGGAACAACAAGGCTTCCTTTGGTTGAGCCTGATGAATCCGAGTTAGACAAATTAAAGGATGTATTACGTCAAATAGGGCTACGATAAAATAACAGCATTAATAAAGGGAAAGAAACAAAACGGGCAAGGGGACCCGTTTTTCTTTTCTGTAATATTTTACAATTTAGATACTGATTATTAATCCTTAGGTCATTGACGACAAAAATATATAGTGATATATTATATACTGGCCAAGAATTTTAAAATAATAACTATTTACATTTTGTGGTTGTGGTTTTTATATTCTTTAATTCTTATGCTTAGGGTAGTTCAGGGAATCTTATTAATAATGGGAATTGCTAAATTGGGAAGAAAAAGGTCTTTAATAACAGAAAGGGGATTGCGATGTATTCTAACAAAGCAGTGCAAGCTTGGGTCGGAGAAATGGTCAAACTGACTAAACCTGATAAAATCGTATGGATTGATGGTTCAGAAGAGGAGAAAGAACGCTTAACTAAGGAGGCGTTTGCTACTGGTGAACTGATTGAATTAAATCAGGAAAAACTTCCGGGGTGCGTTTTACATAGAACCGCGGAGAATGATGTAGCCCGTGTGGAACAACTTACTTTTATCTGTACAAAAGACCAAAAGGATGCTGGCCCAACCAATAACTGGATGAAATCCTCTGAAGCTTATGCCAAACTTGAAAAGCTTTTTGATGGATCAATGAAGGGGCGAACCATGTATGTAATCCCCTATTTAATGGGGACGCCAGGCTCACCATTTGCCAAGGTTGGCCTAGAACTTACGGATAGTATTTATGTAGTTTTAAATATGAGGATTATGACCCGGATGGGAAAAGTAGCCATGGAACATTTGGGCGATAGCGATGATTTTAACCGGGGATTACATTCTAAAGGCGATCTTAATCCTGAACGTCGCTATATTTGTCATTTCCCTGAGGATAATACGATTTGGAGTTTTGGTTCAGGCTATGGGGGCAATGTTTTATTGGGCAAGAAATGTTTAGCCCTAAGGATTGCCAGTTATCTTGGCCGGAAAGAAGGTTGGATGGCTGAACATATGTTGATTGTTGGAATTCAAGATCCTAAGGGGAAGATCTCATATATTGCCGGGGCTTTTCCCAGTGCTTGTGGGAAGACAAACTTAGCGATGTTGATTCCACCAAAAGAATTAAAAGGCTATAAAGTATGGACTGTAGGGGATGATATTGCTTGGCTTCGGATTGGTGAAGATGGACGCTTATGGGCAATAAACCCGGAAGCTGGCTTCTTTGGAGTGGCACCTGGTACTAGTGAAAAGTCTAATCCCAATGCCCTTGCTACTGTTCAGAAAAATACAATCTTTACTAATGTAGTTCTTACTCCTGAAAAAACCGTATGGTGGGAAGGAATGGGTGTAGAGCCTCCGGCAGAGGGGATTGATTGGAAGGGTAATCCTTGGGCCCCAGAGACCGGGAAAAAAGGTGCTCACCCTAATTCTAGGTTTACTGCTCCAGCCAGACAATGCCCCTCAATCTCTCCAGAGTGGGAAAATCCCAAAGGTGTACCCATCTCAGCGATTATCTTTGGTGGACGGCGGGCGAAAGTTGCTCCGTTAGTCTATGAGTCTTTTGACTGGCAACATGGAGTTTTTGTTGGTGCTACTATGGCTTCAGAGACAACGGCTGCTGCTACCGGCGCTGTAGGTGTTGTTCGAAGAGATCCAATGGCGATGCTACCTTTCTGTGGTTATAACATGGCTGACTATTTTCAACACTGGTTGGATATGGGTAAGAAAATCCCTAATCCTCCGAAGATCTTTAATGTTAACTGGTTCCGTACTGATGAGGGTGGTCATTTTATTTGGCCCGGTTTTGGCGATAATCTCCGGGTGCTTAACTGGATTATTGACCGCTGTCAAGAAGAGATTGAGGCGACAGAATCACCAATTGGATATCTACCGAAGATGGATGATATTGATACTAGTGGACTAGAACTTACCGCAGAGACGATGAAAGAGCTTCTTAGTATAGATCAGGAAGCTTGGGAGGAAGAGTGGAAATCTCAGGCAGAGTTTCTTAAGAAGTTTGGAGAGGATTTACCAAAGGAAATTGGGGAAGAACATAAGAAATTAGGGAAAAGATTAGGGATTAAATAAGAAGATAAGCTAATATAAAATAAAAAGGAGCAGAGAGTTCAAATTTTCTGCTCCTTTTTATTTTCTTTGATTACTGTACGCTAATGTAACCTTGATTTACGATAATTTGTTGACCCTCGGTGCTAAGGATAAAGTCTAGAAATTCCTTTACTAAACCCGCAGGTTTTTCTTTGGTGGTCATTAAGAAAGGCCGGGCGATTTTATAAGAACCGTTTATTATATTTTCAACAGTGGGTGCAACTCTATTTATTTTGAGGGGCTTTACACCATCAAGAAAACCAAGAGATAGATAACCGATTGCTGCTTCAGTAGTACGTATTACCTGTTGGACAGATCCATTTTGTGCTTGAACCAAAGCGTTCACCGTCAGACTTTTATTAACCGGCTCCATTACTAATTCTTCAAAAGCGCCACGTGTACCAGAACCAGTTTCTCGATTGACAAGAACAATGTTTTTGTTTCTCAAATTCTTAGAGGAAACCCCAAGATTTTCCCAGGAGGTAACTTCTCCAGAAAAAACTTCTTGTACTTGTTGCAGGGTCATTCCGTCTAATTGATTATTAGGATTGACGACTATGGCAATACCATCAAGAGCGATGGTGGTTGCATACAACTGCTCCGAGGGTCTTAAATTTCTAGAAGAATTACCGATATCAGCCGTACCTAATAATGCAGCTTTAATACCAGCGGAAGAACCGCCACCTTGGACAAAAATTTGTACATGCGGATTCTTTTGCATAAAAAATTGTGCTAATTCCTCAGCTAAAGGCTGAACTGAAGTTGAACCAGCAATCGTAATACTACCTGTTAATTCACCTGTTTTTCCATGTAAACTAATTAAAGCTACGACGACTAACATTAGTACAATGAATATAATTTTTTTACTCATTTACGAAAACCTCCTTTATATTTGCTTCATTTACAGAATAACGTGTTCTTTTTAAGCAGGCTTTAGTAGTAGATTAAATCAAAATTAAATTATCTGGTAAAGAGGGATCCTTAAACTGTTCTTAATACTGATTTAGGAACGGTTTAATAATCCTCCTTTAAACTTAATGTAAGTTAAGGGAAGGAGGCAAATTTTCTGATGCAATTATGGTACTTATTAAAGGAAAAGTTTATAAAAAACCTCTTATTCTGCACTGCTTTGGTGGCAGTTTTAGGCGTGATATTGATTACGTTTTTTGTCTTTAGTCGTGGATGGCCTTTTTGGCAAAAATATGGTTTAGTTAAAACTTTAGCTGGAACACGATGGTTACCTGGAGATTTAGTTTTTGGTTTAATTCCTTTAATTGTCGGTTCGTTTTACGTAACAGCAATTGCTACTTTACTAGCGGTGCCTTTAGGGGTAGGTTGTGCTATTTTTCTTTCGGAAATTGCTTCGGATACTTGGTCGAAGATGCTTAGACCCGCCCTCTCTTTACTAGCTGCCATTCCATCAGTTGTATATGGTTTTTTTGGGTTAATTGTTTTGGTACCAGCGATCAGAAGGTACTTTGGCGGACTCGGCTTTTCCCTACTTGCGGGCGGAATAATTCTCGCAATTATGATCTTGCCAACTATAATTTCTATTTCTGAAGATGCCATTAGAGCTGTACCAAAGAGTTATAAAGAGGCTTCGTTGGCACTGGGGGCCAGCCACTGGCAGACTATCTATCGAGCAATAATTCCTGCGGCTCGCTCTGGGATTATTGCGGCTGTAATCCTCGGCATCGGAAGAGCATTAGGCGAGACGATGGCTGTAATCATGGTAACAGGAAACCGACCACTAATCCCAGGATCAATTTTGGATCCCGGAGTTACGCTAACTGGTACGATTGGAACAGAATGGTCCTATGCTTCTGAGGAGCATACCACAGCACTTTTTGCTGTTGGTTCAGTGCTGTTTTTGTTAATCATGTTGGTAAACTCGATTGCAATGTTAATAAGGACCAGAGGAGAGTTAAAATGAGAAAAAGGGTAAAAATCACAGAAAAAATAGCTTTTATTTTTTTAGGGATAACGGCAATGGTAACTCTGGTTAGTCTTTTGGTAATTGTCGTCCATGTTTTAAAAGAGGGATTGCCTCATCTCTCATTTAATTATTTGTTGGATTCGCCGCGGAATATGGGGAAAGATGGTGGTATTTTTCCAACGATTGTCGGGACATTCTGGCTATTGATCACTTCTTTATTTTTAGCAGTACCGGTTGGAGTGGGAGCTGCTATTTATCTTAATGAATATACAAAAAAAGGCTTGTTGGTAAGAATCATCCACTATTTTACGGCAAATTTGGCTGGTATACCGTCAATTGTTTTCGGCCTTTTTGGTTTTGCTTTTTTTGTCGTACATCTAAAATTTAGATGGTCAATTCTTTCCGGTGGCTTAACACTAGCGTTAATGGTTTTACCTACTATTATCCGTACCGCAGAAGAGGCTTTGGCCGCTGTACCTGATTCCTATCGAGAGGGGAGCCTAGCCCTAGGAGTTACTAAATGGCAGACGATAAAAAAAGTAGTTTTGCCCACTGCTTCCTCAGGGATTATTACCGGGGTTATTCTAGGAATGGGCCGGATCGTAGGTGAAACAGCTGCCGTCTATCTTACAGTAGGAGGTGCTTTACATTTGCCGACCAATATTATGCAACCATGCCGTCCCATGACTCTACACCTTTATACGCTGGCTGGTGAAGGGATCTCCCTATCAGGAGCTTATACTACAGCGACGGTCCTGCTGATCGGGATTCTTGTACTTACGGTAATCGCTCAAATAGTAGGGAATTCCTTTTCACCATGGAATTCAGGAAAGAAAGGACGATATAATAATGGATGAGTTGAGAGAACGGGTCTGTAAGATCGAAGCGGCTGCTTTTAATCTTTTTTATGGCGCTTTTCAAGCCTTACACCAGATAAATATCAAAATCCCTGACAATACGATTACGGCTTTGATTGGTCCCTCTGGTTGTGGTAAAACAACTTTCTTACGCTCATTAAACCGTATGAATGATTTAATCCCTGGCGTGAAAATCTCCGGTGGACTTTATCTTGATAGTAAGAATATCTATGATGAAAAAACTGACTTGATCGAGTTGCGAAAGAAGGTAGGGATGGTTTTTCAAAAACCGAATCCTTTTCCGATGTCGGTTTATGATAACATTGCCTATGGTCCACGAATCCATGGGTTGAAAGATCGCCGCCGCCTTAATGAAATTGTAGAAAAAAGTCTAAAACAAGCAGCGTTATGGGATGAAGTTAAAGATCGACTTCACCAGTCGGCTCTCCGCTTATCAGGAGGGCAACAACAGAGATTATGTATTGCTAGGTTGCTTGCGGTTGAACCGGAGGTTCTTTTAATGGATGAACCGTGTTCGGCACTAGATCCAATTTCTACAGGTAAAATCGAGGAGTTAATTCTCGAACTAAAAAAGAAATATACGATTATTATGGTTACCCACAATCTACAACAAGCAGCGAGAGTATCACAAGTACTGGGTTTTTTCCTTTTAGGAAAAGTGATTGAGTATGGTCCTACGGAAGAGATTATGACCAACCCAAGGCAAAAGGAGACCGAAAACTACTTGACTGGTCGGTTTGGTTAAAGTTAATTGAGAACGGGGGGAATTTAATGCAGAGGATACATTTTGATCAGGAGTTAGAAAGTTTAGAACGGCAATTGCTTCGGATGGGGGTTAACGTTTGTGATATACTACATTTAGCTGTAGAATCCCTAGCCCGACAAGATTTGGCATTGGCGGGAAAAATTATAAAAGAAGATGATTTGTTTGACCAGATGGATTTGAAACTGGAGACGGATTGTATAAAATTAATTGCTTTACAACAACCGCTAGCCAAAGACCTGCGAGTAATCAGTACCGTGCTAAAAACTTCAACTGATTTGGAACGGATTGCCGATCATAGCACAAATATTGCGGAGATTACTATCCGAATCGGAGAGGCGCAATTAATTAAACCATTGATTGATATTCCCGAGATGGCGAAGGCGGTGGAAAACATGGTACGGGAAGGATTGAAAGCTTTTGTTGATCGTGATGCGGACCAAGCCAAAGAGGTTTGTTTGCAGGATGATATTATTGACCGCCTGTATGAAGACCTTTTTTTAGAATTAACTGATTTAATAAAAAAAGAAACTGACCGTGAAATCATTATTCAAATCATGAACCTGCTTTTTGTGGCTAGATTTTTAGAACGAGTTGGCGATCATGCGACCAACATCGGAGAACGCGTTATTTATCTAGTTACTGGAGTGCGGGGAAAATATTAAAAGAGGTGACTAAATGGGAAAAAAAATTTTGATTGTGGAAGATGAGGCGATCATTGCGGAGACAATTGCTTTCAATTTACAAAAAGAAGGTTATGAAACACAAATTGCAGGCGATGGGGAAGCGGGCTTGGAATTATTTCGGTCGCAAAATCCAGATTTAATTATTTTAGATCTGATGTTGCCGGGAATTGATGGAATGGAAGTTTGTCGTAGGATACGTAGTCAATCGCAAGTACCGATTATAATGTTAACAGCAAAAGAAGGAGAGATTGACCGTGTTCTTGGATTAGAACTTGGTGCTGATGATTATATCACAAAACCTTTCAGTATGCGGGAGCTAATGGCTAGAATTAAGACGGTTTTACGAAGGGTGACCCAGGCCGAACAAGGGAGAAACAGACAGTTTCTACAAAATGGAGATATTAAAATTGATCTTTGGGGGCAAGAAGTCTGGGTTAAAGAAGAAAAGAAGGAATTGACAGCCAAGGAGTATCAATTATTAAAAGTTTTGATTAGTAATGCTGGTCGTGTTCTTACTCGAGATCTATTGCTAGATCGGGTTTGGGGTCCCGATTTTTACGGTGATCCGCGGACTGTTGATGTTCATATCCGTTGGTTACGTGAGAAGATCGAACCGGATCCTGGAAACCCTTATTATATCCTAACGGTTAGAGGAAGCGGCTATAAATTTCACCGTGATGAGTAGGTGGCAAAGATGAAACAGTCCCGTTCTCAACTAGTCTTTATTAACTTGTGTTTACTTTTTTTAGCCGCAATTATCATTGTTGGTTCTTGGTGGATTAATAGAGATTTAGCTTTAGAAATTATTTACCGTCGCAAGTTAGAAAAAATTGGTAAACTTGTCGGGTATGAAGTGGTGAAAACGCTCGAATCAGAAGGGAGTATGGAGGCGCTTAAGAAGAGTATTTCCGATTTAAGTAGAATTTCTGAAACTGAGATAACTCTTCTTAGTGAAGAAGGAAAAGAATGGTTTTCTCGTAACCAATTTGCAGCCATCGATGAACATAAATTAGAAAGAATTAAAAACGGAGAGAAATTCAATGTAATGTTAAAAGATGAAGATTCTCTCCATTTTCTTAAATGGCAATATTATTTACCCTTGGAGGTAAGCGGGGAATTTACTGGTGTACTACTGATCGAACAGTCACCACAAGAATTAGAAGCGATCCAAGCTACTGGCAGTCGTTCTTTTGCTCTGATCCTAACATTAATCGGAATTGGTACCATTCTAACCAGTGTTTTGATTATAACAAAAATCCTCTTTCCCTTACAGGAGCTGGAGAATATGGCTCTTCTGGTAGCGAATGGAGAACTAACATGTAGAGTACGAGATTTAGGTAATAATGAGATGGGAAGGTTAGGTTTAGCACTAAATGAGATGGCATCGAAACAAGCACAGTCAATTTCACGTTTTCGGGAAGAGAAGATGAAATTGGAAGTAGTACTAGAAACCTTAGAAGATGGGATTATGGTCTTTGATAAATTATTACGCTTACAACTGATTAACAAAGCGACCGAGAGTATACTCCATTTAGAGAGAGAAAGGGTATTAAATAAAAGCATCCCCGAGCTTTTTATCAACACTGAACTTGAAGATCTTATCAAAGAGGCGATGGAGAAAAAACTTCAGGTTACTGGGGAATTTCAGACTAGGATTTCTGGAACTAAATATATACAGGCATTGGTTGCTCCTTTTGAAAATGATACAAAGGCTTTAGTACTGCTCCGTGATATTACTAAACTTCGCCGTTTGGAGCAAGTAAGGCAAGATTTTGTTGCCAATGTTTCTCATGAATTACGTACTCCGGTTACTTCGATTCGAGCATTGGTTGAGACCTTGTTAGACCAGGAAGTAACGGAGGTCATGCAAAAACACTTTTTAGAAGAAATCTTCAATGAGAGTCATCGGATGTCTTATATTGTTAATGATCTATTGATCTTGGCCCAATTAGATGAAGGCAAAGGATTTAGTGATGCTTATAAGCCTTTTTTCCTAAAAGAACTAATAAAAAATACGGTTACACAATTATTTGCCGATGAAAGTCGGAAAATTATCCTCGATCTTCCCCCTGTGCTTCCAGATATTGCTGCTCAAGAAGACCGGGTCCGTCAAGTTTTAATCAATTTATTAGAAAATGCCGATAAGTATTCACCTAAAGAGGGATCGATTACAATTAAGGTGAGGAGAAAAGATACGGTAGTTCAGGTTTCAATTGCAGATGAAGGACCGGGCATTCCGTTACGGGAAAGAGAGAGAATCTTTGAACGCTTTTATCGGATTGATAAAGCAAGATCAAGAGCGATGGGCGGAACAGGATTAGGACTTTCAATTGTTCGCCGGATCGTTGAAGGTTATAGGGGAAAAGTCTGGGTCGAGGGTGAAGAGGGGGAGGGGGCAGTATTTATTTTTACCCTACCGGTGGCAAGCGAGTGTGGAACTGTTTAGGGTGAAGAGAAGTTTTTATTTGGCGAAGCAGTTTCTTTACAAAGTGACAAAAGTGAAAAGTTAAACTATAATATTAATTGAAAGAAATTAGAAGAGCGTGTAGGAGGGGTATGAATGGGTTTTCCGGAGAAGTTTATTTGGGGTGCAGCTACTGCATCATATCAGATTGAAGGGGCAGCTTATGAGGATGGAAAAGGGTTATCTGTTTGGGATACTTTTTGTCAGAAACCAGAAACGGTTTTCCAAAAACATAATGGAGATGTTGCATGTGACCACTACCATCGGTATCAGGAAGATGTCCAATTAATGAAGGCTCTTGGTTTACAGGCTTATCGTTTCTCTATCTCCTGGCCACGGGTGCTACCCGAGGGAGTGGGACAGGTAAAAAAAGAAGGTTTGGATTTTTACGACCGGTTAGTTGATGAATTACTGAATAATGGGATAAAACCTTTTGTTACTCTTTTTCATTGGGATTATCCTTTTGAACTATATAAGAGGGGTGGCTGGCTTAATCCAGAGAGCCCAAACTGGTTTGCGGAATATACTAAAGTAGTTGTAGAGAGGTTATCAGACCGCGTAGAGCATTGGATGACTTTAAACGAACCACAATGTTTCATAGGTTTAGGCCATTATAATGGGGTTCATGCCCCAGGCTTAAAACTATCAATTAATGAAATTCTAAGTGCTGGACATCATGCCTTATTGGCTCATGGACTAAGTGTACAAGTAATTAGGAGTTTTTCTAAGAAACAGTGTAAAATTGGTTATGCTCCAGTGGGAAGTACGGTAATCCCAGAAACTGATTCTAAGGAAGATATTGATGCTGCTCGTCTTTCGGCTTTTACAACTTTGAAAGACCGGTTTGTCTGGTCTAATTCATGGTGGATGGATCCGGTTTTTTTGGGTAGCTATCCTGAAGATGGACTTAAAGTTTTGGCAGAGTACTTACCTACGATTAAGGAAAGCGATCTGGAAACAATTAACCAGCCTTTGGATTTTTTTGGCGTAAATATTTATCAAGGAAAAACAGTCCGGGCTGGATTGAATGGTCAACCAGAAGAGGTTAAACTTGATGCGGGTTATCCTAGAACTGCGATTGATTGGCCGGTTACTCCACAAGCTCTTTATTGGGGTCCCCGCTTTTTCTATGAAAGATACCAAAAACCAGTAATTATTATGGAAAATGGTCTTTCTAATGAGGATTGGCCTTCTCTGGACGGGGAAGTTCATGATCCGCAGCGGATTGATTTTACCCATCGGTATTTATTGGAACTGGAAAGAGCTATTAAGGATGGAGTAGATATTCAGGGATATTTTCATTGGTCACTGCTAGATAATTTTGAATGGGCACGTGGTTATAATGACCGATTTGGCTTGATTCACGTAGATTTTCAGACCCAAAAACGGATAATTAAAGATTCCGGTTATTGGTATAAAAGAGTAATTGAGAGTAATGGAGAGATATTAGAAAATAAGTAATAGTTCCTAATCTTTTTAATCTTAATTCTGTTGGTTCTTGGTGTTTAATTAATCGGGAGCTTAAAAAAGATACCCGGGGTTGCCCCGGGTTTTATTATTAAGAAAAAAACCAAGCTAATAGACTTTTTTGCTATGGATATAACACCATGGATCTATGATCGTAAATATAATATAAAGTAGTATTTAGTATTAAGGTAAGGAGGGTCATAACTTGGAAAATAAATGTTTTATAGTAGAGTCGCTCCGGCAAAACCGTTTTTGGACGCAAATAATGGCGGAACATGCTCTCTTTATGAGGCAGGGCCTCCCATGTAATGAAATGGAATTGATAAATGAAGCCATGCAATTGGAAAATATGTTCCTTAATCTGAAAGCGATGGCGGACCAGACTCCAGCAACTAGAGAAGCTGTTTTGAATCTGAACAATCAAGTGATCCAGGCTTTGGGTCAAATTATTAACTTTAAGAATAATCTATTAAGGCGAATGATTACTTGTAATATTGGGGGCTTTAATTATCCTTTACTCATTGATCATATCCGTAGGGAGGCAATTCGTTTTCGGGCTAATTTATTGAAATTAAATAATGGAATTAATACACCCCTTGCGGAATTTGCCTTGGAAGAAGAGATGTTTTGGTTAAGGATCATGGGAGATCATGCCTGGTTTATAGCCCATTTGTTAGACCCCTCGGAAAGAATATTGGTGGAAAATGTAGATAAAATGGCAGAGGGTTTAGAAACTCTTCGCTTACAGGCTGTTGATCTCCAATCTATGCTCGTTCCTAGGGATTTTGAAAATCATTTATTACCAGCAGATGCAATGGGTAATCCCTTGCCACCCGGATTCGGAAACTTACCACAACCATTTGTTATTCCTCGGTTACGGCGGTTTAATGGTGAAGTCCAGGAAGCGGTGACAGGGGTAAGAGATTTTAAACAGACTGCTTTACAACTGATTGAAACCTGTCAAGTGTTAAGCGTGATCTCGCCATTATTAGCAAGTCATGTCTTACGTGAAGCCCAGATGGCATTAGAAGACTTAGGAATTGTAGGAAACAGACTTAACCCTGGAAATTAAAAGTAAAACTGCCGGCAAGTGACCGGCAGTTTTTAAATCAAAGATCCAAAGACATTCTACAACCCTAGGTAAGAGACTAGCCCTAGGTGGCGGGCCGGAAGATAAACTATATTACCTGAGGGAATTGCAAAATTACCTAACGGTATCCATTTGACCATAATATATAGTGTTTAACTTTAATTCAAGGTAATTGTCTAAGATTAAACAATTACTAGTGGGAGTATCCATATTTTATGGCCAAATTTATAATAATTGAATTATGCAATTCCTTAACCTCTAAGAAAATTATGTAATAGATAGATTAAAGATTTACTATTCAATTCCAAGTAAATCTCTGATAAAATAGAAAAAAAGAGTATATGGGAGAACTTTTTATGAAAAGAACAACTGAAAGCTTTTGGCTCACTGTTTTTTTGCTGATGATAACAGTATTATCTTTTTTATTACCTACCAACCTGCTCTCTGCAGAGCAGGGGAAAAGCCTGGCAATTAATCTGGCTACTTATCCATTAAGTTTTGATCCTTTAACCGTATTATATGATTCGGAGAAGATACTTTTAAATAATCTCCACGAAGGTTTGGTGGTTTGGGATAAAGGTGTATTATCGCCAGGGATGGCTAATAAATGGGAAGTTTCTGCAGATGGTAAACGATATACTTTTCATTTGGCTGAAGCATACTGGTCGAATGGAGATCGGGTGACTGCTTCTGATTTTGAATTTTCCTGGAAAAGAATACTTTCCACAGAATATGAGAGTTCATCCCGTTTTTTATTAGATGTGATAAAAAATGTTGCCGCGTATCGGAATGGAAAACTTGGAAACCAGGATGAAATTGGAGTAAAAGCCTTAAATGATAAGGTTTTACAGGTAGATTTGGAGAAGCCATGTAGTTATTTTTTAAACCTATTAACTTTTCCGGCGTTTCTCCCGGTCCACATGAAGTTTGCTAGAGATAAGAATTTGGCTTATTCCCCCGGTTTCTGTAGTAATGGTGCTTTCCGGATTAAAGAATGGGAACCTAGGAATCACGCAATTTTAGTTGCTAATGAGTTTTATCGGGGCGAAAGGGGAAATATCAGTCAGATTCAAGTAACTTTTCTTCCTCCTAATACTGGCGTTACTCTTTATACTGCCGGGATGATTGATTTATTAGAAGAACCGCCCTTTACGGTTTATCCCCAGTATGCTTCAGAGTTAGTCCAGGCTTCTACTATGGGTACTGGTTTTCTCTATCTGAATACCAGAAGGCCTCCACTAAACAAACTTGCTTTCCGGAAAGCACTTTCCCTGGCAATTAATCGTGATCTTCTTGTGGCCAGAACTTTAGGATTTAGAGGGATCCCCGCGACAGGTTTAATTCCTCCTGGAATTTATGATAGCAGGAGTACAAATGGTTTCGATTTTCGCGAAACTGGTGGCGATTTAGTTGGCTTAGCAGATGGTAAAAAATGTTTAGAACTTTTATATGGTGCAGGATACCCAAATGAAGATGGCTATCCTGAAATGGAAATTTTAGTCGTGGATAATGTGGTCCCTTTGGAGATGGCAAAGACCATCGTAGAAATGTGGGAGATTAATCTTGGCCTTAAGGTCAAGATTAATGCAGTCAGTTATAGTGAATTTATGGAGATGGCTTCTACTGGAAGGTTTTATACAGCAAGACAAGGGTGGACAGGTGATTATCCGGACCCAATGACCTTTTTAAACCTTTTTCATTCGGAAGCCCCAGAGAATTTTGCCAATTATAGGAATTCTGATTATGATTATTGGCTCTCAGTAGCTTGGGAAAGGATGGATCATGTGAGCAGATACAAGATCTATCACTTATTAGAGGAAAAACTTATGTCAGATTTGCCAATAATCCCCCTTTATTTTAATGTGAAACCCTATCTTGTTTCTTCAAAGCTTACGGATTTGTTTTATTCGCCGCATGGTTATCCGATCTTTCGGAAGGCACGTAAAATGGAATAATACAACATTACTGACATAATATTATTCCATTATTGAAAAGGGTTTTAGAGAGTAAACGCGAAAAAAACTTTATCCGTAGGATTTGTAAACTGGCGGGAGAAAGGGTAGAGTAAGTTTATGAGAATTGAATTCAGGATATATAAGGCAATTATCTTAACTATTATCTTAACTATATGTCTGGCATTTCCGGTTAGCGCCCAGAATGAGCAAGTAGAGATTGATGCACCAATGGTGGAATTTGATCCGAACCAACGGATCTACATAGCCAGCGGTGGAGTTTTTTTTAAGAAAGATAAATTTTTGCTTACTGCAGAAAAAGTTATTTATGATCAAAAGCAAGAATTAATAAAAGCTGAAGAGGGAGTGCGATTAATTACTCCTTCTGGTACTTGGGAGGGCGAAAAAGTAGAGTTTTCTTTTAAGAGCGGGGAGGGCGAGATTACCTCGCTTAAAGGTTTAACTGGGAAGATCCTAGTTTCCAGTTCTAAAGGAAAAATTGATGGAGAACGTTTTTTTCTTGAAGAGTCAGATTTTACTAGATGCGATCTTTTGGTACCATGTATTAAAATCAAGGCAAAAAAGGTCGATTTGTTTGAAGAGCGAGCGAAGATACGAGGAGCCTGGCTATATATAAAGAACCTTCCGGTGCTGCCGCTTCCGCCTTTAACTATTCCTACAGATAATTTAGAAAGCTGGCCAAAGGTGGAAGCAGGATTTAATAATAGCCGAGGTTTATACCTTTATGGAAGGCTGGATCATAAACCAAACGAGCATTCCAACCTATACTATGGGGTAGGTGCGGGCACTAAAAATTGGCTTAGTTTACAAGGAGGCTTAAATTGGTCTCTTAATAAGGACTTACTTTTAAGTACAGAACTTAAATGGGAACCATGGAAAAAGTTTACCGGAAATGGCGGTCTCAGCTATAAACTTCCCTGGGCAGAGTTTACAGCTACGGCAGAAAGAAGCTGGAGTAGTTCACTAACAGGAACTGATTCCTTTAAAATAAAGACTCCACTATTTGCGGGAACAAAAGGAGAAATCTTATTTTCTTCTAGTTTTGTTAAAAACCAAACTGACACTTTGGTTAGGGAAGAATATGGTGGTAGAATTACCGGCCCGTGGCTACCGGGCTTTTCCCTTGGAACAGGAATTCTCCATGGAGCGGGTGATTTAGGGGGAAAAGGCCCTAATGGCTGGTATTTGGAAACTACCTGGAATGGAGGGCTTAAGCTCTCCTCTACCTGGAAATTAGAAACAGAGGGTAAAAACTTTTGGAAAAAAGAAGAAGGGGTACATTGGGTAACTAATAAAGCTAGTTTGGTAAAAGATCTTCATTGCTTTAAGGCAGGACTAGGATATGATTTTGTAGGAAAAAGTATACTGTTTAATTTAGGGTTTAAATGGTAAGAGTTAATTGCACTAAAGATAGAAACAAAATTACCTTCCATCCGCAGAGAGGGAGGTAATTTTTTATTAAGGGAATTGCATAATTAGTTTTGAAGGTTTGTTCGTAGCTTACAAAGGCTGACATTCAAATCGCAAATGACTGACAAGCGACTATAATGGCATAGAGCTAACCATAAGCTACTAGTGTAACATTAAATCTAGGGTTTTGTGCATAATAAGTCCTATGTTGAGTAAATCTTAGTAAGGGAGGAAATTTCAAAGAGAGTTAAATGGAGGAAAAACTGTGGGAAACCCTTTAAATGATTTATCCGGATCAGAATGGCTTTACTGGACAAATACTATTTATCCTACTAATTACCCGCCGGATCCTACTCATCGACTCCGAAAAAAGCATGGAGCAATCAAGCCGCCCGAGTTAATGGCAGAGATAATTACTTTTTTCACCAAACAAGATGAATTAGTACTGGATCCTTTTGCTGGTGTAGGTAGTACCTTATTAGGAGCAGCTTTAGTTGGACGAAAAGGCGTTGGAATTGAGCTAAATTTAGAATGGATTAAGATTTTCAGAGAGATACAGAACTCTTTTACAGTAGGAGAAAAAGGATTTATTCAAAACCAAAAGGGTAGAAAAATAGAGGGAACCATGATTCATGGCGATTGCCTTCAAGAGTTACAAAAAATTCCCACAAATGGCATAAAGGCAGTTATTACTGATCCACCGTATGGCTGTCAACACCGGGTTGGTTTTACACAGGAGACTAATTTTTCAATGTACAATCCAGGGGAAAAAAAGGATCTAGGTAATGCAGAGAGTTTTTCTGAATATCTAGAAAAAATAGCAAATTTTGCCCAGGAAGCCTATAGAATTCTGGCTCCCCGTCGGTACCTGGTAATTTTGATCGGGGACCGTTATATCAATGGTGAGTATTTCCCATTAAGTATAAAAGTTGCGGAGGTAATACGAAAAACTGGATTTATGTGGAAAGGTATGCGAATATGGTGGAACCAGGCTACACAAAGACCTTTACGCCCTTATGCTATTAATAAATGTTTTGTTCCCAATATTACGCATCAAAATATTATGATTTTCCGTAAAAATTAATAAGAAAATGGATAAAATAAATTTTGATAAAGTAGCATATTTGATTGATAAGGAAAACGTTTTCATTAAATTCTTGATAAGCAGTGTAAGACATTAACAAATTGGAAACAGTTTAAAGGTAAGCAAGGCTTTTATTAAAAATATAATTAACAATAAATAACAGTATTTAGCTGGTCATATAAGAGTAATCGTAAATATATGTAAAATATATTTTGACAATAAGTTAAAACGGGGTTATAATAATAGTAAATATTGGTAAGTAATTTACCGAATATTGTACAAACGTTTGAAACAAATAGTTTCAATAGAAAAATAAATACGAAAAACAATTATTATTAGTTTGAAAGAAAAATCAAAAATATAATATTATGGATTAATCAAACTGATGAAACAAAATAGTTGGTAGAACGGTTGCGAGAATTGCATAGTTATCTCAATGTTCTATTTAATAATATATCGTGATTAAATCTAAAATAAAATAATTATGAAATTCCTTAAGTAAAAAAAGCTTTATTACGCGTGATCTGGTAGATGTAAAGTACTAATATTTTTAAGCGACAAAGTAAGATTACAGCTAGTTATGATATATAGTTGTTTTATTTTGCTTAAATGTGCAAACGGTTGCATAACGAGGAGGTATTTTAATGAGAAGACAAATGATGTTTATTCTTTTGCTAACTGCTACCCTATTATTTATCTTTTGCTTTGGTTCTAAGGCAGGAGAAGTTCCTGCCGGATATGTTAGACTTCATTACTTTCGTTTTGATCATCAATATGAGGGATGGGGTTTACATCTATGGGGTAAAGGTTACGCTGGGCCACCGGTAGACTGGGGCGTAGCAGTAGGCATTACTGGTTCTGATGAGTATGGGGCTTACTGGGACATTCCTTATAATGAAGGCGTGGGCGATTTAAACTTCATTATCCATCAGGGTGATAATAAGGATCCGGATCCAGACCGGTCATATCCTGATCCGGATCAAAACAGAGAAATATGGGCGGTTTCGGGTGATGCCAAAGCTTATTTAAGCAAGGCGGAAGCAATGAAATTTGCTGGCAATAAAGTTGTTAGAGCTATTATTCAGGGGAGAAAAAACTTGTTGATTGAATTTAGAGCACCGATTGAAGCGCCAATCTTTATACGGGATGGATATAAATATATTCCCTTGGCGGAATTGGATATGTCAAAAGCGCCAATATATAGTATAACTCTTCAAAAAGAACTTGATTATAACAAAACATATAAAGTGGAGTGTGGCAGTATGGTTGGGTTCACCTCTCTATCGTGGGAAGTAATTGATCAGGAATATGCTTATGATGGAGAATTAGGAGCAATTTATCAAAAAAATAAGACTACTTTCAAACTTTGGGCGCCATTGGCTTCCTCTGTCAAATTAATCTTATTTAAAAATTGGGATGATGAAAAACCTTATGAGACTCAAGAAATGGAGAAAAAAGATAAAGGTCTTTGGGAACTGGAACTAGCGGGTGATTGGCTTGGTCGATTCTATCAGTACCAGGTGGTTAGTGGTGAAGAAGTTAAAACGATCCTAGATCCCTATGCAAAATCAATGGGCGCCTTTACGAATGATTCTAAGGATCTGGTGGGTAAAGGAGCAATTGTTGATCCTGCATTAGTTGGGCCAGAACTTAATTTTGCTAAGATCAGAGATTTTGAAAAGAAAACAGATGCTATTATTTGGGAAATTCATGTCCGGGATTTTACTTCGGATCCAACCCTTGAGACTAAGACACAGTTTGGCACTTACAAGGCATTTATTGAAAAACTGGATTACGTAAAAAACTTGGGGGTTACGCATATCCAACTTCTTCCGGTTTTAAGTTATTACTATGGTAATGAGCTTGAAAACCAGAAAAGAGAGTTAGAGTATTCAGCCCAAAACAACAATTATAACTGGGGATATGACCCCCATAACTACTTTACTCCAGAAGGAATGTATTCCGAAGATCCGACAGATCCTCAATTAAGGATTGCTGAACTGAAAGAGTTGATTAATGAAATTCATAAAAGAGGGATGGGTGTAATTCTTGATGTGGTCTATAATCATACCGCCAAGATGGAGATCTTTGAGGATATTCTTCCGTGCTACTATCATTTCATGGATGCTGAAGGGAAACCTAAGAGTAGCTATGGTGGGGGAAGGCTTGGTTCTACCCATGCGATGACAAGAAAGCTGATTATTGATTCCATCACGTATTGGGTTGATGAATACAAAGTCGATGGATTCAGGTTTGACCTGATGGGTGATTTGGATGCAGATACAATACAAATGGCGTATGATGCCGCCAAAAATTTAAATCCAAATATCGTGATGATAGGGGAAGGTTGGATCACGTATGTCGGAGATGATGGTGACCCAAGAGTTGCTGCAGATCAAGCGTGGATGGGAAAAACCGATACTGTTGCCTGCTTCTCTGATGAGTTAAGAAATGAGATTAAATCAGGTTTTGGCTGCGAAGGAGAGCCTCGCTTCATTACCGGCGGTAAAAGAAGTATCCTGAAAATATTCAGCAATATAACAGGGAAACCGGGGAATATGACTGCAGATAATCCGGGGGATGTTGTTCAATATATTGCTGCCCACGATAATTTGACCTTACATGATGTGATCGCTTATTCGATTAAAAAAGATCCTTCCGTTAAAAAGAATCAGATTGAAATTCAGAAAAGAATTCGTCTTGGTAATGCTATTGTCCTAACCAGTCAGGGGATAGCATTTTTACATGCCGGACAGGAGTATGGGAGGACAAAGCAGTGGCAGACGGAGGGGAAACCTGAAGACAAATACACTAGGGTAGATGGATTTAAATACCCGTACTTTATTCATGATTCCTACGATTCCTCGGATGCGATTAATATGTTTGATTGGGGTAAAGTGACAACAAATGGTATTCACCGGCAGACCATGGAATTTACCAAAGGCCTGATTGCCTTACGCAGATCGACTGATGCCTTTCGGCTAGGCAGTGAGAGCTTAGTTAAAGAAAATGTAAAATTAATTAAAAGCCCAGATCTACAGTCAATAGATTTAGTTATTGCGTATAGCTGTCAGGCAACTACTGGTGAGACCTACTATGTTTTTATTAATGCCGACAGCCGGCGGCGAAAGCTTAGGTTAGATATGGATTTAAGAGGGGCAGTAGTTCTTGTTGATGCGGATGAGGCAGGCGTAACACCGGTATCTAAAGCTTCAGGAGTTAGGATAAAGGCGAATATGATAAAAATTGATCCATTAACCGTTGTTATTTTGAAAGAAAAGTAAATTGCCTCCGGATAAACTGCGTAATGCTAAATCGTCGGGAATCATTGATGTTTAATTTTATTTAGAAGAAAGAACAAAAAAAGATATAGAAAAAAAGGAGGTGTTAAGCGAAAAAACATTAGTCGTGTTTAAAATAGAAACAAATTTAAGGAGGTATTAAACTTGCAGAAAAAAGTAGTTGTTTTATTGGTTCTGGCTTTGGCCTTGATCGCTGTTCCGGTTAAGGGTGCGTATGAATTTGAACAGCTTCCTAATGGTAAATTCTTAGTAATTTTTACATATGAAACAGCAGCAAAAGAAGTATATCTAGTTGGAAATTTCAATGACTGGGATACCAAAAATCCAGACAACCTGATGGAAAAAAATGCGGATGGTGTTTATGAAAAAACCATCGAACTAGTTAAAGGAAATTACGAGTACAAGTTTTATGCTGATGGTCAATGGAAAGCAGACCCGGATAATCCCGAGACAATAGGAGACTTTGGTAACTCGCTTTTAGCCATTACAGTAGGCGGGATCAAAGGCGAGACGGGACTAAAGGGTGAAATGAATAATGAAATAATCTTGGTAAAAGATCAACCTATAGCTTTTAATAACAATATAAAATTAAAGCTTGAAGGTACATTACAGGAAGAGATTGATGAGGAAAAGGTAGATCGCTTTGATTATATGGCGGAGATTACAGCTGAGAATAATACTAAGGATATAGAAAAGCCCGATAGCTACCTGGAATTCCCATCTATTGACGAAATCCATATTAATAAAATGTATGCTACCCTGTTACAAAAGTATGCGAATACTTCATTACAGGTAAATATGGTTGATGATACCAATTCCTTTGATTATCTGAAACTGGTTGATGCTCAGACCTCAAAGGATGATCGGGATAATTATAATATTAATGATGCTGGTGAGAGCTTAAGAATTAAAATTACACCCGGAATCGGTATTTTAGATGATTATAATTATCATTTTAATATTACGGAATATACCTCTGACATCACCAGTACCAAAAAGACTCGCAAATATTTTGGTAATCTAAACTTCCAAAAGGATTTCAGACATTCTGTTACCGGAAAAGTAAAAGGTAAAGCCGGGGTTACAGGTCTAGTTTATCAACCGGTAGTGCTTGGCGAAGTAAAAGATTTAACCGGAGCAGCAGCTGTTTTTGGTGAGTATGAAATCTTTGATAATCTGACTCTGAGAGGCGAATATGGTCTGATACCAACTGGGGATATTTGTGAGAGTATAACTGGTGCTTATGATGATGGGGATAACTGGTTATTTATCTTCAATGTGGAAGAGTATCCCGATATTGAAGATATTAAAGATCCTTACACCATTGAAGAAGTCCACGTAGTGGGTGGTTTTAAAGCTGGTGCTGCAGTGTGGGATCCTGCAGATAAAACTTATTCCTTGACAGAAGATGAACCAGGTTTATGGAAAGTATCTATTCCTAAAACAAGTATTGATGCAGGTGAGGGCTTTAAATTCATCTTTGATGCTAATAGCTGGGCTGCAGGTCATGAATGCGGGATGAATGGAGAAGTAGGTGGCGGAGATAACCTGATTGTTGGACAGACCAGTGAGGATATTCCAATCAAACATGATGGCCAAGCTTATCTGGCAGAGATTAATTATAGGATCTTTGATGCCAGAAGAAGCTTTAAAGTAGGCAAGCAAGCCTATAAATTTGATCTTACCGTTGGTTATAAAGGGTTATCGAATGGTGCCTACTTACCGGTAGCAGCTGATGAGCTCTTTAAAGTTAAAGATAGCGGAGTCCATGATATCTATCTTAACACTTATCTTTATCCAATGGAAAATGATCTGAAGCTAACCTTAGATGGAAACTATAAGATGTTTTATGAAGAGACTGATAAATCTGGGTATGGTGCAACCCTGGGCTTTGATTTCCCGCAACCCGTCAATTTTATTGATTATGTTAAAGGTAATGTTGAAAGACAAGATATTACCGATGGCTGGGAATTCACTGAAAGCATTCTAAAAGATAACAAGGTAATGGAATATAACCGGGTATTCTTTGAAGGAAAAACCAAACCCATTGGTCCGTTAAACTACGTATTAACAAATGTGCAGTATACAAATAAAATTGGCGACTTTGATGTAGTTAATCTTTTTGGCGAGGTAGAATTAAATATTCCGCTTGAACAGATTGCCTATATTAAAGGAAATGTCGACTATAAATTGGGTGATAAGTTTGATGATGAACAGAGACTACCGAGATTCTTTGTCGAAGGAAAAGTTCACCATCTACCTTTTATCCAAGATTACCTAACCCACATACTGGTTAATTATGAATATGACAAAGGTGGAATCATTGATCACAGCTGGTATAAAGATGATGATAATGACTGGGCTCAAAAAATATACGCCGAGACCAAGTTTGTTCTTCCGCAATTAGAAGGCTTTGCACTGAAAGTTAGTGGTGAAAGCCAGAAGATGGAAGACTCGGTTTATAATGAAAGACCGGATGATCTTGGAAAAGATGAAAAATATTATCATGCAGATAGTATGAGTTACATCGACTGGTATACATTAATTTCCTTTTCTGTTGGCTATGAATTTGGTTTTGGACTCAGAACGGATTTGAGCCTAATCTATGATTTAAGTCATAACGAAATCTCTAAGTATGAGGATAATGCAATTAAGTTTGAAATGGCTCAGCCGCTAAATAATTATACAACCTTGAAAGCTTCATATAATGCAAAACATCCTGATCATAGCTCTCAGGAGTGCATTAGCTTAAAATTAGAAACTTTGTTCTAAAATGAATAGGGGGTATTAGTACCCTCTATTCAAAAATACCTTTTTAGGAGGGATTTTTGTGAAGAAACTGATTGGTTTATTGCTAATTACAATGCTTGTTCTTACCGTGACCGGTTGTAATGTAGGCTTAAGTAATAAATATGGTTTTAGTGAACTGATTGTTAAAGGCACCAATTTAACCCGATATGGAGATCCGGATGCGGAAGAAAATGAAGCTGAAGAATATGAAATAGCAGCGGAAGATTTAGAAGCAGCGACAGTTAAAATTGGCTCGGATGAAAAGAGCTTAGGAGAAACTTTTGTTTTAAAGACAGGTACTTACGATGTCTATATAAAAGCTGGTAAATTTGCTGAGACCTTAGAAGTTAAAGTTGTAGATATCAATAAAACAACCGTCCTCGAACCTAAGGTAGTATTAAAAAAACTGCCATTTAATGCCTGGAAGTTTATCTTTAATCCTGAGACTTATGGGGTAACAGTTGAGAACCAGGTTCATTTGGTAGGAACAATAAATGGCTGGACGGCGGATAATATGGGTTTTCCCTTAATTAAGAAGTCGGATGGTACCTGGTCAGCAGTCTTCAATGTAGCAGAGGGTGAAATGTTTAAGTTTATGTATGATAGTACTGACTGGGGAGATGGAAACGATATAGGTGACGATGACGGTAACATTACAATTGGTACTAATGATGCAGTAGTAGCTCCTGTAGAAGCCTGGCAGTTTATTTTTAATCCTGTAGGGGTAACAGGTTTACCAGAAGCGCTAGGAGAAAACCCAATTGAAACGGTTTCCCTGGCCGGAGGATTTGGTGAAGTAGACGGTCCTACCTGGTGGGGTGAAGGTATTCCTTATCATACACTAGTAAAACAAGCTGATGACACTTGGGTTGGATATTTTGAGGCAGAAGAAGGAACAAATTTCAAATTTGTCGTTAATGGTTCAATTTGGGTAGGCTCTACTGGTGTAGGCGGATTTGGAGACGACTATGCAATAGGACAAAATCCCGAAGTAGTAACAAAGGACTTCTAAAAAGTGAAAGATATCGGTACTCCCCCGGTTTAATACCCGGGGAGTACCAAGATAAAGGCTTGGCAGTTTTATTCGTATAAAAGGAGGTGCACAGATGCTGCAGAGAAGAACCAGGCAAAAAGGAATATTATTATTTTTCACTTTGATACTGGTCATTACTTTAAATGGAATTATACATGCTACTAAGGAAAAATATTCGGAACCAAAAGTGCAGAACCCCCTTATCTTGCAGGCATTTTACTGGGAGATGGGAACAGGTGAATTTGCTGCAAAGTATCCAGAGGAGAAAGATCTCTGGCGGTTACTGGCCAAGCGTGCTCCGGAATTTGCTGATTTAGGTTTCACCAGTTTATGGTTACCCCCGGCTAGTAAAGGCACAAGTATCAGTGATGTAGGTTATGGTGTTTATGATCCTTGGGATTTGGGGGAATTTAACCAGAAAGGTACGGTTAGAACCAAATATGGCACTAAAAAAGAGCTGCAAAAGGCCATCGATACCCTTCACCAATATGGAATAAGTGTCTATTATGATGCCGTATTTAATCAGCGAATTGGTGCGGATTTTAAGGAAGAGGTACCTCTTGTTGGGGGAGGTACAATGGAAGCCTGGACTCTCTTCTCCGGGATGAAAGGTCGGAATAAATATTACGATAAAGCCAAGGAGTGGGGCTGGAATTGGCAGTGCTTTGATGGGATTGATGTTGATGCTACAGGTAGAGTAATTGGGCCTACCCTTTTTCATGGTAAGAACTGGGATCGGTCATTTGATAAGGATTATTTACTGGGTTGTGATGTGGATTATCAGAATGAAAAGGTAGTTGAAGAGATAATCGCCTGGGGTAAATGGTTGGTTCAGGAGATCGGAGTGGATGGATTTCGTCTTGATGCGGTTAAACATGTTGATACGGAATTTGTGAAGAAATGGCTTAAAGAGATCCGGGCCTGTACAGAAAAAGAACTATTTATAATGGGTGAAGCCTGGTATACCAATACAATGAGTCTCCAATTTTATTTAGAGGCTTTGAAAGATCAAGAAATAAAGCTATTTGATTTTCCACTACGGAGCCAAATGGAACTGATGAGAGATGGACGGATTAACATGGCTAATCTGGGTAATGCCGGGCTGGTAAATAAAAAACCTACGCAGGCGGTAACCTTTGTGGATAATCATGATACCTTTAGAGATGGGTTGAACAGCGCTCCAATTTTCAAGCGGAAATGTCAGTCCTATGCTTATATTTTAACCAGGGAACATGGGTATCCGGTAGTTTTCTGGCGGGATTTATATAATGCTAATCTCCATAGTGAACTGGAGAAGATTATCAAAGCAAGAAAGTATTTTGCTTATGGTCCGGGTTATGAAGTGGTAACTAATGACCAGGAAGTATATTCGTATGTTAGAGCTGGTTTAGAGGATGCTGATGGTACCGGCCTGGTGATGATGATTAGTAGTGGCAATAGTGGCCAAATAATAGAAAAAAAGATAAATGCACAACAACCTGGCCAAATATATTACGATTTTACTGGTAATATAAGTGAACTCGTAGAAACTGATAGCCAGGGTTATGGTATTTTTAAGGTGAAAAATACTGCTGATCGGGGATGGTCAATCTGGGTTCCAAAAAAAGATTAATAAAAAACGATAAGGAGGAGAGTAATGATGATGAAAAACGGTAGGGTATTATTTTTGGGGGTCTTGTTGACTTTAATCTGCATCTTAGCACCGACATTCTGTATTGGTGCTACTAAGTTGCTGGTTTGGGAGAGCTCTGGTCCGGAAGAAAAATTTATCCGTGAGATGGGTAAAATTTATACGCAAAAGACTGGAGTTGAGATCGAGGTTTTCCCAATTGACCAGTTATCACAGGGAGATAAACTGGCTTTAGATGGTCCGGCCGGCAAAGGAGCGGATGTAGTTGTCTGGCCGCATGATCGGATTGGCCAATCAGTAGAGCAGGGTATAATTTGGGAACTTCCTGAAAGTAAGATTAAAGTGGATGATTATACCGAATCTGCAGTTGATGCCATGCGTTACCAGGGTAAACTTTACGGTATTCCTTATGCAATGGAATCGGTGGCTCTTATCTATAATAAAGATCTAATACCAGAGGTTCCAGAGACTTTTGATGAGCTGATTGCCATTGCGAAAAAAATAAATAACCCTAAAAAGAATAAATACGGTTTTATGTTTGATATGTCTGATTTTTATTTTGCTTATGGTTTTTTTGGCGGCTTTGGTTCTTATGTATTTAAAGAAACCGCGAATGGTTTAGATACCGATGATATTGGCCTTGCTAATACCGGTGCAATTAAAGCAAGTCAGTACTTGAAAAGCTTCCGTGATTCAGGTTTAATCCCTGAAGGAACCACTAAAGATGTTATTGATGGGTTGTTTATGGATGGGAATTTAGCGGCACAGATTAATGGACCATGGGCTTATCCTACATATCAAGAGGCAGGAGTTAATTATGGGATTGAACCTTTACCGAAACTTAGTAATGGGGAATATCCTCGTACTTTCATCGGAGTTAAAGGCTATTACATTAGTGCTTTCAGTAAAAACAAAGAAGAGGCTTTAAAATTTATTCAATGGTTAACATCTAAGGAGAATAGTTTTAAACATTATGAATCTACTTCCATTATTCCGGCACGGGATGATGTTATAAAGCTGCCTGAATTCCAGGATAATAAGGCATTTAAAGCCTTTGCTATTCAGGCAAGTCGTGGAGTGCCAATGCCAAACGTTCCAGAGATGATGCAGGTCTGGGATCCTGCTGCTAATGCTCTGACCTTTATTTTACAAGGACAGGCGCCAGCCAATGTAGTTCTACCACTCTGTGTTGAGCAGATAAAAGAGAATATTAGAATGATGAAACAATAAAACAAGGAGAAAGATTGACCTTACTCTTTGGGTAGGGTCAATCTTCTTCTATACCAAGCGAGGTGAATTGTTTTGCAGCCACAGCAGTATAACCTGGAGAAAAAGGAGTTACATAGTTTTGGGCGTTATAGTTCTGCTTTTTTATCTGCAGTTTATATGGGAGTAGGTCAACTCTTTAATGGCCAGTGGCTTAAGGGAATTTTGTTAATCTTATTAAATACCTTTGTGATTATACCAAATCTGCCAGTGCTTTTACAGCATTTCAAGGGGCTGATTACCCTGGGCAAGACCCCCATGCAAGATCATTCTTTGTTCATGATGATTTATGGGATTATCTCGATTATATTTGCATTATTAATTGTATTTATTTATCTAGTAAATATACGGGATGCCTATAAAAATGGACTTATAATAGATAAAGGCGGTAAAACCAAAGGGATAATTGCTTCCTTAAGAAATCTGATGGATTCCGGTTTCCCCTATGTTGTTTTAACGCCGGGATTTATTTGTTTAATCTTTTTTACCTTGCTTCCGATGGTCTTTAATATATTACTTGCTTATACTGATTATGATCTCTATCATTCACCACCCAAACATATCCTCAAATATGTAGGGATTGATAACTTTATTTCCGTTTTAACAAGTACCTCCTGGTCTACAACATTTAAAAATGTTTTATTATGGACAGTGATCTGGTCAGTATTATCAACCTTAACAACTTATGCTTTAGGAGGATTTGTCGCTGTTTTACTAAATAATCCCCGGATTAAATTCAGGAAGGTAATCCGTACTATTTTAATTTTACCTTATGCGATCCCTCCTTTTATCAGTATCTTGATTTGGCAAGGTATGTTAAACACTAATTTTGGTGTGATCAATAAGATACTAACTTCTTTATTTAATATACCGAATATACCATGGTTTGAGAATGTATTCTGGACAAAAGTGGCAATTATTATGGTTAATCTTTGGTTGGGCTTTCCCTATAGTATGATGCTGATTACTGGTATTCTACAGGGATTACCTAATGAAATATTTGAGGCGGCAACAGTAGATGGTGCAAATGGAGTACAAAAGTTTCGGTATATTACCTTACCATTAGTGCTTTTTTCTATAGCCCCCTTGCTAATTATGAGTTTTGCTTTTAACTTTAATAATTTCAATATCATTTATCTGCTTAATAGTGGTAATCCTCCGATCTTTGGTTATCAAGGAGGGGCCGGTGGTACAGATATCCTTATTTCCTGGGTTTATAAGTTAACCTTTGAGAAACTGAAGTACAATTATGCAGCAGCTATGTCATTAATTATCTTCCTACTTATTGTTGGTTTCAGTATTTATAACTTTACTAGAACAAAATCCTATAAGGAGGAGGAGATGCTAAGATGAAAGTTTCAAAGCATTTACATGAAGGCATAAAACTATTTTTCGCCTATCTATTCATATTAATCATGGTAGTAATCGTTCTTTTTCCGGTTTTCTGGACATTTATCTCTTCTCTTAATCCTGGTGATAGTCTTTTTAGTAGTGAGTTAAGATTAATACCCCAAAATATTACTTGGAAACATTATCGCCGGCTTTTTCAGGAAACAAATTATGGTATCTGGTATAGAAACACTTTAAAGGTTGCTTTTGCAAGCTCTGCTGCCACAGTAGTACTGGTTTCTTTGACAGCGTATGCTTTTTCTCGGCTGCGTTTTCCCGGCAGGAAACAAGGCTTGGTTGGAATGCTGGTATTACAGATGTTTCCGGGTATAATGAACATGGTTGCCATTTATGTTCTACTTAATCTTGTAGGCTTACTAGATACCCACTTAGGTTTGGTATTAATCTATGCTGGGGGAGCGATTCCCTATAATACTTGGCTGATGAAGGGTTACATGGATGGTATCTCTAGATCATTAGAGGAAGCCGCTTTGATTGATGGTGCAGGTAACTGGATAATTATGTTGAAGATCATTCTGCCTTTGACTTTGCCTATGATCTCTGTAATTGCGATCTTTAGTTTTGTAGCTCCGTTTGGAGATTTCCTCTTTGCCCGTCTAGTGCTAACTACCCCTACTAACTGGACGCTGGCTGTAGGACTTAGAGATTTTATTTCTGGTAAATTTGCAAAACATTATACTCAGTTTGCGGCAGGCTCACTACTTGCTGCTTTACCAATTACTATTCTCTACTTATCACTTCAGAATCTATTAATTGGCGGATTAACCAGGGGCTCGGTTAAAGGTTAACATAAAATAGATTTAAAGCTCTGGATATTTTTTATGGTTAAATTTTTTAAAACAAGAAATTATAGGATTCCTTAAATATGCTATTTTCATATACAAACATGAATGTTAGTGTATAATTTTAGTAGGCAATCAGGATAAAAAAGGGAGGCACCCCAAA
>DAIOHK010000010.1:0-71374 GCA_036744795.1 Bacillota bacterium | reverse complement strand
ATAGTAGTGGATGATTTTGTAAGAAAAAAGTGCCAACGAAAACTTGACACATACAGCTTTCATTTTCTCCTTGCTTCAATCAAAAACCTACGGTATAATACAATTAAAGTAAAAAACGACTAACTTGGTTTTCTCCAGAAAACCCGTCGCGCCGGAGGTTAAAATGAAGAAAGTGTTTTTTAGCTAACCAATCACATAGCTCTCTTAATTAACGGTGATTAAGAATCATTTCTTATTAGCGTATTTTCTAATAAGCTTTGACTTTTATTATCGTTATTAAGGGGATGGTAGTTAAAGAACACTTTGGAGAACTAGTTTGCCTTTACAAAAATATTTTTTAAGTTATCCGATCGCTCCGCAGTTAAACTAAGTGTTTAACTGCTTTTTGTTTTTTAATACCATCTCCAACTCTAAAAAGGAGATGATAATATCATGCTGTCTTTTACCAATTTAAAGAAAAGTTATCAGGGAAGACCCATCATTACCGGTATTTCCGGACGGATCTCTCCCAGTGAAAAAATCGGTTTAGTCGGGGCTAACGGTATTGGAAAAACCACCTTGTTAAAACTGCTCATCGACCAAGAAACCGCTGATGAAGGTTTGATTAATTTTAGCAGCTCCACTCTGAAAATACTTTCCATTGACCAATACCCCTCCTTTACCACGGAAGTTTCTCTCTTTGACGAAGTTTATTCATCTTATTTGGCATATAACATTGAACGATCTTCTTATCAACGAGAAGCAGAAGTTAAAAAAGCCTTGACCATGCTGGGTTTTATGGAAAATAGGTGGCACTCTTCTGTCCATACTCTAAGCGGTGGGGAAAAAACTAAGCTCCAACTCGCTAAGATCCTAATTAATGACTTTGACCTGTTATTACTCGATGAACCTACAAATCATTTAGACCTTAAAACCTTGGAATGGCTGGAAGATTACTTAATTCAACTTAATAAAACCTACTTGCTAATTTCCCATGATCGTTACTTCTTAAATCGTGTAGTAAAGAAAATTTGGGAACTCACTAAATCAGAGTTGCGGGTTTATACCGGTAACTATGAAAATTATAAAACGCAAAAAAACATAGAAAACCAAGAAGCTACCAAACGTTACGACAAAGAGCAGACCCAAATCGCCCATCTTCATGAAGAGATTACTTCACGAAAAAATTGGTATGATCGTGCTCATCGTGCTGCCGGTCAAAATGATTTTCTACGGGCAAAAGCTAAGAAACATGCTGCCGTTATCCGAGCAAAAAAGCAAAAGCTGGAAAAACTTATTGAAAATAAGATGGAAAAACCAAAACAAGCCCTCTCTCCGGCTTTTGAGATCATTAACAAAGGTCTTCTTAACCAAAGACTCCCCCGCTATCCGGTACGAGCAGAAAACCTGTCTAAGCGATACGGAACAAAAGAAATCTTTTCTCATGTTTCATTTGCTTTATCAAAGGGTGATAAGATCGGGGTCATCGGTGAGAATGGTACCGGTAAAACCACACTGCTTAAAATTATAGCCGGTTTGGATAAAGATTATGAGGGTTTGGTATCCATCAGCCCTTCAGTTCAGATCGGATATTTTGACCAGGAATTAAATAACTTACACCCTAATCATACCATTCTCGAAGAAGTTACCGGTGCTTCGGAGATAATGGAAACCGAAGCTAGAACCCTCTTAGCTTCTTTGCTCTTCCCTGGCAATACAGTTTATAAATTAATCTCCTCATTAAGCATGGGAGAAAAATCCCGGGTCTCCCTAGCGAAAATAATCCTTTCTGCACCTAACCTTTTGATTTTAGACGAACCAACGAACTACCTAGATATAGTAGCCAAAGAGAAAATTGAGAGAGTCTTAACGGAATTTACCGGTACAATCCTCTTTGTCTCCCATGACCGATATTTTCTACAACAAGTGGCCAACAAAATAATCCGTATTGAAGAACAACGCCTCTGGCTCTGTCCAGGCGGATATGATTATTATCAACGTAAACGGCAATTAGAACAAAACGATCAGCTCCAACATACTGCAACCACTATCAGAGAAGAGATTGCTAGATTGGAGTGTGAACTCTCCTTCCTTGCTGGAAAGTTGGATAGTATCCGTGATGAAGGGGAGAAAGAAACACTCTCTGCCAAATATCTCTCCCTTGCTAAAAAAGCTAATCTTCTTAAAGCTAAACTTAAATAAAAAGAAGAGGCTGTTCTTGTTTTTTTAGGAACAGCCTCTTCTGGATTATACGAACTTTAAAAACCTTCTCCTATTTTTTAAATATATTTTTGTTCTATAGCCACCCGCTCTTTCATTTGTTTGAAGATTGGTGTATTATTAAGTTGGTAATCTTGACTATTATAGTTAAAAAGTAGTAACCAGGTAGTCGCTCACGCTGGCTACCAAGTCGCTCACGCCGGTCACATTAACATCACGCAGTAATTTAAATCAAAGCCGGTTGAATCGACAATCTTCGAAGGCATTTTCTAATACTATTCCTAATCTAGAATAAAAGGAGGAATTATCTTGAAACCAACTAACTTTATAGGGGGTCTCTTCCTTATTCTCTTAGGTACAATTTTATTAATGAATAACCTAGGATACGGTTCATGGCATCTTATCCGCTTATTGCCGGTCATCGGACCACTATTGCTAATCCTTCTTGGTGTCAGTTTCCTTTGGAAAGGAAAGATACCCCGTGGAATTGCTTTCGCCATCACTATTCTGGTCATTGGTGGTATTATTCTCTTTTTTTTGAAAACCACATTTGAAAAAACCAACGAGCATTTTCAAGTTAGTTCTTCCGATTACCTGGCACTCTCCACCGGAGCATTAGATCTCAATTTTGGTGCCGGAAAATTGGCAATCGGAGCGGCCAACGAAAACTGGGCCGAAGGTCATCTTCAAGGAATTCCTGCGATCATTAGTATTGCTGATTTGGATAAAAATTTAAAACTGAAAATCAGGCCCGAAAATAACAGGATTAAGTATTTTAGATTTACTCGCCAGGAACCCGTTTGGGAAATAAATCTCTCACCCCGAATCTCTTGGAAACTTTTAATCCATACTGGAGCAGTAAAGGGAGATATAAATCTGAAAGATATTCCCCTCTACCGGCTTGATCTTAATTTTGGAGCTAGTGATATGGCGATCAAATTAGGTGGTAATGGTAAACATGCCATCGTAAAAGTAAAAGCCGGCGCCTCTAACCTTGAAATTCTCATTCCTGAAACCACCGGAATAAAAGTAAGTCTTGACGGAGCTCTAACCAAAACCAATCTGGAGGAATTAGGGTTTATCCCCATTAATAAAAGATATGTCTCCACAAATTACGAGACAGCTGAAGAACGGATTGATCTAGATCTGAATATTTCCGCTAGCAATTTTCAACTCAAAAGAATCCAGTTGGAAGTACCTGAGCAAGCTCAACCTTTACAGGGAATTTAAAAGCCTTTCTGTCAATCCTAGTTAGATGATTGAATGATGAGTTCCTCATAACTTCAAAAAAAAAAGGCCATTTTACAGCCTTTTCTAAATATATTTACTTTTTATAAACGCTCCGCTCTCATTATCCTTTTAAACCAGTGAGGGAGATGCTCTCAATAATTTGTCTCCGTAAAAGTACAAAGATAAGAATCATTGGAAACACAGAAATAATTGAACCAGCCATTAATAAGCTATAATTAGTGCTGAACTTGAATTGAAACATTGTTAACCCAATTTCCATATTGAATAGTTCTCTCTCATTAGCCATTAATAATGGCCACATAAAGGCGATCCAAGCCTGAGTAAAAGCAAAAATACCTAAAGCACCACCTGATGATTTACAAAGTGGAGAAACTATTCTCGTAAGAATCCCAAATTCGGAACAACCATCAATTCTCGCCGCATCCATCAGTTCATTTGAGATTGTCGAACTAATATGCTGGCGCATTAAGAAAATCCCAAAACTCATTACTAAATAGGGAGCAATAATACCCCGATAAGTGTTGATCCATTTCCATTTGACCATCGTTGTGTATAATGGAATCACATAACTCTCAAACGGAACAATCGCTGTTACAATTATTAGTAAGAACATGAATTTTTTACCAGGGAAACGGTATTTACCGAAAATAAACCCGCCAACCAGAGAGGTAAGGAGGATAACAATCGTTGATACTGTTGAGATCAACATACTATTGCAAAAAAATCGAAAAAAAGGTGCTTGCCTGAATAATTCCACGAAATTGGAGTATGTTGGATCAATAGGTAATATTCTGGGGGGCCAAATCAATACTTCAACTTCAGGTTTAAAGGAAGTAGAAAGCATCCATAGAAAAGGAATTACCATAAAAAAGGAGCCCATAAGCAATCCCAGATGCTTAAAAATCGCATGTATCAATTCTCGCCTTTTATTCTTTCCCGTTTTATTCATTATATCTTCCCTTCTTACTCTTCAGATTTAATGAATTTGAATTGGATTAAAGTCAAAGCTATTACGATAATTGTTAGTACTACTGCTTCTGCCGAGGCATACCCTAATCGGAAATATCTGAAACCATTTTCATAGATATCATATAGTAACACCCGTACCGCCCTTCCAGGAGCAGCTTGAGAACCAAGAGTCATTACATACACCTGGGTAAAAACGTTAAATGCATTAATAGTAGAAGTAACTAAGACATAAAGCAGGATTGGTTTTAGCAAAGGTAATGTAATATAGCGGAAACATTTCCATCCGTAGGCTCCATCTATACTCGCAGCCTCATAATACACAGGGGAAATATTTTTTAGGCCAACCATCAGTAATACAATATTGTATCCCAAGTTCTTCCATACATTCATAATGATCAAAGCCCAAATTGCGATGTTGGGATAAATTAGCCAGCCAACTGGTTTAATGCCAAATATTGATAAAATGTAGTTTAATATACCATATCTAGGATCGTAAATCCACTTCCAAGCTACTGCCATTGGTACCAAAGGGGTAATATATGGTAAAAAATAGATTGCTTGATAAAAACCACTGAACTTTGTTTTTTTTGCTAAATCACTTTGTGATATTTAGGTAGCCGGCGTAAGCGACTCAAACCAGCATGAACAACCAATTAAAGTGCCTCTGGAGCTTGTCGACCCACCTGGCTTCGATTTTCATCATTTCATGTGTGCGGGCGGTAGCCAGCGTGAGCGACTACTTAGACTTTTGGAGATAATAATTAGCCCTTATCGTTTAACACGACAGCCCCCGAAAATATCAAGAGCGCGGTAGTTATTGCTATGTTTGCCCTTGTGAGGTACTCCTGGAGGAATAATACATTCATCACCCGGTTCCAGCTTAATCGGTTTACCATCTACTACACCTTCATAATGTCCTTCAAGTACATAACAGTATTCCCAATAGTCATGTTAATGTAGCTCTACAGAACCGCCCGCAACATTCTCCCACAGTACTATCTGAGATCCATCGGCGCCATCAAACACAAAACCCTCCATCCCCTCTGGAGCATTAGGAACTCTGTTTTTTTCATTACGAATAAAATCTGGAAAATGCTTCATCATAATCTTAATCCCCCTTAAATATTTGCTTTTTCAACATTAAATAAACTAACTTACTATGACCTGACTCCACAAGACTTCCGAATTATCAACTGGGGTTCAAAAATAATATGTTGTGGTCCTGATTTTACTCTTTTCCTACCACCCCCCGACTCGATTTTTTCCAAGATAATTTCACAGGCCACCTCGCCCATTTTATAGGCTGGTTGGGCAACAGTTGTCAGCGGAATTTCAAAGTACTTAGCATACGGAATATCATCATAGCCAACTAATGCTAGATCTTCCGGGATTAATAATCCTCTTTTTCTGGCAGCAGCATAAGCTCCAATCGCTAAACTATCGCAATAGGCAAGTATAGCTGTTGGTTTTGGGTTATTTTGTAGTAATTGTTCGGCAAGTATTTCTCCTGTATCGGGTTTAAAGTTTTCACCCCACACAACGTATTCCTCAGTTTTTTCTATCCCCGCCTCTGCCATAGCTTTCATATAACCAGCATAACGGTCCTGGACACTAGTTATTCTTTGCGGGCCCAAAATAACTCCGATCCGTTTATGACCAAGCTTAATCAAATGTTTAGTAGCTTTATAAGCACCTTTTTCATTGTCATTAATCACATAATCAGTATCAATCTCCTGACAACGCCGGTTAAGTAATACCAATGGAACCTTCTGCTTTTTTAGATTCTCAATATGATCTGTTCGTGAAAAAACAGATGTCAATAACATTCCAGCTACCCTAATACTACGAAGGGTTTCAACTGCGTCCAGCTCCGCTTCAGAAATTTCATCAGTATTTAAAAGAATAACAGAATATCCTTCTCTCTTAGCAGTATCTTCAACACCCCGTGCTTGCTGTGCAAAAAACGGGTCACAAATATCAGGAATTATTAGGCCAATTGTTTTTGTCTTTCGAGAAGCTAAAGATGCCGCAATACTGTTTGGAGTATAATTTAGCTCACTGGCAATCTGCTTAATACGTTGTTTGGTCTCTTCATTGATCTCAGGTTTATTATTTAATGCCCTAGAGACTGTATTTACTGAGACTCCAGCTATTTTGGCAATATCTTTCATTGTAACATTCATAAGAATCACTTTCCTATCCCATTACCGTGAACGTTAACGTGAACGTTCACGATTTCGTTTATATTTATATTTGACATCTTTTATTAATATCCTTCTTTTTTAAAAAAATTTTTAGGCTGTTCCTAAAGTTGTTTTGGAACAGCCTCTTTAATCAATGAAACCAGTCTCCGGATTATGATAGAAAGTATATTCTACATCCGAAGAAGAGTCGGTTTGCCATAATATATAAGCTATTTGTATTGTTATATTCAAACTACCTAGAAAATAGCCCTAGTTGATTCACCCGACCTTGATTAAAACACTGGTGTGTACAGCAGAAGTCGGCGTGAACAACCAATTTAAGCGCCTCCGATGCCTGTCGACCCACCTGACTTTGATTTTCATCATTTCATGTGTGCAGCGTGGGCGACTAACTAATAAGAAATATAGCAACTAAATAGAATCGCGGGTTACGGTACCATTATTTTTATATTTATATTAAAATTAGGTAGTAAAAAATCATCTACTTTAGCAATGCTTATTTCTACAGGTACTACCGTTTCTCCATTTTCCAGCACAGCCATATTGGAAATCCTTGATACTATTCCCTCATATTCTTGGTCTGGGTTGGCCAAAGGGTTAATCAGCGCCTTGCTGCCTACTTTGATATCTTTAATAAAATCTTCTACCACCTTGGCCTGTACGATTAATGTATCCAAATCCAAAATACTCATAATCTGCTTTTCAGCATTTAACCGGTCACCAGCAGCAATATTAATCTTTTCAACAACACCATGCTCAAGATCGCAGATTATTTCATTCCCTTTGATCCCGCTGGCCGCAATCTTTTCTTTTAAGGTTAGAAGCTGCGATTCCAATAAAACAATATTTTTCTCTTTAATCTTTACATCCAAGGCATCCCGATTATAAGAAACCCTCCGCTTATTTTTTACGTCTTCCAGTTTAACCCGTCCATACTCAATTTCCTTCTGTTTTTGTTCTAGAATAACTTTAGATTGGTTAAACTCATTTTGCGCGATTCCCCCTTTTTGAAGCATAATCTCTTTATTTTTTAAGTCCTCCTCCAGCTTTTCATATTCAATTTGACTTGTTCGTAAATTATATTTAGCTTGCATAATTTCCGGGTCATCATCTAGATACTGAACATCCATGTTTTCCAGAAGTTTTTGTAATTCTAATTTAGCAATTTCCAATGAATACTCTTTTTCCTTAATCTGATCTTCGATCTCTTTTAAGCTTAGTGTAAATAAAACATCACCTTTACTTATACGCTGACCTTCCTGTACATGTATTTTTTCAATCGCCGCTGGTAAATCAAGCATAATTCCTTTAACCTGCTTGGCTTTGACCACACCAAAAGCTTGAACACTTTGCTGGACTGTAGCTTTAGGCGTTTCCGGCTCCTGTTGCACCTCAGCCTCTTTTTTATCGCAACCTCCAGTCAGCAGAATTATAGCCGTTAAAAAAAACGTTAATAATATTTTTTTCATTATTCCCACACCCTTCCGTCTTTTACGTTTAGTAATCTTGTTCCATACTTTGCTGCTTCAGCTGAATGAGTAACCTGCACAATCGTTTTACCTCTTTCTTGATTAATTTTTTTAAATAATTCCATAATATCTGTGCTCGTTTTACTGTCCAGGTTTCCGGTAGGCTCATCAGCTAAAATAAGATCCGGTTCATTGACCAATGCTCTGGCAATAGCAACTCGTTGCTGCTGTCCTCCGGATAATTCTCTAGGCGTATGTTTTCTCCGTTCTGTAAGGCCGACAAGCTCTAAAATCTCATCTAACCTGCTCCTATAGTTCTTCAATTTCTTACCATCCAATAAGATAGGGAGCATTATGTTTTCTTCCAAATTCAGATTAGGGACCAGATTATAAAACTGGAAGACAAAACCGATTTCCCTTCTCCGTATTTTACTTTCTTCCTTATCCTTCATGTCCGATAATTCTCTTCCCTTAAGCCTAACCTTTCCGGAGGTGGGCTTATCCAAACCACCAAGCAAATAAAGAAGGGTACTCTTTCCTGAACCTGAAGGTCCCATCAGCGAAACAAATTCCCCTTGGTTGATTGTAAGATTAACATCCTTTAACACCTCAATCTCTATTTCACCTAGTTCATAGGTCTTACATAAGTCAAATGTTTCAAGAATACTGCCCATCTGCCCACTTCCTATTCATATTTAATTGCATCTATCACATTAAGCTTCGAAGATTTTAAAGCAGGCCCCACCGAGGCCACGATGGTAATAACAATCCCCGCCACCATCGCAATCACAATAGAAGTCCTTGAAATCTGTATGAATTCCTTCATCGAGCCGCCTATTGCTTCAATCAGCTTATAGATATTCATAACCAGAAGTAAACCAATGATAATACCAAGTAAACCACCGATTAAACCCCCAGTAAAGGCTTCGATAAATATCATTTTGACAGTCTGTTTTTTGTTCATCCCCACTGAGCGTAAAATAGCTAATGAACGCTTACGATCAATATAACTGATGAGCAAATTATTAAAAACGCCAAAAATACAGATAATTAGTGACAAAAGTCCGAAACCTTTAAATATTCCTAAGATCTTACGATTACTTTCCATATTTTCTTTCATCATTTGTTTCATTGATCGCACCCAGGGGTTTCTGTTTTTAAACTTTTCTTGAATGCTTTTCACTACTTCTTCTGCATCTTTATTTGTTTTTATACAGATTTCGTTATACTCTTTCACTGCCAGATCCGACTTTAAATAACGCTCCCCGATCAGCGCATAATTACCATTAGAACGATCCGATTCAATAAATCCTATTACTTTGTACTCTAAGATACCTCTTTCTGTCTTTAACTTTAAATAATCTCCTTTTTCAATCCCATATTCAGCTTTAAAGATATTAGTAAGAATGATATTTCTTTCTTTATCTAACTCTTCCACCAGTTTTTCTGCTTCACCCTCAATTTGTAAGTTCATATATTCAAGAGTTTTAGCTTTATTTACCCCCAGTAAATTTCTGATTTCCGCATCTTTCCCCAGCACTTGAATCTTCCCGTATTTTTGATATAAACCATAGGTATCAGCAACTCCATCCACAAAAAGCAACCTGCTTTCTGTGGAACGATCCATTGGCCACGACCAAAAAGATATATCATATTTATAATCCTTATAGTAATTTACCATATCATTGACAATGCTTTGACTCAAAGTGGTAATCATTAAAAGCACCGAAATAGAGATGCCCAACAAAACAATATTATTCAAACTGTTTTTATTATCCCGCAGATTCTGAAGCGCTAAGATTCCTTCGTTACCAAAAACCCACATATAAAAGGATTTAAATAGCCTTAAAAACAGATTAGCGATCTGTGGTACGAACATTACAACAGCTGGGACCAGTAAAAAAAGACAGATGATATCCACAGCTATTTCCATCTTCTTAGGCGCAATCATCGGCCCAACAATCCCGAGTGTTAAAAATAAGAGCCCAAAGATACTTTTCCATCGCCGTTTCTTTACTTTTTTCTCAATAGCATCTAAGATGATCTCTTTGATTGGAAGCTTAGCCGCCCTTTTAATCGGCAAAAAGGAACTGATCAGTGCTAAAACCAGACCTACGGCAAATCCCATCATTAATTGGCCGAAAGTGTAATAAGCCTTAACATCAATATTTAACATCCAGGAAGGCGTAATCTGTTTAATCATAAACCGCAAAATACTTATTCCCAGAAGATCTCCTAAGATTCCCCCAATAACTCCATAAACCATACTTTCCATCATTAAAACACGGTTTGTCATCTTTTTCGTAGCGCCTATACTACGGAAGGTCCCGATAACAGGGAGACGTTCCGCCATAATAATTTTAAAAGAAGTATAAATTATAAACATGCTTAAAATCAAAACAAAGGCAACAATAACTAAAAACATGGCTGATATTTGCTGGGTTTCCCTTTTTAACATGGTCTTGGAGATGGTAGGTTCGACCCTGTACAAAGGGTAAGCCTTGGCAAGCTCTGCCACCATCTTATCCTGACTACCGGGATCTTCAAGGCCTACATACAAAGCCTGTACCTTCCCCTTGTTACCGTAAAACCCGGCTATTGTATCTCTGGGAACAATAATAAAGGTACTCTCCCCATCCTCGGCAAAAGGGCCCATCGGCTGTGAGATTCCCGAAACTATAAACCACTTCTTAAACCCGTGCATATTAATTCCTAAGGGATCGCCTAATTTCAAATCATACTTATCGGCCATTCCCTTGCCAATGATCACTTTATTTCCTTTGAAAGGGAGTAATTCTGATTGCTGCTCAAGGATTATGGGGTTCATCTTATCCAGATCCTCTAAATTAATCCCCCGGATGTTTATTTGAAGAGTTTCTCCCTTAGCTTTATATTCCCCGTTCCCGTATACCATCCCGACAGCATATTTCACCCCCCCTTGGTAATTATCCAGTAAATCAGGGGAGATAAAACCTGTTTTTATTTGTCTGCCTGCACTAATCATAAGATCGGCATTGCCAATATACTTTCGCAACTGCCCCATAATCATCATTTCTACGGTAGTAGAAATAGCAGTCGAAGCAAAAAATAAAGCTGAAGACAAAATAATCGATAGTAAAATTAAAAATGTCCTGAGCTTTTTTTCTTTGATATTTCGGAGAGTAAATTTAATAATAATAGACACATATCCACCTCTGTTCTAAATCATAGATTGTGTTTTTTATCGCCAATAATAATAAAACCCTCTCTTGGCATCTAAATTTTATCACATCCTACTTAGAAAATAGCTTTAGTTGATTCATCTGGTCTTGATTAAATCACTTCGTGATAATTATGAAACCAGTATGAACAACCAATTAAAGCGCCTCTGGGGCTTGTCGACTCACCTGGCTTTGAATTTTCATCATTTCATGTGCGCGGGCGGTAGCCAGCGTGAACGACTACTTTAAAAGACTTCAGCATATCTTTTTTTACAAAGAGTATTAAGTATTCATTAACCCGATGTTTACCGTGCTCCGGGCAGTAAGACAACCGCCGATTATAGTAATAAGGACTACTATTCTCTAATAATCATCTTCACCTCACTGCTTCTTCCCTGATCATCCTGGCAGATAACCTGATGCTCACCTGGCTTTGGGCAGTAGAATAACCGCCCGCCCGGTTTTGTTGTACCTAAAAGTTTACCATCAATAAACCAGTAAAGTTTATGGACATCATTGGCAGCAGCCGCTTCCAAACAAATTTTCTGATATTCAAGCGGCACTCCAAAGCGGATTTGATAGATATAATCAGGAGATGGCGACCGGACTACCGGTGCCCTACCGGGAATTAATTTCTGCCAATCCGGCAATAAAGGAGGGAGCTTCTCTACTGGTTGCCCATTCATCTCCAACCAGGAAGCAATCCGCGGTGGATACTGGAGATAGACTTTCTCTAAGGTTTTCTTAGCTGATGAATAGTAATGGGGTGGTAAGCGATAACCGGTTTCCGGATCAAGTAAATAGGTTTGATGGAAAGTACATTCCACATTCGGAGAACAGTCAGTTAGATAATAATCCGAAATTAAAGTTGGACAATGGGGGCCAGGTTTTTGCCCACTAAGAGCACAGACCTGTCTAATTTCTACAGTCGAGGTTTGTGGAAACCAGTGTACAATAGCATTGCTATTTAATTCTGTAAAAATATCAAACAGGAGTGGGGCAGCCGTTTCGGCACCAATTAAGCCCGCTTTCCCCGCTCCTGAAAAATTGCCAACCCATACCCCTACGGTATACCGGGGATCATAGCCAATACTCCAGGCATCTTTATGACCATAAGAGGTACCTGTCTTCCAAGCTACTTTTGGCAATGAAGTAAATTCCCAACAAGCCGGGAGATCAGGACGGTGTACCTCAGTTAAGATGTCAGTAATCAGATAAGCTACACCAGAAGAAAATAAGTTTTCTGGAGGAATTGTTCCTTGCTCCAGTCTGGTTTGAGGTGGATATAACCGGCCTCCACAGGCTAAAGCAGAATAAAGAGAAGTCAATTCCAAAAGATTAACCTCACAACCACCCAGTACCATTGGGAGCCCATAGTGATTAACCTGAGTAATAGTAGTAAAGCTGGCTTTCCTTAATAATTCATGGAGTGCCTCTCCACCTAAATCCGCTAAGAGATCCACGGCCGGAACATTCAGCGATCTCTTGAGTGCTTCCCGGGTTGACACCATCCCGGAATATGTCCGATCATAATTCTCCGGGCTGTAACCGGAAAAAACCACTGGTACATCTTCTAAATAGTGTTCCGGAGTAATTAGTCCCTTCTCCATCCCCAAGGCATAAACAAAAGGTTTTAAGGTCGATCCCGGTGAACGTGGAGCACGATAACCATTAACTTGACCCTGATCCTGCTCATTAAAGAACTCAGCAGATCCAACCGCCGCTAATATTTGATGCAAATAATTATCAAGGACCACAGCTGCAGCATTAGTTATTCCTTCGCTTTTTAATTCTTTGATCTCTACAGCAAGCAGTTCCTCAAGATAAACCTGTAAATTAAGATCAATCGTAGTATAGATTCTTGATTCTTCCGGGTACCGTCTGTTTATATCCAAACAAAAATGTGGAGCCAGAAAGGGCCATACCCGACGGGCGGTAGGCACCTCTTCGGCCAGCGCCTCCTGATAATCCCGGGTGCTAATTATTTTATGATCAACAAGACGTTTCAATACTTTATCCCTGGCCTTCTGGGCTTGATCAGGATAAAGATCTGGACGTAACTGAGAAGGTGAATTAGGAATTGCCGCAAGTAATGCTGCCTCCCCCGGACTTAATTGGGAAGGTTCTTTCCCAAAATAAAGCCAAGAAGCAGCCGCCACCCCTTCAATATTACCACCGTAGGGTGCAATATTAAAATAGATCTCCAATAATTCATCTTTACTAAACCGATGTTCTAATTGGAGGGAGCGGAAGATCTCAATTAATTTATTATATATGGTCCTCTTCTTAGGCTCAATCATCCGGGCAATCTGCATGGTCAGAGTTGAACCACCAGAGATAATCTTACCTGATCTTAGATTCTGAACAAGTGCTCTGGTCAAAGCCACCGGATTAAACCCTGGATGGTAATAGAACCAACGATCTTCATAAAAAACAAGGTATCTCCGGAGAATTGGAGATACCTGTTCCAATGAAGTCCGGATCCGCCACATATCATCATCTGAAGTAAAAGCTCTTAGAATTTTAGCATTCCGGTCAAAGACCAAAGTAGAGGAAGACCGATGGATGGCTTTCCATGGTAGTGGAATAAGGTAAATAGCCAATTCAAAAATGATCAGTAAAGACAGGGAAACTCCTACGCACCGCTTAATGCGGGGATTCACCTGTCCTAATCGTCTTCGCAACAAATCTCTGGTTTTATTTAACCTTGGAAATTCCATAGTAATCACCTATTACTAAAATTCATCCCGCGGCCTGTCCCTCGTCACTGGTTGTCTCTAAACAGATTCATGAATGTATTATAAAATTTCAATACGAATAACTAGGAGCGGAACCTGATATAAATATCGTATTATTTGACTTCTAATTAATTGGTTTAAAGATGATTGATATTCAGCTTTTCTCTCCCCTATATCTTATTACTTTTATCTTCTCTGCTATTTGCTAATTCCCCAGCATCTATTCTCCCCGTACCACTTGAATCACACCACTAGAACTGAAGCTGGAGATCTCCGGGGAATACATACATTCTGCTTTGATTGACGGGAGGATAAACTGACCACAGGTCACAGCCCGTAAGGCATAATAGAACTGATAGGTCTTCACCTCATTCAAACTAACAAACAAGATGAGGCGATCATCTCTAATATCCATATAATCGGGTCCAACCGATTTTTCTGTCAGCCAAGGAATACTTGCTCTACTCTCTAAACGTGGATTTTCAATTTCCAATCCAGCCGGGAGCAGATCCACAATACCAAGATTACTCAAATCCTTTTGTGAAGGTTTGATCGTAATCCGGGCTACAATTAAATCTCCCTGTTGAATCTGGTTAAGATTTAAAGGGTTCCCATGGCGATCAAGGTACTCTCTGGTTACTTGAACCCCATTATTATATTCAGGAAGATCCCGCCGTTTTGACAGACCACTGGATTTCAAGTAATAGTAGCACTCCCCATCCCCGACAAGTTTTATTGTAACCTTCCCTTCGGCCAAGCGCGAGTCATTTAAGACAAAATTCTCAGTACTATCAAAATCAGCAATCTTTTCTTTGTCAAAGTAAACCTCTCCTTGATACTCCCCATCATCCTTTTCTTTCAGAATCTTTCCTAGCGCCATTAGGGCAAAGGCATTCTCCTGCGTTGTTCCCCAATGTCCATCTTTTGTAGCTTGAGTTATTCTGTTTACCAGCTTATAAACGCTGGGGTTCTGAGGATCTACATCGGCCAGCACACTAAGGATAATTGCATCAGAACGAAGAGTAGAGTTGAAGTTCCCCCCGGTTTCCCTTGGAAAAACAGTTACGGCAAAGGATTCCGGAAGTATTCCTCGGGCCGCGATCCGGTCCCCAGTATAGAAATAAGCTGCTGCCAATAATGCTCTAGTATAAGAAGTAATATTATCCGGGGCGTACCTCCGCCAATAAGCCATTGTCGACAAGTCAGGAGTACCATTAAGACTTAAAACATATAAAGCATAGATCTTGGATTGTAAGCGATAAATATTGCTTTCACTACCCCGGGCAATTTTTTTCAGGTATGAGATCATCCGGTTATATACCCGGTCCGAAATGACATACCCGGCTTTTCTTGCCTCAACCAGAAAATGTGCGGTATATACCGAACTCCATTCATTACTATAATTACCACCAGGCCAGTAAGCAAAAGAGCCGTCTCTGAGTTGCATAGCCTCTATTTTTTCAATACCTTCGGTTATATAATAATCGGCATTCCCCTCAAAAGTTCCCTTTTCCACCGCACTAAGCAGTTGGTCTAAGTATAACAAAGGAAATAGCTTGGAAGTAGTCTGTTCCACACATCCGTAAGGATAGGTCAAAAGATAGTCTAATCCTCTGGCAAACTGCACAGTTGGAAAGGGTGAAAGCGCCAGTGTATAATCGGCTGTTCCTGGAATCCATTGGTCATCCAGTTTAAAAGTTAATGGTTTTTTCTGTAAGATTGAACCTGATTTAATATCATGGGTCAAAGGTACCGGCGGTCTTAGTGATAGTTCCTCTTCCATTTTACAGGTTGCTCCATTCCCTTCTACTTCTAATTGGAAACGAAGTTTTCCCATCCCCTCACCGACCATCAGCTCAAAGTTGACTGACTTTTCTTCTTGATCAGCAAGGGTAATTTTAACCTGCGGTGCATTTTTTATTGTAACCGGTCCTTCCGAAGTTAATTGCAGTTTAAACTCACCGGCTTTCCCTGTTCCATTAAAAATTGAAACCGGGACCGTAAACTGATCATTAGGTGCTACAAACCGCGGGAAGGTTGGGGTGAGTACCACCGGATCCCGGACTATAACTTTTTTCTCCGCTGCACCAAAGCGGTGAGCATCAAAAGCCACAGCCATCAAACGAAGAGTCCCGTTAAACTGTGGAATTTTCAGTTTAATAACAGCATCACCATTCTTATCCGGGGAAACTATTCCTGACCATAAAGATACTGGCTTTACACGGCGAAGGGAAACAGGATTAAGATTTTGTTTTCTCACACGGTCCAACACATCGGCATCTCCACCAGGGGAGCTTTCTGATTGCATCCCTTCCACTTCCGGAAGAAGCAGACCATAAAGATCATAGCTACTAATACTCAAACTCCGTTTTCCATAAAAGAAAACCGTAGGATCCGGGACAGAATAATCTGTTAACTGGCAGATCCCTTCATCTACTGCAGCAAGTGTAAGATAAGTACTATTTCCTAAATTATTTACATTTACTTTTACTTCGATCTCCTGATTTGGCCGTATCTCATCGGCAGTTGCCAGTTTGATTCCTAATTTTGCATTACTACAATCAATCATCAGGGGGATTGTTCCAAAAGCTCGAGCAGGTGCGTGTTTCTCCACCGACTCAATTGAGCGGATCATATGGACCGACAGATATGCATTAGGTTTATATTCTTCTTTGATAGGGATCGAGACTACCCCGGTATTCTCTTTAAAATCAACAATCCAATAGTCATAGACTCGCTCGCGTTCTACAGTAATCAGGGCCTTGCCAGCAAATGGTGCCTTAATCTGGAGTTGTGCTTTATCACCTACTTTATACAGGTCTTTCTCCAGATCTAATTCGATCTTATCAGGATCATCCATCGCCCACGGCGAGTAGCCCCAACCGCTAGCATAAAAGAATAAGGAGGCTTGAGCATTAGTATTGGGATCAGAAATCACAATCTGATAGCGGCCATAATCCTTAGGAGTGTAGGAAAAAGTCTGTTCACCGGGTTCCTGACTAAGTTTTTCTGTATAAATCTTCCGCCGTTCTTCTTCAGATACATAACGATACCGGCCGCTGGAATCTCGCCGATAGATTGAATTCCATGTAATCCGGTAAACCTCGGCATTTAATTCTGGATTGCTAACCGGATTTCCCTTAGGATCTACCGCAATATATTTTAAGGAAAATGGTTTCCCGATTTCAGTATAGTATTCAGCCAGGGGTTTAACCCCAATATAATTATCGTAAGGATGTAAATCCACTGCCGTATAATTGCTGACCGCGCGGCCGCCATCTTCAATCACTGTGGCTTGAATGATGGCATTAATCTTAGCAGGGGGCATCATCTTGTCAGGGAATCTATAGCTAAAGACTGCCTGGCCATTAGCATCCAATTTGCTATCGCCCAAGTCTTCAGTTTTTGCAATAAAACTTCTATCCCGATCGCCAAAAGTATAGGACTGGTAAGCCGGAACTGTAAATTCCGCTGGTTCTAAACGAAGACTTAACTCTGTTCCCCTTCCGGCTGCTGGGGGACCAAAGAGGTTTACTCCCTCTACCTGAATCTGGCATAAATCGCCGGCTTTATACTCTTCCCGGTCGGTGGTGGTAGTGACCTTGATCCGGTCAGGCATAAACTCCTCCACCTTAAAGGAGAAATTACCAATTGCTTCTCCACCTACCAGGGCACTCCCACGATACCCTCCAGTCTGGGCGTAATCCGGGATCTCCAATTTAAATTCGCAGGCACCCCGATCATAGGTATTACTGACCAATTCCCGGAAAATCTGCCCATCCGGTTGCCTAATCTCCAGTTTTACCGGGAATTCAGGTGGCAAAGCAGCACCTGGTCCCCTAATTATGGTTACCAGATTACCTTCATCCCCCGGACGAAAGATATCTCGATCCAAATAAGCAAAGGCCTCATACCCCTCATTCAGATTTTCCCGGCCCCGCACATCAAAATCAGTAGTAGAAATACGACCCTCTTTTAGCTGAACAAAGGAGAAATCATCTCCATCCTCCGCTAGAATAATTAGTGGTTCGGAATCCTTTATCTGCTTTTTCAACCCCGTAAATTTAACTATCCCTTGGGTATTGGTCTCTCCTACTGCCAAAATCTGATTGTTTTTACTGATTAAACTAATCTTTGCTTTTTCTTTTGGCGTAAGCGACTCCAGGGAATTTACCCAGACCATGAGATCATTCTTACCCATTTTCCCTACAATACCCAGGTCAGTAATGATAATATACTTTTTATCATTCATCCATCGCCGGTCATCATTATAGGCAGCAACCTGGAATATTCCTTTAAAATCATTGGTAAAGTATTGGCTTAAACTAATCGGGGTGGTTACCACTTCATTTTTTAAACCATTAATCTCAATATTTTCAGACTTAAGAATTTCCCCAAAATAAGGGATTTGACTATTATAACAGTAATCTTGCCGATAATAATCCAAGTGATTTAAAAAAGCGATAATATTATTAGCATAAATCCTGCTAATTTCAAGATTAACCCGCTCAACATTCACGGTCTCCAAACCCAAATTAAGGTATCCCTTACTATTCAGATACCGCCCGGAAGAATTAAAATTCAACCCCGGTTCCATATCTTTCAGCGAAATCATTGCTGCAAAATCCTTGTCTAGTGGTAAACCATTAACTGATGGTAAACCGGAGTTTAAACGGAGATTGTAATTTTCTCCTGCTTTAAACTGATTACTTTTTATCAAAATATACTCTTTTTCAACCTCTGTACTGAAATCAACCTGGGGTTTAATTTCAATAAAGCTGTCCACAGTTTCGGCATCTACTTGCTCTGAACACTGAACAGCAATCCAATATTTTAAGTTTTCCCCTTGTAAGGTAACTTTCAATATTTTTAACGGTTTTTTTGCTCCCACCAAGGTTTGGTATTTATACTCTTTGGCCAAACCCTTCTCCCCATTAACACAAGAAAAACCCTTGGGAATAAGAATAAGAACCTCCTGTTCTTTACTGGTAAGCTCAATTGGTTCAGTTGTTACTGTAATATACAGACTGTTTTCTTCTGTATCCAAAGTAAATCTCAGATCTTTATTAGTACTTGCCAAACGAAGTTTCAATGATTTTTCTAATTCAACAGGTGAAACAGGGTAGTTAAATCTTAGTCTGGCTTGCAATATTACACCTTTACCATCTTCCGGTGTAATAAAACTAACATTAGTACCCTCAACCCGAAAACGGACGGTAGAAAATTCCACTGTTCTTTTTCCGGAGATATATTGCTCATCTGTGGCTCCCAGCCCAGGACTGATCTCTGCTTTATATGTAGTGGAAGGAAGAAAAGGAACCTCCGGTAAAAATCGAAGTTCCCTCCGGGTTACCCAACGGAACTTTCCAGGAACTGAAGGAGTAAATTTTATTAATGGCTCAGATAAAGTAATACCCACTTCTTTTTCGTTTACTACATCTCTTGAAAAAACAAAGGTTAGATTAGTATGGCGGCTTATTTCTTCAGAGGGCTTCATTTCAACTAATCTTAATAATTTCCCGCTTTTCGTAGTTCCAAGTAAAGATACAAATACTAAAACAAGTAATAACCCTCCTGCAACCAGCCCTATTAGTAATCCTTTATTACCAGCTTTTTTGACGGTAGTCTTCAGAATGACGGGTTTTTTGTTTTCCATAACAATTACCCCCATTATCATTTATTCTCTATATGAAATAATCGCACTACTAGACCCTAGAATGCTTGAAGAAATTCACGTGAACCAAGAAACAACTTCTGACCCGGCGGAGGTTAATTTTCCTCATTTCATGTGAGCGGGCCGTAGCCAGCATGAGCGAATTCTATGAAATTCATCTATTACTCCAAGGTAATCACACAAATCCCTTTATAGTTTAAATTCGGTAATATTTTGCAATTTCCTCCCAGTATCATGTAAATACTCGTTTATTACAAAAAAAAGAGGCTAGTCGCCTCAGTAATATTATGGAAATCATTAATCTGATTTTTTAGGTGCTTTACATGATTCACGAACAATAATCTTTGTAGGGAAAATAGCCCCTTTCTCCTTAGGAAATTTACCATCCATTAATAAAAACAGTTGGTTTGCAACCTCTTTTCCTAATTCATCAATAGGTTGATTAACCGCAGTAATCCCCGGTGAAAGATAACCATAGACCAGTATACTAATTGTATTACAAAAGCCCAAATTCTACGATGAAAAGCGTATAGTAAAAAGCCAAGAAAATAAAGATGACTCATGATAAAACCTCTACCAAATGTTATAGTGTATAAACAAAAACATTTGGAGAAATTACACATGAGTCAATACAATTTATAACAAAAAAAGAAGGGGCAAAACACTTTTACAAAATAAACTTCTAAATTACAAATTGCTAAAGAACGCCCAAAAAATAGCCAAAAAACAAGCTAACTATAGCTTTCCTTCATTTACGTTATCCTTTTAATGCTCCAGCTAAAGTACCCTCAATAATCCAACGATGTCCAAATAGGTACAAAAGAATCGTAGGCGCCGCGGCAATTACTGCGGCAGCTGCATATCTTGGCATATGATCCGTACCATACTGATTAAGAAACTGTGCTATTCGTAATTGCATAGTAAAGAGTCTTTGGTCATTAAGCATAATCAGACTTAGTAAATAATCACTCCAAGCTCCCATAAAGACAAGAAGGGTTGCCAGAACAGAGGCAGGTTTTGCCAATGGGAGCATAATCCGGATAAATATACCTGTATGCCCCGCACCATCAATTCTCGCCGCTTCTGCCAGTTCACCAGGGAGTCCACGGAAAAAAGAACGGTAAATTATTGTCCAAAATGGGATGCCAAAAGCAGTCATTGGCAGAAAAAGTCCGGGTAGCGTATTAGTTATGCCAAGTTGAGCACCTAATTGGTATAACGGAATTAAACACATCTGTACTGGCACAAAGTAACCAGCCATTACTATATAGAACAATATCTCTGTCACTTTGCTCCGGTAACGGGCAAAGATATAACCAGCCATTGCTGCCGATGGTACTGTGCAGATGATCGCACCCAAACAAACATACAAGGTATTAAGTAACCCCTGCCCAATCTGTATAGCTACCCAGGCTTCTCGGAAATTATCCCATCGTATCTGAGTAGGTAAGCTCCATGGATGATAAGCAAATTCTAAACGAGTTTTGAAGACAAAAAACCAGGGCAAAAGAAGCGGTAAAACTACTGCCAAAGCCAACAAGAGCAGAATAATCGTGATAATTATTGCCGGAAACTTGGAACGAAAATTGGAAGTTTTCATTCTTCTTTCTGTAATCATTGATATATCGTTCATCCTACGTCACCATCCTTTCTTTGCATTGAGAATAGAGCAACAGCGAAGAACAGCGAAAGTAGGAAAATAATTACTCCAATAGCAGCCGCTCTGCCATACTGCCAATTAACAAACCCTTGTTTATAAAGGGTAATTACCAATGTTGTTGTAGCATAGCCCGGTCCACCGCTAGTAAGTAAGTATGGTAAATCAAAGAGTTTTAAACTACCAACAATGCTCATGACGGCAATGATCAGGAGTGGATACGTAATCATTGGCAATACAATTTGCCAAGCATATTGCCAACGGTTAGCCCCATCTAACTGGGCAGCTTCACGGATTTCCATCGGTATCTGTTCAATATTGGCCATTAAATAAACAATATTAAAACCTGTATAAGCCCAAGTCGCAACAACAAACAGAGACCAGAACGCAAGATTTGGGTCACCAAGAAAATCGATACTACCAAGCCATTTCCAGTTCAGCTTGGATGCAACAGTAGAAATTACACCATATCTAGGTGCAAAAACAAACCGGCCTAACATGGCAGTGATCGCCGATGGCATAACACTAGCTAAATAATATACAGCACGCAGCGGTTTTGTAATCTTATTTCGATAAGCAGTTACGGAAAAAGCAATGAAAAAGGCTAGAGGGATCTGGAGTAACACACTCCAAAAAGCCCACGCAAAAACATGAACAAGGCCAGCACGAAACTCTTCGCTAGCAAATAACCTGGTGTAATTTTTTAACCCAATAAAAACTGTGTCACCAAGACCAGTAGCACGCATTAAAGAAAGACGAAAGGTCTCTTCAATGGGATAATACATAAATATTATAAGAAATGCCATGGCAGGCAAAAGCAAGATTACTTGGAAAATGATTCTGTTCCAGTCCCGCTTTTTTTTCTCCTTACTTTTAAGAGACGGCATACTATATGCCCCGATGTTGTTCTTCATACCCAGCCACCTCCAAATTCAACTAAATTATTGTCTGACAGAAAATATTTTCTAATGCCGACTCTGTTCCTGACACTCTGTAAAGGCTTTTTCAGGCAGGGGCAGGAGACATTTCCACACCCCTGCCAATTACTAAAATGTATTACTTATTTACTTATTTACTTATTTACTTTTTTGCTGCCCCTAAATTCTCTTCCACCAACTCCTCAAACTGGGTCATAGCATTCTTAACATCGGAACCCGGTAGGAAGAATTTTTGAATAGTATCATTTAATGGTCCTGTTACCATCGGTGGCAGGTCCTGATCCCACCAGAATTGAACCACTTTAGCTTGGCCAAAAACTCCAGAAGCCATTTCGGTTAAGCGAGAAGGAGCCTTCACGCCAGGTACTGAACAAATACGACCAGGTTCTGCGGAACAAGCTTCCACACTCATGGCATATTTCATAAAACGTACAACCGCATCTTTCTTTTTCGATGCCTCTCTACTAGCGGCAAAACCGATATCAGTCATGCCCATAATGTCGGTACTCTTACCTTTACCACCCTTTAGTTCGGGGAATGCATAAAAGCCTAGATTTTGATCAGTAAAATCCTTACTAGAATATTGGGCACACATCCAGGAACCGGTAACATGCATACCTGCTTTACCTGTAGCCATTAACTGTTGAGCATCACCATAAGCTTCGCCTAGCGGAGTAGCACCAAAGTAACCTTTTTTCACCCAATCCTGATACTTCTTTGCAGCATCTACAAAAGCATTACTGTCAAACCGGTTTTTCCGGGCTTGGGCATCAGCAAAAGCCTCAACACCACCATAACGATCAGTCAGATACATAAACATTGCTAGTGCCGGCCATTTATCCCGAGCACCACAAGCAAATGGCTGGATACCTTTGGCTTTAAGGGTCTCTGCTACTTTTTCCATCTCCTCTATAGTTGTAGGAGCTTTAAGCCCATGGGCCTTAAATAAATCCTCATTAATAAAAACACCAGCAATGGCAAAGAATGGTGCCACGCCATAGGTCTTACCTTTCCAAGTCATAGCCTGACGTGCGGCAGCACTACAAGGAATATCCTTTAATTCCTTAGTTAAATCGCACAGCCGCTTAGCATCAGCATAGCCACCCATTACTGAACCGCCCCAACTTTGGAAGATATCGGGAAGGTCCCTGTTACTGGCCATAACTACCTTAGTCTTATCTGTAAGTCCCGGATCACCCAAAGCGATATATTCCAGTTCAATATCAGGGTTTTTTGCCTTGAAACCATTAACTAGAGCCTTAACATAAGCATGAGCAGGGTCATCATCAGGAAGATCCCTTCCCCAAACAGTTAGTTTGACTTTTTTTGCTGCTGAAACTGGCACCAGCATTCCCACACTCAGAATAACTACCAAGAGAATAGTTACAAGAACTGTAATTTTGCTTTTAGACATTTTATTTCCTCCCTTTTTTATTGAGCTACTTGCGCTCCATCTTTTTTAACATCCAAAATAAATTTGCAGGGTAAAGAGCTTTTTCTCGCCCGTTTCACCTCCTTTTAAAATCATTCCAGTTCATAGACACTCTAATTATTTTCTATTTATTAAATATCGATGATATTTATCACAAACGTTTGTGACGTTTTCAAAATTAATATTCGCTTAAGTATTTAGAATAACAATTACTATCTTAGATCCGCAGAATTTCACTACGCTTATTCCCCTTAAAGCAGAGATAAATTTAGAATGAGCAATTTTTACTGGTTGCCAAACAGTAGCCAACAGATGCTTAGTTAATAGAGAAAATCCTAGTTCAATAGACATTAAAAACTCCTGCTTACGTAATAATATTTTATTTCACAAACGTTTATTATATTCTTTTCTTCTATACAAATTTAAAATATCCTTTTTCTTTTTAAAAATTTGTTCCAAATTCTTAACATATTTTTGTATCCTTATTAATTTATTACAAACACAACTACTTTCTAAGACAAAATGTTTTTTAGCTTGTTATCACATATGAGAGAATTGCATAATACCTTAGGCTAAATTAGTCAATACAATTTTTTAATACAAAAACACCTTTATGTAAAATTAAAATAAATCAACATAAAGGTGTAGAATAGAACTTCCCCTTATTAACCTTGCCATTAAAGGCTTTACCTTATTTCTTTTCTCCAGTATAAATTAGAATTGCATCCCTTAAGAACTCAGCCGCACCTGGTTGCACCTTATCATAAAAAGCTGTAAATCTTTGATCATCCACATACATTTGGGCTAGTCCGGCATGGGCTTTTTTATTGTAGCTACCCCAAGCATAACTTAGCCATTGGCGATGCAAATCTGCAGTTTTCTGTGCAAGTTCTCCTGCTGGGTCCCGGGTAGCCATGGCTGCTTTTAAGTTTTCAAGCACACTAGCACTCAATTGCTCCCATTTCCCGTATTCTTCCGCAGTCAGGTCTTTAATTGCTTGATTAGATTCGGCGACCGCTTTCTCACCATATTTCCCCCTGATTTCCTTACCGTACTTTTTCTCGTTCTCCTCAATCATTCTTTGTTTGAAGCCTTCAAATTTTTCTTGATCAGTCATCGTTGTTTTTCCCTCCCTTAAAGCTATTGTCTTATCGACATTAGCTATTAGTAAATCTAATTGTTTTCTCTTGTCAAGAAGCTTTTTACGATGTTCTCTTAAAGCCTGTAAACCATCAAAAGACGGTGCGGTTATGAGCTGCTTAATCTTTTCTAGACTCACTCCTAGTTCCCGGTAAAAGAGGATCTGCTGCAGTCTATCAACTTCAGCTTGGCCATAAATACGATACCCCGATGGATTAACCCTTGCCGGCTTAAGAAGACCAATCTCATCGTAATAACGAAGTGTTCTGGTGCTGATCCCTGCCAAGTGTCCTAATTTTTGTACTGTATATTCCATGCTCTCACCTCCTGACAAGTTCACTATATACCTTTACGTAACGTCAATGTCAATAACTTTTTTAGGAGATTTGCTTTTCATTGTTCAAAACATAATTCAAAAATTGAGAGCCGATCAAACTGTGTGATTACTATCTGATTATCGAGTATTCATTTTTTAACCACCCATTGTTCATTCCACCATTTAAGGAACGAGCTTTAAAGCCAGCAATGTTAAGAGCCGCAGCTGTTTGGCCTCCCGTTTGACCAGTATAACAATAAACAATTATTGTCTTATCTTGTGGCAATTTATCCAAGTTATTTCCTACTTCCCGGAAGGGAATATTAGAAGCTCCCTTAATATGGCCAGTCAGATAATCCTCTCGTGATCTAATATCTAAAATGAAAATATGCTGGTCATCATCATCAATCAACTGTTTTAACTCCGCTTCCGGAATCTTATAGAGATGCTCCGGCATCCTTTCATAGTAGTTAATAACCGCCTCTTCCAAAACTTGAAGATTATCTCCTCCTGTCGCAGCCTTGGGCCAGCCACCCCCAACTAACGCTACAACAATAAAAACCAGGGTTGTCGCTGTAACATACACAAGAGCCTTATCTCTAATCTTTAACATTTCATATTCCTCCTTTTCTATTTTCTTCCCAGTAATCTAAGAGATAAATCATTCCGATAATTAAGGTACTAAAGATAACTGCTATTGTTAAAGGGTTTAATGATATTAGATCAATAAGGCTGATCATCCCAAGATCCTGAGTCCTAAAGGACAATATTCCGTTCTGCTGAAGCAGTGTATAGACGAGTATGCCAACCAGCCCACCTACTATCGCATATCCAGCATCACGCTTTCCCTCTCCCCAAGCACCGATACTTGTTCCTGGACAATAACCTGCAAATGCAAATCCAACTCCAAAAATAAGTCCCCCGACTATATCCGCCCACGGGTTAGTAGTAATTAAACTTAAAGAAATCAAACCAAGTGATCGTAAACTGAAAACACCTACAACACTTACTGCTACACTAAAGAGCATAAATTTGGGAATGGTCAAATCCTTTAAACGTAAAGCATTTACAATACTTTGATACTCCAGGGCTCCTACCTTATAGAGTATATAGCCAAACCCAATACCAAATATAATTGGTAGCAATACATTCATCTGGCATCCCTCCTTCTATAAAGCAGAGTGGCAGTAGGAATTCCGGAAGCAAACACTGTAAAACCGAAGATCAAACCACTAACCGCCAACTGACTAATCCCGCTAATTACGTGAGAACTCGTACATCCACCAGCAATTCTGGCCCCTACTAACATTAAAAATCCTCCAATAAAAGCATGTAGATAACGTAGTCGTGGATAATCTCCAAACTTTTCCCTCCACATTTCGGGAATAGCTTCTACCTTTTTTCTGCCGTGGATTAACCTTCCGATCAAACCCCCAAGGAAAATCCCTAGAACTAGTAACCACTGCCAGCTGACCTGAAGAACACTTCCTGTCCCGCATGTCCCAGCGGTCCAGGTACTTACCGGAATAATATCAGAAAAAAACTGAGTAAGATACCCAGTAGTCTGAGCATATGCCGTTGTAGTTCCCAAATGATTTCCACTTAAGAAAATTAGGATGTTCCATATGCCCAGAATAAATCCGCCTGTTGCCCATGACCATTTGGTCTTCATAAAATAAATCCCTCCAATGCTTAACTTAATGGTACCTATACGGGTATAGGTATCTATAGATAATATTATTCCATCATCCCAATAATGTCAAGTATAATTTTTTTATTGATAAAACAAAAGCACCTCTTATTTGAAGAGTGTATTCACTCCAAATAAGAGGTGCCAATAAAACTATTCCCTTTGTACCTAAATGTCACTAAAACATGAACTTAACTTCGAAGTCTCAACAACAAGCTCTTCCAATTCGAAAAGTTCAAGCTCAATTTCTTTGATCAAACGGAGGTACTGATTTTTCATCCGTCTGATAACGCCAACGCCTCCCTTTAAAACGCTCTTGCCATGCTTGGATATATGGCTGGTAATCTTTCATCCGATTCACCCTCTATTTTACATTATCCTCATTTAAAGGATATCATATCCAATGCTATTTTGCATTAACCATTTCAAACTCTCCAGTAATCTCTTCGGCCGGTTTCTTATCCAATAAACTAAAAACCACAATCGCAATTATCGAGCAGATAAACCCCGGTACAATCTCATAAAGTTCAAAAATTCCACCTTGAAGTTGTTTCCATACTAAGACAGTAATTCCCCCAGCTACGATTCCAGCCAGTGCACCGTTTCTGGTCATCCTTTTCCAATAAAGCGATAGGAGAATAAGCGGGCCAAAAGTAGCTCCAAATCCTGCCCAGGCGTAAGCAACCAAATCTAATACTGAACTATTTTGGTCTAAAGCTATAATAAAGGCCACTATAGAAACTAGCACTACTGATAAACGGCCAACCCAGACCAATTCTTGATCACTGGCCTCTCTACGGAAAAGTACTTTGTAAAAGTCTTCGGCTAGCGCTGAAGTAGTTACTAATAATTGAGAATCAGCCGTACTCATAATTGCCGCTAAAATTGCCGCTAATAGCAACCCGGCAACCAATGGATGGAATAAAGAGTTTACCATCTGCATAAAGATGGTTTCTGTAGCAGACCCTTCTAAAGCATTTGGCATATAAGCACTTCCGACCACTCCTACTAAAACAGCAGCTACTAGTGAAATAACGACCCATACCATAGCAATTCTAGTCGCTGGTTTAATCTGCTCAGGAGATTTAATTGCCATAAAGCGAACAAGAATATGAGGCTGTCCACAATACCCCAATCCCCATGCCAAGGAAGAAATAACTACCATTATCGAGGTTGACTTACCATCCAATGTTGTAAAAAGATTTAGCATCTCTGGATTAATAGCTTTTATTCTTTCAACTAATGTACCATATCCACCCACGGATTTTATGCCCATAATAGGTACAATTGTAATGGCAAAAAACATTAATATTCCTTGAAAAAGGTCAGTCCAACATACCGCCATGAAACCACCTAAGAAAGTGTAAATAACAACAACTAAAGCACCAATCAATAAAGCTTGAAAATATGTTAGGCCAAAAACTGTACTGAATAATTTCCCACTGGCAACAAACCCGGATGCCGTATAAATCAGAAAAAAGATTACAATAAATAAAGCCGAAACCATACGTAGTGCCTTACTTTTGTCTCGGAAACGATTTTCAAAATAATTAGATAAAGTAATTGAATCCCCGGAAATCTGCGTGTAACTACGGAGCCGGGTAGCTACAAACTTCCAGTTTAAATAAGTACCCACCGCTAAACCAATCGCAATCCATGCCGCTTCCACTCCAACAACATACGCCAAGCCGGGTAAACCTAGCAGGAGCCATCCACTCATATCCGAAGCCTCGGCACTAATGGCAACTACCCACTTATTTAATTGCCGGCCACCCAAAATATAATCAGATAAATCATTAGTTTTAGAGTAAAATATTAATCCAATCGCAACCATAAATCCCAAATATAAAATAAACGTAATTAAGATACTAAAGTCAACATCAATCACATATTTCTCCCCCTTGTATAAAACGTTCCGTTAATTATACCATTTTATTGTATTATATTGCAATGATAGGAGAGACAATATGCATTAATTTACTAGTGGTTAATTTACCATCAGATTGTTTTTTCCGATGTTAGTTGATACTAGCTCATTTAAAACCGAGGTTAGTCCAGAAGTATAGTAGATATACAAACAATGCAGCGCCCTAGTCATCGCCACATATAGTAGTTTCATATCTAACTCATCCTCCGGTACTGGTGAGGACCTGCTCCCGTAATCGTTACAACGTCAAACTCCAAACCTTTGGCTAAAAAAATGGCCTATATACCATCATAAATTTCCACCACTACATTGAAGAAATTTATAATTTTTACTTTTTTTAAAATTAAAATGGATAACTTAAATTGATACTAATATTTACTCGCGGCATCAGATCCCCAGGGGCAAAGAGGGTATTATCCTGGCCGCAAAATACAGAGCTACTTATCGTAAGGTCAATATTACCAGGGAGAGTATTTTGATAACTGGGAAGCAAAAACAGACTGCCATCATCCAGATTAACCAGCGTCATCAAGGAGATAGATGAAAAATCATCAATCGGATAACTGACTCCTCCGACCAAGAGATCTAGTCTAGTGTCACCGTTTTTCATTTTCAGTAGATTAGTTCTAATCATGGGGTCCAAAAATCTCAGTTCTACTCCTAAATACTCCAGGTATATACTGATTTTGGTATGATAATTAAGATTATAACTATAATCTGCTCCTAATAAATAACTATTATTACTATCCAGCCCTTGATCGAAATAGTGGCCAAAAGAACCATAGATCCCAAAATCTTTAAGATCTCCTTTAAAAGTAAAGCCAATCCTTTGCTTTGGAATAAATCCAACTACATTATCAAGATCTACACCTGTTTCTCCAGATCCTTCCGCCTCCCGAACATAATTCAAAGTCAGATCATACCCTTTTACTCCGAACCTACCCCTAACTCCCCATTGCATTTTTTCCGTTTCAGTACTGAACCCTTCGGGAAAGGAAACTACTGCTGTCAAGCTAGAATTCCAATTAAGAGGAACAAAAACTTCCAAAGCATCTGTATATTTACTATTACTCTCCTCCTCAAGAACATCTGCACCCAAAGTGTAATCCACCGGATTAAGTAAAGAACCAAATGACCAGAAGACAGGTTGACGGCCCACTGTTAAGTGAATTTTATCAAACCTATGTTTCAGATAGAGCTTTTTGGTAAAGTAAGAAGCCTTTTCTTCTGCCAGCAAATCCTGTAAAGGTCTACTAATCTGAAAGGCATAAGCGACCTCAGTATTACTGATTGGAGGAAGATAAAGCTCCAGATTTAAATTCTCCGTAAACTCAGATCCAAAACTTCCATCCTTCTGAAGTATGCCTTCCCATCCTGCTTTAAGCTCTCCTCCGGCTTCTACCGCTAAAACCTGTGAGCAAAAAACAGCCACTAGTAAAATTAGAATGATCGGAATTGAAATTTTACGCATCAGTATCAACCCCCCTCGATGCTCGTTGCTCGTATTAATATTTTTTACCCAGCCTGGTCAGAATGTTGTTTATTGAATTTCTTCATTCGTCATTCTTTGTGATAAATACATCCGGTCGACTCACCCGGCTTTGATTTAAATCACTGCGTGATGTTAAGGTGACCGGCGTGAGCGACTTGGTAGCCAGCGTAATCTCCCTAGACATAAATACCGTCTCATTTTCTTTTACTTTAAGTTCTCCAAAGTAAAAGTCCCAGCAGGTATTTTAGGATTAAACTCAATCGATTTAATCACAAATTCTGTTCTGGAGCCTTTCCGTAGTTTATCTTCCATTACTGATTCCATTGGATACCAGCGGCCTTCGATCTCTTCCACTTTATTAACTTTCATTGCCTTCAATAACCGGCCACTTTTAGCATAAAGCTCTTCTTTTAAGCCCACGAATCTTTCCTTATCAACCCAGGATTTGCGTCGATAATAAGAAACTTTTTTCCCTTCAATGGCAATTCCTTCTAGTACATAGCAGTTACGGCCTTCTATTTTTTCTTCACCGATCAATTCAAATTTATATAACTCAGTCAGCTTATCAGATTCCATCATATCCTGATAGGAGAAGTCACTGCCCATCATCCCCTGATTAAGCATATGACCAGAGATCTTCACTAGGTCTTCCGCCTCAGGGAAAAACATCCACAGATCATCATCCCGTTTTAAAAACTTGGTACCTCGATCCCGGGGATTAGTAAAGATCGTTAGGCCATTATCCCCTTCTATATAAGAGACCATGGTTTTCGTAATTCTCCGGTTACCACTAACAATACTCATCTCTGATTCTGCTTTGGCCGTCTTAATATACTCGTTACTATCTCTTTTTTTGATAATCTCTTCAGCGGTCATCGCACTAACTGATATGGAGGCAAATATGGAAATTATAATTAAACATCCTAATAGTAATCCTATCCTTTTTCTCACTTAAACTTAACTCCCTTCTTTTTAAGGAATTGCATAATTCAATTATTTAAATTTGACCACAATATATTGATAGCCTCACTAGTAATTGTCTAAACTTAGACAATAAAAGATAAACACTATATATTGTGGTTAAATACATGCTTAAGGTAATTTTGCAATTCCCTCATTTAAATTCCTCTCATTGCTTCAGTAGGCTCCAGCCTTGCTGCCTTCCGGGCTGGAAAAATAGAAGCAAGGGTAACAATAATCACTCCCAGTGCAAAGGCAAAAAGCGTATTACCAACTGAAGACACCGGATAAACAATGGCATTAAAGATGATATCTGCACTCATCCCAGACATAGCAGAGGTATAGTCAAGCCCCACTTCAGCTAAATAACTAGTCAATACGGAACCTAAAACCGCTCCGAGCAGACTGCCAAACACCCCCATAATTCCGCCCTCAATAACAAAAAGTTGTAAGATCTCTTTGCTTTCCAGTCCCATAGCCGCCATCATACCAATCTCTGGTGTTCGCTCTTTGACAATCATAATCATAGTATTGATCACTACAATACAAGATAAAAATACTAGGAAGATATAAATCTGATTATAAATTATCTTCATTATATCCATCAGCGGAATAAAATCACTGGTCTCTTTATACCCTAAAGCCAGATATCTATCGGTCTTTCCTTTACCCGCCAGTAATTCTTTTACTTCTGGCAGTACCCGAGGAACAATATTCTGATCCGATGTTACCAGCAGTAACTCGGTAACCTGATCATCCATATCTAAGAGCCTCTGGGCTTGATCCAGCGGTAGATAAAATACAAACTCATTTAGTAGTTTAAGACCACTTTCCAGCCGTCCAACGATCCTAAAGGTAGCAGCCTTTGGAGAACTAAAAGCTGTATTATATAAAATAGTAACCTTATCGCCAACCTGACAATTGATTTTATCCAATAAAACTTTCCCCATCACTACTTCCATCTGACCGGGTTCTACCATCCTCCCCTCTACCAGGTAATCCTCAATATTGGTGAAGGTCGTTTCCTGTTCCGGATTAACTCCCCAGCCACTCATCGTTACTAATTCTTTCCCCGTACTAACCATGGCACCAAATTTAAGCCTAGGAATCACCATCTCGACATTTTTTATCCCTTGTAAACCCGTAATCATCTCATCTAAGCCCTGTCCATCAAATCCATCCACCGGATAATTGAGTGGAAGTAGGCGTTCTTGCTCATAATATTCGCGATCAATTATTTTAATATGTCCGGAATTATATTGAATATGATCTGCTGAAAGAGAGTCAATCATTCCTACAATCAGTCCCCTAGCAAACACCACAATCATCACGGAAAAAGCAATGGCAATAACCGAAACAATAGTCCTCAATTTATGCCGGGATAGATTTTTAAAAGCTAATTTCGTAATAAATCCCATTTTTACCCCCCCTAGCGATGATAAATAGCCTTAATCGGGTCTTTATCTGCCGCCCAGTATGCCGGTGGAATACTGGATAATAGTGAAACTATGACACCAAAAGCAAAGACTTCAATAAAAGCCTTTGGATTCCATACCCCATAGATCCGATCCAGGATCGGCACACCAAAACTACCCAAATCGAAACCATATAAAGCTGCAAAATCAATACCAACTTTAGAAAATATACCAACTCCACCAAGTCCTAAAACCACCCCAATAATTCCCCCTAGAATACCAATACCGGTTGATTCCAGGACAAAGGTATAAATAATCTCATTTTCTCGTAAGCCCATCGCCTTCATCATTCCAATCTCGGTCATCCTCTCTAGAGCCGCCAGGATTACGGTATTGATGATCGCAATTGCGGCAATCAATAAGATGATGGCCAGGATCAGCTGATTACCCATTTGTTTGGCGCCAGCAAAAGAAACAGCTTCTAGTTGGTTCCAAGAATAGACTGTAAGCTGATCATTTAAAGCGTTAATCTTTTCTGCCAGCTCCTTAGTTAGTCTCATTGCCAAATCCTTATTCTCCAGTCTAATGATGACCTTACTCACCTGACCATCAACATTAAGTGCCTGCTGCACTATATCAAGGGGCAGATAGACGATATTCTGATTCACATTAGGATTACCTGTATGAACCAGTCCTGAAATCTCTGCTTCGATCGTATTAAAAGTTTCGTTTTTATCTTTAACCAGAAGGATGATATAATCACCCACTTCTAGTTGCATAAGATCAGCCAGTCTTTTCCCCAGTACCACCTTATTCTCTCCATGGGAAAACATTCTTCCCTCAACAAATTGCTTTTCCAAAGCAAATACTGCTTCAAAATCTCCAGGAATAATCCCTCTTCCAATTACCGGTAGTTCATTAATACCATTATTAAGCCGGGCTGCAAAGTTCAGTTCAGGTGAAGCAGCTTGATACCTTTCTACACCTTCGATTGCCATCATCAATTGTGGCTCAACAGATATTAGGTTTTCCAGAGGTAATTCATCCTCTTCTTCCCAGTACTTAGGGTTTACTACCTGAAGATGTCCGGCCTCATGATTAATAATACTCTCATACGACATTTCAGTCATACCACCAATTAGCGAATCAAAGAGAATATAGAAGAAGATGGCAAAAGCAATAATACTGGCTGTAATTAGAGTCCGATTACAGTGGCGTGCGAGATTTTTAAAAGCCAGCTTAGTTAGGAACATCTTTGCTTTCCCTCCTTTGGTCTTTGGAGATTAGGCCATCCCGAATTTCTATTAACCGCCGGGCATAATCCATCACCCGCGGATCGTGAGTAGAGAAAATAAAGGTTGTTCCCAGTTCTTTATTCATCTTCACCATCACTTCCAGAACCTCTTCACTACTTTTGGAATCCAGGTTAGCAGAAGGTTCATCGGCCAAGATCAGTTTTGGCTCCTTAACTAAAGCTCTGGCAATCGCCACCCGTTGTTTCTGGCCGCCTGATAATTCATTTGGCCTTCTATTTTCCAGTCCTTCCAGGCCAACATCAGCCAGGATCTTCATCACCCGATCTTTTATCTCATTTTTATTATCTTTGTTAATCAGTCTAATTGCAAACTCTACATTTTCATAGGCAGTAAGCACCGGGATTAAATTATAACTCTGAAAAATAAAACCAACATTATGTCTTCGAATCATGGCCAGAGTTTTTTTATCTAGATCTGCCAACTGTCTACCATTAAATTTAATACTACCGCTGCTAGGTTTATCCAAACATCCGATCATATTAAGTAATGTTGTTTTACCTGAACCGGATGGGCCAAAGACAGTAGTAAACTCCCCCGCCTCCACCGTAAGGTCAATCCCTCTTAATGCCGGTACCTCAATTTTCCCTTGTTGATAAATCTTTGTTACTCCCTTTAATTCCAATAAAGCCATTTTAATAACCTCCATCTCGTTACTCATTGCTCGTCGCTCAATTTAAATGACAAGCTTTAGAGCCTTTATTGATAAATACTAACTGAAACAAGAGATTAATTATAAGTTATGTATCGTCTTATCACTTGTTACTAGTCTTTCAGTTAAATTTAGATGTTTGAGATACCATTGACCAAGTTCCCCTTTCTTCTATTACTTCTTGGGGAAGAACCATAAAATTAATAACAAGAATTACCACGCCGGTAACAATGAACATCCAAGCCCATATCCAACGATATGTCCCTGCAGAAATAAACAAAATAACACTTTGCAATACTAAAGTTAAAATAGTTTGAATTACTCTTCGAAAAATATTTTTATTCATCTTCTTCCCTCCTTTTTAGTTTACTGTTGTTGTTCGCACAACTTTAAAACATAAAAACTCACCCACTCATTTTATGTAAAGATTTATCCAAAAACAAGTGACAAATCGTAAGAGAGAACTAACAAGTTTATTCTCTTTTTTTAATCCCATTCTCAATAAAATGGAGCATCTGGTCGATAATCTCCATATCATTCATATCTAACGTACCATCCTCGTAAATTAAATCTCCCAAGGAATAACTGATACTAGTTAACATTTTAGAGACCAACACCGGATCAATTGCCGGGTCTAGATCTCCTTTAGCTTTTCCCTGGATCAATAATTGTTGAAAAAAATCGCTACTCTGATCTTTGTACTCACCAAAGATCTCATGATACAGTTTTTTATCATTTATCAACATGAAACCAATGGGAATTAAACGAGGGTTCTCTTCTGCAAATCTAATCCCACTTAAATAAATCTCACGTAAAATCTGAAAAAAATTATATTTTTCCCTATTTACCATCATCTCTTTATTTATATAGGTTAGTTTTTTTTCTACGGTTAACTCGATAATATATTTATAAAGATCTTTCTTGTCTTTAAAATATTGATAAAAACTTCCTTTAGCTATTCCAGCATTGTCCGCTATTGCTGTAATTCTGGCTTTATGAAATGGATAAGTAGCAAACTCTTCGATTGCCGCCTCGATTACCCTTTCTTGTTTTTTCTCCGGTAAATTAAAAAATGTTTCTTTTGGCAAATCTCTTCCCCATCCTTATATTTGAAGAAGTTGCATAATTACCTTAGAATACTTCATCAATAATATGCAATTCTCAATCAATAATTAGATATTTATGAATATGAATTCATATTCATATGAATCTCTAGTCACATTGTAATATATGGTTATAATACAGTCAAGTATAATTGGTAAAATTGCTTTTTAAAGACAAGAGGACGGTTCTCTGCCTGCACTTAATGAAGTAAACAAACACAAGAACCGTCCCCTTGCCTCTACAAAAAATGTTATACTATTTTGTTGATTTTGCAATTGTTTTTGTATAAATAATTAATAATCGTACTTCTCTTAACAATGCCAATAAACATCTCATGATCATCAACCACCGGAATAAAATTCTGATTAATTGATAGCAGAACCAAATCCTCAATCTGCGAATCAATAGAAACCGGCTTATTATATTTTTGTTTTGGAATATCTTTAATCTGAACTTTATTGGTATCCCTGAATTTTAGATCCGGAGTATGCTTTAAATGCCAAAGTAGATCCCCTTCTGTTATAGTCCCGGCATATTTACCATCATCATCAACAAGTGGCATTGCTGTATACCTATGAAATTCCATCTTCTCAATTGCTTGCCTCATTGTCGAATTACTCGATATCCAAATCACTTCTTCTTTTGGTGTAAGAAAAAAGGCAATATTCAATACAACTTCCCCCCGACATTTAACTGGTCATTTTGCAACCGACTTTATTATATCTATTTTTACCTCAGAAGTGAACTGCCTTTTAATGTTGAATGCCAAGATAAAAAAGCAACTTTTATCTAAACTGACTACTATATAGTTCTTGATAAAAGCCCTTTTTTTCGGTGAGTTCCCGGTGGTTACCTCGTTCTATAATCTCTCCATTATTTACTACCAGAATAAGATCCGCATTACGAACAGTATTCAAGCGATGGGCAATAACAAAACTGGTCCGCCCCTCCATTAATTTGAGCATCGCTTCCTGAATATGAGCCTCTGTCCGGGTATCTACACTACTAGTCGCCTCATCCAGAATTAGTATATACGGATCAGCCAGAATGGCCCGGGCAATCGCTAGCAGCTGTCTTTGTCCCTGACTTAAGTTTCCTCCATTCTCCGTCAATAGAGTATCATAACCCCGAGGCAGACGAAGAATGAACTGTTCGGCATTGGCAAGTCTGGCTGCTTTTTCCACTTCTTCATCAGTCGCATCTAATCTTCCATAACGAATATTCTCCCGCACAGTTTCCGCAAATAGATAAGTATCCTGTAGGACAATACCTAATGAAGACCGCAAGTTCTCTTTTTTTATCCTCCGAAGATCCTTACCATCTAGCAAAATCTCCCCCTCATTAACATCATAAAAACGAGCAAGCAGATTGATGATAGTCGTCTTTCCAGCACCAGTAGGTCCAACCAATGCAATAACCTGTCCAGGTTTGGCTTTAAAATTTATATTTTTTAAAACTGGTTCGCCTTGTTTATAGCCAAAAGAAACATCTTTAAAGGTGACTTCCCCACTTACCTTCTTCAATTGATCATCAGAATGTTCATCCTCAAGTTCCGGTTTTTCATCCAAAATTTCAAATACCCTCTCCGCTCCAGCAATCCCCGACTGAATCATATTAAATTGGTTAGCCAATTCATTGAGCGGGCGGGTAAAATATCTGACATAATTAGTAAAGCTAACAATTACACCTACTGTAATAGAACCCTTAATCACCAGTAATCCACCTGCAATAACGATTAGAGCAAAACTTAGATTATTTAAGACATTCATTAATGGACCAATTAATCCAGAATAAATCTGGGCTCGGATTCCAACTCTTTTTAGCTGATTGTTATAATCTCCAAATTCCCGGAGGCATTCATTTTCACGGTTAAATACTTTTATTACTTTCTGTCCAGAAATAGTCTCTTCAATAATACCGTTTAGGTTTCCCAACAAAGCCTGTTGCTTCGAGAAAAGCTTTCTGGTATAGCCGGTTATTTTACGGGTGAGTAAAAACATCAATGGAATGATAGTGATACTTACTAAAGTAAGAAGTGGGCTTAAGTAAAGCATCATGACCAAGGAACCGGTCAGAGTAATAAGACTTGCAAATACCGAAGTAATACAAGAGTTCAAGGTATTATTGACATTATCTACATCATTGATTAACCTGCTCATTAATTCCCCATGAGGCCGGCCATCAAAGAAAGCCAAGGGCAGAGTCTGTAGTTTATCAAAAAGATCCCGCCGTAAGTTTCTAACAGTTTCCAAGGATACACCCACCATTAAACGGTTTTTTAAATACGTACTTAGAGCTGCCAGTAGATAAATCCCCACCATCAGAAGTAAGAGCCAAAACAGACCTTTAAAATCTTGCGGAATAATATAATCATCAATGGCCTTACCTGTTAAAAAAGGGCCAATCAAATCCAAAACAGAGCTAAGTATCACAATTAGAAATACAATAAGAAGGAGCGATTTTTGCTTACTTATATAGACCCATAACCGTTTTAAAGTCGCTTTTGTATCTTTCGGTTTATAGACTGGGGCGAACCTTCCTCCCGGTCCTCCTGGTCTTGGCCCTCTAACCCCCCCCGGTCTCGGACCAGGCATAGGCTGGTTAACTACCCTCTCATCAGTTGGTTTTGTATTAGCCATTTACGACACTCCCTTTTTCCAATTGGGACCAATAGATATCTTGATAAATAGGGTTCGTAGAAAGCAGTTTTTGATGATTTCCGCTCCCGACAATCCTTCCTTTATCTAAGATAAGAATCTGATCGGCATCCAATACGGAACTGATCCTTTGTGCTATGATAAAACAGGTGGTATTCTTCATCTCTTCTTTTAGTGCCTGCTGAATTAGATATTCTGTCTTCAGATCCACAGCACTGGTACTATCATCCAAAATTAAGATCGGTGGTTTTTTGATTATTGCCCGGGCAATCGCCAATCTCTGTTTTTGTCCGCCAGAGAGATTTACACCTCTCTGTCCCAACTGCGTCTCATAACCATCCGAGAATCTCATAATAAAGTCATGAGCTTGTGCAGCTTTCGCCGCAGCAATCACCTCTTCATCCGAAGCATCCCTTTTCCCCCAACGGATATTATCTTTGATCGAACCACTAAATAAGATCGTATCCTGAAGCACTATACTTACCCCTTCTCGCAAGGTTCGGAGTTGAATACTTCTAATATCGCAGCCATCAATCAGAATTTTCCCTTCTGTTATATCATAAAGACGTGGTATAAGATTAACCAGGGTTGATTTGCCGGAACCAGTTGTGCCAAGAATAGCTACCACTTCGCCAGGCCGGGCCTGAAAAGATATATTTTTCAGCATCGGTTCGCCAGAAGCACCATGATATTTAAAAGTAACATCCTCAAAAACAACACTACCTTCTTTAATCGGTTCCGCGGATGCCTCTGGAAGATCGGTAATCTCCACCTTGGCATTGAGCACCTCATTAATTCGATCGGCAGATACTTTAGCTCTTGAAGCTCCTGTCAGCATAAAGGTTACCATCATAAATGAGAATAAGATCCGGCTGAAGTAATTAATTAAGGCTATAATCTCGCCAACCATAAGGCTTCCTTTTGCTACTTGCCTACTGCCAAACCAGAGAACTGCTACTACACTAAGATTCATTATTGTCATCATTATTGGTTGCATTAACATCATTAATCTGGCAGCCTTCATATTGATTCGTACCTGTTCATCATTGGCCTTAGCAAATCTTTTCTTCTCCAGATCTTCTCTGACAAATGCTTTCACCACACGCACACCACTAAGATTATCCCTGATTACGCCATTAACTTTATCCAGTTTTTGTTGGACAATACTGAAAAGAGGAAAACCCTTCCGGATTATTAAGGTTACAGATAAAAAGAGAAATGGAACCACTATTGCCAGGATCGATGCCATCTTAATATTAATTACAAATACCATAATCAAGCCACCGATACAAAGTAAAGGGGCTCTCACCAACATCCGCAGCGACATCATGACAATATTCTGAAACTGCATCACATCATTGGTTAGTCTAGTAATTAAAGATTCTGTTTTAAAACTGTCCAGATTGGCAAAGGAAAAATCCTGAATCTTTTTATACACCTCATAACGTAAATCTGTACCAAAATTCATACTAGCTATGCTAGAAGCGGCTGTACAGCCCCATCCACCCAAAAGTCCAATCAAAGCTATTCCGATCATCATTAATCCGTATTTCAAAACCAGAGTGAGGTCTCCCTGTGAAACTCCTTCATCGATGATCCTTGCCATAATTGCCGGTTGAGCAAGATCTCCTATCACCTCAACTACCATTAAGATAGGAGCAAGCACTGCCATTTTCCAATATGGTTTTAAGTATTTGAGTAATCTGAACATACAGATACCTCTCTTCAATAAAATCAGATATTACTTAGATATCTAAACATATTCCCAAAAAATAAATCTCATAATTTATAAATACGCCTCTTCGACAAAGTCCAGAATCTTTTCCATGTTGAGCAAATGCCACTGTAGGTAATTAGGCACAAATTCCCTCATTTTGTACTTGCTTGAGTCAAATTAGTGATCATTCTCAATACTAGTTGGCGGAAAAGCTGTTTCTCCTCTACAGTAAGCCCCTTAAAAGTTTCTTCATCTATATTCTTTATAATATCATCTACCTGTTTTTTAACCTCTTTCCCTTTTTCCGTAATATAAACACGGGAAATCCTCCCATCTTCGGGATCGGTTCTTCGTTCCAATAATCTTGCCTTCTCCATACGCTGCAAAGTATCAGTGATGGTAGCCGGCGTTAAATTTAGGGAATCGGCAATTTCTTTTTGCATAACACCATCCTTTTTACATAATATATATAGAATTGGCGGCTGTCCCCGGTACACTCCAATTTGAGCTAATAGGGTATGTACCTGGGAAAAGTGGAGTCGGGCCAGATCCCCCAGTAGGATAATCACTGGCTTTTTATTAAGATTATTCGTTTCAACTTTACAATGATCAAACTTCATCTTCTTACTCCTTCGAATTAATGCCCACTCCAAAAAGGCTAACCACCAAAATGCTTTGATATCTAACTAATTTTTATATTACTACTTTCTTTAATAATCCGCAAGGATTTTCCTTTTACTATCCGCCGGTTTTCCCTGAGGAGAAAATAACTACCCAAAAGTAAATAGCAACAGTCCAAATGAATTAAAGCCAACCTAAAGATAGTAAATTAAAACAACATTATTCCATATCTTGTTAGCAACCAGCCATTTACATAAAGCTATAATTATTCCTAAAATAATTATAGATGATTGTTGTAAGGAGGTTGTTAGTTATGAGAAAAATTGCTTTTATCGGAGCAGGAAGTTTTGGTTTTACCAGAAATCTTGTAAGAGATATCCTCTCATTTCCCGCCCTGTCTGATTGTACATTGGCATTAATGGACATTAACGAAGAACGACTTTCATATATTAAACAAGCAGTAGATAAAATTGTTGCCGCCGGGAATTACCCAGCCAAGGTGATCGCTACTACAGATCGGGCTGAAGCCCTCAAAGATGCTAATGGAGTAGTCTGCACCATTTTAGCCGGTGGAGTACAAATCTGGCGCCATGATGTGGAAATCCCTAAAAAGTACGGGGTTGATATTAATGTGGGAGACACCAGGGGGCCAGCCGGTATTTTCCGGGCTTTAAGAACCATCCCTGTTATGCTTGATATTTGCCGGGATATCGAAAGGTATTGCCCGGAGGCAATCTTCCTGAATTATACCAATCCCATGGCCATGCTCTGCCGGGCAATGCAAGGAGAAACCAAAGTCACTGTAACCGGTCTCTGCCATAGTGTACAGGGAACTGCACATATGCTGGCACAGTGGATCGGAGCTCCAATAGAGGAGATTACTTATTTATGTGCGGGTATCAATCATCAGGCCTGGTATCTGGAGTATAAGTGGAATGATAAAGATGCTTATCCTTTGATTAGACAAGCCATAAATAAACCGGAAATTTATAATGAGGAACCGGTCCGTAATGAGATGTTCCTACATTTAGATTATTATGTAACTGAATCAAGCGGTCACAATTCGGAGTATAATGCCTGGTTCCGCAAACGACCAGATCTGATTGAAAAATACTGCACCCACGGAACAGGATGGAACCCGGGCCATTATGGTTATATTTTAAATGAATATCTAAGAATAGAAAACAAATGGAAAGATGAGATCAAAGCCTGGATAAATAAAGAAGAGGTCAATCTTGACAGGGGAAATGAATATGCTGCAAGTATATTCAATGCTGTCTTTGGTGATAGCACTACATTTGAGTTTAATGGAAATGTACGGAATTTCGGATTAATTGATAATCTTCCGGAAGGTTGCTGCGTAGAAGTACCAGTTATCGCTTCCAGGCGCGGTCTAGATCCGATTCATGTTGGTCCCCTTCCCGAACAGCTCGCGATCTTAAATAACATCAATGCACAATGTGAAGAACTAGCGGTTGAAGCCGCACTAACCGGAGACCCCAGAAAAGTCTTTCATGCCATCTGCTTTGACCCATTAACCTCAGCAGTATTAAGTCTGGCCGAGATTAAATCAATGGTTGATGAGATGTTTCAGGTTAACAAAGAATGGTTACCCCAGTTTAAACATTTTACATAAACTATTATATACTACCGGAGGTTTCTTCATTAATAGAAGAGGCCTCTTTTTTTATTTAGATTTAAGGAATTGCATAATTGGTTGTTTTAAGATTTGACTACAATATATTGATACTCCCACTAGTAATTGTCTAATCTTAGACAATTACCTTGAATAAAAGTTAAACACTATATATTGTGGTCAAATAAATGCCGTAGGTAATTATGTAATTCCCTCAGATTAATAGATTAATTTATCTTTATAGGTAAGCCCTAAACGTAATTTTTCCTATATTCGCTAGGAGATCGCCCCTTTGTTTTTTTAAATATTTTAGAAAAAGCTAAGGGATCATCATAACCAACAGATCTAGCCACATCCCCTATAGAAAGAATAGGGTTTCTCAGAAGTTCACAGGCCCTTTCCACCCGGAAACGGATCAGATAATCCTGGGGTGAGATCTTAAGCTTCTTTTTGAATAGAACCGCAAGGTAGCTTCGATTCAATCCAAGATTCTGGGCGATCATGGTAATGTTTATCTTGCGAGAATAGTTCATCTTAATAAAATCAAGCGCCTGGTGGATGTATACATCCTGTAAATCGACATTGGGAGGATGACCTCTATATGATACAGCATTTTTAATCAATTCTGAAACAAACATATATAGTAAACCCTGTAAATACAAGGTTTTTTCATAATGTAACTCTTTATTATGTTCTTTCGCGGTTTGAACCATGGCCAACAGGTATTTTTCAATGCCACTTCCGCTCTGGTTGGTCAGTATTGGTTCTTCCCGCGAAAGTCCTGCCACTTCAAGGTGGTTTTCAGCTTTTAAACCATTAAATCCCACCCAGGCATAATGCCATGGTTCATTCCAATCAGCTTCATAATAAGTCACTATCTCAGGATGAATTAGAAACCCTTGCCCTTTCTTTAAAAAATAGCGCTGATTATTGACCTGAAAAAAACCTTTTCCATCAAGAATATAGTGAATAAGGTAATGATCACGCACTGCCGGGCCAAATGAATGCCCAGGCTGACAGGCTTCGATTCCACAATGGTAAATATTTAGATCCGTCGTAAATAATTCATTGGAAAAATAAATATCTTCCATTTTATCACCCTACGAATATTATAACATCTTATTCCTACTTAAAATTCTCTTTTATTGCGAACTATATAAGAAACAAGCAATATATTGCTGTTAAATCTTAATCATTTCATTCCATTATACCATCCCTTATATTGACCAAATCAATATTTTTCCACAAACTTTGTGCTAGTTTCTATGATAAAATTAGTTTAGACTGTTTATCTTCTATTTCCGGGCTTTGGATCAAAAATGCATCTTATAGCCGATCGTCGGTTGCTCATCACTCGTTTTAATGATAGCCTCTGTAGACTACGGACGAAAGCCTTATTTTCATCCTTTAATCTGCCTAGCACTTGGTCAAAGGCTAACTTATTATAACCTTATTATCTTATATTAGTTATATACACCAGAATCCCGGGAATTGAAATGTTATTTATGGAATACCCTAGAGATGGGACAGAATTAATCAACTCAGAAATTTTGGAAGTATAAAATCGAATCATATGAATCAGCTAAACTTTAATAATGGCAGAAGGTGCGTGACAGCATTGACAAAAAAAAGGATTATAGCTCTAATTACAACCCTGAGCTTTGTTTTATTGGCTTTACCCAGCTTGATAAGTCTTGCCGATGCTTTAAAAAAAGAACAGGCATATCAATTTATTGTTGATGGCGAAAAATGGTTTACTGTTTCTGAGCCAGATGCTTTAGAAAATATATTAAACGAATATCAAAAACAATTTCTTGATAATATAGATACAAATGCTCAGGTTAAAGATGTTACTTTTTTGCAAAACGTTGAAATAGTAGAAGTGGAAGTCAAACCGGAAGAGATAGATACTTTGGAAGTAGCCAAAGAAAAAATCTATGCCATTGAAGAAGCTTTAGTGGAAATTGAAATAAAAAGCGGGGACAATTTTTGGAACCTTTCCAAAGCAAATAATATTACCGTCGCAGAGTTAGAAATATTAAACCCTGCTGTTGATCCAGATAAAATTTTCCCCGGCGATAAATTAGTTGTAAAACCATTAAACCCCGTATTAGATGTGATCATTGAATTGGAGAATACAGTTGTTGAACCAATTCCTTTTAAGGTGGAATACAAAAAGGACAACAATCTTTATAAAAATCAGAAAAGAATTATTAAAGAAGGGATCGAAGGCCAAAAGGAAGTTGATTATTACATTACTTTACTCAATGGTTATCAAAGTTCTTTAAATATAACGAATGAAATGACGCTTAAAGAACCAGTTAATGCTATTGTACAAATTGGTACCAAGACAACAGTTTCAAGGGGCGGTAGAATAAATTATGGAGTAGTCAGTGGTAAAAGGATCTCCAGTTATTACGGTTACCGAATTCATCCTATTACTGGGCAGAGGCGTTTTCATGATGGTATAGATATAACAGCAAATCATGGTTATGGAGTATATGCTTATACTGACGGTAGAGTTGTTGAGACAGGTTGGAACGGAGGATACGGTAATTGTATCTTAATTGACCATGGTAATGGTTTAAAAACTAGATATGCCCATTTATCAAGGATCTATGTACGGGTTGGGCAAAGGGTTAAAACAGGAGAAAGAATCGGAGCAGTCGGCTCTACCGGTAATAGTACGGGTCCGCATCTCCATTTTGAAGTCATTAAAAATGGTAAAACGAAAAACCCATTGAATTATATTTAACATCTATGGAAAGCGTCATCGCTTTCCATTTTTACTAATGATAAGGAATTGCATAATTGGTCGTTTAAAGTAATGTACCTTTTAAGGTAATCCATTCAATCACAATAAAGCACTTGGCCATCAATATTTTGTGGATAAATTTTATATGAAATTATAGCATTTTAGGGAGGTTTTACCAATTTAAAATGGTATTATATTTATAATACCATTTTTAAAAGGAGGCTTTTCTAATGAAAAGGACTCTTCGTAAATTATCCATAATAACTTTCTGTCTCATACTCCTCTTATCTATCCTACCTGCTAATGCTACATCTTCCCAAGTGGTTGTTACCATCTTACATACCAATGATATGCACAGCCGGATCGATGAGGGGGACGGTATGGGATTGCCAAAACTGTCAACTCTGGTTAAGGATATCAAAGCAAAAAACCCCAATCTCTTACTTTTGGATGCCGGTGATACCATCCATGGTAGAACCTTTGCCAACCTGGTGAAGGGTGAAAGTATAATCAAACTAATGAACACCATTGGTTATGATGCCATGGTTCCGGGAAACCATGATTTTAATTATGGATATTCTCGGTTAATAGAATTAGCTGAGCAGACGGCCAATTTCCCCATCATTTGTGCAAATATAAAAAAGGATGGGGAGTTTCCATTTCAACCCTTTATTATTAAAGAGATTGGTGGTAAAAAAATAGCTATTTTTGGTTTAGCCACTCCGGAGACGCTATACAAGTCCCATCCTAATAATACCAAAGGATTAGACTTCATCAATCCGAATGAGGCTGCTACTGAAATAGTCAAAGAATTAAAAAACCAAGCCGATTTTATTATTGCCCTCACCCATTTAGGTCTTGATGCCGGTAGTGAATTCACCAGCGAACAACTGGCCAGAGAAGTCACCGGTATTAACCTAATTATTGATGGTCATAGCCATACCAAACTAGCAGAAGGAAAAATTGTAGGGTCAACCTTAATCGTACAAGCAGAGGATTATAACAAATATCTAGGACAGGTTGATATAACCTTTACTCCGACCGGCGCAGAAATGAAGGCCTCACTCATCTCAAAAGAAGATGCTGCTAATATTGATGGAGATCCAGAGATAATTCAATTAATTGCCGCTGAAAATAAAAGTCAGGGTAATATCTTAGAAACCGTTATTGGTACCACCACTGTTGAACTTGTAGGCGAAAGGCAGTATGTTAGGGCAGGAGAGACCAACCTGGGTAACTTGTTAACCAATGCCATGCGAACTCTCTCTGGGGCTGATATTGCTCTAACCAATGGCGGCGGGATTAGAGCTTCTATTGATATTGGGGAGATTACTCTCGAAGAGGTCCTAGAAGTACTTCCTTTTGGAAATACAGTAGTAGTTAAAGAAATTAAAGGCTCCGACATCATATCCTGCCTGGAACATGGCACTTCGAAATACCCTGAAGCTAGTGGTTCATTCCCACATGTTAGTGGATTATCTTATACCATTGATTTAGCCAAACCGGTTGGTCAAAGAATAACCGATGTTAAGGTTAACGGGGAACCTCTCATCCTCACTCAGATTTATACCGTTGCCACTAACGACTTTATGGCTAGCGGCGGTGATGGGTATACCTGGTTTGCTTCAGCTAAAAATGTCGGAGAACTTGGTGGCCTGGACGAGGTATTCGCTGAATATATCAAGGACAAAGAGATAATTGCTCCAAAAATAGAAGGAAGAGTTAAAATCATCGATTCCAGCAAAATCGTAGTCTATATCGTTAAGAAAGGTGATGTCCTCTGGAAAATCGCCATGAATCATGGGACAAATATTTACGAAATTATCAAACTTAACCCCGAAGAATTAGCAAATCCAGATCTGATTTTCCCAGGGCAGAAACTAATGATTCAAAAGTAAATAGCGAAAAACTGGTCGAAGGCGATGCTTCCGACCAGTTTTTAATTAGATCCTTTTTAAGAAATATAAATCAGAGAACTAATAGTCTATACCATATTATGAGTTACATTTCGGATCCACCGTCCTGATTTTAATCTCATCAACCCTAAAATACATTTTGAAATCTCTTCCACTATAGCAAGGGCGTAAACTATATATACAGGAAACTTGAAAACAAAAGCTCCAATAATGGTAAGCGGCACTCCAATAAACCACATAGTAAATCCTTCGATCAGTAAAGCATGCTTCGCATCTCCGCCTCCGCGTAAAATACCAACAATAAGAATAATATCAAAGACCCTAATAAAAAATATAATAGAGACTATATACAAAATAACCTGGGAATAGCTCCGCACTATACTGGAAACATTGAATAGGTTGAGTATATAAGGCGATGCTAATGCAAGAAGAATACCCAAAACAATACCCACTGTTACTGAAAGGAGGGTAAACCTTCTGGCATAATCCCTACCAAGTCTCTCTTTCCCTGCTCCGATACTGTTTCCAACCATCACTGCTGCCGCATTAGACATCCCAAAAATCACCACCATAAAGAGATTGATTATGGTATTGCAGATCTGAATAGCTGCTACAGCCTGAGTACCCATTCTCCCGTAAACTGCTGAATAAACTAAACTACCAAGCCCCCAACAGATATCATTCAGGATAACCGGTAAAATTGTCCTGTAAGCTTTTTTTACAAACTCCAAACTAACATCCGTAAGTTCATAAACAGAAGCGGCTAGAACTCCTTTCTCGGCATAAACAGAAACTACAAGAACGATTGTTTCAACTACTCTTGCTATTACAGTCGCTAAAGCAGCACCTTCAACCCCCATTGCAGGCACCCCAAATTTACCAAAAATGAAGATATAATTGAAAAAAGCATTACAAATAAGAGCCACTAAACTAATTATCATCGGTTGAATCGAATTCCCAATTGACCTTAATGAAAAATTATAAACAAAGGTAACACCGGTAAAGATATAACTAGCTAAAACAATCTTCAAATACCGGGCTCCTAAATCTATTACTCTGACTTCCTTATTAAAAATAGCAATAATCTGCTTGGGACAAAAACAGCCAAAAACCACAAAGGAAATAGAAACCATTACAGCTGATCCCAGTCCGATCCCCACTATCCGTTTAATATTCTTTATATCCTTCTTACCCCAAAACTGGGAGATAAATACTCCACATCCTGCACACATCCCAACCATGAACATATTAAAAAAGAAAAAATACTGGTTAGCAATACCAACCGCTGCAATCTCTGTTTCTCCCAATTTACCAACCATTACCGTATCAATCATATTTAAAAAGGAAGAAATGAAATTCTGGATCACGATGGGAAACGCTATTTTGAGCATTTTTTGATAAAAGTCTTTTTTATCAAAGGTACTTACAAGCAGCTGATTTTTTATACCCATATTAGTTCCCCCTACTAAGTAAAAAAATAATAACCACCTTACGTTGATCAAAGTGGTTAACAGTTTTTCAAAAGGTAAATACCTTATAAATCATAATTATTCCTGAAATTCAAGGATAATTTCCTATGTCATCCAAACTTCTCTTATGAAATATACTCTAGCAAGTTATTAATATTCTTTATTTCCATCCCATTCCCTTCAGTCTTAATTAGAAATTTTAGCTGTTTTATAATTGATATTAAGAAACCTGGGTCAAATATAAATTTGTATGCACTTAAAATACAGGTTTATAAAATAACCGCTTTAGATCCAGATTCATTCCCGCAAACTCAGGATGAATAAACTCATCACCCGGGCCGCCCGCGGCTACCAAAGTATAGTTTCCACCAATGAGCATAAAAGCTTCTAAGGTGTTTTCCTCCGGATCAACGAGCCAATAGTGAGGAATCCCTGCTTTACGATAGATTCCCATCTTACGAAGGCGGTCTTTCCGGCGGTTTGTGGGGGACATAATCTCCACAACTAAATCACAAGCGCCATCAATCCGCTCCTGTCGCATAATTTTTCTACGGGCGCTAGAGACAAATAATATATCTGGCTGTAGCACATTACCGGTTGACAATGTAAGATCCAAAGGAGCAAAAAAGAGTTCACCTTCAGGATCAGAATCAGCAAAATATGTCTTTAGCTGACAATATAATGCTGAAGTAACCCGTTGGTGATGCACTGAAGGGGATGGTTCTTTTACCAAAATTCCTTCTAGGATCTCAAACCGGTAGCCTGGTTCTTCAGGGATCTGCAAATAATCCTCATAAGTATATCCACCTTGCTTTGAGTATACAGGATGTTCTTCCTTAAGAATTATCTTTTCCGTAAGCAAAGCAGATAAGACTGCTTCTTTTTCAAACCGATATTCTTTTTCTTCCAATTTGATAAAGGGAATCTTTTTTTGTTGCGTATATCTCCAAATCGAATCCACTGACAGATTTAACATCTCCGCTAATTCCTGAGCTGTCAACAATTTCTCCATCCGAGCACCCCCACTACTTAATACAATTAAACACAGCTGTTATTAATTAATCATTCACAACTAGTTTCCGCCAATCGCATTAAGTAATTTAAATTAAAGCCAGGTGAGGTGAATCAAGAAGCATCAGATTCCGCTAAATAGTCCATCCTTGGGCTAAGCTAACTGCGTTACCCTAAATTTAAGAGCATAACCGAATAATATAGTATGTTGCTCGACCTTCGATCCTTTATTTCGCCAAGAATGCTTAATAGATAAGTTCAATTTTACTGTATCAATCCGTTAAACAAGTTTTCAATATCTGTTGATAGGCCGTTAAAAACCAGTGATCTGGCAACCTCTCCCCTTTCAAAAGTCTTATACTTATCAATTTCAAAATCATTAAAGCTATAGATCATAATATTTTCTTGCTTTTGATCAATTATCCAGTATTCCTTTACTCCTGATAATCTATAAGTATTTAATTTATCAATCATATCTTTATTTCGAGTGCTGTCCGAGAGAATTTCGACAACCAAGGTCGGGGTCCCCATATACCTCCCCTTGTCCGTTACATTATCCTCTAAATCACAGGCTACTAAAATATCCGGCTGCATAACATCAGGTTCTTTAAAATCCTTCTTTTTGAAATGTACATCAAAAGGCGCTAAAAACACTCTACATTTATTACCTTTAAAATATTCGTCAAAGGTTATATGCATTCTCCCAAGTATTTCCTGATGGCCTATCGTTGGAGAAGCCAATATATAGATTTCACCATTAATAAATTCCATTCTTAGTGTGCTTTTTTCATAAATCTCCATAAACTCTTCATAAGAAACCTTTTTCCCACCATATTGATAATCCAATGCTTTTTCTCTTATTATAAAATATTCTTCAATATCAGTTACATAAGGGGTTAGCCTGGCAATTTTCTTACCATTTTTCGTGATCACCACATCATTTTTCTGTTCAACATAATCCAGATATTTCCCTAAACTTTGCTTAAGTTCGGTAGCAGTAATTACAGTACCTTCCTTGTAATTCATTGATTTCATATAATCACCTCCAATAATAGTATACCATTATAGACAATTAAGCACAATATTTTAGTGCTATATATTTAACCATTATGTACGATATTTAAAATTAATTCGTACATAATTATTATGCATAAAAAAAGCGAGTATACAAAAAATTTTTTGCTACTCACTTTTTATGTTAATTCTCTTAAAATAGGTAGTCGCTCACGCCGGATCAAACCATATTTTTATCTCACGTTCGGCACTTTCTACGGAATCCGAAGCATGAACTATATTTTCGGACTTGGACAGGGCAAATTGGCCCCTAATGGTACCCATCTCCGCCTCCGCCGGATCGGTTGCTCCATTTATTTTCCTAACCGTCTTTATTACATTATCACCTTCAATAATCATTGCGCATACCTTTCCTCTGGTAAGGTAATCAACCAATTCTTGAAAGAACGGCTTATCTTTATGTTCAATATAATGGTTTTCCGCAATTTCTTTGGATGGTTTAATAAGTTTTAAAGCGGTTATGTTAAGTCCTTTTCTTTCATAAATTGAAATAATTTGACCAATTAATCTTCTCTCAACTCCGTCTGGCTTTATAAGTACTAATGATCTTTCCATTATTTCCACCTCTTTGTTTTTAAATAATATGCTACCAATCATTTTATTCTAACTTTAGGATATCTTCAATGGATTTGAAGCATTCATTCATGTAAAGTTTTTCTTCTATCTTTACAAATTATTACCTCTTAAAATCTACAATAATTTTAGACTAGAGCAAAACTCTCTTTGTTCACTTCTGATGTAAAGATAAATCATCCGGTTCACAAGAAAGGTAAGTGGTGTATTCCTCAGTTAGACTATAGTACTTATTTATTACAACTATTTATTGCTATAAAACCCCATCAAAAAAGATCGCCGAAGCGATCTTTTTTGCATTTAATAAAATATACTATTACCTCATATTGACAATTTACAATTACTATTCTTTATAGGGTCGAAATAAACTATGCTATACTGGTGTGTTTTAAGATTAGCTTTTAAAGTAGTTTCATACTCATTGTTTTGCCACGTAATCTCCAATAATTCTTCATTAATAGAATTAATCTCATATTCTCCTTGAAAAGCCGGATATGAATTGCGAAACCTCATTAAAGAAAACAGTTTTTTTACAACTGATCTCTCTAAATTTTCTTCAACTTCTTCTTTAGTATAATAATGACGGTTTATATTCCTCCCTACCTTGGTCTTTTCCAGTAGTTCTATATCATTTTCCCCAGCTAATAATCCTACATAATAGACTTGAGGAATACCCGGAGCAAAAAACTGAATTGCTCTGGCAAGTAAATAGGCCTGATCATTATTACCCAAAGCCGAATAATATGTACAATTAATCTGGTAAATATCCAAATTATTATAGGCGGTTGTGCTATAGATCCGTTTTACGTTTGCTCCCTTTGAATAAAGATACTCTTTGGTCTCCTCTATTTCCTCATCACTTAAAAGATCTCTTACATCCACCACCCCGATACCGTCATGCGTATCCAAGGTAGTAAATTGTTTTCTCGGACAGATTTTTAACCAGTTAACAAGTTTTTTGTTAGAGCCGGAGTAGAGAGCATGAAGAAGTAGCATTGGCAGTGCAAAATCGTATACCCAATATCCTTTATCCGCTAACTTTAATTGAATCGAATAATGCTCATGGATTTCCGGTAGGATCTCAACCCCATAAGGCTTTAGAATTGATTCGACATACTCTAATAACTCCCAAACATCGGGCTCCACAAAAAAACAGTTAGTCCCCGCTTTTTTTGTTGCATAAGCAAAAGCATCCAACCTAATGATCGAAGCTCCTTTCTCCGCAAGAAAAGCTAGGGAATCACGGATAAACTTCTTGCCGGTTTCAGTAGTTATATTCAAATCAATCTGCTCATCGGCAAAAGTACACCAAATTTTTTCACGAGTACCATCATTAAATTCAACATTAACAAAAGGTGCTTTCGGTTTTCTTTTATAGATCAAATTAACATCTTCTTTGCTAGGTTCTCCCTGGGGCCAAAAATCCTTATACCTAATAAATAAATCCGCATATGCTGAGTTATCTTTGTTTTTTTTAAAATCTTGAAAAAACTTAGATTGCCGAGAAATATGATTAATCATAAAATCAAAAAGTAAATAAAAATCGCAGCCCAAATCTTCAATATCATTCCATGTACCAAATTTTTCATCTACTTCTTTGTAGGTAAGAGGGGCAAATCCTCTATCAGCTGAGGATGGAAAAAAAGGCAAGAGATGAACTCCACCTACTACGCCTTGACAATGAGTTGTCAGGAGCTCTCTCAACTCTTTTAGATTTTTACCCATACTATCAGCATATGTAATAAGAACTATTTTATTTTTAATCGTCACCACTATCTACTCCTATTCCCCTTTGATCTCCATCCATAATAATACTAAAAGTGTTTTGATTATATAATGTAATAAACGCTATGTCAACCGTTTGACATTTTATCTGAAAAAAACGTCCTTTTGCTTTTGAAAAGGGCGAATAAAATAGTCTCCCTTTTTATGTGGTTTCTCTTTCTTGTAAAGTAACAGGGAGAATATTCTCTACATTAACCTTTTCTTTATTCATCTGCTTAATCAATATCTCCATTGCTAACTTACTCATCTTTTCAATCGGTTGTTTTATCGTAGTAATTTGAGGAGTAACTAATGATGCAATATTAATATCATCATAACCAATAATTCGCACCTCATCCGGTATCTCTTTTTTTAGTTGATAACAGATTTTTATGGCACTAGCTGCCATTAGATCACTACCAGCAAAAATGCCATCCAAATTCGGATGTTCATTAAATAAATCCAATATTAAACGTTCGTACTGCTTAGTCTCAAAGACATTAATTTCTGTTTGCACGGTGTAATATTTGATACCCCGCTCCTTTGCAGTAAATACAAAGGCTTCGTTACGTTTATTAGCTAAGAGATCTAAGCTAAGATTACCACAGATATGGGCTATTTCTTTACATCCCTTATCAATCAATAGGTTAGTTGCCAGTTTACCCCCTTGGTAGTTATCCGAAGATACATAGGGAATTTTCTCTTTAATCCTCCGATCAAAGGTAACAATAGGTAAATTAACTCTAGAATAATCATCTACCTCTATAGTGTGACTAGCCATAATAATCCCATCAACCTGGTGTCTCTTGAGCATCTCAACGTATTCTTTCTCCTTCTCTCGCTCAAGTTGAGAATTACAAAGCAATATTTTATAACCTTTACTATGCGCATACCCTTCAATATAAGCAGATAACTCACCAAAAAAAGGATGTGAGACAGTAGGGATGATTAACCCAATCAGATTAGACTTTCCGCGATATAAGGATCGGGCAAGCTCATTAGGCTGATAATTTAATTCTTCCATAACTTTATATACTTTTTTTCTGGTAGCTTCACTAATGTATCCGCGATTATTTAGAACTCGGGAAACAGTAGTAACCGTAACGCCTGCTTTTTTCGCTACATCTTTGATTGTCGGCATTTTTCCCCTCCTGCTGTACAAAACTCTCGAACCTCATTGATAATATCAGATAAATTAATTTTAGTTATATAGTTTAAACATAATATTAACTACCCGTTCCATTATACATGATCTATACCAATTTAACACCTAGAAACTCAAATCAATAACTTCCTCCCTGCTTGGAAAAGATTTAACTGCACCTTTACGCGTAGTACTAAGCGCAGCAACTTTATTAGCAAAAGCTACCGCTTCAAAAGCCTTTTCCTGCGTTAAATTACTTATCCCCATTTTCTCAGACTTAGAGAAAATCTTATAGAGAAAACCGCCCATAAAAGCTTCCCCTGCACGAACGACTACTTGATAGCTCCCTGCATTATTCCGCTTATTATATGCTTTTGCATCAAAAGGAAAAATATAATTACAGGAATAATAGTTAATAATAAACCAGCCATTAATAAGCCATAATCTGAAGTATAAGTACCATGAAAATAAAAAGTTGATAAAGGTAAGGTTCTATTTGCCTTAGAAATCAGAACCAAGGAAGGAAGAAGAAAATCATTCCAGATCCAAAGTACATTCAGGATTATAAGAGTTAATGTAGTCGACCTTAAAAGAGGCAATACAATCCTGAAGAAAGTCTGTACCCTTGTGCACCCATCTATCATCGCAGCTTCTTCTAATTCCATAGGAATACTTTTAATAAATCCATGATAAACAAAGACGGAAAGGGAAGAACCAAAACCCATATACATATAAATCAAAATCCATTTATTATCTAACAACTTTAAAGTTGCCCCATAAATTCGTACCAACGGAATCATAATTGACTGAAACGGAATGAGCATAGAAGTTACCATCATTAAAAACAAGAATTTATTAATTTTCCATTTAAACCTGACGAAAAAATAAGCTGTCATCGAAGAAAATAAAGCAATGATTAGTACACTAATAGTAGTAATAATTAACGAATTAATAAAGGCATCCAAATAATTCATTCGTTTAAAGGCATTAACAAAGTTAGACAAATTCATCTTACTAATAAATCCTAGAGGATTGGAGATTATTTCTGTTCTGCTTTTAAATGAGTTTATAAACACCAGATAAAAAGGGAATAAGTATATAAGTAATAATATGTATAAAAAACCATACTTGAAATAACTAGAAACATTCTTGCCTCTTGCCTTCTTATCTTTAAATTCTATTGTGTATTTCATTACATCTCCACCTCCAGCTTTTTACTGAAGTAAACTTGTGTGAGAGTTATCGCAGCTACTATAATAAAGAGGATAAATGCTTGGGACTGTCCTACTCCATATTCTTGAGCCAAAAATGCTTTTTTATAGACATGCATGGATATTAACTCAGTACTTCTAAAAGGGCCTCCATTGGTAAGAGCCAAATTTACATCATAAACCATAAAGCCTCTCTGCAACGTTAAAAAGATACACACAACAAACGATGGTACCATCAATGGAAGAATAATTCTTCTTACCCTTTGTCCGCCATTAGCGCCATCAATAATTGCGGCCTCTACTAATTCTTTAGGTATATTCACCAAACCGGCAATGTATATTAGCATCATATACCCTGAATACTGCCAAACACTAACAATAACTAATGTCCAAAATGCTTTTTGCGGATTTCCCAACCATGAATAAGAAAATATTTCAAGATTTAAATTTATACCTATAAAAACTAAAGCGCGCGAAAAAACAAAATGCCAGATAAGCCCTAAGATTATTCCACCAATAAGATTAGGGACAAAAAAACCTGCTCGTAGAAATTTTTGCCCTTTAACACCACTAGTCAGTAAATAAGCTAGGATAAAAGCAACTAAATTAACAAAAACGACGGTATATAGAACATATTTAACTGTAAGCAAAAATGAATTCCAAAAGAACTGATCTTGAAAGACAGTTTGGTAGTTACTAAAACCAATAAAGCGATAGTCTGATGCTATTCCATCCCAATTAGTTAAGGATAAATAAATACCAAAAATAAAAGGAATAATAACAACAGATAAGAAGATAAAAGTAGTCGGTCCGGCAAAAATTAAAAATGTTTTTGCTTTTTTAAAGAAACTCTTTACTGTATTCATCTCTTTTAACCCCTTATATCATACTTCTGCCACACACTCATCATAATGAGATTCTATTCAGAAGCCAATAATTTATCAGGCATTAAATAACGGGTATAATACCCGTTATTTAATGCCTTTACTCTAAGGTTTACCGCAGATTACTCCAATACCTTTCAATTTCAGCAGCTAATCCATTTCTGTTAATAGCCCCAGCTAAATATTTCTGCATCGAAGCTCCTACTACAGACCAGTGATCCGCCGGTAATTGAGTCATAAACTCTAGAGTTTTACCATTCTTAACATATTGTAATATTGATTTAGCCAGTGGATCTTTAGGTTCTACTGTAACTTTTTTGAAGGCCGGAATGACATTAGCTTGATTGACAACATATTCTTGACCTTTTTTATCATATACCAACCAGTTCAAAAAATCCTTTGCTGCTCTCTGCTCTGCTTCAGTACTTTGTTCTCCATCAACAATAAAATACTTAGTTACGCCTACCGGAATCTGAGTGTTGCCATAATCATTGGGATTATTACTGATCGGAACCGGTAAGAAACCATATTGGCCATTAGCAGTATCAAACTCTTTTATATTTGGCCATGCCCAGTTACCCATAAACCAAATACCAACTTTACCTCCACCTAATAATTCCGGACCCCTGTCGTAAGTTCCAGATAAGGGATCATTTTTATCAACATTGTATTTTTTCATCACATCAAAGGTACCAATTAAACCAATAAATTGTTTGTTTGTAGCTAAATTAGCTTTACCGTCTCTAAGTTTTGAGAAAAACTCATCAATAGCAGAAGAATTTGATGCTTGAGTTGAATAAGACACAGCTAGAAGATGTGCGCCTAAAGACCAATCCATAGGTGAAACAACTAAAGCTCCTGCACCCGAAGATTCAATCTTTTTAAACAATGCTTCTAAATCAGCGGTGGTTTTAATTGACATAGGATCAAACTTGCCACCCACAGCTTTGTCCAATATTGGTTTGTTATAGATTAATCCATATCCCTCAACCGTAAAAGGAAACCCGATTACTCTGCCATTAGGTAAGGTTGACCTATCCAAACTTCTTTCAATTGCATCTTTGACCCATTTTTCTGTAGTAAGGTCTAAAGCTTTATCTTGGAATCTTACTACATCTGCAGGATCCAACATAGAGATAGTAGGCGCATTACCTGCAGAATACATAGCCATCGTTCTCTCAAAAGGTGATTGCCCCACCGGGCAAGGTACAATCTCTACTTTTACACCAGAAGTTACCCCGTTATAATACTTTGCAATCTCCTCTAATTGAGTTTGAATCTCTCCTTTAGAATTAAGTACGGTTACATCCACAGTTGCTCGCGCAAACCCCAGAGCGGATAAAAGAGAAAACATAAGCATTAAACAGAGTGCTAATGTTAGGAGTCTCACTTTTTTCATACTTCTTCCTCCTCAACTTATTTTTTAGGGACGGCCGTTTCCCTTAGCCATTTTTTAAAATGGCTTATTATCATTATATAACTATTATGTAAAATATGTCAACCGCTTGACACATATTTTTATTGATTTCAATAGAACCTTATTCTCTAACTTTTGTATACAACTAACACAAATTTAAAACCCCACAGAATCACTAATTAAGTGACTCTGTGGGGTATTTCCACATGTTAGGGTTTCCGGTCCCTATGCAGTTCATGCTTTTTCGCTCTTATGCACCATCACAATTATGGAATAATATCATATGAAATGCTAGGACTTGTTATGGGTAGAAAAAGAAAGCCTAATAAACTGTTACCCGATTTCTTGCTAACTTACGTTCATAGTCCTAATTTTCAAAGGTTTTTAAAGGATTACTTCGTAAGATACTCTCCACCTCTTCATAACCGGTCAGGAATGAGAAGTTGTAACGAGCTGGAAGAGCAAAAACATATTTGCTATTACGTCCAAGTTCACTTGGTCCCATGGGTGCCGCACCAATATGGAATGCTTCCCGCTGCAGTAAACTCCACTGGTTAAGAGTGAAGATCATTATTGGAATATCCTGTCGTGGATTTTTTGCCGTCCACTCGGGATGTCTGAGGGAAATGATGGGACCGGTTTCAACTATCTTACCGTTTTCCCCCTCTCTCAGAGAAAATCCTTCCCATTTGTCAATCACTAGCATATAATCTTTCCAATTTGCCGGTAAAGAAAAACTAAAACCGTATTGGGTATTCCAATAAACAACCGGATTTCCTTGCGTTTCCATTACTCTGATTGTTTTTGCCGGAGCTGAAACAGGATAAATCATTATTCTGGGATCATCAGTAAAGGTAACTTCCACCTTGTCTCCCTTTCGCAGGTCACTTGCTTTAAGCTCCTGATCAGTATAACCCTTAAATATTTTCGCCTTACTGTCAATTATGACATTTGCTTGATCATAGCTTCCTTTTTCCCTAGCCTGATCTTTTATAAAGATACCCCTTACTTTCTCCCCCTCTCCCTGCGTTATTTCAGTGATTTCCCCTTTTGCCTCAATTTTCTCGATCGACGAAATTAGCCAGTCATCTTTAAATTTATTGACGGTAAGATATTCTCTAGTTGTAAACGTTGATTTAGTCGAATCCGTAAAGGTAAGCTCTACTTCAAACCTGTACATTTTATTGTCAATCTTATATCTTTCAGTTACTTTATAATTCTCTACCCATGGACTTGATACACCGGTGGACCAGTTTGCTTCCACAAATTTGTCGTAAAACTCTTTTTTCAAATTGGGAGACATCATTGCATACTGCAAAGCGCCATTTCTCGTTTTTACTCCCTCAGCCCAAGTCTTTACCGCAGTAATGGGTTCTTTCGGCTTAAGCGCCTTTTCCAGAAGAAGCACTTGCGTTTTTTGTTCTTCTCTTTCCTTTGTCTTAATATACATAGATTTATTTTTATTATCCCATGTAACTGTAGCACCTAGTGGTCTGGCAATACCACGGACAAATGATAATGTTTTTTATTTACAATTTTAGATGAAACTGTTGTTTTAAACTCCTTTCCATTCAAAAACAGTTTTATTGTAGAAGCAGCTAATACAGAAGAAGCCAAGGATAACAGGAAAACAACGACAGTGATAGCTGTAAATATTTTTTTCTTCATAAGATCTACCCCCAAAATTTATATCAGATTATGTAATACTAGACGTATAAACCTGGGGATAAGTTCCTGGTAATTTTTGTATTACAAATTATGTAAGCAGGGAGGAAACTAATAACATTTAAAGTAAGTCTTTTCTTTAGAAAAATCCAGATTTCCCTGATAAGACGGCAAACAGATTCTCCGGATAAATTAGTTCGCCTTCTCTTTTCTTGGAAAATCTCTTTACTCTGTTCATCAGTAATTATCTTCATCTTAATTTCCGCCTTAGAAAAATCTATTTCTACACTCTTACTATCCATTCTTTCACCTTGATTAGTAAGCGAAAGATAAAGAGGTTTCATGGTTTTAACACTATTGACACAAGCCACGTACAATATTATAATTATACACGTAAGGGGTGATAAACCATGCAGAAAAAATTAACACTCAGTATTGATGAAGACTTAATAAAATTTGCTCATCAGTTTTCAAAAGAAACCAATCAATCTATATCGAAAATGGTTGAAGAATACTTATTGCAACTTAAAAAACAAAACAATGATTATAATGTAAACCCACGTATAAAGAATTTATATGGCATTTTTGAAGATCAACCTATTCCAGACAAAAAAGAATTAAGGAAGATGTTCCATGATAAAAGTAACTATCGATCTTAATATTATTTTGGATTTTTTAAACAAACGGGATAATCATGTTCAAGCTGCTAAAATTTTTGATCTTTGTTCAAAAAATATAATTGATGGGTATGTATGTGCCCATGAAATTACTACTTTAGCTTATTTTCTTATGAAAAATCATAATGACTTATCCAAAGTTAAATATGTACTTGGAGAATTATTTGATCTTTTTCATATCATTCCTGTTACAGAAGATATATTGAGAAAAGCACTCAATTCACAAATTAATGACTATGAAGATGCAGTAATAGAAATAAGCTCTCTTAAAAATGAGGTAAACTGTATTATAACTAGAAATTTAAGTGATTTTAAAAATAGCAATATTAAAGCATTAAGTGCTTCTGAATTTTTAACCTTACAAAGTCTACAGTAAACTGCGCAGATCCCGCGTGCGGATTTCCCTACCCACGGAAGAGTTCTCCCAATTTGTCCTTAAAACAGCCCCGCCAGCCCCGCACCTAAAAGAATGAATGCAAAAATCATTCGATAGATAGCAAAGATCTTCATTGGTTTTTTCTTCAGATAGGCAATAAACTTATCAATTACGATTAATGCTACTATAAAGGAAACTACAAAACCGATAATCAGAGAGATGATTTCTGGGGACGTAAGAATTGATAGGCCTCCAACCTTGAGGATCTTTAAAAAGCTCATACCAACCATAACCGGGATTGCTAGAAAAAAGGAGAACTCCGCTGCCGTCACCGTAGAAAGTCCAGCAACCCATCCCCCGATAATGGTGGAAGCCGAACGTGACATCCCGGGAATGATTGCCAAGCACTGAAATAATCCGATAATCCAGGCCTGTTTTACTGTAACCTTTAGTTCCTCACCTATTAGTTTGTTATCCCTGAATTTCTTTTCTGCATAAATCATCCAGATACCGCCAAAAAACAAAGTAATAGCTACGGAAATCGGGGTAAATAAATACCGTTCAGCTAAATCATCTAATAATACCCCAAAAATACCTCCGGGAATACAAGCAACAAAAATAACCAGCCAAAATTTAAACCCTGAGTTTTCATACCCAACTTTTTGGGGAAAGAAATTAACCAGAGTATTCTTTATTTTTCCCCAATAAAGAAACACTACTGCCAAAATGGCACCAAGTTGGATCACGTAAGTATACATCTCTACATAATTAGGACTGGTTCCTTTAAAGCCAATTAAATTTTGGAAAATAACCAGATGTCCGGTTGAAGAGACCGGTAAGAATTCTGTTATCCCCTCGACAATCCCCAAAATCATAGATTTAATCAGTAAATAGATCATTTCCATTATTAATGGATCTCCTCCTTTTTAAAATGAATAATGGCAACGATAAAACCCAACAGAGAAGTGGTAAAAATAGAAATATACGAATACACCGGAAGGTACTCGGGAAAAAAGTCTTTGTTTGCGATCACTAGCACTGCTGACCAGGGATATAGGACTCGATATTCAGAATTTCCAATCAATACATTTACCATTGTGATTGCAATAGTAAAGACAAGGGAGGGAACATAATTTTTGAACAAAAGTGTTACCAGAATGGTTGGGGTGGTCAGCAGAAAAAGAAAGATACCGCCCACAATATATTCTTTAAATGCTTTAATTAATACAGTGAGACTCAAACCTTCAAACTGCCCGATTAATCCAAAAATTAAAGTCAATCCCCAAGCAACCACCGTTAAGAGCAGAATCCAAATTAATAGAAGAATCAATTTGCTCATAAAAAAGCTTGTTCTAGACACAGGAATAGTTAATAGATTTTTTAAGGTGTTTTCCGTATATTCTCTGTTAAAAAGATAAGTAGCAATTACTCCATATAAAGTGACTCCTGTTAGTAAAACAACATACAAATTGGTTTCAGAAAAAACTTCATTAAAGAGAACAGGGACACCGGGTTTTTTGCTTTTCATATTCAAATATGCAATAAAACAAACAAAAGGGGCTGTTGTTGCTCCAAGCATACTAATTAAAAGCATCTGGGATCTTTTCAATTTTAAAAACTCGGTATATAACAAATTAATCACTAACCCGACCCCCTATTAGTTTTACAAAATAGTCCTCTAATCTGTCTTCACTCATCATAATCTTTGATACTTCAATGTCATTTTCTACAAACACTTTATTAAGCTTTCCTTCCTCCCCAAGGTGGGAATAGATACGAATATTCCCTTTTTCATGTACTTCGTAGTCAATAATATTAAAGTACTCCTCTAAGAGCAGAACTGCTTTATTCTGGTTTGATACTTGAAACTCGAGATACCTGCGATTTCTCTTCCTAAGCTCTCCTACGGTAATCTCTTCTAGTAATTTACCCTCATGAATAACCCCAATAATATCTGCCAATTGTTCAATTTCACTAAGAATGTGACTGGAAATAATAACCGTTACTTGCTTTTCTTCACATAAATCCAGTAAAAAGTTTCGCATTTCTTGGATACCAATGGGGTCAAGACCATTCGTTGGTTCATCCAAAATTAGTAATTCCGGTTCATGCATAATAGCGGCAGCGATTCCCAAACGCTGTTTCATTCCTAAAGAGTACTGGGCTGCCAATTTCCCCGGTTCATCATCAAGCCCTACCCGTGATAGAGCATATGGGACCGCATCCCGGCGATGGATACCACGGAGACGCGCAAGTATTTCCAGATTTTCATTAGCAGTAAGATTTTCATAAAACCCTGGTATTTCGATAATCGAGCCCACTCGAGGATATATTTGTTTGGCGTTTTCTTTTATATTCTGACCAAATATTTCAATTTCACCTGTAGTCGGTTTTACTAAACCCATAATCATCCGAAGGGTGGTAGTTTTACCTGCACCATTACGTCCTAAAAGACCATAGATTCGTCCTTTAGGAACATGAATATTAATTGCATCCACTGCAGTTTGTTCCATATATTTTCTGGTAAGCGCTTTGGTTTCCAAAACCCAATTCGGCATCCGGCTCGCTCCTTGTCTAACTTGTTTATATGTTTGGCAGGCAATTAAATACTAAGAAAACCTTACCTTGCCTGGATTTACTGTATCATAATTATGTTTTTTCTTAAAACTTGTAAATAAAGTTTAATCCCATCCCTTCACCATTCCATAATGGCGAAAAGGTCCATTTTGATTCCTGCTTTAGGTGCCTACCAGCTACCGCCCGGGCTGTATAATAACCTAGAACTGAACCAAAAAAAATATCTGATGCCCAGTGTTGATCATCATTCACCCGTGACCAGGCTGTTAATCCCGCAATCCCATAAGCAAGCGCCGGCATCAACCAATTATCTTCCCCATACACTGCAGTAATAATTCCGGCAGTGGAGAAAACGATAGCAGAATGCCCAGAAGGGAAAGAAAGATGAGCATCATCAAATGAAAGGCCCGGACCATCCCAAGCATCTGCACCTCCAAAACCCGGTCGGTATCGGTGACCAAGCAGTTTTATCGTGTAGGTCAGGCCAGAGGTAATAAACAGACTCTCAAGCCCATATAAACCAGCTTGAAAAAGCTTTTGTTCGCCGTTTATACTGCCATAAAGATAAATCAATCCTAAACCTGGAAGGACAAATTTAAGTTTTCCGCAGTTAGCAAAAAGATTCGCAGCCCCATCAGTAATGCTACTTCGTCTAGTTTGAACTACTTCTCGAATTTTTTCATCATTTAAAGATAATAATACCACAGCCCCAGTTACTAAAGAAGCATTAAGCCAGTCCTTACGCTCCCAGCGTATAGGTGCAGTTAAAATATATACTGCGTCATTCAGATAATCCCGCCAATAATTTACATTGGGTTTGATAGTTAATTCTTGCTGCTGTTGAAGCGGGAGAAAGTTGGTTTTTTGAAGATCCACTGCAGGCAATCCCATACCAAAAGTGGGTTCCCTTGTGTTCCCAGTTAACACCAACACTAAAGCCAACAAAATTATAATTTTAAAAGCTCCTTTCAAATCTAAACCTCCTTGTAGAAAATATAATTTGGTAATAAAGATGAATCTCTAGAAGTTACTAACAATCATTATTCCTTGTTCTATTTAAGGTAGGAAGCTGTTAATGATTGAAAGCTGATGATAATACCAATAAAATCTTCTAATAACTTGCTATTTCATCTTTTTAACCAGCTATCTTTATTCTACCCGGTAGATCTGACATGGAGCTTACAATTTTCTTACTTTTTCTTACTTTTGTGTAAAGAAACCCGCACGCAGGTTTTAAGATAAGGGGTACTTTCCATAGATATCTTCCCCTTCATCTTTTGTACTAGTTCTTTAGCAATCGTTAGACCTAGTCCATGACCAGGTCTCGACCTTGAAGAATCGCTCTTATAAAGGCGGTCAAAGACCTTTGAGATTTCATAAGCAGAAAGCCCAGGGCCCTGATCCCACACTTCAAAATGAGCACCCGTATCATCAGCCCAAGCGGATACACCAAGAAAATTATTTTCTCGGCCATAACGCAAAGCATTTTGCAGTAAATTGCCAAAAACCCGTATTATTGCATGCTGATCCCCTATTACAAAACATTCTTCATCAGGAATTTGAACTTCCAGAGTTATTTTCTCTTTCTGTAACTTTGGAACCCAACCAATCAGTTCGCTGCGTAACAGTTCAAATAGGTCGATAGGTTCCAAGTTAAGTTGTATTTCGTCCGCCTCGATCTGAGCCATAGCAAACAACCCATCAATATACTCTTTTAAGGCATAAGCCTTATTTTTAGCAATCTGCAAATATTCCTCCGCTTCCGCACCAGCTATCCCCTCACATAAGGCGTCTAAGTATCCTAAAACCGAAGTTAAAGGGGTGCGTAGATCATGGGATAGATTGGATAGCATCTGCTTCCTAGCTCGTTCTGTTTGGGCTAATTTGATTTTATCCTTTTGGTAAGAATCTACCAGTTGATTGATTTTAAATACTAAAGGGGCAATAGGTTCTTTTGCCCCAACATGAATTCTAAGATTTTCATTACCGGCAATAATATCATCCAGAACTCGTAAAATATCCTGAATACGGCGGCTATTCTGCCGCTGGCGATTAAGAAAATAAGCGAAGACTATGCTTAGAATAATAAACCATATATACTCTCTACTCATTACCTGCGTCTCCATTAAATTGATAACCCATGCCCCAAACCGTTAAGATATAGATCGGGTGTTCCGGATCTGGTTCGATTTTTTTGCGTAACCTTCTAATATGAACCATAATATTATTATCATCGTAAGCATACTCTTCTTGCCATACATTTTGGTAAATCTGCTTTTTAGTAAAGATTTGCCCAGGATGGGAGGACAAAAAATAAAGCAAATCATATTCTTTTCTGGTAAGAGCAAGATCTTCACCATTATAAGTTACACGCATATGTGCTGGATCGATAACCAGAGAACCAAAAACCATGCACCGAGGTTTTTTTGGTGCAGCACCCAGTTCAACATATCGACGGATTAATGATTGCACCCTGGCAGTTAATTCCGATAAGCTAAATGGCTTAGTTAGATAATCATCTGCCCCTGATTTTAAACCCAGAACTTTATCCATCTCATCGCCCTTGGCCGTAAGGATTAATACCGGTGTATTTTTTGTTTTTCGAATATGAGTGAGGGTAGAAATCCCATCCATCTCCGGCATCATAATATCAAGCACAATCAGATGATAGTCCTTTTTTCTTATTAGCTCCAAACCTTCCCTTCCAGTGTAAGCAAGATCGGCCTCATAGCCTTCAGTTTCCATGCATTTCTTTAACAATCTACATAACTCAGGATCATCATCAATAATTAAAATTCGCTTTTTCATATAAGCCTCCATTTTAAGCAGCTTCACCAATTATCATTCATCTAAACAGTTTTTCTTTTTATAAGTATAAGCCATAAATTATCTTATTTCACTACTTCTTCACTAAGTAATCGTGCGGAATTCTAAAGATCATCAATTGGCGCCTCGTGATCAAGCCAATTCATTTCACTATCGACCATAAACTGATTGGGCCAGTCAACTTCTTTTTCTTTCAATCCTAGAAACTCAAGCAATACTTCTGTTAGTTTTTCTGCGGTTTTAAACGATGGTGTTAATAAAAGCTTTTCCAGTAAGTCATCGAAGTTTTCTGGTTTCAATGAAATCCTTTCAGTTTCTTCCAACAACCACTTATGATATGGATATAATGCTTCGTTTTTATTAAAAACCACTCGACATATTATATATCTTAAGGTTTCTTCCATCTTGAAGATAATTAAACATTATGTACCATCTACACCAAGCTCTTAATATAATAAAGCATACTATTTTTAAGAAGGTGTGTGTAATGTCAACAAATTCTCTAAAAATTTTACGCCCCAAAAAACAGTTTGACGTGGTAAGTATTCCAAATCCACTTTCAAAATCCATACAAGGTAAATATTTTGCCGGACAGACAGAATCCTTATCTTTTAGCAATACTACAAACGCCTGGGGAGCTTTAGTAAATCCGACATTTTCTGGAGTCAATCTTTTTGCTAATGTGTTTACTATATCTAATTTTTCAGAAAAACCATTCCTAGTGCAAATATGGTTTAATACAAATCCACCTGGAACAATAAATGTATCTACAAAGGTAAGTACTGCTAATACAGCACTAGTTCCACATCGGATACCAAAAGTGCAAGTGCAGTTTAATCAAAATGTAAATGGGGTTCCGCTTGGCGGTATTAATGTCTTTGACCGAGTAGTTCCTCCTGGAACAACCATTGCAAGTGAAGAGGATGGAAAGTTTATTTTCCCACCCGGGGGTAACTGGGTCCTCTTTTTAACTTCTCCTGGATCTGAAGCAACTACATTTTCTGCAATAGTAGCTTTTGGCTGGTGGGAAGAGAATATAAGCTTAAAAAATTAGGTGCACTCAAGTATTACCCATTTAGCTCTTTTTTAACACTTCTCCAGTTGGGAAGGAACTGATCCATATAAGAAACGAATTTTTTATTATGAAGTCTTTCTAAAAGATGGACCATTTCGTGTACTATGATATACTCTAAACAACGCGGAGAATTCTTAGCCAACTCAAGATTAACCCAGATTCTCCTGGCTTTTGTATTACAAGTCCCCCATCTCGTTTTCATTAATTTAACACCCCAGGAATCTACCTTTACCCCCATTCTTTTTTCCCATTTTTCAATAAACGGGGGAATTTGTGATTTCAGCTGATTCCGATACCATTCTGTCATTACTTTTCCCCGCCGGTCTTTAGTAGCCCCCTCCCGTACATATAGGTTGATATACTTATGACCGTCAATCTCCACTCTCTGCTTTTTATTTGTATAAATTACATTTAACAAATAATGACGTCCCTGGTAGTAATAGCTCTCTCCGGATACAAACTCTCTTTCTGGCTGTCGCTCCTGTGCTTGGAATTTAGCACGTTGTTTCTTTATCCATGATAATTTGGAAATAGCAAAACTCCTAATTGCTTCATCATTCATCATATCGGGCACAGTAATCCGTACCCATCCATCCGGTGGATGGACCGATAAATGCAGGTTCTTGATCTTCTTTTTAATAACATTTATTTTTAAATCGCCAATCATGATACTGGTCATTTAATGTACGCACCTTGTTTCTCCAATTATTACAATTGATTTTACTTTCCCGCTTTTCATTTAAATGGACTCTTAGCTTTATATGAACAACAACAAGCTCAACTTGAATTATACCAAAAATTAAGCGAAGCTGAAGCTCAAAGTCTTGCAGGATTACCTACAATATCACACAAAGATTTGATGAAAAAACTGAAAGATGGATTGAATGAGCATATTCGGGATTACGGTCTCCTCAGGCCTATATGGTTTCTACGTACGCTTCGCCGAATGCAGTTACCTGCACCAACGCAACACTCAATTCGGGTGGTTGGTTAAACCTTACCCGATAAGGATTTTCACCTTATCAGAAGCACCAAGCTTGCTTGGCGCACTAACGTCCGCGGATTCCTGACGTCGAGGAGCCTTAGCGCGACGCACTTGGCGAATCGATGTGATCGCGTTTTCTTCATGATTTGACTTTTTTAGAAAATACATCATGAAATGCAATCCGCGCCCCGAAGCGGTAAACGAGCTGTTATACGACGTATGGCGCATCCCCAGTTTTCTGTTAAAAAAATCCTCGATTTTATTTGCTTCTTCAAGGATTTAAATTTATATTATTGAAGTCTCTAGAACCGTGTATTAACGCCAGAATATAAATAAAATCCTTATCGATTTTATAAATAATCCTGTAGCTCATTATGATTAGTTCTCTTATGCTTTTATCATTGATTTCCGGAACAACCCGCCCACTTTCAGGGAATAAATTTAGTTTTTCGATCACCTGGAATAATCGTTCTATTAATCTTATTGCGTAGAATTCGGAATCCTTGGTAATATAATCCCGTCGCTTTACCTCCGAGAGGGATGGGATACTCCTAAGTTCTTGTACGGTTCTCGAACGTCTCCACACTCTCTGACCCGGGTTGCTTGGGCGAGCAATGTAGCAAAGCGAAATGACCCCGGTGGGATCTAATGAGGCTCACCTCTAACGCCTCTTTCATGTTGGCTTCCAGACGTTAACACTGTCACCTTCCACTCTCAATTTCGCTTTAACGAGGCACATTAAGTCATAATTTAATTAGATTAAATTACTACTATTTGATGATACGCGTATTTTCCTACTGTTTAACAGTTTTTTATTTTCTATTCTATTTGCTATACAAGCCCCAATAGTGACAAAAATAATATCTAATATTGTCCTAATAAATAAGTCCGATATACCAACACTAAAAACAATTGGCATAAAGAAATTAAATGCAAATAAATTAATACCAAAAGTAATACCCCCAAATACAAAGGACTTGGCAACAATATTTTTATTATCTATTAATGGATTGATATAATCGAATACTAATCCAATAACAATACCTGTACCAATAACCCATGCTAAAGAAGGTATAGGGGATTTTATAAATGAAGAATATGTATTAAAAATCGTATATTGAATAATTCTACCTACAAGAAATAGAGTAGTAACTAATCCGATATTAAATAGGGAATGTTTTGTGGTTCCACACTTCCTTATCGGTGAAGATATTGCAATAAATTTACCTAATAATACTCCCATAACAAGCAATGCAATACTATCAGCAATAGGGTATGTAATCCTATCAATCATTGCAACATGAGGAAGCGGTTCAAAAAGATATGCAATCCATAGTAATGAATATAATATACCAAATTTCAAGCCCTTCATTATTCTGTTACCACTCATATTTTCATGTAAAACAAGAAAAATTGCTGCAATAATACCATAGGCAATTGTGCCATATATCATAAACACAAAAGGCATACTGCCATTATTTACAAACATACTTGGTTCAAGAACAGTCTTTTGTCCCTCTGGTATAATTGCTTGTAGCATTGCTCGTAGCAATGTAGTTGTAAATCCAATCAATACTAACTTAACTATTTTCACTTTACCACCTCATACAACACTAGTAATTTTTGTTTTTTCTGCCTTACAGCCATGTGATTTCATGTGTCGGGCTATGTAAGCAATTCATTTAGATTTTTAAATTTAATATCTTTGTTTATTACTTCTGATATAACTTCTCCATTCCTATTAAATATCTTATAAGCATTTGAATCTTCCCTGGATGAAATAATTCTATACTTATCATTTACAATAATAATCGCACTATTATTTCCCAATGCTATACCTTTTGTATTGCTCAAATCTTTTAACATCTTTTTAAAATCTTTTTCTCGTATATCCTCATTAAAATGAGGGCAATGAAAAGCATCTATAATATTTTTTCCTTAATTTCAATTTCACCTAGTTTTTCGTTTATTAAATATAGAACATCTGTAGTACATCCTAGTTTATTACCGTATACATCACGCTGATAGAAGAATTGGAAGATCATTTTTATCTCTCATGTAAGGGTAATCTCTAATGTTTATTCTCTTCGGGGTATATATCAATTCGTATGCCAAACCTCCTTAGTCTTTTCGAAGATTTTTCTTGCTTCGTCCCCACTGACCAATTCTGATATTTTTTCTTTAAATGAAGGATATCTGCCCTGTAAATAATATGCAGCTAATTTATCGAATAAATAATAGCATTGTTCTTCTACTTCAATGTTTAGTTTTTCAACTAACCTATTTATAATAAAACTAATATTATGTACGCGCGGGACATTATCATCAATGTAATAATTATACAATCCTTTGGCAAGCTTCTCTAAAGACTGTTGACATATGAAAACAACATACACAAATCTACCAGAAGTTAGCATAGCTTCGGCAGTTTTTAGATCATATTCCGCTATATCCAACTAATACAGGAATTTCTGATCTTTATTCATCTCTAATGTCCTTTTCAATTTCTACCTTATATTCTATCTAAATTTTCCCTTTACTTCAACAATAATTATTTCACTAGAACCTAAGTTTCATACCTTCTGCTCCTTTTTAGCCGATTTCACATAACGTAACCGTATTGCCGAAGTCCAGCAAACCTTAGATAGCTCTTTTCGGCTTATCTTCAAACTTAACACAATTACAATCAAAACTAATCAAAAAACTTCCCCTTATAAAAATTCTCATTTCCAAGTTTCTTTGCCGTCAGCCTGAACATAACGCAGCCATCTGGACATACAATATCCTTGCTATATTTGCTATTGCCACCGTTAGGTCCATGGCTGTGGGCGCGAATATCCATGATTCGACTTGCTTAATCAACTTCATGAGTGAACACAATCAAAGGATGCCCGCAATAACTGATAGGATTGATGCCTATTCGTGCTTCTCGAACTAAATTAGATTTTATGGCTTTACATCTCTCAATTCTTTCACCGTTATCACCATGCTCTCTGTCATTTGAATATCTGGTAATAATTTCACATGGGAAACTCTCACATTCGCCACAGAATCTTTTGTTTTTTCCCTTTGTGCATTCTGCAATTTCACATTTTCCGTGAAAAGGATTACCGTTTGAAGTAATACACCCTTTGCAATTATGAGAAGTTCGGTAATCACAATCCTGACATTTTAAACCACAATAACTGTCAATAACTTCCTTCATAACGGTTTCCCCCATCTATTTTGTAAAATTGATAAATATCTTGCTATTAAATTATATTTCATAATAGTTTGCAAATGTTTATTTAATAAAACTCCAACGCCTTGCTTTCACAATCGCCGCAAGGATGCGGCGCCTTTTACCCCCATGTCGTAGAACGTTTGGCATTGCCGACGTCGATGAGCTTACAAGGCGGGCATTCTGCTTTGAGTCTGCCTTCCCCGCCGACTCGGTTAGCGAATCGATGTGGTCGCGTCGGCTCCATGATCACCTTACTTGTCGGACATCATGAGTTGGCTTTCCGCGACCCAGAACGGCAATACCGTGTTATACGCCGTGCTTCTCTCAAGTTAGTGTATAATTTTAGTAGGCAATCAGGATAAAAAAGGAAGGCACCCCAAA
>DAIOHK010000009.1:0-82159 GCA_036744795.1 Bacillota bacterium | reverse complement strand
ATTGACGTGAGTCATCTATTTTTTTAGATCTGGGCAATTAATTATACAATGAACCCGACGAATTGATGAGAATGTACGGGCGGCAGCTAGTATGAGCGACTACTTTGGAAAAAAGAAGATATGCGGCTTTCCAGTTAAAATTTCTTGTTGGATCCGCACTTTCACCCCAAAGACTGCTTCTAGGTTTTCCGGGGTAAGCACTTCTTCCGGAGCACCCTTGGCATATACCCGGCCACCTTTAAGTAGAACCAGTGTTTCGCAATACCGCGAAGCTAAATTCAGATCATGCAAAACAGCTACCACTGTTAAACCCTTAGTTATAACTAAATTCTTTAATAATTCGCAGATTTCAAGGGAATGGTTGATATCAAGGTGGGAGGTAGGTTCATCTAATAAGAGAATCTGGGGTGACTGGGCCAGAGCCTGAGCAATAATTACCCGCTGAAGTTCTCCCCCACTCATTTCAGTAATCGGCCTTTCGGCCAGCGATAAAATATTAGCTTGGATCATCGCTTCCCGAACAACCATCCGATCATACTCGCTCTCTTTAGCAAAACGCTTGAGATGAGGAAAACGTCCCATCATCACTACTTCACTGGCGGTAAAGGGGAAATTAGCCTCCCATTTCTGTGGAACCACCCCCATAAAACCAGCCAATTCTCTGGTGCTGATCGTAGATAATTCTTCCCCGGCTATCAGAATCCGCCCGGAGACCGGAGAAAGCTCTTTACTAATACACTTTAAAAGAGTCGTCTTCCCCGATCCATTAGGACCGATTATTCCGGTAAAACTCCCCTTGGCAACTTCTAAATTTAAATTAGAAAGAATAGTTTCTTTGTAATATTTAACAGAAAGCCTTTGGATCTCAATCTCAATGCTTTGCTTATGATCACCCATTCCAACCACCTCTTTTTAACCAGCCTTTTTACTTTTTCTGAGCAGGTAAATAAAGAATAACCCACCAACAAAGGAAGTTAAGACCCCCACGGGAAGCTCCGCCGGTGAGATAATAATACGGGCTAAAGTATCTGCAATTAAAAGAAAAACCCCGCCTGCTACTGCTGAAACCGGCAATAGAAACCGGTGATCCGGCCCAATAAGCAGTCTGATTATATGAGGAACTACCAGTCCAACAAAGCCGATTACTCCACTAACACTAACCGCCGCAGCCACTAAAAAAGCAGCCGCAAAGATTAACCGTTTTTGGAGTTTTCCTACCTCCAGTCCTAGTTGATGTGCTTTTTCCTCCCCTAGTAACAAAAGATTAAGTTCCCTTGAAAATCTGCCCGTATACAGTAAACCAATTATTAGATAAGGGAGAATCATTTTCACCTCCGACCAGCGGCAATAAGAAAAGCCGCCCATCATCCAGAAGATAATCCTCCCCATTTCTTCCTGGCGGAAGAATAATAAAAGTGAAGTAATTGCAGAAAGAAAAGCACTGACTGCAATACCGGACAGAATTAATACGGTTATAGAAGGCTTTTCCCCCACCCGGGCAATATTATATACTAGGATAGTAGCGAAAATAGCTCCAACAAAAGCAAAAATCGGACGGGAACTTAAACCCAAAAAAGTAAATCTCGAGTTTACAATTACTGCGAAGGTTGCACCAAGAGCTGCTCCGGATGAAGTTCCCAACACATATGGATCGGCCATCGGGTTTCTGAATAGTCCTTGAAAAATTACTCCTGTTACTGAAAGTGCTGAACCAACAATTACAGCCAGGATAATCCGGGGCAGGCGGATCTCAAGAACAATCTTTTGATCAATCGGATCAATATTTTCGTAAAAATGTCGTCCTACTACCGGGATCTTAGCAGCAATAACGCACATTACCTCAGATAATCCTAGTTTGGCACTACCAATTGTAAGGGTAAAAAAGATTAATCCACCTAAAGATATCAGTAAGCAGACTAAAAGGGTAATTTTCCTACTAGAATCTTTGTTTTGTTGTTTGACTCTTTTTCCCCTCATCTTCTGTTCAATCCCCAAATTCTTTTTCCATTAATAAAGCCAAATCATTTACTGCTTCAATTAAACGCGGTCCCGGTCGGGAGAAAGTATTAACATCTATTTGGTAAATCTGCTTTTTACGTGCAGCGGTAATTTGACTGAAAAACGAATCTTTAAAGAAGATTTCAGGCTCAAGCTCGGTCAGAATTATATCGGGATCCATCTTTAAAATATATTCCAAACTCACCTGTCCCCAGGTAAAGCCTAAGCCACCGGCAATATTAATCCCGCCTAATAGATTAACGGTTTCATCAAGGAAAGAACCGGAACCTGCTGTCCAGAGGCTGTTTAAATCATTACCAATGGCGATAAAGACCTTTAACCGCTCCTTTGTAAACGTTTGGCTTTTATCCACCCTTTTTATGGTCTCTTCTAATTTTTCCGCCAGTTTCTCTGCCCCTTTCTCTTCTCCAGTTACCAGCCCGACTAGTCTTACAGCCTCAATAATATCCTGTAGCGACATTGGATTCAGAGCCACAACAGGAAGGCCAAGTTCGGTAAGTTTCTCCACTGGATCTTTACCATTTAAATTACAAGCCAGCACTAAATCGGGACGAAGAGATACCACTCTTTCAATATTAAGCGGGGCAATATTACCGATCTTTGGTTTGCCCAAAGCTTCCTGAGGAAAATCACACCAATCAGTTACTCCAACAACCCGATCTTCTAATCCTAAAGCAAACAAGATCTCGGTGTTTCCTGGTGAACCGGAAATAATCCGCTCCGGCCGGCTTTTAATTGTAATAGGGCGGTTAAACTGATCTGTTACTATCAACGGGTAGTTCTCAGCACTAATAGGAATTAAAGCCATTAATAAGAGTAAACATATAAGGGTAAGTACTCCTCCCCGATGTAAAAGTTTTTTTGACATAGATATTACCTCCTGAAGTTTTTTATAGTAATTTATAAATCAAAACCCCGACTGCAGAAGCCGGGGTCACAATGATCAAAAAAGCTTGCCACCCCTTTCCGCGAAGGTTCGGATTTACGGTAACAGGCAGGTCTCCTGACTCCCGGATCATTGCAAGATAATTTCAACCTTCCCACAATTGGTTTTCTTTCCGTTCCTTTTGTTAGCTCTCTTACGCAAAAAAGCCTTTAAATAAAGGAACCGAAAGTAAGAGCAATAAACGCAGTGGTTAAAATAAATGCTCCCCGGTTACAGTGGCGGGACCGTCCAGGATTTTCACCTGATTCCCTATTATCCATTGACCAATCATAGTCAAATGGCACCTGTATACCTTATATATTCTATTTACCTTATTTAATTTTCCTGTAACCTTTCCACCCGCGGAGTAAAACCTAAAGCCTTAATCATCTCCATATAATCCTCACCAGTAATTTCCGATGGTTTCTTTCCAATAGCCGCGATAATAATCGCTTGAATTACATTATTACCGAAAGAACGCCCACCAAAATTGGGAGTAGTTGTAACTAAGGTTTCCACACCTCTTTTTTTTAATTCTCTAACATTATCCTCAGTAACAGTGTTCGTAATAATTATTTTTCCTTTTAGATTATCCGGCATGTACCTTTGGATATAAAGAAAATCTCCGGCAATGATCTCCACTTCCTGATAATAGCGGGCATATTTTTCCGGGTTTTCCACATATTCCTCTCTTTCTCCTGTAGGATAGAGCATAGCAAAGGGGAGCTGACAGACTACTGGAGCCAGTATTTTAACCACACGGCGAAAAGAATTAAATCCTCTAAGCAAGAAAGGAAAACCAAAAGAAAAAACCAGATCACCACAGACCAAATCACAACCAAGTTCCATAAAAGCCTGAGCCATACTATAACGGTCAAAAGCCACAGTAATTAAAGCTTTTTTCCCACGGAGTGGTATAATACCCTGCTGATCCAGATGGAGAATAGCTTGCTTTTCTAAGACCATTTTCAAGTCTGTTCCATCTACAATCGGAGTTTGCTTGGCTGTTTTCATTAAGGGCTTTGCACTGCGGAGAAAATAAGTTCTTTTTCCTACAGGGAAAAGCATCGTAATTCCCCCTAAGCCCATAGCATCTACTTTACCATCATATTGGCCAATTGTCTCTTTAAGTTTTTTTAGATCACCATCCATTCCAATACGTTCAATCAGATATTTTTCACCCAAAAGTTCTATTTCAACCCGATGATCCCGTGTAGATGATCCTAAACTCACACTTACTACATGTTTCACAATAAAGATCCTCCTCAAACCATTAGGTTAAACCTTAAGAACTAGCCTTATTATTCCACGATAATCATTTTTCTACAAAAACATGGTAGTACCTTCAAAGCTAGAGCAAATTTACTTCTAAAATTAAAATCCTATAAAGCAGAAAACAACTTCCAACTGGGCAGAAATAATTTCAAGTTCGTCTCTGTATCGCATGATAGCCTTAGTAAGCTACAAATGATAATTCCCTTATTCAAATTTCTTGCCACGCAAAGATGAGATGAACCAAACTACATTTAGTGATATCCAAAAATTTGCGTAAAATCCTTATTCTTTTTTCACCAGACATAAATTTAAGTGTAATAATTTATATCATAACAGAATATTATAGGACATCAGGACATTACATGAGGGAATTGCATAATTTCCTAGGGTACCATTTGAGCACAGTATATAGTGTTTATCTTTTATTCAAGGTAATTGTCTAAGCTTAGACAATTACTAGTGGGAATATCAATATATTGTTATCAAGTTTAGAATAGTTGAATTATGCAATTCACTAACATAATTATCTTTGATATTTAGTTCACAGTAAAACCTTGAATTTATTTTGAAGAGATTGTCTAATGCATCTCGTAGCTCGTCGCTGGTTGCTGGTCGAACCATCAATAATTGTGTCCAAATTTTAAAACAATCCATTATGTAATTCCGCAATAGGGTAAATTTCCCATAAAAGAAGAGAGGAGTATGAACAATGGCAATCCGTATGGATACTTTATTTCATGTTACAGATTTTAATATTATAAAGTTCCTAAGCTATACTTATCAGGGAAAGTTGCGAACTGCAACGCTCCTCCTTTACTTGGCTTGTTTAAAAGCGTTCCCTGAATGGGATCGAGATGATCTCTATAATACTTGTTATGCAAAAACTATTTTGATCCATAAAACTGTTTTTTAGTTTGATTCTCGGTTAATATCTCCCGTTAAAGCTCTTTTCCCATCGCAATTCAGACAGTCTGTCATATGCTATAGAAGAAATTAATGCTAGAAAAATATCAGTTATTGTGGTCAAACTGTAAAGCAATCAATTATCCAAATTGCCTAGGCTAGTTAATTATCGGAAGGGAGAAAACCGATGAAGCAGGAGATTAAAATTTCCCAAGTTGCTAAGGAATTTATCGGAATCCCATATCTGCATGCCGGACGCAGCATGAAGGGGATAGATTGTCTTGGTTTAGTTCATCTATTCTATAAGAAACTAGGAATAATTATCCCTGATACTGATGGAAAGGAGTATTCACTAGATTGGTATAAAAAAGATCCTCAACGCTTTCTACGCGGGATTCAAAAAATAGGCAGAGAAGTGCTAATTACCGGTTCGGAACCTTTACAACCTTTAGATCTGGTTTATTTCCGAGTCGGCGGAGCTATTACCCATGCCGGGATCATGTTGGATGATAAAAACTTTATCCACGTGATGATTGGTCAAAAGGTACATATTACCCGCCTAAATCAGGCCTGGAGAAAACGTCTCCAAGGTGCCAGAAGAATTTTATAAAAAAAAGCGGGATGAAATAAATCCCGCTTTTTACTGTTTTTATTTACTAAAGGGAATTGTCTGATTTCTAAAGGCACCCCTTAATCAGAATATATAGTAATCGTCTAAAGCCACCTATATATTGTGATTGAACCTTAGAGGCAATTCCTTTAAGCAAGATACTCCTGGAGGATTTCCCTGACTGCTCCCTGATGGGAGAGCATCTTCTCCACCATCTTTTCTAGTCTTTCACCAGTACTTCCATAAGTATAAAGGTCTTCGCCCATTACATCTTTTAAAGCAATGAGTTCTTTAAAGACAGAAGCAGAAGCTGCTTCACCAAGTTTTGCGGTCTGACCACACTGGACCAGTAACTCTTTACGTGGATCATCTTCTAAATTAAACTTTTCTCCTTGATCATCAATTCCCAAAGTATAGCGGAGAAATCCTGCAACTGGAAGTAAGACTAGATCCAACTCCTCCATCGGAATACCTTTTTCACAGCCGGCAAAGTATGTGTCCATAAATCTTGGAAGCATTTTGGTTGAACCATTTAAGGCAATCCTCATCGGGTCATCCGGGATATTAGGATTATTCAAACGTTCAATAGTTGTTTTTGCAAAAGCGTGCGGATCTAATTTTTTCGGTCGCTCAATTGTTTTAATAACGATGGCAATTATTCTACTAATTAGCTCGGTTAATTCCTGATCCTGCATCGCACGGTAAATTCCATATTGACCACGATAACCAAGTAGAACACCTAATCCGGCGATAACCGAATGGCTCATATTAAGGATTCGTAACTTCATATCTTCGTATTTTTTAATTTCTTCATAGGAATCTTCCATAAAAACGCCTTCCGCCTTTTCAAAAGGAGGCCGACCAGCAGGAAAAATATCCTCTACTGCCCAGTAACGAGCTTTCTCAGTAACAACAATATTCGATTTAATCCCTAATTTCTCCATAATTTTAGCAGTCTGTTCATCGGGAGGAACAGCAATTCGATCGATCATACAATTCGGGAAGCTAAAATGGTTAGGATCGGAAAGATATTCAATAAAACCTTTAGGAGCAAAGCCTTTCTCCTCCCAAGTTTTAGCCACTGTTTTGAGAGTAGCCGCTGTATAATGACCATTACCCGAAAAGTTTGTACAACTTACCATCGCAAATTTTAAACCAGCTTTAAACCGTTCAAGAGCAAAAGCCGTCCATTTAGCCGGATCTGAATTTATTGTTCCTTCTTCCATATCTTTTATTAGCACGGGATTAATGGGCTTGGCAAACTCACCGCCACTATAAGTAACTCCATAGGCACCCTCCGGAGCGTTAATAGTTGCAAATTGCACTTCAGGGTCTCTAGCCAGTTCCATGAGTTTAGTCCAGGAGAGACTATTAACCGATCCATCTGCTAATAAGAGCTTAGTAATCGCCCCTTGAATTTTAGGTAAAACAACGCCTTTTTCATTTTCGAAAATAAGTTGAGTCATTAAAAAATCTGAAGCTGCTAATTCTGTAACATATTTTGGCGCAAAAGTTTCAACTCCCACCATTACCCCAATTTCAGGGTCTTCGTTTAGAAGATCCTGCATAATGTCTCCGGTATGACCATAGGCCATTCTTCCAGCAGAAAAACAGATCGAACGTACAGGAAGTTGTTCCCGATTGTACTGAGGTAATGCTACTTTCTTGCCTTTCCAGAACGCTTCATCAGATAATAGTCTTTGATCTAGTACTTTCAATACCTCGAATCCTCCTTCTGTATTTTACTATAATCTAAGATTCTAATCTCTTTTACCTTATTCTTATTTTACCAAAATATATCAATAAGTCAAAGGGATAAAAGTACCTTAAAATAAGTTTTTCTTATATTCGCTATATAAATTCTTTAACCTTTTCATCTCTGCCTCGATCACCAATTGTAATCGTGAAATCTCATTATATTCTTGTTTCTCAATCGCCTTCCGTAACTTAGAAAAGAGAGAAAGATAATCGGAGCGATCCTTCATCAGCTTACACCGTAACTCATGAATAAAAGACCAACGCTGTTCGTCTAAGGGGGAATGAGCTCCAAACACTTTAGGAGTAAGCGACCGAATTACTTCCATATTTTCCGGAAGGATTCGATCACGTAACTCAGTCATCCATTGATTTAACATCGCCAATGAATAGGATTTTATAATCCGTTCGGTAAAAACCTCTCCTTCTAACAGGATAGTTGTTTTTTCCGGATATCTCTCGAGGTTCTTAAGTACTTCCCAGACTGTAGCAGGAGGTTTTCCAAAAAGGCGATCCCGCTCTTCTTGATTATATGCTTCGAAAACATCTTTTTCACTCCGGTAAGCCCGATCCTGTTCAAGATATTCTCCTGGTTCACCTAGTCTTTTGGAAAATTCCCGTTCCAAGTCTTCACTTTTCCTTCTATTCTTTAATACATGAATTATTCCATCCATCATCCCTTGGTAAATCGAAGCTAGAGCAAGATAAGTATTAGTATGGGGATTGGGAGATCGCACCTCAAATCTTGTAGCTAAGGGATCATTAAAATCCCTGATTAAGCCAACTAGTACCGTCCGGTTGCGGGATGGAGTAAGAAGATCGTGCCCTATTGAGGCTACAATACAGACCGGAGCCTCAAATCCAGGTTTTAAACGATTAAAAGCATCATTGGAAGCTGTAATAAAAGCTCCAATCGCTTCATAATTTTTGAGAATCCCCATTAGTGCACCCCAGCCAAAAGGGCTTAGAAAACTCCGCTTAAGATCTGTTGGTGAAAAAAGATTTCTAAGAGAACCATCCCGAAGTTTAACTGCTAAACCCACATGAGTATGTTCGCCATTACCAGCTACTTTCTCCATTGGTTTTGCCATAAAAGTAACCTCTAAACCATGCCTCCGAAAGGCTTCCTTAATTAGTATCCTGGCAAGTAACTCATTATCTGCCGCTTGCAAAGCAGTAGCATATTTCCAATCAATCTCCAACTGCTCCATGACATGGGTAAGTCCCCCATCTTCCCCAATTTGGGCTTTTATTCCACCAACCTCCTTATGCCCCATCTCTGGCTCTAGTCCGTAGTGTTCCAATAATAACAAGGAGTACTCTAAGGCTGTCCGGACCACCCCCTTAGTCCTTTTCCAGTATTGTTCCTGAAGTACCTGGGAGACAGTAAGCTGTTCAATTATAGCCTTTTCATTTGGTGTTTTCACCCAAAACTCCAGTTCCGTAGCGGAAGTCGTTACTACATCAGAAACTTCTTCGGGGTTAATACCCATTTCCTTAAGCGTATCAGGGTAAATCGCAAATAATTCTAGTAATTCCCGGCGGATCCTTTTCATGGCGCGGAGAAGTATAGAACGGGAACAAACTCTTTGCCCGGAATGAATAATAAAAGACGGAATCCGCAAAGTGCCAATGGGTAATTGAGTTTTCGGATCTATATGCTCATAATTATAATCAACAAACCAATTTACTCTGGTATCAGCTTCAAAGTCTACTTTTCCATCATTTAAACTAGCAATCCCGGGCAATATCACACTAGATCCATCAGTCTGAATCCCGCCTTTTAAAAATTTTTCAATACCTTTCAGAAAAATTGAAATAGGAATTTTTTCATCAGTATCATTCCCGCCTAGATCTACACCAACCATTGAGACAAATTTGATCTCAGGATGCGATAAAAGTATCCTCCGCAGTTCAAAAGGATTACGGCAGTCTTTAGGAGAGACAAAATAAATTAATTCATCAAGCATTCTCACACCTGCTTTCTCGATTTCCTCAAACCAAAGAATAATTCATTACATCTTATGGCGGAGGGAGACTAATAATTATTATAGCATGTACTTTACGTAGCATGAACTTTAAAAAAAGATAAATTAAAGAATCTCCTTAATTTATCTAAGTTTTTAACCATTATAACATAAAAAAAAACCTGGGTTCTGGTGAACCAGGTTTCTTTTAACCACGCTTTATCTATTTATTTTTTGTTTTTTTCTTTTTTTGTTCCGTTTGTATATTTGAAATTTTACTCCCGTAAGCTTGTTATCTTTTAATATACGCCATGATTTACCGTTGTTTCCCTTGACTAGGTTTTCGGCTTTTATTAATGCAGTTTCATATTGAACAAATGTTTCATTTGGTTCTGTATTTGTTAATAAAATTAGGGGAGGGTTATAATTAATAAACTCAAAAAGATAAGATTCATCATCTTCATTTATATTAATTTTTACTTTCCCAGATTGATCAATATTAAAGTTTAAATTGATTAGAAATTCTAAATAGTATCTTATTATTTCCGCTATTTTTAATGAATTAAATTCCGGTACTTCTAGGGTTGTTTTACTTTTTACAATAATCGGGACCTTTTTCTCACTAGCCTGAATCAGAGTAGACAGAAGGGATGAATAAATTATGGGGTTTTTTATTTTAGAGATATTTATTTCTAAACTTTCCGCCACTATTTTATTAATATAGTGCATAATCTCAGTTTGATGACCTAATTCCGCATGAGCTTTAATAACTTGAAGTTGATTTCTGACTTCCCGCTGTTTTGAAGCTAAGGTATTGATCAAGAGATAACTTTGTTCCAATAACTCCTTAAGAATTTCATGCTCCATTTCTCTCTTTTTTTCAGTACTAATAATTAAATTGACAATATACAAAATTATTCCAGAAATACTAACTAGTACATACTCCAATAAAATCATCTTTCTCAACACAGGGTTTGGTATATTTTTGTAGATCCATAGCACTAAAGTAGTCATATGGTAGATTGCAAAGAAAATAATACCAAAAAGAATGATCGCAAGAGTTTCTGAAGTTGTAGATTCGATTCGAAAAGGAAGGAGTGAAAACTTGCTTTTTTGAGCAAACAGATAAAATAAGAATGGAAGTAAGGTTTCGATGAAAGTACCAATTGTAATTCCCAATGGATCGGTAGTTAAGTATTGAATAAAATTTGTGTTGATTGAAAATAACGATTGTATGAATAGTACATTTCCTAAGGCGGAAATCATTAAAATAAAAAAAGAAGTGAAGAAAGCGTTTAGCAATTTTAAACCACCAATACAAAAGAAGCAGGATAAAACTAGAACATTTATAAAACCTGCGAAGTAAATAGGTAAAAACGCTCTTACCAATAATGTACATATTGTTCCAGAGAAAGCAAATATTAATAATCTGAAATTGTTTAATGACCTTTTATTCATGATGAATCCTAATTTCAAAAGTATAAACCAATTCCACAAAAACAAAACAAACATTAATACTGAATAAAGATCCATATTTATTATTATTTGTAATAAATGTTCTTGTAACACTTTCTTCTCCTTTAAAAAAGCATTTAACATCATTTATAAATTTACTACATACCATGTCAATACCAACTATTACCGGTCTCTTTCTGGAATTCTAGGTTGATAGTACCAAATAAAACATGCTGAACTAATACTACAAATGGCAAGAAGTGAAAGAATAGAAAGAACCATTGTTAAGAAAAACTTTCTCACTTTTCTTCCTCCTTTCCAATTTAGAATATGGGGTTTTTTTCTATATGCCCCAAGAGCTTATCAACTTTTTTAATACCCATTGCTGAGACCTCCAACAAGTTTAAAACCTGAAAAAATGTACCGTAAAATAGCTCGTTTATCCCCCGCTTTTCAGGGAAAGTAAGACAAATTAAAGAGATAACAATTATTATTAGTCTAGACAACACCGTTAGAACTGTTTTATTTCTATCATTCAATGGTTTCTCAGGAGTCTCCCGCGGTGCTTTAAGCCAGACAATGATATTTATAAATATAAGAAATAAAAAGCGGAAAGGAACTGGAATAGTGCTAAAAGGAAAATAAATTGATAAATGACTTACTATAAGAATAATGACTCCGCCGGCAGCAGCGCAACGTAGGGGAGTACTCAAATGCAAGCCTCCGGTAAAACTTTTGACGACTGCCCCGACCAAAGCAATTAATAGTGCTGTTTTTAAAATTCCAAAGGTAGCGGCAAAAACACTTAAAACCACCACAGACAGTAACATGGAAAGTAATGCTTCAAAAACATAACGAACTAAGTCAATTTTATAATTATCTGTTTCGTTTACACTCCGTGATAGAGCTTCTGCCCACTCCGTAGCCAATTTTTCAAATAACATTTTATCGTCTACCCCCCCTATATGTTCTATCGGAACGCATTTTTGGGATCTTTAGTCTATATTGTAAAATATTCTCTTTTAAGCTTATTCTTTAGTTTTCTGTTGATTTACGGTATTTTTCGTTTTTTGAAATGCCTTTAAGAATTAGCTAAAAATAAACTCGAATACTTATTATTAATTAATCTTCCGTAAGCACAACAACTATCGGAATATATATTTCCGTTTTCTTTTTAATTGTGATTACCCAATTTCTGGTTTCTCAAGCTTTGCCTCTACGACGTATAAAATTGTTTTTTCTACATAAAATATTATTGCCCTCTTCTTGGTATACAGGGCACAAAAAAGAACCCCGGGTTCTGGTGACCCGGGGTTCTTTTTTGTAAATTACTTTATACTTTAGATGGATATAGGAGATTTAACCTGTTATCCTCTTTTTTCTTAATAGTTAATTTGTGAATGTATTTCTCAAATTGATCATCTTCGTAACAAACCGCAGCTAATTTAAATAAATGATAAGCACTCTCTTGCTGATAAGGGACAATTTGTTTATATGGCCAATCCTCTGGTGTCAGTAGATAAGGAGTTATCCACTCGAGTGCGGATCTAATACTCCGCCCGTCATCAGTACAGTATTCCCCAAGATTAATTCCAATATGTCTACCTAATAGTGTTAGGTTCAGTAATCCCGTCAGATTTAATACCGAATAATCTAACCCCTTTGTTCTAGCTAATTCTAAAGGTTGACTTCCATCAGGTTCTATCTGGGAAGCTATTCTTTTTATGCGGCTTTTTAAAATAGTTTTGCGGGCAAGATCAATATTGCCAGTAAAAAGAGCAAGGGCAGAAACTTGAAAATCATACATAGTACCATGGTTATTGGCTGCATTTGCTTCATCCTGGCCATTTTTACTATTAATAAGCCAGTCTAGATATTCACTAAACCAAACTTTTAAAGCCTGATGGTTTTGGGGTGTCCAACTTGTAGAGCCTTGGAGCATCCCGACAGCATCAATTATTTTGGCAAAACCTCTAGAATCAATTATTCCTGTCCCCCTGCCATCTACTGCTCCAGGAATAGCCTGCGCATACTTTAAATTAGGATTCATCCGAGTATCAGGATATAAAAACCAGGTTTTTAACAATTCAGAGGCATGAACAGCATATGACTCCTCTTCAACTAAAAGATAAGCCAAAGCAAGGGTAGTTACTGTCTTAATCATTAAACCTAGGGTTTTTCGATCAAATTTATCTTGCCGATTCGCATCAGGATTAGTTTCGCCATCCCTCCTGATATAAGGCAGTCCATTCGGGGTTACAGGATTAGGCCACCAGTATTTGGCCAGACTCATATAATCGTGTTTATCTCCACTAGGAGGAACCTGTACTTTATTTACCACAGAAAAAGGCCCTAAATTTAAAGCTTCATCCGCTTCTCTTTGCAATCTACGCAAAGCAGGCAAAAGAAGTGGATCATGTACGAATAATCGTTCTTTTACTGTTAGTAAATCTTCAGGATTAACCAAAATAATTTCCAAATAATTATTATCCACCTTTTTTAGTCTGCTCATATCCATTTTATAGACTCCTTCTTAAAATCGTTCCTGGATTAATACTTTATTTTTTTCTTGCTATAACAACCATAAAATCGGCTGCCTAATAGCTATATTTCTTCTAACTTCCTGATCAATTGGATCCGGATTCAATCGTTTCCACAAACTAATATATTTTTCCTCACCTAAGGCAATCCCGGCAAAGAGAAAAAAAGAAATCTGTACAGGCCAGCCTTGAAAGTTTTGGACATCTGGAGGATATGGCCATTTAGCTTTATCCTCAAGATATGGATATAAAAAATCTAATCCTTTTTTTATTCCTCTTCCGTCAGGTAATTCAAAAGTCCAAAGATCTTCCCCGGTATTTGATAGTACATGGCATAAGGTAACCAGATTATCTAAGGTAAAAATTGAATAACTATAGGGTTTAGTCCGCTTCAGTTCCCGCGGCAGACTACCATCTTGGACCATTTGCTCAGGAAGTATAACCATCTTATACCTCTCCCGGCAAATATTTATAATCTTTTGGTTTCCAGTAAAAGCGGCAAATACTGAAGCCTGTACACACCAGCAAACTCCATGGTTATTCTGGGCATTCATCTCAGCGATCCCATTTGGATGGCTGCTCATCCAGTCCAGATAATTAGCAAACCATTCTTTCAAACCAGCCTCAATCCGGCTGGTTAAAAACCTCGAGCCCTTAAGGGCATTAATCGCCATCGGAAGATCAATTAAATGCAGTGTATCAATAATACCAATGCCACGTCCTGAGCATCTCCCAGGAATGGCTTGAGCATAAAGAAGATGCGGGTTCATCCTGGTCTCTTCATCAAGAAAAAATTCTTTAAGAAAAGTTACAGCTTGCTCTGCAAACTTTTCATTTTTAGTAATTAAGTAACCAGCAGCTAAATTAGATACATTTGTTCTCATCTTTCTCAAAAACATACGATGAACATTAAAATTATCCGGATTACTCTGTCCATCACGGTTTATATATGGAAGTCCATCGGGAGTTTTAGGATTAGGCCACCAATAATCCCCATTTGAGTAATAATCATTTGGTCCCCCTTCACTCATTGGTGCAATCACATCTGTAATATGAACCGGTTTTTGCTTTAAGGAAGATTCTGCTTTCTCTAGAATCCATTCTATATTAAAATATTCTTTGATCTCTTCTTTACTCCTTAATTTCAACCTTTATCCCCCATCTAAGCCCTTAAAGAATGCCACTGTATGAATTATTGCTCAATATTCACGGGGTATAAGTCCTTGGCCCCAAATCGGTCTCTTCTAAAACTAGCAGTGAATGGGCCCCGATTGTTGGTTCTTGAGCATAATAGAGACCATCATTACCCTTTTTTAGATTAGGATCAATCTTTGAAAAGCCATCAGGGATCGGAAAAAGTCCCAAAAGAGAGCCATAAAAAACATTCCCGGAATAGCTTGTTTCTTTAATACTTAGATTCACTCGTATCATACTATACTCACGATCATTATTTATATTGTTTCTAATCAAGTTATTAATTAGGCTTGCTGAAACCGGAGGGCTTTGGGTATTACCACCTCCATATACCAGACTCTGCTGGCAATCAATAAGCGTGTTATTTTCTATTCTAATATTCTCTGTCGGCCAATACCCTGATAAGGCAGGATTAGAATCACTTCCGTAAATTACAATCCCACCCCGGGCATTACTTGTAGTCCTAACCCCTTCAATGTAGTTATTGATGATCAGGTGGTCCTTGTCCATAATTCTTATTCCACCGGCATCTTTAAGATTCCCAGTTTTTATTACATTACCTTCCACCCTGCAATTATTACCATGACGCAAACAGATGTGGCCTTTGCAATTAATAAAGGTATTATAATGAATTGTATTATGACATGCCTTATTGGAAATAATCTCTATTTCTCCATTACAATTCTCAAAGTAATTATATTCAATCGTTGTAAATGAAGAGCTCTGAGAATAATCACTAGTTCCAATCCTAATAGTTTCCCATTCATTAGCACCACCGCCATCGGAAAAATCCCGAAAAACATTATGGTCAATCACATGATAATTGGGGGTAGGATTTGATCGCCAAACAACCAGCAAAGCCCCGCCATTAGTTTTACTGGCAAAATAAGAATGATCTACCCGGTTATGTCTATTATATAAACTAACCCATTTTGTATATTTTGTTTTGTTGTTATAATTAACAATCGAACAATTAGTAGCCCGGTTATGACTACCTTTAAGCTGAATAGCACCTTTATCATCAAAAGGCTGACCATCCTTAAAGTAGAGACCGTCAAGGACAATATAATTACCTTGTGCAACCACTTTGGAGGTTCCGGTAATAAAGACGGCCCCGGGATCGGTTACTGTCAAAGTAATCGGTTGCTCTGCCGTACCGCTTTTACTAATATAAACTTCCATGTTACTCCACTCCGCTTGAGCAAGTTTAATTATAGATCCTGGCTTGGCATTAGCAAGAGCCTTACTTAATTCCTGTTTGTTAGAAACAATCACTTCATCGGAATTAGAGAAAGAATAAACTTTTGTCACACACCCACTAATTGCTAGTAAGGTAACAACAGCAAATATGATTACCAAAAACGGAAGGTTTTTTTTACACACTGCATTATAAACCTCCTTCAACTTTATAAAGAAACACACACTTTCACCCATATTTTTATCAATAAGGGGGTACAATAAATTCTCTTTTTTTTCCCGCCAGTCATCTTTTAGCTCCTTATCATTTTTCCGCATTTATCTGATATATTTTAAGGCCTACTAATTCACCCGTTTTTAATCATCTTTCTTTAAAAAATGTTTTTGTTAACAGCTATAACTATTTCGTAAAATTCGGATCTGGTATCGCTAAATCATATCTTCTGCTGTTACTGTCTAAAGCTGCCAAAATCCAAAAATATATATTTTGAGTTTTCGGGGTAGCTACAGTAGGGTGATAACCTTTAGGTGCAAGTACCACATCTCCTTCTTTAACTACATGCACTTCAGAATCAGATATTTTACCTGTTTCTAAATAGCTAATATGAAAACCATAATTTGATTGGGGCATATCAAAATAACAGTATATTTCCTCTAAATGCTCTTCATGTTGATGAGGTGGCCAACTAGTCCAACCACCGATTTTACCCCAAGTATAGCCACATATTAACCTTGAAGCTGATATTTCAGGGTTGAGAGTAAAAAACACTTCTCTTTCAGCTACGCCACTGCCATGAATTTGGTGAATCTCTCCCAATGGTAATTCCAGATTAAATTTACGAAGAAACTGTTCTCCTTTACCTTCACAGATTGCTCCACCAATATAAAAAATACTATCATCTTCAGCCGATATTTTTACCTTTGTTTGACCAGGTATATAAAAGCTATCCAACTTTTCGATGCTGTCATCCAATAAATCAGATTTTATTTTTGCTTTTCCCTTGATTAGAGCCGCATTCATCTCTAATGCTCCAGAATCCAAATTATAAGTGTTACCTTTAGCTAGATTAAGACGGTAAAAATATAATGCTTGACAATCATTTGAAGTAGGGGAAACAATTTCAAAAAAGCCTTCTTCCTGGGGAGTTGTAATTTTCCAATCTTTTAAATTCATCATTTTTTCCACTCCTTGTTTAATTTAAAACCTATTATTCTGACCTCATTAATATATTGAGGGAATTGCGTAATTTCCGGAATTTCTATTTAACCACAATATATAGTGTTTGACTAATATTAGGCTATCACTATATTGTGGTTAAACCTTAAATAAATGAATCATGCAATTCCTTTATATTATAAGGGAAAATTAATAAACTTTCATGTTATATTAAAAAAAGTAATGGCTTATTTCTAAAAAAGTGTCCATTATAAGGGCACTTTTTAAATTTTATGGCTATAGTAAATGAAAGTTTATTTATCAGAATTTTACCCCATTCTCTACAGGCCATTCTCCTTCGGGTATTATTTCACCAAAAATTGTACCTGCAACAACTTTGATATTCTCTGGGGTAGTTGCAAATGTAACAATTACATTATCTGCACCTTCTGGAATACTCAAGCTGTAAGGAGTGTTGCTTACCACAATCACTTTTTTAGATTTATCCTGCAATAAAAGCTCTTGAATCGTTTCATTATTGCTCAAGGACCCCCGAATATAAAAGTTAGTAACGATGATCGTATCAAATTCGGTAGCCATTCTCTTAATATTCTCTTTATCTTCTCCGTCAAAAGTATATCTGGTCTCCAGATAGGTCAGGTTCTTATTATATTCTAAACAGCTGCTATATAAGATCCCTGGATGCCAGTGAATGTTATTAGGAGTCTTATTGATCTGCTCGATAACCAAGACTTTTTCTTCCTTAGAAACAGGAAGTACTTGATCTCGATCTCCAGCCACCAGAACCGACCTACGAGCTACCAGTTTAGAAAGATTAATAATCTTCTCATCTTTTATAACATCCTCGGGATCTTCATCCATTAAAATCCCATTGGTAAACAGGCCATATTCGTATTTAAGACTAAGTACACGATATAATTTATTATTTAACTCTTCTTCTGTAATCCGGTTTTCCTCTACAAACTTCCTAATCGCTTCAAAAGTCTCACCAATCAGCCTATTTTCTGCTTTCATCAATACCAGGTCAGCACCTGCTTCCAAAGAAAGTGCACAAGCATTGGCCACTCCATACCTGATCGCAATACCACCCATTGTCATACTATCAGTAGTAATAACTCCTTCAAACCCAAGTTCATCACGGAGCAGTCCGGTTAAGACTTTCTTTGAAACAGTAGCCACATCATCGGGGTCAATAGCCGGATAGATACTATGAGCGATCATTATAGATGGTAGAAGCTTCTGTTCAATCAGGGTTTTATAGGGTAAAAGTTCTCTTTCCATCATCGTTTTTTTGTCAACATCAATCACTGGCATCTTAAAATGGGCATCAACAGCAGAATCTCCTCGTCCAGGAAAATGTTTACCCGTAGCAATCAAACCGCCTTCCTTAAAGCCACGGCATGACTCGATGGAATATTCCACCACTTCATCTACCCGGTCCGAATAAGCTCTCGTATAGATCTCTGGATTATCCGGGTGCACATTAATATCCAATACCGGCGAATGTATCCAGTTAAATCCTACAGCCCTACTTTGTCTGGAAACTGCTTTTGCTACTTCATAGGCAAGTTTTGGATCTCCGGTTGCCCGGATTCCCATTGGCTTCGGGAAAAGGTTCACACCGCCAAAATTATAATTGGCACTAGTCCCACCCTCCTGGTCAAAAGAATAATGAAGAGGTAAGCCTAAGGGCCTACTCATCGCTAGTTTCTGGAGATCAGAAAGGATTTGGCGATACTCGGAAGCTGTTACATACGGAGGGTTAACCCCTTTCTTATATCCTTTAAAATCGGTTACATCCAAAATGCTTTTTCCGGTTTTAGGATCAACATAATTACCAAAAGTTCTTCCATGGGGAGTCAGACGAAGTCCTCCACAATGGTACTTCAAAATGCAATCATAAAGATGAGGGCGGACCATTGTTCCACTAAAACCCAAAGTCAAAAGCGAGCCGATCTTTTGCTCTAATGTCATTTTCACAATTAAGTTTGTAATAAATTTGTTTTCTTTCCGCATAACAAACTCCTTCCTTATCCCTGAAAACTAATACGATAAAAAGGATTAGGACTATTTTGGGATGTCTGAGGTAATTATCCAATTCCCTTAAGTATTAATTATTATATTAAACTATTAGAAAAACTTATTTAGATTGTTTTTATTTCCTTTTGTATAATTTTTAGTTTTGGATGTCATAATCCCATTATTGTTAGAAACCTGTTTTTAGTCTTTGGAATTTTTGCACCATCTAAAGAATAGTCACTCCGCCCGTACTAATTTCAACCATTCCCTAGCAATTAAAGCATGTCCCGCTGGGGTAGGATGAACTCCATCTTTTGTCCAAAAAGCAGGTTCTTTAAGCGTTGATACCTTACTAAAGATCCCATCCATTGGCAAGAGTAATGCTCCGAATTCTCTAGCTAAATCGCGAACAGCATGTATTTTAGGGTCTAAATCTTCTCTCCATTTTCTTTTATCCTCTGTTACTGGTAAAAGAAACGGTTCTATTAGAATAAGCCTTGCATTAAGTGTATCTTTTACTTGTTGTAATATGTCCCGATAATCAGAAGTATACTTTTCAACTGATGTTGGGTCATTTCTATCATACCGTCGCCAACAATCATTGATCCCGATCAGAATCGACACCCATGTGGGTGCAATATTAAGGCAATCTTCCTCCCAACGTGCCTTTAAATCCTTAACCCGATTCCCACTAATTCCCCTGTTAATAAATTTTACCTTTAATTCAGGATAGGCTGCAGCAAACCAACTAGCAACCATCATCGGGTACCCTTTTCCCATATCATTCTGTTCTTCTTTATCTCTTCCCGCATCAGTAACACTATCACCTTGGAATAAAATTATCGAATTATCCTTGATTAACATCTCTTACACCTTCCCTTATTAGTAATTATTTTAAAATATTTTTTATCATTTTAATCCTTTATCAAAATGCTACCTTTACTTACTATTATCTCTTCTAAAATCAAAACCTCTCCTACAAAGGAGAGGTTTTGATTTATTTGATAAATATCATTATTTTACAAGTGCATTAAACTGATCGATATTGGCTTGAAGTTGAGGCATGTATTTTTCAACTGTTGTTTCATAGGTATTTTGTCCATTGTACATTTCCATCCAGATTCTGTACATTCTAAAATTATTAAAATCATCAACAGTAAAATAGTACGGGATAACCGGAGTCTTTCCTTCTTGAGCAATTGTATCCAGGATCGTCCGGCACTCTCTGGAATATTGTCCTTCTTCTACCAATCGAGCTGAACGATCTGCTAGCATTTTTTCGTCAAGCTCGATATAACGGAAAGTATTGAATAAAGCAGCTGCCCCGGTTGGATTCTTAGAACCAGTTACAAAAAACCCGTAATTAGGGTAAGCCAAAGTATAATATTTATCTGCCTTAGGATCTTTTGGTATTGGCACCCAACCAATCTCATCATACATTGCCTTATAATCTTTTAAACGATAATACCTAGCTAACATCATCGCATCTTGACCATTAATAAATTCTTTAAGTTCTTTACTATTACCCTTAGGTCTCATACAATTATGTTCCGCTGATGTCAGTGATCGCAGAAAATCTGATGCCCTGACCACATCAGTATCCCAAAGGTTTGATGAAAGCTTACCTTCTGAACTCATATTAATGATATGTTTCCCGGTTGAAAGTGCAAAAGCAGCGAGACCAAAATCCTTATCACATAGAAAACCCCAACTATCAATATTACCATCGCCGTCGGTATCCTGGGTAAGCTGTATAGCTAAATCCTTCAAGGTGTCCCAATCCCATTCCCCGCGGTTATAGTAATCTAGAGGAGTATCTAAACCATTATTTTCGAAAATAGTTTTGTTATAAAAAATCATTAAATAGGAGTTATTCATACCATAGATAACTGGGTAATACTTACCTTTTAACTTAAATTGATCCATAGCATATTTCATATCAGACCAATATGGACTATTTACATCAATGTAATCATTAGCCGGTTGCACTAGGTTATTAGCCCAAAGCCAGAATAATCTCCCTCTTTGGATCTCATCTCGTACTATATCAGGCGAATCTCCACTCATCACCATCGCAGTTAATTTAGTTGTAATATCATGAGTATCTACTACTGTCCAGTCAATCTCTCCACCATAAAACTTTTTAAATAGCTCTATTAATTCTGGAAATCCTTCCGCACCGGTCCAAGATAAGATTTTTACAACCTTGTTTTTAAGATTCATTTTTGGAACTGAAGGAGCCGCAGACAAACTAAGCGCAAAGACGGTGATAATTATAAACATAGAAATCAGTAAGATAATCTTCCCTTTTTTCATTATGCTAAATCCTCCTTTTATTTTTATATTAACCCCTAAACCATGAGGTCAATACCCAAGTTAATAAAATCAAATTATCCTTTTAGCCCAAGGTTACATACAACAACCTGCTTTTATAATTTATTATATAACAAATTCGTTAACTTTTATTTGGTTTTAATTTATTGTTTTTTGTCTATATTTTATTTTTATTATTTTAGATAGTCCTCACCTTAGCAAGCTGGGCAGATAAAAGGAGAAAATAACACTTTTATCAATAAAAGGCTGTCATTAATAAGCTACCAGCTACGAGTTTCTATGACTTACCCTACAATACCGGTTCTTTCTATACTTTCGGTAAAGTATTTTTGTAAGAAAATATATAGGATAAGAACTGGTAAAATGGCTAGCAAACAACCAGCCTGCTGATGACCAATGCTAAATTCCTTAATTGAAGTTTCAGTGTCAATCATTTGTCTGGAAGTTAATACTGTGGATACAGTAAACTTACTAGAAAACATCGAAACAAAGAAATAATCATTCCAGTACAGGACTAGCGAAAATAAGAAGACAGTTAAAAAAACAGAACCTGCATTAGGTACCATAACACGGATAAAAGTTTGAATCGGTCCGCAACCATCAACATAAGCCGCATCTTCTAATTCAACCGGCATTCCCCGGAAAAACTGTCTAAACATATATATAAATAATCCAGACCGGATCCCCGTACCAAAGATAGCCGGTAAATAAAAAGCCCATACTGTATCGAGGAGATTAACAGTTAATGTTTTACTACTTAATAAACCAATTAACTTTCCCAAACCAAAGAAATCAAAAAAACGATACTCCATATATAAAGGGATGATAATCGTCTGTGGTGGTACAATGATCGTAAATAGAACCATCGCAAAAAAGAAGTTTTTGCCTTTAAAATTAAAACGGGCAAATCCATAGCCTACAACCGCACATGAGATTACCTGTAGTAAAGAACTGATAATTCCTAGTATCACTGTGTGTTTTAGTGCTGTAAGGTATTCCATTCGTATAAAGGCTTCTTTTATATTATCAAAAGTAATACTCTTAGGAATCCAAACAACTGTTGGATCAAAGATCTGTTCCACCGGTCTAAACGCTACACTAATCATATAAATCAGGGGATATAATAAAACAAAGCACAAACAGAAAAGTAGAATTCCTCTTACAATACTCCAAGTTGTTTTTTTAGCCTTGTTTATACCTTTTTTAGAAAATAAATTTGTAGGATCTTTAATTAGTTTAATAAAACCAGTTTTTATTAATTCTGCCATTACATTACCCCCTTATTCCACACTATAGAAGACATGTTTATTGACAATCGCATATACCAGGCCAATAATGGCAAAGATTATTAAAAAGTATAACCAAGATAAAGTAGCACTATAAGCCATGTTAAGGTTTTTTGCATGTTGATTAATCAGCCTAATCACCTGATTAGAATAGTCATTAAAATTATCAATTATTGAATAGATCACATTTAAAATGATCATTGGTGAAATCATAGGAAAAGTGACTTTCCAGAATGTTTCCCAGGGAGTAGCCCCTTCCATGGAGGAAGCCTCATACAGTGTTCCGGGGATTGTTTGTAATCCAGCCAGAAAGATTAGAATCTGGATCCCGGATTTCCATGATAATTCAAAAATTTGGTTTGTAAGATTAGTAAACAAGACAACCAATTCTTCATTAAGTCCTGCTTTTAATAACATATTCTCAAAAGCAGTTACTTGAAACAGATAAGAAACACGTTCCCCAGAAAGAATATTTGCTGACAATGAGTCCCCTTTTAAAATATTAATGATTACACCACTGGCAATTATTACGGGAAGGAAAAATACTGCTCTCACTAAAAAACGCCCTTTAAATTCCTGATTTAGGATTACTGCAATAAACAGGCTAAAGACAATTATCAAAGGAACCTGATAAAGAATCTTACCAATCGACTCAACAAGTAAGCGAATAAAAACCGGATCTTCGGTAAATACATATTTATAATTTTCAAAGCCAACAAAGATTTTATCTAGCCTACTCGGTTGGATCTGTACTTTACAAAAAGTATAAATCAAAGAATTAAGCATCGGCCTGGCAAATAAAAAGACAAAACCTATCATCCAAGGTAGAATAAAGGCAAACCCAATCCATGACTTCTTTTTTTCATAGGAAAGTCTTTTTCTTTTCATCAGTTATCACCCTTTTTAAAAAATATGAAACCTTTTGCCGCCAGCATTTGATCATCAACCTTCACTGGCTTTTTATTGTAATTTACTACTACACAGTATCCATTAGCATACTCAGTCTCATAAACTTCCGGTGCTATCTGCGAGTGATTAGTGATAGTTTCAGTTTTGATCAGTTCGTAAAGTTCCTTTATTCTGGTATATTGCCAGGCAGCACTGTCCAGCCAGACATCATAGCCACAACTGTAAAGATGGTTTAAGGGGGTCTCCTTTAAAATAGAAGGTTCTCTATAAATCCAAGAGTAATTCAGAAAACTGCCACTTTCTACTGCTTTCAAAAAGTAATCTTCCGGATTGGAGGCAAGATTAATTGGAGAATTTGAATAGGGTATTAAACCGTGGATAACTACCTGAATGAAAGGAATCGTTTGATCTACAATCTCAAAATCACTAGCCCCTACAGGAAGAGCTACTATATGGTCCAGATAGGGAAAAGCATAGGCATTAGGTCTATTCGCCATTAGTCCGCCTGTTGTTTGCTCAAGTAAAGCTAAGAGGGGTTCCCATTTTTCTAATGTATTCTCTCTGCCACTAGGCTCTTTGGAAAAATCCGAATAAACTTTATTAGGTATTGCACCGAGCATAATACCAGAAATATTTTTTTCATCATAAGTACTTATATATTTTTTTACTGCAGTCTCAGTACTCCCGGGCTTAAGTAACCGCCACTTTTCTTTACCCATATTTAAGTCTTTTAGAAAAGAACTACGTTTATATTCAAATTGCAAAGCCGGAAGTTGGTTTAGATTAATCGAAGAGTCCTTCATTAGGTTAAATCCATTGCCCGAGCTGTTGAAGTCTATAAAGTTAAACTCCGGATAAAATTGTACACCCTTCTCTTTAAGAGTTAACTTAAGATCTTCAAACGCTTTTCTTCCACCAAGTTTATTTAAAGGAGTTACACTGATTGGAACCCTTTTTTTTAATTTCTCCGGGGTCCAATCCCTCAAGTTTATTACAATATCATCAATCCCTATGCTTTGCATGGTTGTCACTAAAGTTTCTATTTCCTTGAATGTAGTAAGTTCTTCATTGACATACATTGGAATACCACAAATTGATTTTCTTAATCTCACCGCCCCATATAGATCAAGGTAAAATGGGATACCATCAACTGACTTTGCTTTCATTCCTTTTTCTTTTACCAAAAATTCGCGGTACTTTTCAGCCATTCCCACATAATTCGCTTTTTCACCAGAAAGAAAATAATATTTTACTTCAATCCTGTCCACTTTAGGTTTACTTTTTTCATAAAGCAGAAAAAGATGATTAAGATTCATATAAGTTGCTGTTGAGCGCAGCTTAAACTCAAAATAAGCATTATTATAACTATTGTTTTGCCCGGAAATTGAAGCATTGATTGTTCCTAAGGAAGCACCTTGATCAGCAATTGCTATTAAAGCATGATCTTGCTTTTTTATTCCAAAAACCGGGATGAAAACATCTTCTCTTGTAACAGGAGATCTTGTGGGCTGAAACGTATTATCAAATCCATAAATACTCCCTTTAAAAGGATCAGCCTTTTGTTTGCCATTATTAAAGCTGATCAAGGCCCCGGAACCATCAGGAACAAATAAATAGCCCTCTTCTTCCTGATCACCGGCTCCAAAGAATGGTATTAAATCAAGGGAAGTGATAAACAAAGTATCCGGTTCCTCGATTTCGGATACAGGAATAGCCACCTTAATAAAAGCATCTTCCAAGGTTACCTCAAGCGGAACAAGAAATCCTTCCTTGGGGAACCGATATGAAACGCGGAAGCCATCTTTAATTTTTGTAACATGAGTTTCTTTTCGATTAACACTTCCAACATGACTGTTAATCTTAAACTCATTATTCCTTTGAGTATTATAATATCTTAATACCAGTTGGGAATGTAATTCCATTTTATTAACGCCCATTGCACGTTTATCCATATTCCGCTCCGGAGGATTGCTCCACCAGATATAACCCGTAAATTTATCCCGTACCATAAATTCTCCACTGATCATGTTGACACCTAAAAGCATCTTTTCATTCTCAGCTACTATCTCCATATTTTCAAGGGTCTGTGCTTGAGTAACTATTGTCAATATAAACAATAAAGCGCAAGCCAATCCCCACATTTGCATTTTTACTGTTCGAGGTTTAATCCTGACCGGTATACCGGTTTTTGTTAGTTCATTCCGCATCTTATTACCCCCAACGAGAAAATATTAACATATCTAAAAACCACGAAATATAAGTTCAAAATATATAGTTTTAAAAAAGACGATTACTTGTTGTACTAAAGTAAAGGAGAGTGTCGATAAAAAAACTATGACCAACATACCTGCTATGGTCAGAATAATAGAATAGACTGTTTTACCGACCGTATATTCATGATATACCCTAAGTCCTTGGAAAATAAGAAGTCCAGTCCATAGTTGACCTAGGAGGAACAACCAATTAAGAAAGATTCCTTCCTCCAGAGTAAGGAAATTGCTTAATAAAATCACAATAAAATTTATTAAAATAAAGGGGGTTAATGAGTAAGAGGAAAAAATCCAAATTTCCCTATACTTTCCCTTCCCATCCATCAATGTACATAATGACCAGTTCGCAATGGTCCATAAAACAAAAGGTACAATAGTCTGAGCGAAAATTATTAACCCATTCATTGTTTCTGGGCGATTTTGATTAAAAACAAAACCAGTTACTTGATATTTTACAATCATTGACAAAAACCATAATCCCAAAAGTAATAATGACAAAGGTATTGAATAATCTTTATTCCAGCGTAATTCCTCATAGCCTTCTACCGGGTGGGTCATAATATAAAACAAATATCGACATCTGTTCATTTTTTAATTCACCCCTCTACTCCCCGTATATTGACCGCTTCCGCCCAAATTTCACCAGTAATTCATCTTTTTTTAATAAAGCCTGGATTAACAAAAGCAGTATTACAATGATAAACATTACCAAGGAAAACTTGTTTCTGAGAACTTCAGTCCGGTGTTCTTTATAAGCTTTTGAATAGCCCTCACGATCATAGCCAAGCTTGTAGTATTTCATCGCTTCTTCAAGATTGCCAACCCTCATCATTGCCTGTGCAATCCCTATATAAGCAAGTTCATAATTGATATTTCTTTTCAGAACTTCCTTCCAAGGCTCTACTGATTCTTCATATAACCCATTCTCATAAAGTTTTACTGCCTTATGTACAGCACTACCAAACTCACTCAAACCGAAAAGTGTAATATTATTCTTTCCAGCATCAAGAATCAAGATTTTATTATTTATACTCTCAATCGCTACTGGGGTTTTGAATGTACCAATCTGAGATCCTGTACCACCGAAAATAGCCAGTAATTCACTATCTTGGTTGTATTGAAAAATACGTCCGAAAGTATAATCCAAACAATTAATAAAACCATTATCATCCACATTAATATCTATAAATTGAGTCTGGTACCTCTTACCGTGTTCTTCATAAAACTCAATTTCGAAATCACCATAATTAGCTAATAATCCATTCCTTTCTCTTAAAATGTTGATGCCCATTGGGTTATATTTCTTTATAGAACCAGTAGTTGAAGTACTCTGCGTACAAGTATAAACAAAATCTTTCTCATCAATTGTAAAGTTAATAAACTCAATCGGAACATACCGGGCCATCTTATCTCGCTGAGTTTTAGTCATTATTTTTTTCCAAAAGAAATCCTGTAACAATTGTAAAGTAGTTGTCACCCGATTAGTACCATAATAACCAAGAAATTCACCTTTCTGGTCATACATTACAGCTCCATAATATAAACCTTTTACAATTGTATAAATTGTCCCTGAACTATCCACTGCTACCTTTCGCGGAGTATATTCAAGGTGGGCAGGAATCAATTCTGAGTCCGGCCGTCCATATTCTTTAAGTACTTTTCCGGTAATGTCAACTTTTATTACTCTTCCGTTTTTTCCGTCTGCCAGATAAATCATTTGCTCTGGTGTAACAAAAATACCAGTTGGTTGATTTACTTTTTCCGGCCCAGTTTCTGAGTAAAATTGATCAATAATATTTTTCTTCTGAAAGTTTTCATCTAAAATTACAATCCGGTTATTCCCACTGTCTAGAATATATATGTTTTTGTGAGCATCTATAAAAAGATCCTGAGGTTCTTTGAATAAACCCACACCCAAATCTTCTCCGTTTTTACTCCATTCTGGTAGATAACTGTTTGGTGATGGTACTGATTCCCCCCAGGCATTGTAAACATATCCTTGGTAGGGAGCTTCAGCAGACATACAAACAGGTATGCTTAGAATTATAATGGTACATATTAAAAATATTTTCCGGAGTAGGTTTCTCATCTTAAACACACCGCCTGTCTCTTGTCTCAATGCATTTTTTAAACAATCCTTAGCCCTTCATCCCGGAATGAGACATTGTTTCAATTACATTGCTTTGTGTAATGATAAAAATAACAATTGGTGGAATCATTAATAATACTGTTGAGGCTGCAGCCACCCCGGCACGGGCAATATTTCCACCTTGTGTAATCTGGCGTAAAATAGTTGGCAATACTTTAAACTGCTCAGAATATATATAAGCCATGCCGGTTCTATTCCAAATGCTTTGGAAGGAGAAAATTACCAATGTCAGCCAGGCTGGTTTAACCGCTGGCATCACAATCTTCCATAAAGTCTGGTAGATATTAGCACCATCAATCCTTGCTGCCTCTAGTATTGAATCAGGAATTTGTAGCATAAATTGTCTCATCAGATAGAGACCTAATGGCATTGCCAATGGAGGGAGCAATAAGGACCAATATGTATTAATTAACCCTGTTTTCGCCATCACTATATACCTAGGAATCTGTGTCACCTCTGAAGTAAAAAGTAAAGACATCACAATTATATTAAATATAAGTTTATTACCTGGGAATTTCTGTTTTGCAAGAGGAAATGCTGCCATTGAAGCTATTATTACATGGCCAATAGTGCTTACTACACTAATAAACAGACTATTAAATACATATCTGGAAAACGGAACCCATAAGTTTTGGGTCAATTGAAATAATATAATAAAATTCTCCAGAGTTGGTCTTCGAACAAAAAACCGCGGGGGAAAGAGAAAAATCTCTTCTAATGGTTTAAAAGCCTGCAGAATCGCATAAACTAAAGGTAAGCCCATAAAAACGGCAACAACCGCTAGCAGTAGAAAGATAGCAATATTTCCTGTAGTGGTACGGTTTAATCTCTTTTCTTTTCCCATTTTACAGCCCTTCCTCATATTAATCAGTCTTTAACATTTTACTAATAACATTCCGTGTCAAAATCATTACCAGAAACAGTACTGTGGCAATGGCTGAAGCATAGCCCATTTCATAGCGGACAGTACCATAATCATAAATATGAGTAACCACAGTTCTAGCCGAATAATTCGTGCTGGGGAATCCTGCCAGTTCCATACAGATCGAACTTACGCCAAAAGAAGCAGCAATCTGCATCACAGCCCCAAACATCAACTGTGGCTTCATAGAAGGTAAAGTGATAAACCATAATTCCTGCCAGCGATTTTTTATTCCATCGATTGCTGCCGCCTCATACATTGATTTATCAATTGATTGCAGTCCAGCAATAAACGCCAGAAAACTGGCACCTAAACTTAACCATAACTGAACCAATATGATAAACTTCATATTATAGGTAGGATCGGTTAACCATTGTATTGGTTCATTTAGAAATCCCGATTTCATTAAAGTGCTATTTAATAACCCGTACATATCGCCGCTTAGAATATATTTCCAAATAACAAAGGCTGCCCCAGAGATCGAAGGAGCATAAAAAACCAAAGTCATAAAAGCACGGAGTTTTGGTGGAAGTTCATTAATCAACCAAGCAAAGAGTAAACAAGCAAAATAACTGATTGGCCCGGTGATAAAAGCAAAAACCAGGGTGTTTTTTACGGCAATCAGAAAAACATCATCATCAAGAAACAACCTGCTATAATTCAGCCAGCCTCTCCACTTTGGTGTTTCTAACATATTGAAGTAGGTAAAACTAAGACCAATCGAAGATAGAACCGGTATTACTGTAAACCAGGTGAATATTAAGAGATATGGAAGCATTAAAAGATAATTTTCTTTATTTTTTTTAATTTCATGCCATAATCTGTCCTTTTTTAATTGAGCATTTATTATAGCTAAATCTTTTGTGCTTTTCATAAGTTGATCACTCCTACTTAGAAAATGCCTTTTGAAGAATGTTGATTCATCCGCCTTTAATATACATTATGCAGGTAGGCGGTATGAACAACTTGCTGGTCAACTCACCTGGCTTTAATTTTAAACACTTCGTTTGTGCGGGCGGTAGCTAGCGTGAGCGACTATCTAGAAATCGGGTTGATTCACCCGACCTTGATTAAAACATTAGCGGAAGTCGGCATGAACAACCAATTAAAGTGCCTTTGGAGCTTGTCAACTCACCCGGCTTTGATTTAAATCACTTCGTGATGTTAAGGTGGCCGGCGTGAGCGACTTGGTAGCCTGCGTGAGCGATTACCTTCCCTCTAATCCAGTCCAAACTCGATCCTTTTCCGTTTTATCTCATCATTGATCTGTCGATTATGATCAAACAATGCTGCTCTGGGATTCCGATAATCATAAGTCGCCTCACGGAAAGCATTAGTAAGTCCACGGGCAGTATAATATCCACCTGGAACCTCTGGGATTTCCCGGACAAATTTCCATTGCAACATTAGATTATTAAATTCCCGGCCAGACCATGGCAGATTATTAAAGGCTTCAATATTAGCTGTAGGATAACGGGCTGCCGGACCCATAAGTGTTTCCAGGCCAAGGCCAAAACGATTTTGTACATCTGCACTGGTCCACCACTTCAAAAACTCCCAAGCCGCATTTTTATCTTTAACTTGTCTTAAAATAACACAAGAATTACCTGAAGCACCTTCCACCCGGTTGATAGTCCCATCTTCCCGGCGCATTCCAGGGATAGGTAACATCTCCCAAAGATTTGCGATCTCCGGAGCCGCTACTGATAACCTATTATATTCGGTATAGGGTTGAATCCCCAATGGCATTTCCCCGGTCCGGAAGCGGTTGTAAAAATTGTACTTCTGTGGAAATTTATATTGTGTATAAAACCCTGTCCAATCCTTAAAAGCTTTAATCGCTTCCGGAGAATTGAACATTGTTCCGGTACCTTCCGGGTTATAAAAATCGCCATCATTTTGAAAAAGAAGAGTAGCAAACATTTGCGGAAGTGCAAGGTCCCTTTCATTACTTGTTTGTTGCTGTGGTAATCCTACCTGCATATTATTTCTTTGAATGATCGGTACAACCGTTAAAAATTCTTCCCATGTTTCAGGAACACCGATTCCCAGTTCTTCAAAAATATCTTTGCGGTAAAACATCATATTAAAAAGTTGAGTTTCTGGTAGGGCATAATACCCACCTTCAAATTCATATGGAACCATTGCACCTGACATAAATCGTTTCGTAACAAACTCAAAATCTTCAAATTGCAATAAATCTAGTAGAGCGTTTCTTATCGCCAGGTTAATTGGTTCCTTTCTCCCAATTGATAATGCAATATCCGGTCCGCGTCCGGCTAGCGTAGCCTCAATCAATGCTCCTTGTACCAATTCAAGGTTTACTTTAATTCCCGTTTGCGGAGTAAACAATTCATCAATCAAACTTTTTAAGACTTGAGCCTGATCGCGTCCGGTTCCGATCCAAACTTTAATGGATTGATCCTTATGATGTATATCACCAACCGCACTATAATCCATATAAAATGAAGCCAAAAAAGACCTTGTTGCATAGACTACTCTTTTAAAGAAACCAGCTTCGGCCTTTGGGATTTTTTGTTCGGGCGAAAGTACAAAAATATAATCTAACTCCAATGGTTGTTCTTTCATCTGTAAGATCCAGGCTGACAGACTACTTACATTAGACTTGTAATTATCAAGGCGTTCCTTAATCGTTTCCGGTTTTATACTCAAACTTTTAAGTTGAAATGCAACTTCTCTTAAAAAAGAGACTTCGCCACCAGATCTGCCAATTATGTTTTCTAATTTTTGCGCCTCTTCATTTAAGATTACGCTTAATTCAGTAAATTTCGGAACAAGGTTTGGAATCTCCACCTCCAAATTATAATCACGATAAATATCCGGGTTTATACCGGTGATCATAATTATTTTTCGATATAAATAGTTCATTTCATAAACAACATCCTGTAAAATCCGGAGTGTATCGGCAAATTCTCCCAACCCTACTTCAATCTTTATTTCGTGAATGCCCTTAGTTAAGAAAAGCATACTCGGGTCCTGATCCCCTAAAACTTTGACCTGCCAGTATGGACTGTAATCAAATTTTACATTGCAAAATTCTTTAAAAGGAATTTCCCCATCTATATAAATCTTTCTAGTAACAAAAAAACCACGGAGGTAATTCTGACGATATCTCATCCCCAAATAATAAAAACCATCCTTAGGTATTTTAACCTTCCAACTAATCCATTGGCCCGGTTTATTCCAATTTAAACCCCCAATAGTATTAAGGCGCAGATTAGCATGGTGAGATGGTTCAGTCGCTGGACTACTCCGATCATAAAGCCCATGTAAAACTGGATCGGATTTTATATCAGCCTCTTCGGCTTGGATTTTTATAAATACGGATTCTGAAAGAGTATAACCCTTGTCCTGATCTCCTTTTATAACCTCTTCATATTCAGGAAGCTTACGATTGAAAATTTGCAGTTTATCTATTAGCAGATTCCCTTGGAATGCTGTAAGTGTAATCCGATGTTTCCCCGCTGATAAGGAAAAATAGTAAGGCTCATCATAAAGCCCTTGTTTATCTTTAAATTCTTCAAAAATCCACCTGGGAACTATCTTCTGTTGTGGTCTGATATCATTACCACGATTATCACGTTTTACTCCACTGGTATCTTTCCATACTCTGGGAAAAAAGAGTTTCTCCGCATCATTAAACTGAACTTTGCCATCAATAGCCAAAGTCATCTCAATATTCCCTCTAAGCTCAGTTAAGGGGCAATACACAATCCCAATTTGGTAAAGCCCGGTCTCTGGAATTTCCACTTCCCATTCCACTCGGCCCTCACGATCAGTCCATTCCAAAACCTTCTCTTTACCAGCAAAACTTTTTAAAACATTTATGTTACCTTCTTTATGTACAAAAGAAACCCCAGGAATATTTAATTTCACTTCGGGTTTAGCATAATTTTTATATTGCACTTGATGATTATGATATGTGTTTTCCCGATTGTAATTAAAATCCTTGTCTATGTTGTGGAATGCAAACGCAGGATACAAACACAAATTCATAAAAATAAGATTAAATAAAAGTAAACCGATAGTCTTTTTTATAAGCTCCAATCCTATCTGCAGTCTAGTAAAGTAATTTTTGCCTATCTTACTATCCATTTGCTTTCCACCCTTCATACCTTTTACTGTTAAAACAATTATATCAGACATCCTACATCGAATGTTTACACGATTTTTACTTTATTTTGTCTAATCTTTAGCTACAGTAAGGAATGAATAATTTACGGAAAGCCAGAAAATTAAGATGAAAAACCCCTCTCAAATCATTAATTAAAATTTATCAAGCTTAACTAAAGTAGTTTTTATTTGTAAATTTTTCATTTAGAAACACATTCTTTTTGATCCCTTCTTTTTCTTTTTCCCTCCATTTCCCAGGACTTAACCCTTCAACTTCATTAAATAACCTTGTAAAATGGTGTATTGTTTTAAAGCCGACCATTTCAGCAATCTGTTTTAAAGAATAATCCGAATACCTGATCAATTCTTTGCTCTTATGAATTCTATAGGTATTTAAAAAACGCATTGGTGAAATACCAAGATATTTCTTTGTTACCTGACAAATATAGCTTGGATTATAACCAAGGGATTCACTAATCAGATCTAGTGTCAAATCTTCCTGATAATGATGTTGAATAAAATCAACTACGGAATTACAAAGTTTATTGGATTCATCAATAGAAAAAAGTTCATATAATTCAAGAGAAGGTTTATCAGTTTTCCCAACTTCAATAAATCTTAAAATAAATAATAAGGTTTGTATTAAATAGGCAGAGGAAATTTCTTTGTAATAAGATTTCTTCTTCAATCCTTCGTATCTTATCTCTTTTAATAAACTAGAAACCTTTTTAGAAGAAAGGGAAATAACAGGAGGTATTAGGTCTAGTAAAACACTTAATTCCGAATCATCTACCTTAAACTTGATATCATATGTCTTCAAATCTCTATCCACTACTTTTGTAATTTGATGGCTAAGATAAGGTTTAATAAAATATAATCTTGATGGTCCCATTGAATAAGTAGTCTTTCCAAGTACATGTTCCCCTTCGCCATCGATTACATAGATCATTTGATAATAATTATGACTATGCGGGATCTTCATCTTCCACCCCGGATGATAATCATAACGTGCAATCCATAGAACCTCGAAATCTTCTAACTTCACAAATCACACCCCCTAAACCATTATACCAGTAACCAAGTTCTATAGTACAATAAACAAGGGCATCCATTAATAGAATGCTAGCTTTTAAAAAAATAAAAGCATATACTTTAATCTGAAGAAATTCTTGAAACTAAATAATATATACAATTTAATGATAAGGAGTGTCTCTTTCATTATTAATAAATTATTAATTATTTCGAAAAAGGATTCCTATTCTCTTTCTTTAAATACCTAAGATATTATCAAGTTTAGGAATTGCATAATTGCAATTCCTTCAAGTATTGAAAGGAGTAATTTAATCCACTTAATTTCCTCAGGACATAAGAATCCAGTCATTTTGGGAAAATACAAAGTAGTAGTTTATTATATATCTTAATCCTTCTATAATCTCTGGATATTTAGACCTGAAAATAAAAAACAGACTATTTAATTAATTTTACGATCAATGATTTCGGAGGAATGTTATTTATGAACCAGCGTATACGACAGATTAAGATTGCATCATGGGTTGGAATCATCGGTAATCTCATTTTAGCTCTTACTAAGATAATCTTGGGTTTAATCTCTGGTAGCTTAGCCGTTGTTGGTGACGGAATTGATAGTACTACCGATGTTCTTAGCTTTTTAATCGTCTTCTTCGCCGCCAAAATTATGTCTAAAGGCCCTGATAAAAATCATCCCTATGGTCATTATAGGGCAGAGACACTAGCTACTTTGATTATCGCTTTTATAATCCTTTTCGCCGGACTTCAGCTCTTCACCTCTTCCCTAAAGACAATTATTATTGGGAAAGGAGCAGAACTTCCTTCATCTCTTGCTCTTATTGCTGCTTTTATCTCTATCTTTGGTAAGATAGCTCTTACTGTTTATCAGTATAGAATTGGTAAAACAGCCAATAGTTCAATGCTAATCGCAAATAGCCGTAACATGTCCGGGGACATCTTTGTTTCTCTAGGTGTTTTAGTCGGAATATTCTTTAGCATCATGTTTAATACCCCGATCATCGATTCGATAATTGCGATTCTAATAAGTTTCTGGATTATACGTACCGCCATTCACATCTTCCTTGAAGCCAACACGGAACTAATGGAAGGAATTGAGGATACTTCAATATACGAACAGGTCTTCGATGCAATCAAGGAAGTTAAAGGTGTTTCCAATCCTCATCGAACAAGAATACGAAAATTATCCAACCTTTACTTAATTGATCTTGATATTGAAGTAGATGGAAGATTAACTGTTACCGAAGGGCATCGGCTTGCTGCCCAAGTCGAGAAAGTTCTTCGTAAGTCTATTGATAATCTTTACGATGTTGCAGTGCATGTTGAGCCCCTCGGAAATGTGGAGACTGAGGAAAAATACGGTCTTTCTGATCAAGAATTCATCTATAACTAACCTTATATTAGTTGGGCTTTTTGTGTTGTCATTGGTTTTTTCTATCCCTACACAATATATTGATAGCCAAATACAAACCCAACACTATATATTGTGTTGGGACCTTTTAAAAAGGACACTACGCAAAAAGCTTTAGTTAATTATCTTTTTAATAAAAAGATATTCCTGGGAAACTATTTAAAATCGGTTTAATTCCACTTTCTTCTAAATCATCTTGTCCATAAAGACTTAATAGCCAGTTTCGCCAGGTAGCCAGCCCTACCCCTGTTCGACAAGAGAGTTTAATTACTGGAACCTCGGGATTAACCTTTCGCAACTGGTTTTTAAACCGTGATAATGAAAAATCGGTAAATGGCAGTAAATCAATCTTATTAACTACAACTAAATTAGCCTCTTTAAACATTCGGGGATATTTCAAAGGTTTTTCCTCCCCATCCGTAATGCTGAAGACAATTACACGAAAACTATTTTTCTGCTCTTTAGGTAAAGAGATTTCTGTTCTTCCGGAAAGCTCATGAAAAAACAGCTTGTGTCCAATGCCCTCAGGATACCAGGTCTTAGTTGGAGAATCCTTTAAAAGATCAGTTTTAATAACCGCTGTAATTCCAGCACTTCTTAACCTTTTAATATCATAAATAGAATTAAATTGGCTATAAAGAGCAATAATCTGAAGTCTTCCACCTAAGGACTCATGGGACCTTCTAATTAGCTGTGTTTTACCAGCACCGGAGTTTCCTAATAAAAAAATGGTCTTTGGACTACACTTATCTTTTGTTTGATCAAAGATACCATCCTGACCATTTTGGTATTGTTTCTCCTGATCTATATACATATAATCACCCTCTTTCTGACAGTGCTAATTGCGAATGCTCATCAACGATCTCGCTAAAATATATTGATATTTTTTCTGTAAGCAATCTGCCATGACCTCAAGTTAGGGTAAGAGCGCGCGCGCATGCAATTAGCTTCCATCATTCTATTATTACGCAAAAAGGATGATTTTAAGCAACAAAGATCCAAAATCTTCTTAACTTATCTTGTTTGATTGTTCCATCTATTTAAATCATCGTTTTTTCCTAAAACTATCATCGTATCTCCGGGTAAAATCATTGTTTCTGCACCAGGAGAAACCACAATTTCACCAGTATGATCTCTTTTTACCACAATAACTGAAATCCCCCATCGATTTCTTATATTTAGTTCACGGAGTGTTTTACCATGGAAACTTGCTGGAGTAATCATCTCTTCAATCCGATAATCCTTAGCAAGTTCAATATAATCCATAAAATTAGTTGATACTAAACTATGGGCAATTTTCTTACCCATTTCTTTTTCAGGATAAACTACCCGATTCGCCCCAATTTTAACCAAAACCCTTCCTTGCAGCATATTAACTGCTTTAGCTAATACATAGGGAATACCTAGTTCTTTTAGAATTAAAGTTGTTAGAATATTAGCTTGAACATCTCCGCCGATTGCCACAATCCCAATATCAAAATTTCCAATCCCTAAAGATTGTAAAGCATTGATATCTGTTGCATCTGCTTGCACTGCATGAGTAACTTCTTCAGCAACGGATTTTACTTTTTCTTCATCAGAATCAATTGCCAGCACCTCTTGACCTAGCTTAGCCAGGTTCAAGGCAATACTAGAGCCGAAACGTCCTAACCCAATAACAACAATTTGTTTTTTCATCTTTCTTCATATCCCCCAAACCATGGTTAGTTAACCGATAATCACTTTTTCTTCAACAAAACGGACAGATTCATTCTGTTGTATACTTCGCGTTACTGCCATTATAATCGTAAATAACCCCACCCGGCCTGAGAACATAGTAAGAATTAAAAGCACTCTACCAAAATCGGAAATTAAAGGAGTTATTCCTGTAGAAAGCCCCACCGTACCAAAGGCTGAAGTTACTTCAAAAAGTAATGAAAGAAAAGGCAAAGATTGTTCAGTAATATTTAGTAGTAATGTTATTAATACAACTAAATTGATTGCGATCGTACTTATAGTAACTGCTTTAAGAACTACATCCCATGGAAGCCGGCGTTCAAATACCTCTACTTCTTTCTTCCCTTTAATCACTGACCAAACAGTAACTAAAATAGTTCCAAAAGTAGTAGTTTTGATTCCTCCCCCGGTAGAGCTGGGAGAGGCTCCAATAAACATCAGGATCATTATAAAAAATAAAGTCGAGTCCCGTAATTTACCAATCGGTAAAGTATTAAACCCGGCGGTTCTAGGAGTTACCGCCTGAAAGAAAGTGCTGATAATTTTCGTAGAAATAGGCAAATTCCAGAGTGTTTCGGGGTTAGTAAACTCAAATAACATAAAGCCAAAGAAACCAAAGATGATTAATAATCCTGTACTTAATAGTGCCAGCTTTGAATGTAAAGATAGCCTCTTACCAGATAAATGACTTTTAATATCCATCAATACAGGAAAACCTAATCCGCCAATAATAATAAGAAAGGCAATAACCAGAGAAACTGTCCAATCTCCCACATAAGCCGTTAAACTGGAAAAAGGAGTATAAATTCTCCCAAAGAGATCAAAACCAGCATTACAGAATGCCGAGATAGCATGGAAAATTCCATACAAAATTGCCTGTTTCAATGGCATCTCTCTAAGAAAACGAAGTGTAAGCAAGATTGCACCTGTTCCCTCACATAAAAGAGTTACCTTTACAACTTGTTTAATCAGACGGACAAGACCAGCCAGGCTAAACTGGTTAAAGGCTTCTTGAATTAAAAGGCGTTCCCGAAGTCCAATCTTTTTTCCCGCTAAAATGGCCAACATTGTACTGAAGGTCATAAACCCTAATCCACCAATCTGAATCAGGGTAATAACAACAATTTGGCCAAAAGTAGATAAATGAGTTCCTGTATCTACAACCACCAACCCGGTTACACAAACAGCCGAAGTGGCGGTAAAAAGAGCATCTATATAACGAAGCGGGATTTTACTGGCAGTAGCAACCGGTAGTCTCAGTAAAAGGGAACCAAGAAGTATCACCGCGGCAAAACCTAACACCATTACTTGTGAAGGTGAGATCATACCAAAATCTAGTTTAAATTTTTTTTGCATAGAAACCATTCCCAAACTCTTTTATTATCACTGGCAAATGGCAACCCGGGGAAAACCAGAGTAATCCTTATAAGAAGACACTTTACCAAATCCAGCTTTCAGTGCTGCCTTTTTAATCAAGGAAAGCTGATCATAGCCATGCTCTAAGGCAAGAAAACCACCGGGAATCAGAAATTCACCAGCTTTTTCAATAATTCGATTGATAATCTCCATGCCCATAATACCACCATCTAAAGCACCTTGTGGTTCTTCCCTAACTTCTTTAGATAATGAAGGAATTACCTCTGATGATATGTAAGGAGGATTGGAGACTATCCCAGTATAACTCTTTTGCTTCTCTTCAGGAAGAGCAGAAAAAAGATCACCAATATAAAAAGTAACTCTTTCCGTTAGTTTTTGTTGAAGGGCATTCTCTTTAGCTACTTCAATCGCGGCTGGACTGATATCAACTGCATCTATTTGATAAGTAGGTAAGTAATGAGCTAGGGAAAGAGCGATCACCCCACTGCCAGTTCCCAAGTCCAAAATTTGCCCTTCATCCTGATTTTTGGTAAACTCTAATACCATTTCAATTAAAATTTCTGTCTCCGGACGCGGAACCAGAACATCAGGAGTAATATAAAAATTCCAATTTAAAAATTGTTTTTCTCCAGTTATATAAGCCAGTGGTTTACCAGATAACCTTTGGCGGATTACTTCTTTATACTTTTTGATCTCTCCAGAATTCAAAGGACGATCATGCTCCGTGTATAGCCTTAAGCGTTCTAGTCCCAAAACATGAGCGAGTAATAGTTCTGCCTCGAGCCGGGCGGATTCCAAGCTGTGTTTCTTAAAAAAAAGGGTGGTTTGGGTAAGAATCCATCCAATAGTAGGGTTCATCAAACCACTCCCTCATCAACCTGCTTAAGTTTTTCCGTCTGCTCGGAAATAATTAGATTCGAAATGATCTCTTCTAGATCACCCGCCATGATAGTATCCAAATGGTATAAAGTAAGATTAATACGATGGTCTGTAATCCGATTCTGAGGAAAATTATAAGTTCTAATCCTTTCACTCCGATCTCCAGACTTTACCATACTTCGACGGGTGGAATCAATCGCTTCTTGTTGCTCCTGGAGTATTTTATCCAATAAACGTGCTCTTAAAATCTTTAAGGCTTTTTCTTTGTTCTTTAATTGTGATTTTTCATCCTGGCAAGTTACTACCATCCCCGACGGAAGATGGGTAATCCTTACAGCCGAATCTGTAGTATTTACACTCTGCCCGCCATGACCGGATGATCGATAAACATCAATCCGTAAATCATTAGCTGATAAGTCAATTTCAACTTCCTCTGCTTCTGGAAGAACCGCTACTGTAGCTGCTGAAGTATGAATTCTTCCTCCTGTTTCAGTATCAGGGATCCTCTGAACCCGGTGGACCCCACTCTCATACTTCAACCGACTGTAAGCACCTTTTCCCTCAATTGAAAAGATTATCTCTTTAAACCCGCCTAATTCAGTAGAATTGGAACTCATGATCTCTGCTTTCCAGCCAAGGGATTCAGCATATCTTGTATACATCCGGAAAAGATCCGCTGCAAAAAGAGCAGCTTCATCTCCCCCAGTACCCGCTCTAATCTCAACAAGAACGTTCTTATCATCATTCGGATCTTTCGGGAGAAGTAAAAGCTTAATTTCATGCTCCAATTTTTCTTTCTCCTCTTCCAATAAAGCAACCTCTTCTTTAAGGAGAATCTCTTCATCATCAGCTGGCTTCTCCAAAAGCAATTCCTTAGCTACCTCCAGATCCGTTTCTACCTGTTGATAACGGTGGTAAGCCGTAATAATTGGAGTCAGATCTGAATGGCTCTTCGCAAGCTTCCGCATCTCCTGCAGATCTGTAAGCAGTTCCGGATCAGCCATTTTTCTCTCTAAAGCTGTATACTTTTCATATAAAGCTGCGAGTTTTCCTAACATTAGACTACCTCACTCTTTTATTTCTCAATTCCCAGCGTTCTTTTAAAAATACATCTTTTCTTTTTGTGGAAAAACTACATTTTTTTGTTCTAAGGCTAAAACTTGTTTTAAAGCCATAATCGCTACTTCAAGCTGGCTATCATCTGGTTCGCGGGTAGTTAAGCGCTGAAGCATTAAACCCGGCCAACTTAAAATTCTCCACAAAAAGAATGATTGATTTTTTCCAGAGATTTTAATTAATTCATAGGATATTCCTGCTACTACTGGCAACAGAAGAATTCGAGATAACAACCGCATCGCAATCGTCTGTTCTCCCAGAAAAGAAAAGACAATTGAACTTACAATCACCACAAACAAAAGAAAACTCGTACCACACCTAGGATGAAGTGTGGTTTTAGGCCTAGCATTCTCTACAGTTAATTCTTCGCCAGCTTCATAGGTATGGATTACTTTATGCTCTGCACCATGATAGGCAAAAACCCGTTTAATATCCGAAACAAAAGAAACCGCCGTTATATATAAAACTAAGATTAAAGCACGAATCAGACCTTCAGTCAAATTACGCCAAAATATCCCGGGAAGGACTTTTCCTACCAAACCACGGATAAATAATGGTAGTACAATGAAAAGAAGAACCGTAAATCCCAGAGCAAAAAGGATCATGAGTGCCATCTCCCAGAAAGAAAGTTCTTCTTCTCCTTCAGTATCCATAAATTGATTAGCAGAATACTGTAGAGCCTTTAATCCTAAAATAAAAGACTCACCTAAGGCGATTACTCCCCTGATAAACGGGAACCGCAAAACCGGATTTTTTTGAGTATAAGAACCTAACTTCTCAGTTCGAACGCTCATCTCATCATTATCCTTGCGAACGGCAATCGAATAGTGAGATCTCCCGCGCATCATCACCCCTTCAATTACAGCTTGCCCGCCATATTGGTAATTATTTGCCACAATTACCACCTTCTTCTTATTATTAAACCATTCTAGACTTAAATCCTTGTAACCTTACATAGTTTAAAACAGAGCTTTTAATGCTCTGTTTTAAACTTACTTCTCAACTTTTTTTAGCCGTTTCTGAAATTTCTCAACTTGTCCACCGGAATCAACTATTCTTTGTTTCCCTGTAAAAAAGGGATGACATTTAGAACAGATCTCAACCCGGATCTCTTTTTTGGTGGAACCAGTTTCAAAACTCTCACCACAGGCACAAGTTACAGTAGTTTTTGAATACTGAGGATGAATTCCCTGTTTCATTGGTTTCACCTTCTTGCTTAAGGTTTTTTAACTATGATATTATATCATAGCCTAAATTTTTCTGCAAGAATCCCCTTAAATTCCAGCCTCTTTCTTTACTACTTCTGTTTTATCCAGACATTCCCATGGTAAATCCAGATCTATACGGCCAAAATGACCGTAACTGGCTACCTGACGATAAATTGGCCGTCGCAAATTCAGGTTTTTAATAATTCCTGCCGGACGAAGATCAAAAACTTTTAATATAAGTTTCTCCAATTCTTGCTCGGGAAGAATCCCGGTTCCAAAAGTATCTACTGTAATCGAAATTGGATTAGCTACACCAATAGCATAAGCAATTTGAACTTCACATTTGCCTGCTAAACCAGCAGCAACAATATTTTTAGCTACATACCTGGCAGCGTAAGCACCAGATCGATCCATCTTTGTAGGATCTTTACCGGAAAATGCGCCCCCACCATGGCGGGCCATCCCTCCATACGTATCGACAATAATCTTCCGTCCAGTCAGACCAGAATCACCTTGCGGTCCACCAACAGCAAAACGACCTGTAGGATTAATAAAATATTTGGTTTGAGCATCAAGAAACTGGGCAGGTACAATTGGTTTAATCACTTCTTCAAGAATTCCCTCTTCTAAGACTCGCCTTTTAACAGCAGGATCATGTTGGGAAGAAACCACAATGGCATCCATTCTAATCGGTTTATTTTCATCATATTCCACTGTAACCTGCGTTTTCCCATCTGGCCGGAGAAAGGGAAGAATCTTCTTTTTCCTTACATACGCCAATTGTCTGGCTAAACGGTGGGCTATAGCAATAGGCATTGGCATATATTCAGGAGTCTCATTGGTTGCATAACCAAAGACCATACCTTGATCTCCAGCTCCAATCTGATCAACCGGGTCCTTTTTCTCCCCTGATTTTATCTCCCAGGCTTGATTAACTCCAAGAGCAATATCAGGAGATTGCTCATCAATAGCAGTCAATACAGAGCAGGTATCACCATCAAACCCATATTTGGCTCTGGTATAACCGATCTCTTTGACCGTAGTCCTTGCCAATTTAGGAATATCCACATAACAGTTGGTAGTAATCTCACCCATAATCAATATTAACCCGGTAGTGACAGCTGTTTCACAAGCCACTCTGGCCTCCGGATCCTTTTCTAGAATTGCATCAAGCACGGCATCGGAAATCTGATCGCAAATTTTATCTGGGTGACCTTCAGTTACAGATTCTGAAGTAAAAAACCGTTGTTTATCCATCTTTTTCTGCCTCCTACTCAAAAAAAAAGCCCTTCTTCAGGAAGGGTTTGAGTTTTGATAACTCATCTTCCAGAAAAACTGGGGGATTTAGCACCGTTTGGAAGTTTATTTCCAAGGTTGCCGGGTTTCATCGGGCCCTTACCCTCCACCACTCTTGATGAGTAATATATATCTTATTAAGATAAATTATAATCTTTTTATTTAGTAACGTCAAGTTTAATGAAGAAATTGCATAATTCAAATATTATGATTAGCCACAAATATCCATAAACGGATACCCGAGTAATTATGCAATTCTTAGAACCAAGAAACAACTTCTGACCAGGCTGATATGATAACTTAGATTGAATTTTTATCATTTCGTGTGCCCCAGCTTGCTGGGGTGGAGGACTCTTGATTAAATCACTTCGTGATAATTAGGAAACCAGCATGAACAACCAATTAAAGCGCCTTTGGAGCTTGTCGACTCACCCGGCTTTGATTTAAATCATTGCGTGATGTTAATGTGGCCGGCATGGGCGATTACCTGTCAAATTAATTTGCAGCCAAAATTTCAGCTAATTTATAGAGTTCTGGATCAATCCGATTTTTAGTAGACATCGCCTCATCCATCGTTGAGATCTTTATTTCGCTTTTTACCCAACCTACCATCTTCTCAGTTTCTCCATCCAGAAGTAATTTGGTGGCTGTCGCTCCGAATCTTGTACCTAGGGTCCGATCAAGAGCTGAAGGTGATCCTCCCCTTTGAATATGCCCAAGAATAGTAATCCTGGTATCTTTACCCGTTTTCTGTTTAACATGAGTCCCCACTTTAAAGGCACTACTTTCTGTAGTGGAAAGAGCATTAACAGGATCACCAAAAATACCTTCAGCCACAATCACAATACTATGTCCGCGTCCTTTACGATTTATCTCTTCAACCCTTTCTACCACCTTGTCCAAATCAGGCTCAATCTCAGGAACAAGAATAGCATCGGCTCCACCAGCCAAGCCGGAATACAGAGCAATAAAGCCCGAATTTTTACCCATTACCTCTACCACATAAACTCGATCATGAGATATAGCAGTATCTCTAATTTTATTAATCGCATCTAAAACAGTATTAAGGGTAGTATCAAAACCAAGAGAGCAATCAGTACAACCAATATCATTATCAATAGTGGCTGGAATACCAACAGTAACAAAACCCATTTTATTTAAATCCTGAGCCCCTCGAAAAGAGCCATCCCCACCAATGACAACTAACCCTTCAATCTGAAATTTTTCTAATTGTTCTAAAGCCTTTTTCTGACCCTCTTCGGTCGCAAATTCGGGGCATCTGGCGGAATGAAGTACAGTTCCACCGCGATGTAAAATATCCGAAACTGCCATCGAACTTAGTTCCACTATTTCCCCGGTAATTAAACCCTGGTAACCACGTTTAACTCCAAACACCTGACATCCGGCGTTAATTCCTGTTAAAGTAGCCGCTCTAATTGCGGCATTCATACCCGGGGCATCGCCGCCACTAGTAATAATTGCAATTCTTTTCACAACAGTACCTCCACTTCTTTTATGAATATTATTTATTCTTCAATATAACGGGCTACCTCTCGAAATTTTTTATAACGCTGCGTCAATAATTCCTCTATATTTTGTTTCAATAATTCGGTAAAGTTATTCTGTATAGCCTCTTTAATAGCCTTGGCAGTTGCTTCATGATCTCTATGGGCTCCCCCCAAGGGTTCAGGAATAACCTCATCAATCACGCCCAGATCTAACAGGTTTTTTGCGGTTAAATGTAAATCTTCTGCCGCTTTCGAAGCATCCGCTGCATTTTTCCATAAGATCGAAGCACACCCTTCAGGGGAGATTACCGAATAATAAGCATGTTCCAACATTAAAACCCGATCTCCTACCCCGATGGCTAGAGCTCCACCGCTCCCACCTTCACCAGTAACTACCACAACAATTGGCACCCTTAATTTCGCCATTTCCATAATTGATTTGGCTACTGCTTCACCCTGCCCTCTTTCTTCAGCCTCTTTACCAGGATACGCTCCAGCTACATCTACAAAACTAATGACTGGTCTTCCAAATTTCTCCGCCTGCTTCATCAGTCGGATTGCCTTTCTGTATCCTTCTGGATGCGGCATCCCAAAATTACGATAGATATTTTCTTTGGTATCTCTACCTTTTTGATGACCAAGAATTGTAACAGGGATTTTATCAAAATAAGCCAAACCGCCCACCAAAGCAGGATCATCCTTAAATAACCGATCACCATGTAACTCAATAAAGCCATCAAAGACCAAGTCAATATATTCAAGCAATGTAGGCCGTTTTGGGTGTCTAGCAAGCTGAATTTTCTGCCAGGGAGTTAGATTATTATATATCTCCTTTTTTAAAGAAACTGCCTTCTCCTGAATTCTAGCAATTTCTTCCGACATATCAATCTGTTTTTCCTCGGCAAAGGCTTTTATTTCGTCAATCCTCTTCTCTAGCCCTTGTAATGGCTTTTCAAAATCCAAATTATAATTACTTCCATTCCCCATTAGCAATCACCCTATTCCGTCTTTGATCTATTTCGTCTTTGATGAAATCGTAAAAGGCGAGCAAGGGTACTACGGAGTTCTTTTCTATTAACTATCATATCAATAATGCCGTGTTCTAATAAAAATTCAGATCTTTGAAAGCCTGGCGGTAAAGTCTGACGTGTAGTCTGTTGAATCACCCGCGCACCAGCAAATCCAATTAGTGCTCCAGGTTCGGCTATGATAATATCGCCTTGTGAAGCAAAACTGGCAAAAACTCCTCCAGTCGTAGGATCGGTTAAAATCGAAAGATAGAGAATTGACTTCTCAGCTAACCGATTTAAAGCCTGACAAGTTGCGGCCATTTGCATTAAAGATAGAATTCCTTCCTGCATTCTAGCTCCACCAGCAGTTGCAAATGTAACAACAGGCATTTTTTGCTCTAAAGCATATTCGAATAGTCTTACTAATTTTTCTCCTACAGCTGAACCCATTGAACCGCCAATAAACCCAAAATCCATTACCCCTAATGCTAAAGGTATCCCCTCAATCTTAGCTGTTCCAGTAAGCACTCCCTCTTTTAATCCTGTTATTTTCTGGGATTTAATAATTTTTTCTTTATATTCGGGGAAGTCCAGGGGATCACCAGAACAAATATTGGGAAAAAGCTCATTGAAACTACCAGGATCAACAAGAAAACTAATTCTTTCCCAAGCACCAATTCTAAAATGAAAACCACATTTGGGACAAACTTTTAAATTTTTCTCCAGATCTTTATGATAAATTATTTGATTACATTCATCACATTTTGCCCATAAACCATCAGGAAGTTCTTTTTTCGTTTCTGGTTGCTCCGTTTTTTCAGGATCTTGATGATGCTTAATCGTTACATATTTGGGTTTAGACCGGAATAAATCTTTTAGCAACCAGTCACCACCCCCCTCATTATTTAGGTCCTCTACATCAAAAACAACTTCATCACAGTCTAATAAAGCAAACCCATCATCTATCTAGATCACTTCTCTCTTCATTCACGATACTGACGAACCTGTAAGGCTTGGTTTAAAACTTCCTGTGCCTCTTCCAGTTCAACTTCTGTCACTTGAATCTCATAATTAGTATAACTCTCTTTACTACGCAAACCAATAGGTCGGAGCCTAACTAGAATACCTTCGGCTTCCATAAAATCTTTAATTTTATTGGCCACCGTCTGATTTGGTGCAATATACAATATAGTCCACAAATTGGCTACCCCCCAAAGAAAGGTGTTGTCTTAGTCTTGACCTGCCTAAATGATAAGAAATTTTTTCTCTACAGGTAAGCCAAATATTCTATTTCTCCATCCAGCTTCAATCTCCTTCCAAAAATAATTTTTACTCTTAGAATACATGTGCTTTCATACAAAATGCGGGGTTATCCTCTTGAATAAACTTAGCAAAAAAACCCTCACTGGTATTCAGTCCTGTCAAAAAGTCACCGGCAATTACTGCCTCCACTTTGCCTTTTATTTCACCTTTCTCGAGCAACAAACATTGATCCGCTTTTAAGGAAAATTTTCCTGAAGAATAATCCTGAGTATGTAATCCTAGAACAGAGTGGATAATAAGGCCTCGATCCAACCCCTTTATTATCTCGTTTAGATCCATCAAATCTGGAACCGAAACTAATAACCCGCGACCTCCTCCAACAGGAATCGGTGTCGGCTCCATGCCAAGCTTATGTGCATACTTTAAATTAAGAATGGGAGTGATTAATCTTCCAGCTTTTATTAAATCGATCTTTCCGGTAGAAACTCCTTCTTCCGTACATCGATATGAATTGAAACGGTAGGGACGTGTTCCATCAATTTTTACATTAAAATCTTCACGAAAATATTTCTTTTTTTCCTTGAAATCTTCTAGATCAAAAAAGCTCTGGCGATCAGCGATCAACTGGCCATTGATATTACTAAGTAGATAATGTTCTAAAAAAGCCTCAAATACTTTTGGCGGAAAAATAATGAATAACTCACCTGGATCGGATAAGGAAGTTTTTATTCTTAGTTTTTCTATAGTCTTACCCATATAATTAAGTAAGCAGTCAAATTCGTCATTAGTAGGCAATCTTTTCTCCGCAAAATAGTCACTAAATAGGTTATCACCTTCAAAGTAAACCTCTACAGGAGTCTCTTCAGTCATTACCCATAAGCCCTCTGAATTTGCAGTTAATCCCCGATCATAACTAATCCTGATTCCACCATCTATTTTTTGACAATCATAAACTGCCAATACTTTTTTCCCTTTTTCAAGAAAATCAAAAGGTAAATCAAACTCCCCCTTTGTAACCTTTATGGCCTCTTGCTGAGCTAAGGGAATCGGAGGCGGGTTGTACGGCTGAACCAAACCTTTCCCATGTAAATCCAGGTAAGCTGTTTTTTCCCATAAATCAAGATTAGTTTCAAACTCTTCTAAAATCCTTCGATCAATCCGAGCCAAACTGTATTTATTACCCGACCAAATCAGATAGACCTCCCCTTCGGTATCAGTTTTGAGAGAGGGAGCAGTATAGGGCCCACCAAGCCTATTGTTTTTGAGCCCAACTTCTAAAAGATTAACATCATGCAAATCAAATCTCCAGCCTTCCAGAGTCAAACCACTTGGTAAAATCCTACCTAATAAACCATCTAATCTCTCCCGTAAATTAGAACCTAATTCATTCATCAATCTCACCTCCAATTGTAATCTCAGGATTTTTATCAATTAGAAGAAAATAATGGGAGCCTCCACTTGAGGGAACGCTTTGAAACATTTTTCCACAGGTACCCATGGCATCTGTCTTTAATTCACCAATCCCGGCTAATATGGAGTTTAGAGCCGAAAGGATATTTCCGGAAAAGATTGCTGGCTGGTAAAGAAGAGGTGTTTCACCCAACCGGTATATTCCCGAACAATTGAAAACAAACTTACCAAATGCCGGATTCACTTGACCTCCTTGATATCCGGTAAGATAGATAACTTCTTCATTTTCCTGAATTAAACCCGAGTGAAGAAGAATTCGGTAGATTATTTCCGGAGTTATCTCCTCAAACTCCTTTTCGACCAATACTGGATCTTTTACCTCTATCCTTATATTAGACATTCTAGCTAACGGCAGAAAATGGCAGGTTTCCACTCTTCCTGCACCGGTCAACTGAACCCCTGCGGCCTCAGCAGAGAATAAATCAGCCAGACCTGCACGTAGAATACCATCCTTGACAATATATACAGTTTCCCTTCTAATCCCGTTCGCGCTAATCGGTTGGTAAGCGTAATCTCCTTCTAAGGGGCCATCGACAATTGAAACAATATCTGCAGCGACTTTTTCCCCAAGACGCATTTTGCCGTTTTTTCCAAAAATCGAGCTTTCCATCCCATCAGTTTCCGCTGCATGACCAAAAGCTTCATGGGCTAAACCCTTTGCTAGAGCATAATCGATTACCATTTTATATGAACCACTCTTTATTGGGCTGGTAGTCAAAAGATCCAAGGCCAGTTTAGCCGCGACAGTAGATTTCATTTTTAGTTTCCCGACCAGATCAGGTTGGATAATAATAGAAAGATCAGAACCTGGTAGATTACTATAGGTGGTAGCAGTCCTTCCCTTCTCTTTAGCCGTAAAAATATTATAAAAAAAAGAGCGGGGGGTCGCAAAAGAAGCATCTGTGCCATCCTGGCGAGCAATTCTCCACTCTTCATCTACTACTCTAAATACCGTACGAACTGATAAACGTGGATCTAAATCAGTTAATTCACCATTTATCTCTTTGAGCTTCTCTTCGATCTCATATAAACTTAAACTACCATACGGGTATTTAAGCTTCAAAATGCTACGTTCCCGGGTTGGAGAAAGTTCATAAACAGCTTTATTTTTTTCCCCTTTCTTTTCTTGGACTTTCTTGGCTAATTTACATGCTAATTTCACTAATTTTTCAGCAACTAAGGGCTCAATCCGATCAGTTGAGGCAAAACCAGTATAACCATCAGGAGTAAAAACCTGAACACCCATACCTTTCAAAAAGCTAGTTGCTATACCCTCAACATCTTTATTATTAACCTTAACCATCGTTTCCTTTTTATCCTGAATCCGTAAAATATAACCATATCCAGCCTGAGCAGCAGTTTCCTTAACAGTTTGTACAGTTTGATTATAATTGTCAACCCGTAATCTGTCTCTCATTGATATTGACCCTCCTCTGCATTTTAGTTTACCCAAACCGTATGTATTTTTTCCCATGAATAGATTAGACTTGTTTTTTCCCTCATTTATGCTAAGATTATATGAATTCTCAAATAACCTTTATTCGGATGAAGGAAACCTGCCCAGCTAAACGAATCTATTATAGTACTAGATTATTTATTTTATTTCCTGATAAATGGAGGATTATTAATGCAAACTCAAAAAAAAGTCCTCTCCCCATCTTTGATCCGGAAAGGACTGATTTTAACTTTAAGTATTGGTTTGATCACCATGGGAGTGCTTCTTTTCTTCTCCACAACACCTGAAACCTGGCATAGTCTACGAAATATACGCCTAAAAAACATCCTGCTTATGTTAGGTGCAGTTTTATTATCCTGGCTTGTTGAAGGATTCCGGGTTAAAACAATTGCTTTGCTTTTAGGTGAGCAGATCGCTTTCTTTGATATCCTCCGGATTAATCTAGCTTCGATTTTTTCCGGAAATATAACACCTTTATATTCGGGAACCATCCCTGCTCAAGTATATTTCTTTCATCAGAAAGGGATCTCAGTAGGAAAAGCCACTGCCATTGTAACAATCCGTCTCTCCTTTACCAGTCTTTTACTGGCAATCGGAGGGCCCTTTTTGCTTTTTATTTTTAAAGGTAGAATACTTGAGGAGATCGGCTTGTCTCATTTAGCTGGGTTTGTAAACTATATACTCTTATTAGCATTGTTTTTTTCTGGTTTTCTTCTCTTTTTACTACTCAGGCCAAATAAAGGAGAAATACTAATAAATAAATTTTTCCAGCTCAAATTTGTTAATAAAATTTTAGGTTCCCGGGCCGAACCGCTTTGTCAAAAGGTTATTTCCGAAGCTAAAGAGTTCCACATCTGTTTAAATACACTTTTTCAGGAAAAAGCCTTACCTGTCTTCTTCGTAATAATCTTAACGGTTTTTTCCTGGCTTGCCACTTTAGCAATTACTCCTGCAGTTATGCTAGGCTTGGGTGTTAATATTAAAGGGAAAATATTCCGTATCCTCCTCTTACAATTTGTAATTCAGTTCTTTCTATCCTTTATCCCAATTCCTGGAGGTAGCGGAGTTGCTGAGATGGGTTTTTTCTCGATCTTTTCAAGCTATCTTCCCAAGCACCTCCAAGCCATCTCCGTAACAATTTGGAGACTCCTTAGTTTTTACCTGAATACCTTTATTGGTGGTTTCTGTTTTCTCCGGTTGTTTACAGGGAAGGAGAATAAATAGGCGGCTTCTCTAAAGTAATTGAGCCCAGTCGTCCCGAACGAAAATCACTCCAAACCAGACCTGCAGCACGTGAATAATCTATCTCTCCTCCTTTAATCAAGCAACCTCTTTTTTTGCCGATCTCCTTTAAAACTGTTGCAGGTTCATTTAGTTCTATAGAATAATAATTGATTAATCCATGTGGGTAATTCTCTTGTAACCAGCCAATAAGATAAAGTACTAGTTCCTCCAAATCAAAGATTTCCTGCTTAATCGCACCCACCAAAGCTAATTTCCACCCAACCTCCTGGTCTGATATTTTTGGCCATAAAATTCCAGGGGTGTCAAGGATCTCCCATCTTTCTCTTTTTACCCATTGCCTTCCTCTAGTAATCCCTGGTTTCTCGCCTACCCGCGCCGCACTCTTCCCTACCAATCTGTTTAGAACAGATGATTTACCGCAATTTGGAATCCCAAAGACTCCTAAACGCAAAGATGCTTTTTGCCTTGTTAACTTTTTTTCTTCCTTCGTAATCAAATTTGCTAATCTTTTTAAATTCTCCCCAGTCTGAGCATTAAAATCCAATACTATCTGCCCGTGAGAGCGATAATACCTTAACCATTCATCGGTTTTTTCCGGATCAGCTAAATCCGATTTATTCAATAATAGAATCGATTGTTTCCCTTTGAGCAAAGTGGGTAAATCCGGATTCCGGCTGCTCAGCGGCAATCGAGCATCAACAACCTCGATTATTAAATCCAACAGCGGCAAAACTTCCTTTATCTCCCGTTTTGTCTTAGCCATATGCCCCGGATACCATTGAATTCCCAATTTTCTTACCTCCTAACCAAAACACTAATGCAAAGCAATTCCCTGCAAATTAAGTTATCCAATAAAAACTGTTTTCCTCCCCGGCAATAAAAAACCCTTTAAAAAAGAAAACACACCCTTTAAAGGTGTGTTAACTTGCTCATAAAAATAAGAATCTTTATTTTACTTCCTCACAATCAAGCCCGAGGATGAGAATTATCATAAACCTCTTTTAATCGATTCTTAGTTAAATGTGTATAAATCTGAGTAGTTGAGATATCAGCATGCCCCAACATTTCCTGAACTGCTCTCAGGTCAGCACCATTCTCTAATAAATGAGTGGCAAAAGTATGTCTAAGGGTATGGGGAGTAATATAATCTACAGCATCAATCTTTTCAGCATATTTCTTAATAATTTTCCAGAAGCCCTGACGAGTCAAGCCCGACCCATGATGATTAAGAAATAAAATCTCCTCAGCTGGGTTAGAAGCTAAAAATTTTCTAGCATGTTCCAGATAGAACTGCAGATATTTAACGGCTACCTTTCCCAAAGGTACAATTCGTTCTTTTGAACCTTTACCAGTACATTTTATATAACCTTCTTTTAGATTAACATCAGAAATAGTAAGCGTTACTAATTCTGTAACCCGCAATCCAGTAGCATATAAAACTTCCAGCATGGTGCGGTCTCTAATTCCTGAAGGAGTCTTTAAATCAGGCTGTTCAAGAAGCTTAGCCACACTTTCTATAGAAAGTACCCGTGGCAATCTCTTCTCTTGTTTAGGTGCATCCAAATTAATAGTTGGGTCCCGGGTAACAATCTGTTCTCTTACTAGGAAATGATAAAATGCTTTAATCGCAGCAAGAGCACGAGAAATAGTAGATGCTGCTCTCCCCTTAGTCTGTAAATGAAGAAGATAACCCCCTACTGTAGCTTGACTTGCTTCAGTGGGGCTTAAACCTTTTTTATCATGTAAATAGTCTAAATACTGTCTAAGATCTCTTCCGTATGATTCGAGGGTGTTAGGAGCTAGTCCCCGTTCCACCGCTATATAATTTGTAAAATCTTGTAAGTAATCCTGCAAAATTTGGTCAACCCCTTTACCCTTCTGGCTTTTTTCCTTTATTTCATTTGAATTTCGACACTATAATTATAAATCCTCTTTTTGCTTTACGAGAAAGATTTCCATAACAAAAGTGCTTCGCTAAAAAAGTTTAGCTACCCAGTAAATAAATAAGGGAGAGACAAATCCTTCAATTATTCCGGAGAGCGTCAAAATAAAGATTGCTATTCCATTGATTCCTAAACACTGTAACAATTCTGTAGAAAGCGGACGGTATACTTTACCAAATCTACTTTTAAGAATTGCACCGGAAAAATCGATATTTGCTACACCTGCTACTAAAAAGGCAGGAATAATAAGAGCATAATGAGGGAATACCGAAGTTATGGCAAAGATAAAACCTTTTCCGGAAAACTGTTGTAGAATAAAACCGATAGTAAATCCAAGAATATATCCTCTGGCAAAGGTTAGAAAGAGAATTAAAGGAACACCAATAACACTAAATCCTAATAACAAAAGAAAAAATATCGTTTTTAAATGATTAAAAATTGCATCTTTGGCCAAAGAAACATCAGAAACTGGTTGGAGCTCTTTTTTCATCCCCTGGAAAAAAAGTTGCATATACTGAAGAAGTTCTGATTTTTGGCCTTCCCTCAAACCTTTAGCGGAAAGCGTCCCAAAGACAATTCCCATCACAAAGAGTAATCCGACCAAAATAAATAGAAAAAAGCGTTCTTCAATATATTCCCGGCTCGCATCCAGCCAGCGAGAGATAAACAATGATACCACCCCCTTGTCCCTGTAAATAATTATTATGTTTCATTCAGGGGTGGTATGCCTCTTTCTAAGAAAGTATTCCTCTATAATAGGCCCTTAGTTTTAGCCAATAAAAATGCCATTACCGTCTTGGCATCCTTAATCTTTCCTTCTTCAATCCAAATAAATACCTCTTTTACCGGAAGTAATACTGTATTAATAAATTCACCTTCATCCGTATCAGAACATCCCAAAGATGGCTTCCGGTTCACGTAAAGATGAATCTCCTCATTAGTAAATGCCGGCGTTGTGACTAATGAACCAATCTTTATTAATTCACCGCCAAAAAGTCCAGTCTCCTCCCTTAACTCACGGGCCGCACATTCTAATGGAGATTCACCGGGATCCAGTTTTCCTGCCGGAATCTCTAATGTTTCACGGCCAATCGGGTAACGAAATTGTTTAACCAGAATAGTCTTCTTACCATCAAGCAGCGGGATCACAGCAGCTGCTCCAGGGTGATTGATCCACTCCCTTACGGTCTTCTTACCATTTACCAGTTCCACCTGGTCACAGTAAACTTTAAGCAGACTTCCATCATAGACTAGATCCCGCCCCAGCTTTTTTTCTTTTAAATCCATATCTATTTTCCTTCCAGAATAATATTTGTAAAAAAGTAAAAGTATGCGCTACTAAACCCCGTTCAGCAAAGGCAATTCATCTGCTTTTCCAAGAGAAAACGCGGTTGCCAGAATACCAGCTGCTGCCGCCGTATCAAAGAAAGCCGGATCCTCGTCATAGGAGCGACCCATGGTTTTCACTGGTAAATCATGTTCTTCCATCAGCTCACCAAGTGCCGGAAGATTAATCTGATACCAATAATGTTTCAAGAGATTATCTGTTTTAATCTGAGAAGCGATGAATTGGGCTCTTTCATCATTCCACTGGGGGAATCCAATATGAGCAGTAGCATAAGTAAGCTGTCCTAAAATCGTCTGACTATGGTGACTCAATCCGTGATGCCGAGCACGAGGATCAGCAAAACTAATTCTTGGGATAGCAATCGGAATACCTTCCAATCTTTCTACTGCCTCCAAGATATAAGCCTGTTCCACTCCGGAAAAGCCATACCTGGTTCCGGTTCCTACAATCCCAGGTCCCATCGCCACAATGATTAAATCGGCTTTCCCCACCATTTTAGCTGCAGCCAGAGCCGAGTATAAATTAACAGCTTCCAAATCTCCACCAAAAGCATGTCCACAAGTGATTGTTTGGGTGATTAATCCTTTTTCTTTTAATTTACGGACTAAATGGCTAAGTTTAATCGGTAGTGCAGCACCATCCGTCATAATATAGACTACACGATGTTTTGGAAGTTTTAGATGGTACAGGAGTAACGCCGGCGCCACCATACTATGAAGGGTTCCTACAATTACCGGAGTTCCCTGAAGAGAAGAAAAATCCTTAATCCGCTCGTGATCGGGAGAATCTTCTTCTTCAACAGCCAAGACCGGAAACTGCCAGGGAGTATACCGGAGTTTCATGATATGCCCGGTATGAGTATATTCCCGTTTCTCCCGTCCTATAATACCCATCACAAAATGATAACCTCCGGTACCCAGCTTTAGTTCAACCGCTGTCGTATTTAGCCATACCTGATCTTGGCAGCGGACTTCTCCGGTTAAATCCGGATAGGCGATCGCTTTAGTTTCCTCTCCATTGATAATCACAACCATTTCCTGATAACCAGGGAAATTACAAATAATTTCTTTTACACACCCTTGCTGAATGCTAAACATCTTTCCCGCCTTATCCTAATTTCATAATTTTTTATTAAATCCTGCCTTAACCTAAAGATTAATCATATTTTAACCCAATTAGTACCTCACTTTTCGCTAAGAATATCTTCCCAACTTTTTCTTTAGAAAATGTTGTATCGATTACAATCCCCATTAGGGGTTGGGGAAAAAGCCAACAGGAGGATCTTGTTACTCCTATTCATTATTAAAATATTTAAGGCTAAGGCACACTTGGTACCTCAGCCTTTTCTCATTTAAGAGTATTACCTAACTTTTAACCTTTATAGTTTAACGTCGCGGGTTATTAATCTCTGCCTGTGCAGCTGCTAATCTGGCAATCGGGACACGATAGGGGGAACAGGAAACATAATTCATCCCAACATTGTGGCAGAAGACAATTGAAGCGGGATCGCCTCCATGTTCGCCACAGATTCCAATTTTCAGATCTGGCTTGGTTGAACGTCCCCTGGTGATTCCAATCTCAACTAACTGACCAACACCTTCTTGATCAAAGCTTTGGAAAACATCATCCTTAAGAATTTTCTGATCAATATAGCTTGGTAAAAACCGCCCCGCATCATCCCGGCTATATCCAAAGGTCATCTGGGTCAGATCATTAGTACCAAACGAGAAAAATTCTGCATCTTCCGCAATCTTATCCGCAATCAGAGCAGCCCGTGGAATCTCAATCATGGTACCAATCTGATACTTTAATTCTACCCCTTCTTCAGACATAACTTGCTTGGCAACAGCGATGCAATAATCTTTTATCATCTTCATCTCTCCGGTAGTACCAACTAAAGGAATCATCACTTCCGGTACAATCGTCTGGCCTTGTTTTGATAATTCGCAAGCAGCTTCAAAGATAGCTCGCACCTGAGTCTGGAAGATCTCTGGGAAAACTACGCCCAAACGGCAACCGCGGAACCCGAGCATCGGATTGAACTCCGCAAGTGCCTGTACCTTCTCAATAATCCTGTCAACAGGAATTCCCATCTCTTTAGCCATTTCCTCTTGGCCTTTCATATCATGAGGTAAGAATTCATGAAGAGGAGGATCAAGTAGACGAATCGTAACCGGTAGATTCTTCATTGCTTCAAAGATCCCGATGAAATCTCTCTTTTGGAAAGGAAGGATCTTATTTAAAGCTTTCTTTCGCGCTTCAGTATTATCTGCCAAAATCATCTCCCGGACCGCCATAATCCGTTCGTGCTCGGGGCCAAAGAACATATGCTCTGTACGGCACAATCCAATTCCTTCTGCACCAAAATCTCTAGCAACTTTGGCATCATGAGGAGTATCGGCATTTGTCCTTATTTTTAGATACCGGTATTTGTCAGCCCATGCCATTAAGGTCTCGAAGCTACCAGAAATCTCAGGTTCAACAAGTGGAGCCTGGCCAAGAATAACATCCCCAGTCGAACCATTTAAGGTAAGCCAATCTCCTTCTTTAATTTGATTTCCATTAATAACCACAACTTTGCGTTGCTCATTAACTACAGCTTCGCCGCATCCAGCCACACAACATTTACCCATACCACGAGCTACAACCGCAGCGTGAGAAGTCATTCCACCACGTGAAGTAAGAATACCCTGTGCAACATTCATCCCACCGATATCTTCGGGAGAAGTCTCCGTCCGCATTAAAATGATTTTTTTATCCTCCGCAGCCCATTTTTCCGCATCCTCTGCTGAAAAAACCACCTGTCCAACAGCAGCACCTGGACTGGCTGGTAAACCCTTAGCAATCTTTTCTACCTTTGCTTTAGGATCAATCATGGGGTGTAAAAGTTGATCTAGCTGCAACGGTTCAACGCGTAAGAGAGCGGTTTTCTCATCAATAAAACCCTCTTCCACTAAATCAACTGCAATCTTAATTGCTGCTGGACCGGTTCGTTTACCATTCCTGGTTTGAAGCATATAAAGATTCCGATCCTGGATCGTAAACTCAATATCCTGCATATCCTTATAATGTTTTTCAAGAATAGTACGGATCTCGACCAGTTGATTATAGCATTCTGGTAAATACTCTTCTAATGAAGGGTACTTCTCTTTCCGCTCCTCCTCAGAGATTCCATTGTCTGCAGCCCATTCTCTAGAAGCTTCAAGGCTAATCTGCTGTGGGGTTCTAATCCCGGCTACCACATCTTCGCCCTGGGCATTAATAAGAAATTCGCCGTAAAATTTATTCTCTCCAGTAGAAGGGTTCCTGGTAAATGCTACCCCAGTAGCAGAGGTATTACCAAGGTTTCCATAAACCATCGACTGAACATTAACTGCTGTACCCCAGTCTTCAGAAATTTTGTTTAATTTCCGGTATGTAATAGCCCGTGGGTTCATCCATGAGGAAAAAACAGCATTAATAGCACCCCGTAATTGATCCCACGGATCAGTAGGGAATTCCACATTTAACCTGTTTCTAACCATCTCTTTGTATTCCACGACAATCGCTTTAAGATCATCTGCATCTAATTCATTATCAAGTGTAACGCCTTTTTCCTTTTTCTTTCTGTCTAAAATCTCTTCAAAATAATTGTAATCCAATCCTAAAACAACATTGCTATACATTTGAACAAAACGTCTGTAACTATCATAAGCAAACTGTTCATTCCCGGAGAATTTAATTAAGCCCTGCACTGTTGTATCATTTAAACCAAGATTTAATATCGTATCCATCATCCCCGGCATGGATACGCGTGCGCCGGAACGAACAGATAATAGCAAGGGATTAGCGGGATCTCCAAAACGTTTTCCCATAAACTCTTCGACTTTTTCCAGATTTTCTTTAATTTCCTCTTCCAAACCCTCCGGCCATCTGTTTCCGCTTTGAAAATAGGCCGTACAGACCTCAGTAGTAATAGTGAAACCCGCAGGGACCGGAATCCCCAGATTAGTCATTTCAGCTAAATTTGCTCCTTTACCTCCAAGCAGGTTCCTCATTTCGGCTTTTCCATCAGCCATTCCTTTCCCAAAAAAATAGACTTGTTTTGTCATTCTTGCCCTCCATTCTTTAATCCTTTATACATTAACAGTACAAAAAAGTAAACAACTAGAATTTTATTCGTTATGTTCCCCGTTTTTCCTTCTTAAAATACTCTTTGTTTTTATATAATTCAGTAAACTATTTGTTCCTTTTCTTAATTTTTCTCACCAATCCTTCGCTCTACCCCAGCTCGCAGCCGTTTAATATTCCCCCGGTGGCGATAGAAAGCAATAACCGCTAAAAGAAAAGAAACAAATATAGTTAATGAATCTTCTCCTACGATAAATAAACCCAATGGAACCAGTGAAACTAAGATTAAAGAGCCAAGAGAAACTAGACGGGAAAGAAAAACAATTTCAAGGGCAATGCTAAAAGAAACCAGTAAAACCAGAGGATTTAAATACAAAAAACTGCCAATAGTCGTAGAAATCCCTTTACCTCCCTTTTTACCACGAAAAAACACCGACCAATTATGTCCGAATGTAACCGCTAAAGCTGCTAAAGATGTAATTTCAACAGATCCTCCCAGCAAATCAGCTAACCATAAAGCTGTTGTTCCTTTTGCCACATCCAAAAGGCCAGCAATTATTCCCGGACCCCAACCCAAGACCCGAATCGCATTTGTACCTCCCAGATTTCCACTACCTAACCTGGATAAATCCCTTTCTCCCATGAGCCGGCCCATTATATAGGTAAAAGGAATAGAACCAATCAAATATGAAAGTAAAAGAATTGCAAATTTAATAAGCATTTTAAAAATCCCCTTTGAAGAAATTGTCTCACTTTGTATTCCCCGGACAAAAATATCATCTTAATTTATTGGCAGGGAAATCAGAGCTAACGCTCCTGGTCCGGCATGGCTACCAATAGTAGGCCCGGCTTGATTTAAAATGACTTCAGCGTTTTTGAAAGTCTCCTCAATGATAGCCTTTAATTTTAAGGCTTCGGTTTCCGCCTTTGTATGAATAACAGAAATTATCGATTTGGTTTCCGTTCCAAGCTGCTCCTTAAACTTTTCTATAAGAAGTGTAACCGCTTCTTTTTTATTCCGTGCTTTTCCAGCTGCCTCTACCTCTCCATGCCTAATCCTTAAAAGTGGTTTAATTTTAAGGACCGATCCTAAAAAAAGTTGCACACTATTTACTCTTCCCCCGTGACGAACAAACTTCAAAGTATCGAGAAGCACAAAAAAACTAATCTTTTCACGTAAAGAATGGACCATTTCTACTACCTGATCCAGGTTCATACCACGTTTTAATCCACGGGCAGCTTCCAATACTAAACTACCTAAACCCATTGAGGTAGATAGGGAATCAATCACTCTTATTTTACCCGGAAACGTTTCACTGGCCAATTGTGCTGTTTGTACTGTTCCAGACAGTTTATTTGATATATGAATGGAAATAATAGCATCAGCCTCTTCCAGTAATCGATTATAGGTTTCTATAAAAACACCTGGTGATGGTTGAGAGGTGGATGGAAGATGGCTACCCGGAGCGGTTATTCTTTCGTAAAATTCAGTTCTACTTAGATCAAGCCCATCACGAAATTCGCATCCATCAATAATAACCTGTAAAGGTATTACTTCAATATTAAATTCTTCCACTAAATCCTGGGGTAAATCAGCCGTACTATCGGTAACAATCGCTATTTTCATAAATAATTCCTCCATTGCTTCTTTATTATTCACATCTTATTCATTTTATTATTTATTAAAGATATGAATAGAAAATGATTTCAAATACTTAGACGTACTTCAATTAAAAAAAGTTACAAAAAAGAAAACCGGTTACATTTAACCGGTCTTCTTTAAAGTACATCGCAATATAGCATTAAGTTATTATTTACTTGAGGTAATTACATAACTTTTTAGGCATCAATCATATAAATCCTAGCGGTTCTGTGCGATCGCTGCCTTTACAGTGTTCTTCATTAACATCGCAATCGTCATTGGTCCCACTCCACCCGGAACCGGAGTAATTGCCCCAGCTACCTTAAGAGCAGAATCATAATCCACATCACCAACTACCTTCCCTGATTCTAAGCGGTTCATTCCTACATCAATCACCACAGCACCCGGTTTAATCATTTCACCATTAATCAGACCGGGCTTGCCAACAGCTACCACTAGAATATCAGCCCGTCGGCAGATCTCGCCCAGATTTCTTGTTCTAGAGTGACAGACGGTAACTGTACCATGTTCTTTTAATAATAAATGAAACATCGGTTTTCCCACAATATTACTTCTTCCTACTACTACACATTCTTTTCCGGCAATCTCCACTCCACTCTCTCTAATCAATTCCATAACACCAGCCGGAGTACATGGCAGGGCTCCCTCTTGCCCCCTCATTAAGCGGCCAAGATTTACCGGATGAAATCCATCAACATCCTTTTCCGGACTGATTAGATTCGTGACTTCCTCTTCCGGAAAATGTTTAGGCAGGGGAAGTTGTACTAACATTCCATTGACTTTAGGATCAGCATTAAGTTTCTTAATTAATTGCAGTAACTCATCTTTTTCTATAGTTGCTGGTAAACGCTCCACCCAGGAATTAATACCCAACTCTTTACAGGTTCTTTCCTTATTCCGTACATATATTAATGAAGCCGGATCTTCTCCCACTAATACTACTACTAAGCCGGGTACTATTCCCTCTTCCTTAAGTTTCTCTACTTCAATCCGGAGTTCATTTTTTACCCTGCTTGCTACCGCTTTACCACTAATAATCTTTGTTTCCAACAAACTCAACTCCCTTCCATTTAGAATAATCCGGTAATTTTTCCATCCGGCAAAAGATCCACTCTTTCTGCAGCCGGTGATTTTGGTAAACCAGGCATGGTTAAAATATTACCAGCCAAAGCCACAATAAAACCAGCACCGGCAGAAATTCTAAGATCCCTTACTGTCAAACTCCATCCTTTAGGCGCTCCTTTTAATGCCGGATTATCTGAAAGCGACATCTGAGTTTTTGCCATACAAACCGGAAAATGATCAAAACCAAGAACAGCTATCTTCTCCAGAGCCTTCTCGGCTTCTTTGGTATAAGAAACTCCATCAGCACCATAAATCTTGGTGGCTAATAAAGTAATCTTCTCTTTCAAAGTATGTTTTTTACCATAAAGAGGAGAAAAGTTATTTACACCCTGATCAATTGTTTTTAATACTGTCTTCGCCAGATCAGTCCCACCTTCTCCGCCTTTAGCTACTACTTCAGATAACTCCACCGGGGCACCTTGATCCTGACAATATTTTAAAACTACATCAATTTCTTGTTCATGATCTGTAGGAAACTTATTGATTGCTACTACTACCGGCAAATGAAAAACTTCTTTGAGATTAAAAAGGTGTTTATCAAGATTACTTAGACCACTGCTCACAGCCTCCGGATTCGTAGCATCCAGGTCTTTAAAGTTTTCACCGCCATGGCTTTTAAGTGCCCGCACAGAAACAACCAGCACCACCACATCGGGTTTTAGATTAAACTTTGGTGCAACAATATCAAAAAACTTTTCTGCACCTAGATCAGAAGCAAATCCACCTTCTGTAACCACATAATCAGCTAGTTTTAAAGCTAAACGAGTTGAGAGTATACTATTGTTACCATGGGCAATATTAGCAAACGGGCCCCCATGAATAAAGGCCGGCTGTCCCTCCATCGTCTGCACTAGATTAGGCTTGATTGCTTCCTTCAATAAAACTGTCATCGCCCCTACTGCCTTTATATCCCGGGCATAAACCGGAGCACCATCATAGGTATAGGCCACTAAAATCGAACCAAGCCTGGCCTCTAAATCTTCAATACTCTCCGCTAGGCAGAGAATAGCCATAATCTCAGAGGCTACAGTAATATCAAAACCGCTCTCCCGGAGTACCCCATTGCTTTTTCTTCCCAAACCAACAATTATACTCCTAAGCTGGCGATCTGAGATATCCATTACTCTTTGCCACAGCACCTGTTTAGGATCAATCCCTAGAGTATTCCCCTGATAAATATGGTTATCCACCATAGCTGCCAATAGATTATGAGCAGCAGTTACTGCATGAATATCACCTGTAAAATGAAGGTTAATCTCATCCATCGGAAGCACCTGAGAACAACCACCTCCGGCAGCTCCACCCTTGACACCAAAAGTCGGCCCTAAGGAAGGTTCTCTTAAGGCAACAGCTACTTTTTTCCCAAGCTTGCCAAGAGCCTGAGTTAGGCCTACTGCAGTACAGGTTTTTCCCTCACCTGCCGGAGTTGGAGTAATAGCCGTCACATAAATTAATTTTCCATCGGGCTTATTCTCCCGTTTCTCCAGTGCGTCAAGGTTAATTTTAGCTTTATATCTACCATATGGTTCATATTCACTTTCCTCTAACCCAATTTCTTCGGTCAACTTAGTGATTGGTAACAACTTAGCTTTTTGAGCTAATTCAATATCACTTAACATCGCTTCTCCTCCTCTTTCTTTCCTTGTTTATTGTTCTTATGGCTATATAGTCTCAATTCATGTCCCGCACTTCTTCTAATCATAGAACATAATCAAACCGAAATCTGGGCTATACCCTCTCCTAAGTTGCCCCAAAGCTTACTAATCACCGGAGCAACCAACTTAGGATCCCCGGAAGTATAAAACCATTCCTTTCCGCCCTCTGGCTTCGAGGCAAGTAAGGAGCTTTCAGCTAATAACCGGCGGGTCTGTCTTGCCACCGGCTCACCGGTATCAATAACTTTAACTCCTGTTCCAACAAACTTCTCTACTATCGGCCGGAGAAAAGGATAATGAGTACAGCCAAGAACTACTACATCTACCCCATTGGCCTTTAGCGGCTTAATATACTCCTTAACCAGGGCTTCGGTTTCATTGCCAGCGATTTCACCAGCCTCCACTTTTTCTACTAGCCCGGGGCAAGGTTGGTTTGTCACATTAAGTCCCCCTGCAAATTTCTCCACTAAGGAAGAGAATCTTTCTCCGGTAAGCGTCAGTTCAGTTGCAAGAACACCCACCTTTTTATCCTTGGTATGTAAAGCCGCCTGTTTGACCGCAGGTTCCACACCAACAAACGGAAGGTCAAAATTATCTCTCAGAATTTGCAAGGCAGCAATCGAAGCCGTGTTACAAGCTACAACAATTAGCTTGACTCCTTTTGAAATTAAAAACTTCGTAATTGAAATAGAGCGTTCGATAATCTCCTCAGAAGTCTTCTCCCCATAAGGACAATATTTTGAATCAGCTACATAGATCAGGTCTTCCTCAGGTAAAAGACGACGGATTTCTTTCATAATAGAAAGCCCACCAATACCGGAATCAAATAAACCTATGGGCTCACTCGCCATCAAAGTCACCTTCTTACTTGTTTCTCTTTATTTTGCCAATATTTCTAAAAACTATAATTTGCAGGTTCAAAGGTTTAATATTCTATAACAGTTTTGCATTAATTAATTTTGATAATTGAATTATACAATTTCTTAAGATTATAATAATCTATACTACAGTTTGCAATTAGATAATAATCTGCTCAAACTTTTTAACCATCCGAACTTTAAGATATTTTCTGGCCAAAATATATAATAAAAGAAAGATTAATCCCGAAATAACGATAGCATTTCCATACCCCAAATTAGAAGAACAAGAAACAAGGCCAAAGGTAATCATCATTGGTACTAATCGAACAGCAAAAGACAAAAGTACATTTAGATTATTTTTAATCGCTGTTGTAGGATTAGTCCAATTGAGATAAGGACGGTAAATATTAATAATAAGATCGATTGTCGCCAGAAACAAGGTCAGTGTTAAAATGAAGAATACTCCAGGGAGAAAAAGATAAGGTTGGATCCGGAGTAATATAACAATCAAAATACCTAGGATAAATGAGGCCAAAAGGTTAATAACAACCGTCGTCATAATCCTTGCGCGGATATTATCCCAACTACTCACTGGTAGTACTCTGGTTTCCCAAAAAGTACTCCCTTCTCTGGAAATTGAAGTCGCCGAAAGGTTTGCCAGTAGTGCAGGCGAAGAAAATATCCCAAGGATTATTTGAATGGCACGATAATTATTCTCTGGCAAAGTAAATAAAGTAAGAGAAAGATCACCATTAATAATACTAATGAGAAAGATGATACAAGGAACACTTAAACTGATTATAGTGTTAATTAAAAAAACTGGTTGTTTGAGAATAATTAGGAGGTTTCTTTTCAGGAGTTGTATAACCTTGCTTCTTTGTTTGTAGTAGATTCGTCCTTTATGAACCCCCTCTTGATCAAAGGTAAGAATAGATGCTTTATAGAGTTTCCCAACTGTAAATCGTAGACCCATTAACATTAGTAAGTTAAGTAAAATAAAATACAGGGTATCTTTAAACGAACCAGAGACTGCTCGTGTAATCCAGAGTGCAGAAGGACAATAATCTTCTAAAGCTGCTACCCAACTTTCAATCTCTACTCCACTTTTCTCGGTTATTATTAGCTGTACCCCAAATAATAGAATAAAAAGAGCTAAACCATAAAATACGGAAAGAAAGTTTTTCTTGTTACTCTTAGCTGCCACCCGCATTAATGCCAAGGAAACCAAGGTTGAAAAAAAAAGGGGAAGGAGCGGTGAAAGGAGCCAAACCAGAAAGCCTAGAATAAAAGTATTTTGTTTAAAATTCCAATTAATCACATAAATTGCTACTGCAGGAAAGAAGATCAGAAAATTTATCCCCAAAAGATAGATATAAAGCGTAATTAGTTTAGAAAACGCAATGTATTCTTCGGGTATTGGCAATGTAGCTAAAAACTTAAGATCACCTGCATAGTAAAAAAGAGAGAATAAGAAAGGAACTGCGGTTAAAGACATAAATAAAATCGCAGTTATATACATAAATGTTATGGTTAATTCCGGCCTGCCAATTAAAAGAAAAGTATGATAAGTTTCAAAAGACATTTGAACAAATGGTATGGCCAGTATTGCAAGGGTCAGATAGACCAGTAGACTTCCGAATTTACCTGTCTTGATTCCCATCCCGGTCTTGTACTTGCTAAAAAAATCTAGTAATTCTATCTTGGCCAGTACCAGTAATCTACGCATCCTTTGTCAACTCCAAAAATATTTCTTCTAATGTGTGCTTAGATTGTTCTTTAATCTTCTTTAAGGTATCGTAGGCTATTAATTCTCCTTTTTTAATTACGGCAACACGATCACAGATATTCTCCACTACTTCCAGTAAATGAGAGGAGAAAAAGACCGTTCCCCCTTTTTGACAATGCTCCTTCATGATATCTTTGAGTTTTTTTGCCGAAAGGGGATCAAGGCCGACTAGAGGTTCATCTAAAATAAATAGTTTCGGTGCAGGTAGTAAAGCCCCACAAATAAGAAGTTTTTGTTTCATACCTTGAGAATATGAAAGGATCAAACGGTCAAGTTCATCATAGATACCAAATATATTAGAAAACCTTTCGATCCTTTTTTTTCTATACTCCAAAGAAACTTCATACATATCAGCTAAAAAATTTAGATAATCTATCCCTCGGATCGAACTAAAAATCTCCGGTTGATCTGGAACATAAGTAAAATTCATCTTTGCTTCTACTGGTGCCTTAGTGATATCAATACCATTAATCACAATCTGTCCTTGAGAAGGGGGGAAGATCCCCGTTATCATCTTTATGGTTGTAGTTTTTCCCGCTCCATTGGGACCAATAAATCCGACAATTTCCCCTTTTTTTATTTCCAGGCTCAGATTATTAACCGCCTTTTGCTTCCCATCATATGATTTAGTAACATTCTTAAGGACTAACATAATGAGTCACTTCCTTAACTCTGTATAGAATCCTTTTTTCGTCTAGGTAATTTATTCCTTGGGAAAAAAGCTTTTTTCTCCAAAATAGTATAACTGATCAATCCTATAAAACAAAGAAGGAGAATTACTAGAGAAAGTATGTAGATAGAAACTGGTGATATATTATAGATTTTACCGGAGAAAAAACCAGCCATCGCGCTAAAAATAGAAGTCAAGGTGTTATTTAAACCATAGAGACCAGCCCGTTCCTTTCCCTCAGTTACTTCCGCAAACAAGGAATCAATACGTGGTCTAAAGAGTCCAAACCCTAGTGCATATAGTGTTATGGCCGAAGCCACCGCTAAAAAAGAACCCGGAGGAATTATAATAAAAACTAATAACGAACTTAATTGCAGTATTAAACCTGCACACAACGGCCATAAGGAATCCTTTTTATTCAGCCGTGGTACTAAAAAAACCAAGATTAGAAGAATGACAATAGAGTTAATCCCTCCCAAAACTGAGATCAGAGATTCATCTTGCTTTAATACCTCAGTAAGATAGGGAGCAAAATATAAGCTATTCAAAGTACCAATCGGTAAATATACATTAAAAAGAACCAGTATGCTCATTACAATAAACACCGAAGGTTTTTTCTTTAAATACTCAAGGGTACTATCAAAGAGGTTGAACCTAAAGTCCGTACTGAATTTCTTTTCTTCTCTCTCTTTCAATATTTCCATTCCGACCTTAGTCTCAGTATAACAGCGATTTCTCAAAATCATCATCGTAGCCATACTGACCGCCGCAAAACCTAGTAACATACGTTCAGCCCGGATAATCCCTAAATTTTTTACAAAAACTCCAGCCAAGGGGGTAAATAAACCCGAAAAAATATTCATAACATTAAGTACAGTAAAGGCCGTCTTCCGCTGGTCATCATCGGCATCTTCCACCAGCATCAAAGTAAAGGAGACCGATACAATCCTGACCATACTGTTAACTACTGAAGCTAAAACAAACATCCAAAAATTATTAGCAACCATATAAATTAAAAGAGCAGTTGGCCAGGAAATTAAATCAAAGATTAAAGTGGTTTTTTTTCTCCCCAAATAATCAGTAATAGCACCACTTGCTAAAGCAAAAATTGCGCCAGTAATAAAATTAATGCCTATTAAATAACCAATCTGTTGATCTGTAATCCCTTGTCCTTTCATATATAAGCTTAAATAAAAATTATACAATGCATAAGGAATCCCCCACATAGGCTCAAATAAAATCGAAATACGAGTATTCCCTTTTAGGGTTTTAAAGGATTTAATAATCTCAAGATTTCTTAATTTATTACCCATGGTTCTCTCCTTTGGCAAAGTAATTATTAAATATGGAGACAAGTAATTCACCTAATCTAATATTTGATTAATATTCCCTTTTAGTCTCTAGTTTTTCCTGCTTAAAAGGTTAACAACAAGCAAAATATTTTTTGTTTCATTAGTTTAAGGAATTGCATAATTCAATTATTAAAAATTTGATCACAATAATCCTTATGCAATTGCCTCCAGTTATAAAAAACCATAACAAAGAATATTTCTTGTTCTGCTGTTAATTTCCTATATTTGTTATATAATTATACTCCCTATAACATTGACATCATGCCCGTTTATTAATAATATAAATTATAGCATCCTCATTATAATACTATTTTACCTGAGATGATCAAATACTTATCTTCACATCAATAATCTTAAATACTTATTACCCATTTCCATTCTCATAGCAAGATTATTCATCAACCATGTTCACGTTGGCTATCCCCCCGTAGACATAATCAAAGCCAGATAAATCAAGAATTTGTTTATAATGGCTTCCACCAATCACCCTGTGATTTATAGAATCTTCAACATAGAAAGGATGTACTCATGAAATTAAATTGTTCCTCCAAATTTCATCACATTTTACTTTATCTACTACTATTCTCTGTTTTAACCTGGGTTCTAATCGCTGGTGAAAATAAGGCTATCGCCACTAAAAATCGGTTTCGGGAAGCTATAAGTCTCTACTATCGAGGGGATTTTGACCAAAGTCTGAATCTTTTTAGAGAACTAGTCAAAGTTGATCCCCATAATGAAAATAACCGTATTAATCTAGTAAGATTACTACGGGAAGCGGGAGAACTAGAAGAAGCTTTAGAACATCTACGCTATCTTTTGGAGCATAATCCTGATCCTATATATCAAAGTGCTTACCTTAAAACATCTTATTTAGCTGGTCAAAGCAGTATTATCCCCCCTACTGAGCAGCAAAAAGAGACAGCCGAAGATCTACTCTGGAAAGGACTTGTTTGTTATGATTTAAAAGAGTATGATCAAGCACAAAATTTGCTCGAAAATTCTCTGCAATTAAAAAGAACTTCTCTAGCCAACTACTTTTTAGGATTAATTCACTTGGAAAAATATAATTTCGAGCAAGCCAAAACATACCTAACTCGCGCCTTGAATCAAGAGCCCAACCTAATCCCGGCACGTTATGAATTAACCCGGACTTTTCTCGAACTCAAAGATTACAAAGAAGCATATAGAAGGTTAAAACAAATAGCAGCATCAGCCCCATGGAATACAAATATCCGATTAACACTGGAAAACCTTACTGCCGAACATCCCTTTCTTCTTGAAGAAGAAGAAACAAAAAAGGAAACAAGCAGAACAATTAGTATTGTACCTTCTGCCGAACCATTTGACCAAACAGGTATTCCAGAGATTAAAATCGGATTAGCAGAAAAAACAAGAATGATTTATATAAAAACCGGAGCCAAATATCTACTCTCTACTAATTCCGGGAAAGAGTTAAATTCAGGTCCAGCCCAAACTATTCTCAAATTTGTCTTCTCTTCTAGAGGAAATATTGAAGTTTATAATGAGCAAGATTCACTACTTCTTAGTTCTGCCAACCCATTAGTTCTTTCTTATCAGGAAAATACTGCCACAACCCTTCTCTTTAATCTTGAATTCGGCCATGGATACTACTGGGCCGGGAGTGAAGATCGCTGCTACCGTGGGAAAATTTACTTCCTGCCCATGTCAGGTGGTTTAACAATAGTTAATCAACTAACTGTTGAAGAATATTTATATTCTGTTGTTCCTTCTGAGATGCCTTCCTCCTGGCCAGCATCCGCCTTACAGGCACAAGCTGTAGCAGCACGAACTTACGCTTTTTCCCATCTTGGTACCTACCAAAATCGTGGTTTTGATCTTTTAAGCAGTGTTTCGTCGCAAGCTTATAATGGTTTGAAAAATGAAACCGCCTCCGTTAGAAAAGCGGTAGACGCCACTAGAGGCCAAATTCTAACTTTCGAAGGCAAACCAATCGCCGCTTTTTACTCTTCAAATTCAGGAGGCTATTCTACAGTTCCTCCCAGTAACTGGGGGGTAAATCAACCTTATTTACAAACTAAAGCGGATAAACTTCTCACGCTACGCTCTGACCTTCTCTCTCCGGAAGAATTAAGCAAATGGCTGATAGAAAGGCCCACAGCTTACTGCGCTAATGCAACAAATGCATACCGGTGGCAAGTAATTGTTCCTAGAGAAGAAATAGAAAACCGTCTTAATATGGCGACCCAGATTGGTCAGATCACAGGTCTAATTACCTTGGGGCGCGAAGAATGCGGCCGGGTCAAACAAATACTGGTTAAAGGAACCAAAGGAGATTATCTTATCAAAGGTGATACAATCCGTTCCAAACTCGGTGGATTAAGAAGTAATCTCTTTGTAGTTGAACCAAAACTAGGTAAAGATCGGCTCCCTGAATTCTTTATCTTCACTGGTGGCGGCTTTGGTCATGGTGTAGGTATGGATCAATACGGAGCAGCCGGGATGGCAAGAGACGGGTTCTCCTGCAGTCAAATCCTGGGGCATTACTACCCAGGTTCAGAACTAACAAATATCTATTAATACTACCCGCTACTATTCTACCGGAAAACCGATGGTCGCAAGGAGACTTAGTTTATTAAACCCTTGCGGCCGACTCCGGTATTCCGTTCCCACCGTAAGTCTCCACCCTTTCTCTGGATTCAGGTAAATTCTGATCCCACCACCAAGCGAAAAATAACATCCTAATTTCAAATTCTCATCCCAACTAGTATACTTACCATAAAGGCCGCCACCTAATGCCGTAAACCAGCCAATAAAATTATTTCCGGAAAATAGTTTCTCTTCCCATACTAATTCTCCACCAAGTCCAATTAGGATTATATTTTCGGAATATCCAAGTTTAAATCTAGAGCCGGAATAATACTCTAAAGGAATTCCTTTTCCTGAACCACATTCAAAAACCAAATATGGCTCTGTCTGGAATTCATGAGCTGTCATCGAGAATCCGAAATCATTAATATTTAGTTTGCGCAGCTGTTTAAGTAAAGCTGTACACTGTTGATACCAGTAAACCTTATATAATGGTTGGTTAACCTGTTCACACCGGTGAACAGCTTTTTCTACACAAGCAAGTGCTTTCTTTTTTTCCCCTTTTTCTTTATAAGCTAAACCTAAGGCATAATAGGTCCAACCATCACCAGCAGGATATTCGCTTAGCGAAATAGCATGTTCTAGAAGCTTGATCGCTTCCTCATTCTTCTCTGGTGACAATTTCATTAGAGAATAACCTTTAACTCCATAGGCATAAGCAAAGTCAGGAAGTATTTGTAAAGATTCATCAGCAAGTATTTGCAGTTTTTGCTCCTCGCCTCGGAAGAGCAATCTGGAAAAAAGCCCCCGGTAGCTCTCTTCCAGCAGACCTATACAAGGCTCAAACCAATCAATCCCCTCGGTCTTCAATCCTAATTCCTCTACCCTACTTACTGCTTTTCTTAAAGAATCCTTTGCTAAATAATAATCAGCATTTTCCTGATAGGCCCAACCTAAAATAAAGTGAGCCCAGCCATTTTCTGCCGGAAACTCTTCTAAACTAAAAGCTTGATGTAAAACCGTTATCACCCGACTTGGTCTCTCTATACCTGTTTTCATATAACTATAACCTAAAACAACATAACCATAGGCAAAATCATCAAAAATTTCAACTGCTTCTTCGGAAATTGCTGCTAATTGAGAGAAATCCTCATTTCTCAGATAAACCTGGATCTCTTCCGTAAATATTTTCTTCAACCACCGGAGAGATTCATCATACCAAACAGGTTTAACAGAAGGGTAAATGTTTTTACAGCGGATTACTCCTTTTTCTAATGCATGTTTTGCTTCCCTCGTTGCTCCTTGCTCTAAGTAAGCCCAACCTAAAACATAATAAGTCCAACCATCCCAGGCTGGATATTCTACCAATTCAGTCCCTTTAAGCAAAAGATTTACAGCTTCGCCTGCATTGGCCAGGTTCAGCTTCAAAAGTGAATAACCCATACTAACATAGGCAAAAGGAGAATCAACACTAGCAATTGCCTGCTTACTTAAGAAAAGGATCTGTTCATAATCCTCCCTTTGTAATAAAGTACGGATCTCCTCCTCATACAATCCAGTACAAATTCTAATCGCATCTCGGTACCAATCTTTACCTTTTGCCTCAATATTAACAATTTGAAAGCGATTAATCCCTTTTTCCAATGCACTTTTTGCCTGCTCTAAATCTCCTTCTCCTTTGTACAATCTTCCTAAGAGATAATAAGTATAACCATCTCCCAGAGGATACTCATCCAAACTAATTGCCTTCTCCAAAACAGCAATTGCGCTTTCCACATCTGGAGGCTGAATATTTACATAAGAATACCCTAGTGCTGCATAAGCAAAAGCAAACTGGGGAAGGAAAGAAATTGCTTCCTGGCAAAGCGAAAAGGCTTCAACATAATCCTTTTTACGTAAAGAAATCTCAATTAAATTTTTATAGTAATTTTCCTGTTCAGGTAAATAATCCATTCTCCAGCCAAAAGTATCATCCTTCAATTCAGACTCATCTAATTCTTCCTGAGAGTAGTTAACTTGCTCATCCCCTTCTAATGGGAAACCAAGTTCCGGTTCATTTAAACTTGAATCAGGTAATTGACCCGGTTCAGAAACAAACCCTGTCGGTCCCTCTGGAATAGAAATAACTTTATCCAGAAGTTTACCCACTGCTTCATCTTTAACAAATTGTACCGCAGCAGCAGCAAAAATTGCTCCTGTATCAGTAGCAATCAATCTCGCATTAACCTTTACAATATCATTTAGATCAGTTATTGTTCCAGTGATAATTGCAGCAACTCCCAGAATTTTTCCCAGTTCCTGAGCGGAATCCGCATCAACAAAACCAGATGCGCCAAGCTTAAGCTCTTGTAAGACCTTGTCCAATAATTGCCGTTCAATTACTTCAAAATGTTTAGTCCAAAACAACCTGGTGGTTAACTCCTCAGCAATAAACCGTCCCAGACTTGTTATATTCCCTTCTAAATCCTGAAAATCCATCACCGCAATCCTTATCTTCCCAGAATCTAAGTTTTTACCGGCATTCTGATCCATAGCCGATGTAATACGGGTAACAAGATCATCAAGCTTGGTATCAATTTCATTAGAAGCAAAACATAATGAAGTTGTTATTCCGAGTAAAAACAATGCTATTAAAAATACTAGAATAAATTGATATATTTTTTTCATTTATGTACCCCCTACTAAACGTAGGTTTTATTTATTAAGCCTCCTGGCAAGTTCTTCAGCAAGTCCCGGAACCTCCGGAACTAAATTGGAAAGTGTTACTCCTTTAGAGAAAGTATAAAAGAAGGGTTCAATTTCTTTACTTACGCCTCCGGTTGCAACTGCAAGTATTTTTGCTGAAACCTCCATTTTAACCCTGCTTTTAATTTCCACCGACCTGATCTCACCAATAATAACTTCATCGGCTCCCAGGAGGCGGCCAATATCTATTGCTAAAGATTCATTATAACTACTACTCAAAGCGGCCGCTTGTTCATTAATAATACCTTGTGCCTTGGTATAATCAAGCATTACATACTCTCCGGAAGCCCGAGCCACCATTTTTGCCTGTAACTCCCGGACTAACAGATTTTCTATCCCACGAGCCGAAGTTTTATTAACAAAAAACAGAATTGCCCTTAATGGTAGATTACCTTCCACCCGTGCTCTGGCCATCTGGTAACGATCAGCAAGATCTAGATAATCAGGATTTAAAGAAAAAGCCCTTTCGTATTCTCCAAAAGCTTCAGTCCACCGGTTCATTGTCTCATAACTAAGCCCACGTCGGTAATATACTGTTACTAAATCCTCTGCCAGAGCATTCAATTTTGACTGAGCCAATGTTGAATCAGGAATATACTTTAATGCCTGTTGATAATATTCTTCTGCTACTTCTAATTTCTCTTCTGCCCGGGCTTCATCTCCCAAGCTAATATACATCTTTTCCGCTTGTCCTCTAGCATTCTCCAGTTTATCTGCCACATCTTTATAATTAGGATTAATTTTCATTGCTTCCTGATATGATTGGACCGCTAAATCCCACTGCCCTTCCCTACCATAGGTTTCTCCTTGAGAATAAAGCCTCCCGGCTTTAGCATTCTTTACTACCACACGAATCGCTGCTACTGCCCCTATTACTAAAGTTACTCCGATTCCAATTTTAATATATTGCTTACCAGTATCATCAACACCACTACCCGCAGTAACAGGGAGCGAACTAAAAGCCACTAGAATGATAAGAAAGACAGATATTATTTTTATGTATTTCATGTAGATATTCCCCCCTTTGTTTCAGTCAATAACAAAAACTACCGCCGCATTTTTTAATATTTCTCTTCCAACTCCTTGGAAAGCTTTAGATGCTTCTGAATCTAAAACCAGATCCGTTGCATCCGCATCTGCTTGTACAGAACTCACTGCCGAAATAATCAGTGGATTCTTTCCGACCCGGGGTATTTTCTTTGCCATCTCCATAGAACGCGAATAAGCCACCATTGTTGTAAATCCGGGTCTTTCCATATCAACCATGCTCTGGCTATAAAGTAAATATCCGTTTATATCGAAGATTTGGGGATAAAGTGCCGGTTTTAGCCCTAGATTACGTCCATCAATAATAACACCAGTATAAGACGTTTGCTCAGAAATAGATGGCATAATCCATTCTGGAACTTCAGGGTTAGTTGGACTAATTGAACGATTTAATAGCGCAGAAAGACCTGCTTGTCCACCTAAAGACAATTCCAATATTACCTCAACCATCCCATCGACTTGTTGATTTACACCGACAATCCGTGCCCCCTGAACAAACCCATCCACACTTGTCCGAATCTCATCACTGGCCATCACATAATTTTGAACGTAACTTTGACTATTTACCCTTACCCCTTTGAGCACTTCTACCGCATTACGATAGGCATCAGCTTTGGCTGCACCACGTGCCATCAACTTGGCCTGGGCACCATACACCCCCCGAGGTGGTACACCATACCCTACAACCCGGATGAGACCGGTTTCCCAATCAATTTCACCATCGCCAATGGTTTCAATCGTATGATAATTTGCAGCTACTGATATTACCGAAAACGCCAAAATTACTAAGAATAATAATTTTATGTATTTACTCATCAAAGTTACCCCCTTTTTCATCCCTTTACCATTCCTACTTGACCAAGGATAATTCGATCTTGCTATGTAAAATCTCGTTAATCACCAGCGAGGGATCCTTCCAACCTGATATCCGTTCTGTTAATTGCGAAGAAAGAAGAGTAGTTTCTATAGTAAGCTTAGCTTTATTCCCTGTAAATTCTCTCAAATTGACTTGCGAAACAAGTGGTATTTCTTTAAACTTACTTTCTACCAGAATTAAATCGGAATAAGAAATATTATTAATAGTTACCTCTACCTTATTTGGAAGAATAAGTTTTTTGGGAATCTCCTCTAAAAAATAGGCAACAATATTTTCCCCAGCTTTTATTAGAGCTTTATCCACTGCTATATATTCTGTAAGATCTACTCCTGATTCAGAGATTTCATGAACAGATAAAATTTCACCGGTTCTAGCTTTTATGATTCGCATCTCAACCCAGGCGCGGCAGGAAATTAATCCTTGGAACCTACCTATTATTTCACTGGTGACCGTACCTAAAATTAAGATATCGGCCCCATATTCCGGCATCAAATAGCGAAAAGCTTTTCGCTCTCCATTATTCATCAGCTGTACAAACTCTTCTTTAGTGCTTTTGGTCGGAGGTTCTTCTACTACTTGGTAACCAGCTTTTACTAGACCATTAATAATCTCAGTTTCCAAAGTCCGGACCGGAATCTTCTTTTTCTGGAATCTACTTTCAGTAATGAAAACCATTATCTGCGGGTTACCAGCACGGTTTAGGATTAATTGTAATTCATCAAGATCTTCAATTATTGTTCCCTTCTTAACCTTTACAGCAAGTAAGGTCTTTACAACCCCCAATTCAGTCCAGGTTTTAATCACTTCGTATCCACTAACATAACCAGCCGATTTAAGACGTATCGAATCCTTAATTAACTGATAATTTTCTACATTAGTCTCACTATATACCAAGGTACCAACTACTTGTTCAACTGCTTTATTCAAACCATCACTAATCGCTAATTCCTTGGCTGCCGGTAGATTTTCATCAATAATCAATGCTTCCCCTAGTACTTGAAGTTCAACTGTATCCTCTGCTCTAACTGTTAAGCAGAAAAAAATACAGAAGATAACCAGGCAGAAACAAGAAAAGGTCTTTCTCATTTCTATCCCTCCTTTACCAATCAGCTCCTAAAATGGTATGCTTACTCCCAATTCAAGTCCAAAACCTGTAAAATTCATCTTCTGGATTGGCACGGACGTTATCGTTCCATCAATAGTCTTCCAATTAGAACCAATTTTGGGCCCGTATTCCGCAAAAATATTAAGGTTAATCCTAGGGCCACGATCGTAACGGATGTAGACTTTTCCTCCACAACCCGCTTTTAAATAATATCCTAAACAAGATGCTGTTCCAGAAGTAATCTCCTGAAAGCCAAAAGAGATCCCACCCCCACCAAAACAAGTACCATATAAAATACCTTTAATAAACGGAATTTCCAAACCGCCCTCAACCCCAAAACTAAGAATAGTAACATTAGAGGGATTAACTAAACTTAAAACAAAGGAATTAGAGTTTTTAAATGGAAGCTCTTTTCCATAACTACCACTAAAATGTAAAGGAAATTGGTAAGTTTCTGTATTTACCTTTTTATCTTTAGAGTTTTCAAAAACATACTTATTTGTTACTGCAAACCCCAAATTCACCAGTTTCTTATCTGGAGAAACTATCTCCTCTACAGTATCTCCCGGTAAAACAGACTGGGAATTCCATAAGATTTTTGCTTTCGACATGCCCTCAGTCACTTCTGTGACTTCAATCTGAGCTATTTCATCTTTAAAAGCCGCAGTAACCTTCATATCCTCAAAGTTTTCAACCTTTGCACGGAGAATTTTAAAACGTTGACCCTGTTTAACTCCACGATCTTCTCCATTAAAGAAATATAGGTTATCCCCATCCACCTTAATAATAATTCCATTCAAAGAAAATATATCCTTCAATTTAACAACAAACTTCCTTGAAAAACAGTCTTCAAGAGCTTGATATAAGGATTTTTCTTTATTCTCACTTGAACTATAACCTGTACTAACAATAATATGTAAAACCTGGGCGGACTGGATATCAATTATTTTAAGAGTAATACCTGCTTCTGCTCTATACCGCTGAGCTTTACCATCCCAGTATGAAAAAAGATGATCAATACTTCCCATAAACCCTAGTTGAATTGATAAAATTCTACCCGCCTCTACCGCTTCATCAACCACTCCACTATTCTGCAGCTGTTGTTCCTGTAATATCCGATTAATCTCTCCTCTTTCTGCCAGCTCAAAACAGCCTAAGTCCAATAAAATTGAAGAAAGCTTATTGGTTGCTGTCAGACAAAATTCTTTATAGACTGAACCATAAAAATCAAATACTCCTGCTTTATTCTGGGCCAAACTAGGGATAGTAAAACAAAAGATAAAAACCGCCGTTAGCAAAAGCATTTTTATCGACTTCTTCATTGGTTATGCCCCCTTTATATAAACATCGACATTAAAGTAATATTTTCTTACAACAAATCAACACTGAAAAAATATCTTAGTTTATCTTCATCAATCACCTAGCATCTTCAGCTTCAATCACTTTATCCCAATCATAGATCCCCACTGTTTTTTGGTTAGGCTTCATAATCAGAAATTGATTTTCATCCCAAACACCGTGAATCAAATCACGAATCAGTCTAATATCACCCGTAATTTTAGAATATTCTCTCTTCTCTTTTTTAGCTTTTAACCGTACTTTTTCGGCCCAACCCGGAATTTTCGTCTCAGGAATCTCAATATAGACAACTTTCCCGTTTAAATTGGTCGACTCTAGCCTTTTCCGTAAATATCTGGCATTATCTTCACCATACAACTTTTTATACTCTTCAAAGGTTTTATTATATAATGATACAAAAAGTTTTTCTAATTCACGGCCTTCGCTTCGTTCCCAATACCCCACAGAACAAAATGGTTGACTTAGATTATCACCAAAACACTCTTTAAAACGTTGACCCGAACCCAAAAGCAAACTACCACAATCATGAACCCTTGGGATTACTAATTTGAGATTATGCGAAAATAGACCCACTGTAGCATTCCCACACAAGCCATATAGTAAAAGAAGTGCATCATACTTCCCTTGCATACTGCCAGCTTTATCAATTTTTTTCTGAAGTATTCTTCTTAGCTCGTCACTATTATTATGGGATGCAATCTTAGTAAACTCCGGATCAACTACATGGGGAGAATTTGCTATACAATAACAGACTTCCCTGGTAAACACCTCACAAGCTAATAGTTTTATGCGCATTCTCCCTCCCCCCCAGCCTTTCTAAATAAAATCCTCATATTTTGCCGGTAAAGAGATGGTAAATTTACTTCCCTTACCCGGTTTCGAGTCAACCTGAATATGTCCGCCATATTTTTTGATGACCGAAAAAGAGATTGATAGACCCAGTCCTGTCCCGCCCGGTTTAGTAGTGAAACATGGCTCAAATATCCTTCTTAAATCCTTAGGATCGATCCCTATACCAGAATCTTCAATTTCGACCTTTACATACTTACCGACGGATAAAGGTAAATTTGTATCTTTATAAATTACCTGATTATTTAGCGCAATCTTAAGCTGTCCTCCCTCTGACATGGCTTGAACCGCATTAATAATAATATTACTAAATACCTGTTTAATTTGCTCATTATCAGCCTCTACCGGCCATAATTCTTTTGCAATCTCCAGTTGATAGTTAATCTTAGACCCACACAAAAGGGGATTAAGTAAATCTAGTAATAATTGATCAATAAAAAAGATTCTATTCTCCGGTCTTCTTCTACTCGCTAAAGTCATCAATTGCCTCGTTAAATCTTCAGCTCTCACCAATGCTTTTTCTGCTTTCAAAAGTTTAATATAAACCTTAGGCTCAGAAGAAAACTCCACCTGGGCTTCTTTTATTTCCCGAAATAATTCCTCTAAAACATCTTTAAACTCGTTGGCAATACTCTCTGACAAAATACTAATAATCTCTTTTTTATTTACTTCTATAATTTTTTCTTCTAAATTTACCTGATCCGGTATTAATGAACTAACCAGAATCCATCGTTGATCTCTGATGGGCGTTTGATATAATCTTCCTACACTCTTTAACCAGCATACTTCAGCATTTTTACGTTTTATACGATAAATAGCCTCTACTACATGCCTATGGGTTGTAGCTTTCTCAAAATTGGCAAGTACTTGTGGACGATCCTCCTCATATATCAAAGCAAAATAAGATTTTCCAATCAACTCTGTATCAAGAAAACCAGTCAGCTTACTAATATTAGGACTGATATACAATAAATTTCCTTCTTCAGAAATTTCGCAGGTAAGATCAAAGGTATTTTCCAATATTACCCTATATCGCTCCCGTTTCTCCCACAAAGATTTTTTTAACTGCTTCTCGGTTAGAAGACTACCAATCAACGAAGCAGCAACGAGTAACATTCGTTTCAAATCTTTGGACCATAACTTACCCTGTGATTTCATATTAAAGCTTAGAAAACCTAATAATCGTTCTTCCTTTCTAATCGGAACCATTAATATAGAGCCAAACCCTTCTTTGCCACATTCCTTAAATCGGATTCCTGGCATCTTACCTTTGCAGCCCAAGATCACCTTTCCCATATCTAAAGAAGGATAACATTCTTTCCATACTTTTAAATAACGTTTGTTAAGCCACCAATTAAAAATATTTTTACCATTGATGTTCTGCTCATCATTCCATTCAAAATTCTTAATAGCCCTGGGATTACCATTTTCCTGTAAAACTACCTCATAGAGCTCGATCTTATTAGCCGCTGAAATTTCCCCTAAAATCCTAAGTATTTCCTTAATTACTAGCTTATCATCGGAAATCGTTAATACAGCTAAATAAATTCTATTGAGCGCTGATAATAAACTTATCTCTTTTTCTCCCTTGGTAGTAGTACTAGCCTCTATTACATCTACCGGCTTTAAATAACCAGGAATGCTCCTATGATTAATACAATCAAAAGATCGTTTTTTGGTAATCCCTGCAATTATTGGATAAATTTTACTCGCAACTAAAAATATCATTATAGAAAAAGCAACACCAAAAATCGATTTGGAAAATAGTTTAATAGAAAATAGGTTTCTTAAAAGGGCAAAGAATAAAATCAAAAGAAACCCGACTACAGTAAATATCAGTTGTTTTTTTAAATCTTGATTTTTAATGCTCCGATTTTTGCTAAAAAGTATATGAAGGCCAAAAAGACTGGGGAGGGTCGCCAAAGTGAGGTTAAAAGCAAAAAAAAATTCAGTAATTTCCCCCTGGGTTAAGCACCATAAATACATAGCAAACCAAAAAAACAAGAAAAATAATAAACTATAGTAAATCAAATTTTTCTTTTTCTCAAAAAGTGTATAAATAAAATTAAGAAATAAAAGCCCGATAGTATTTAGAAATACAAGATTTAAGCTTCTAAATAAATTAAAATCTAAAAAAAACTCCCAAAACGGATTAAATAATACTATAACAAAAGCTCCTCCAAATAAAAATAGAAATGCAAGTTTTAATGTTAACTTTTGTTTTTTACTAAGTATAAGAGTCCCAGTAAATAAAAGAGAAATTTTCACCATTAAAGGCATAAAAATTCGCATTCGTATCTCCTATCAAAACTCATATTGCAATTTTGCAAACATCCTTCTAAAGATAATAATACTGCATAAAATGAAGTTTCCCTCTTAATTTAAGAGAGTTGATAATATTTTGACCTTTCTCTATAGAATTTACTTCAGTACACCAGAAACAAACTTTATTATGTTGGAAAAAGAATACATAAAAGCAGATAGGATTTCTGGGGAATTTTGTGGAAATAAGCAATAACATTATCACCAATGAAATACAATAAATTAGTTACTTGAACGAAAGGAGCATTGCCATGAATAATCTGGATTGCCGGATCCAAGAGCATCGAACTGCTTCAACCACGGTAGTAATCACAAAAGAAGATAATACCCCGCTGGCTGGACAAGAGATAGTAGTTGCTCAAAAAAATCACCAATTTCTGTTCGGTGGTAATGGTTTTTTTCTAATTCCATATACCAACAACGAACTGACAAGCCAAGAAAAAGAGCACGTTGAACAGATCAATAACAAATTTACAAACCTCTTCAATTATGTAACTTTACCCTTTTACTGGGGTCGATTTGAGCCAATACAAGGAAATCCTAACACGAAGAGATTACTAAATACCGCAAAATGGTATGCCGACCATAAGATTCCCATAAAAGGACATCCGTTATGCTGGCATACTGTAACTGCTCCCTGGCTCTTGGACATGAGCAACGAGGAAATTTTAAAAGCGCAGATTAATCGAATTAAGCGGGAAGTAACCGATTTCACCGGTTTAATTGACATCTGGGATGTTATCAACGAAGCCGTAATCATGCCAATCTTTGATAAATATGATAATGGAATAACCCGAATCTGTAAACAACTGGGGCGTATTAAAACCATTCGTACCATGTTTGACGCAGCGCGTAGTGTAAATCCCAAGGCTACTCTAATCCTCAATGATTTTGACACTTCTGCCGCCTTTGATATTCTGGTTGAAGGATGCCTAGAAGCTGGGATCAAAATTGATATTATCGGAATTCAATCCCATATGCACCAAGGGTATTGGGGTGTAGAAAAAACTCAACGGGTTCTTTCGCAATTTGAAAGATTCAACCTACCAATTCATTTTACCGAAACAACACTGGTCTCGGGACATCTAATGCCTCCCGAGATTGTAGATCTCAATGATTATCAAGTTAAAGATTGGTCGACCACTCCGGAAGGAGAAGAGCGCCAGGCCCGAGAAACCGTGCTCCATTATAAAACACTACTAGCGCATCCTTTAGTTACCGGAATAACCTGGTGGGACTTTTTCGACGGACTATGGCTTAACGCCCCCTCTGGTCTACTACGAAAAGACGGTTCAAGCAAACCCGTTTATGAAGAACTCCTAAAGCTTATCAAAAGCGAGTGGTGGATGAACCCTACCAAGTTTCTCACAGATCAAGAAGGCAAAATTCATTTCCGCGGTTTTTTAGGCGAGTATGAACTGATCTATGCCGAAAAGAAGATTCCTTTCTCACTTACAGAAAAGGGCACAACCACAATTAATATCAATCTTTCCAACTAACGTTCCTTTACTTAACCCCAGCGCGCCGGGGTGCTACCTTGCCGGATTATTTGAGGCGGTTAGCAATGTCAACTTCCACTTGACCCTACAATTTATATATAAATTGATATTGATCGACAAACATCGAAGTGTTCTCTAAGTGCATCTTCGAATCCACTTGCGATGTCAGAGGCAAATACTTGTTCATGCTGGCTACCGACAGTACACGGCAAGTACTATAAATCAAGGCCAGAT
>DAIOHK010000008.1:0-85526 GCA_036744795.1 Bacillota bacterium | reverse complement strand
TATTTGGTTGCATCAGAACAACCCGTCCTCGGTTATCAACCTTAATTGCAATTAAATCTTCGTAATGAATATTCTTTGCCACTTTTTCTTGAATAGCTTGATTGATAGCGGTTGTAGCTACTACTCTTGCCCTGGCTTCAGCCTTAGCTTGAATAGTAGGACGTAATCTGTAATCAGCAAAGAGGAATCCCCCACATAAACATAGAATGAATAAAATTAATATTAATATAAAAGAAAATTTCCATCGGGGAAAAGATGGTAAAACCAATCTTCTCCTTTTCCTTGTTAATCGCATTCGCATTAGCTCACCACCAATTTATAGATTAATATAACAAATCATCTCCTTTATATCTTTATGTATTATTTGAAGGATTTTACCCACAAGAGGGAGGGAATCTTATGAGAAAACAAAGGGCTCCATTTGGATTAACCTGGCCTTTAATTTTTACTGTTTTAATTTCCGGCCTTTTACTCGGAGTTATTACCGGACTAATTTTTGGTTCTAAAATACCTGACAACCCCCCGGCACCAGTAGAAGCTACCATAATTTATGATTGCAATGGAGAAGTTATTGATCGTCTATTTCAAGAAAACCGGATTCCAGTCGAATTTGACCAGATTCCACAGATGATGAAAAATGCGATCATTGCAGTAGAAGACCCTGATTTTTATAAGCACCACGGAATTAAGATTAAAGCTATTATCCGTGCTGTGTGGGTTAATCTCTTAGCCTGGGATTTTAAACAAGGTGGTAGCACCATAACACAACAATATGCAAAAGTTTCACTTTTAACACATAAAAAAACCATCTCCCGAAAGATTAAAGAATGGGTATATGCTATTAATCTTGAACGGAATCTTTCAAAAGATGAGATTCTAGAACGTTACTTAAATTACATATATTTTGGGAACGGAGTTTATGGAGTAGAAGCTGCTGCTCAGCTTTATTTTGATAAACATATTTGGGAACTGGAAATCCACCAATTTGCTTTACTCGCGGGTATTATTCGGAGCCCGGAGAATTACTCACCTTTTAAAAATCCTGAGATTGCCCTAAAACGTCGGGCAATAGCTCTTAGCAAATTAGAGGAATATAAATTTATAACTCCTGAAGAGGCAGCCCGTGCGAAAGAAGCCCCTTTAGATGTTGCTGGCAAAAAGTCCAGAAGAAGAAAAGCACCCTTTTTTGTTGATCATATCATTCAAGAGCTAACTTTGAAAAAGAAGATCTTTGATGAAGAGGATTTATATACTCGAGGCTACCGGATTTATACAACTCTTGATCTACATATGCAAGATATTGCCGAAGAAGCCATTGCTGACCTACCTGCCGGTGAACCGGATAAAAATAATGTTGTCCAACCACAAGTTGCCTTGGTAGCTCTAGATCCGACCAATGGTTATATAAAAACAATGATTGGTGGACGTGACTGGCAAACCACTCAATTAAACCGAGCAACTAAAGCATACCGTCAACCTGGTTCTTGTATGAAACCCTTTGTTTATACTGCGGCGATTGATAGTCATAAATTTACCCCATCAACTATTGTAGTAGATGAAGCTGTTGAATATCCTAATGGTAAAGATGCCGAACCTTGGATCCCCCGTAACTTTAGTAAGACCTTTCAAGGGCCAGTTCAACTTAGATCTGCTTTAGAGAAATCGCTAAATACCATATCTGTTAAATTGGTGGATCAATTAGGCGTTAGTACAGTCTTTAAAACAGCACAAAAAATGGGCTTAAATAGCCTGATTTCTACAGGAGAATTTAATGATATGGCACTCTCACCCTTAGCACTTGGCGGTTTAACCAAAGGTGTTACGCCACTTGACCTAACTGCTGCCTATACTCCACTCGCCAATAAGGGAATCTATTCTGAACCAATAGCAATATTAAAGGTAACTGACAGTCAAGGACGAGTCCTTTTAGAGAATAGCCCTCAACGAAAAGTAGTACTTAGGGAATCCGTAGCCTATCTAGTAACAGATATGCTCAAAGGGGTAATTGAAAGAGGAACCGGTCGTCGTGCCCAAATTGGACGGCCGGCCGCCGGAAAAACAGGAACTACCGATGAAGATACCAATGCCTGGTTTGTCGGCTACACCCCTAATCTAATAGCAGGGGTCTGGATTGGTAATGACAGTCAAGCTCAACCCCTGATTATTAATGGTACTAAAATTACCAGTGGTAATGCTGCCCAAATTTGGGGGAACTTCGCCCGTCGTGCTTTAGAAAATAAACCAATTACCGATTTTTCACCGCCAACAACAGGGGTTACCTTTGATACCGAGATCTGTTCAGAAACAGGATTCTTAGCTACCCCGTACTGTACAGAACCGACTGTAGAAATTTTTATTACAGGTACCGAACCAACCGAGTCCTGTCCCATCCATTTTGCCCCGGATCTGGGAAGCAAAATTAGTCTTCAAATCTGTCTAGACTCCGGAGCACTGGCAACAGATTTCTGTCCGCCCGAACGGGTTATTACTAAGACCTATTGGGCAGTAACAGGTACTGAGATAAATGATCATACCCCTATGCCAACCGAAAACTGCCAAATTCATGGTAAAAGCGAAGATGAAATTGTTGTAGATGTTTGTACCGAATCAGGTCTTCTTGCTACTCCTTTCTGTCCACCAGAAAATATCGAAACTCTCTCCTTCGAACCGGGTCAGGAGCCAACCCTTCCCTGTAATGTTCATTCGGGACGCAATCGGAGAATGCACTAATAAAAAGCCAAAAAGCCCTGGTCTTTTCAAGACCAGGGCTTTTTATCTATCTTAGGATTGGTTATTACCGCAACCTATTTACGCTCAAAACTTGGAGTTAGCATCTTACAGCAATAATCAAAGAGAGCACCCTCAAAATAAACGACATTTTGGTTTAGGAACCCCATATCCATCAGAGTAAAATAATCTGGAGACAAAACTGAAAGGACAATAGGCATATCCTTTCCCTCGCTCTCCTTCAAGCATAGAATCAGGTGGAAAAGTGGTTGATAGCCATTCTCCAGTAAAAGAACGTTCAACTCATCACTTTCCTCAACCTTTTCCGACAAGGTAAGGCAAGATAAGAGTCCTATCCTGGCCTCGCCTGCAATCCTTAACATTTTTTCGGAATCAGGATCAAAAGCATACTCCGCATGGTATAAATATATTTCACTGGCCTTTTCCACCATCTTTAGTAAGTTTGTTTTTGTCTCTAAAGTATGTCGGAAAATTCGATACAATTTTCCGACCTCTATCTCTCCTTCCTCACTCTCAAGGAAATACTCTCCCAATTGAAAGCGGTCAGAGATTGAGAAGTATTCTTCGCTCCCATCCCGAAAATAAATGTATCCACTAATCCGATCTTGGTTTGGAATATACCTACTCGGATAGGACTTAGACTCTCTGATTACCTTCCAAACCTGAAATAATACTTCTGGATCCTCCAAGATCGCCTGTCCCCAGCGGTCATTATTAATCTCAACTCTGATCGGGGTATTCTTTTCAATCAACTTAAATACTTCAGCACTGTCATCCACAATCACGATCTCGTTAGTCGTGATGCTTAAGTCCCGATAATTAAATAATCCCAAGAATAACAAACTTATACAAAGGATAAACCCAATAATAACCAATGAATACCGCACCAAAATTACCTCCGTTATTCCTGATTGAAGAGAATAAAGACGGTAGTCCCTCCAAGCTCAGAGGTTCTAATAAGAAGTTTTCCCCCATGAAGTTCCATGATTTTTTCGGAAATTGGCAATCCAAACCCATGCCCACTCTGGGTATTTACCATATCAAAATTAAATCCGGTAAACCTTTCCCTAATCCGTTCTAACCATTCAGCTGAAATCCCTTGGCCATAGTCGCGGATTGCAACAACAACCTTTTTATTCCGCTGGTATAAACGGATATCAACTTTCTCAGTTTTACTATGGTTAAATGCATTATCAATTATATTAAAAATAACTTCTTTAATCTTATCCCAATCAATTTCCAGGATCACAGGTTTTTCTGAATAAAGATTTAATCCTATCCCGTATTTACTCGCTTTATATCTCATAATTTCGATACTTTCCCGCAATAATTGATCAAGATCGCTTACCTTTTTTTTCAGTTCCAAACTATAAGTATTCAATTTCGAGTAACGAAGAATATCATTAACCATCCGCAGAAGTCTTCTGCCTTCACTTGTAATATACTTAAGGCATTCATCCCGCTCATCATTAGAATTTATTTTGGTGAGAAGATCAGCATAACCAATGATGGTGGTTAAGGGAGTCCTGAATTCATGGGTCATATGGTTAAAAAAATCTTTCTGTTTGTTCTGTTCGGTTTTTAAATTCGCAATAAGTTCATTAAGTTTGGTCGCCATTTTATTAAAAGATAAGGCAAGTTCTTCAACTTCATCGCCACTATCAATCTTAAGATCATCCAATAACCGACCATCGGCAAAAGCCTGCACCGCTAATTGAAGTTTAGTCAGAGGGGTTACTATCTGTCCTGTAAAAAAAGAAAGCAAAATACCAAGCACCAACAAAACTACTAAACCAAGTATCGAAAGAACAATAAGAAGACGATCTCTGAAAACATCTTCCTCTTGTAAAGGATAGGTGAGTCTCATCACTCCAACCAGGTTTTGATCTTGATAAAAAGGAAAGCTAATTAAAAAAGAACGGTTCCATTTCTCTTTTTTTATCCAATAGTTTTTTTTATTTTCTGCCGCTAATTGAATTCCGGGATCATTAATAAAGCTTTGTAGATCATTCTCCTTCGCCTCTTGGTGAGAATCCGCATAGATACTTCCTTGAAGATAAAGAATCTGACTTCTGAGCCTAACCATTCTACTCAAATTATGATTTAAAAAATAAAGCTCTTTTTCTGAGAGTGTATCTTTCCAACTACTAGATAAATACTGATTCAAGTACACTTGAAGAATATAACTATCATTTAGTAGAGTTTTTTTGACATTAAGCAGTTTATACCGGTCAATAGTGAAGACAGTAAATAAAATAATCATAATTAAGACTGGTAGAATAATCAGTAGACTCATTCTAATAAACTTAGCTTTAATAGTTGTTTTCATTTCTCTATATCCAATTGATAACCGATTCCATAAATAGTCTTGATACTCTCCTTGTATTTACCCAACTTTTTTCGGAGCCTTTGAATATGCATATCTACAGTTCTAGTATCGCCATAATATTCAAAACCCCAAACCAGATCCAATAACTCCTCGCGGGTAAAAACCCTCTTACTATTCTCCATAAAAAGTCGGATCAGTTCAAATTCTGTTGGTGTTAATGCCACTTTTTTATCATCAATATAAAAGGAACGTTGATTAAATATCAGTCGAAACGGACCCAGTTTCAGCTCCTGGTCCCGTCCGTTTTTAACATTGACTCGTCTGAGTACTGCACGGATCCTTAATATTAGTTCCCGGTTGTCAAAAGGTTTTGTAATATAATCATCGCCTCCCAATTCAAGACCTAATAACCGGTCTTGCAGCGAGGTTCTGGCGGTCAAAAAAATAACCGGAATATTCCACTCTTTAATTTTGCTTTGAAATTCAAAGCCACTGATCCCGGGCAGCATAATATCGAGTAGAATTAGATCCGGTCTATCTTTATCCATCACCTTCAGGGCCGATTCAGCATCCAAAAAAAGAGCCGTCTCAAACCCCTCTAGATGCAAGTTGATTTTGATCAGGTTGGCAATAGCCTTATCATCTTCAATGATGAATACTTTCACCTTGAAACACTCCCTAGCGGTTCATTCGGACAATTCTTTCCTCCCAAATCTTTAGGTACTCTGTTTTTAATTTTGCAGCCAAGTAAAAATCATAATCCATATTAATTGGAATTTCCGCTAAAGGTCTGGATGTCAAAGGAATCGGTACATCAAACCGTGTAGAAATCCGTTCCGTCAGGTTGGTATGTAAGCGGCCAGCCTCTTTATCCGTCATAAAATCTAAGAAGGCCCTCGCTGTTTTAGAGTTTGGACAATTTTTTATCATCGAAACACATCCAATCTCCCAACCTGCACCCTTTGGAACCACGGAAGATATATTAAATCCGAATTTCTTCATAAGTAACTGGTCGTGAATAAAATCCAGTCCAATAAGATACTCACCAGTCGCCGTCTTTTGTGCTGCAGTAAACCCACTCTTTGCATATTGGCCGACATTTTGATCCAGCTTCTCAAAATAGGCAAAGGCCTCTTCCTCTCCCCATAATTGAATCAGTGAAGCCAAAAGAGTATAAGCTGTACCAGAAGTTTTAGGATCAGGAATGATAATCTCATTCTCAAAAACTGGGTTAAGTAATTCCTTAAAATTCTCCGGTTTTTTTAACCCCTTCTCGGAAAACTCCTTTTTCCATCGGTTCTCATTAATGGCAATGGCAATCGGTCCTAAATAGATGCCGGTCCAATAATGATCAGGGCTTCTAAATTTCTCGGGAATTACAGCAGCAGGTGGAGGAGCGTACTTCTCGAGCAATCCCCGGTTAGCTAAAATTTGATGAGCATCAGCCGGACCACCAAGAATAATATCAGCCCGGGGAGCTGAGGCTTCATTGATAACTTTGGTTACCGCTTCTCCCGAGGGCATACGTAAATAAGTATAATTTACATTTGTCTTCTTCTTAAAGAGATCTAATAACCGGCGCCCTTCCTCTTCATGAAACGCAATATAAACAACCAATCTTTCTCCGGTTAGATCCGGATACTCGGCCCCGGCAACACTAAAACTAAAAATTAACAAGATCAGACCAAGCAGAAGTACCATAGATACCCTTGGCTTCATAACAAAGTCTCCTCTTTATTGCATATTACAAAGACGCCATTTAAAAACAATATATAATGCTGTTTATTAGGCTATCAATATTTACGGTAATCGTAAAAAAATGAACTATGCAATTCCTAAGATATGTATAGATATTGGCTATTCGCAAAGAATTTCCTTCCTTACTTCAACACCATATTCTGACTTTAAAATTCTTCTTGGTTGGAAAGTAATTCTTAGAAAGCCTTAAGAGAAACCTGTAAAGCCAAAGGTTAAGTAAATTCTTTTGAAACCTGATACCTTTATTAAGAAATTGCCAATTCTTTTTCTAAAGCCCCGGGAGTTGTAAAAAGAATCGCTTTAATCCCCAAAGTACTAGCTGCAAAAATATTTTCCTCGGTATCATCAATAAAAACAGTCTCTGCTGGTGATACTGCTTCTTCTGCAATAATATACCGATAAAAATCGGGACTGGGTTTGGAGAAACCAATCTGATTCGAAGCGTAAACCGCATGAAATATTTGATAATCTCCACGGTTCCTGTGATATTGAAAATGCGGATCCACAGTATTAGTACCACAAACCACCCTGGCCTGCATTTTTAATCTCCTGATTATCTCTACGATCTCCTTATTAAGCTCCGGGGCAAAGTATTTACAAAAAAGTTCTTCTCGTACTTCTAAACCATAGCTTTTGGAAAACTCTTTCCAAAACTCTGCAGTATTAATAAGTCCATTGGAGAGAAGAAGAAAATTCTCTCCTGCGATTCTGTAAAAATCTTCAATTGAGATCCGGAGTTCTTCTGCTATTTTGGGAAGAACATCAAAATTCCTGACCACAACCCCTCCCATATCAAAAATGTATAACATCGCCACTTACTCCTCACAATCTGTATGAAAACTCTTATACCCCATCCTATAAGATTAGCCCAGAATAATTCAAATTAGAATCTTAGAACATTAACCCTTAATTGATGAATAGAGGCTACTATTTATAAAGTACTTGGACATTGTTAAAAATAGAATAAACATTGGAATACTGGCGATAACCGCTATCGCCATCATTATCCCTTCATCCGTATGTGTCTCCGCCATATATTTTGTAATATATTGTGGTATAGTTTTCATTTCTTCACTTTGAACTACCATTAATGGCCAGAGAAGATTATCCCATTGCGACCTAAAGGTCAGAATAGCCAAGGTAGCTATAGCCGGGCCACAGTTAGGAAGGACGATACGACTGAAGATAAAGATCTCACCGCCACCATCAATTCTGGCAGCATCCAAAATCTCATCGGGGAAAGTAAGCAAAAATTGACGCATCATAAATACTCCGAAAGCAGTGGTTAGAAATGGTAGGATTAACCCTAAATAGGTGTTTTGAATCCTCATTTTCATTACCACCATATACAAAGGAATCATAATTACTTCAAATGGAATCATCATTGTAGCCATCATAATAATAAAGACGATGTTTCTTCCCTTAAAATTGAATTTGGCCAAGCCATAACCAGCCAACGCCGAGATAAGAACAGTTGTCAAAGTTACAGCCGAAGAAATAATAAGTGAATTCAAAATATTCCGTAGAAACAAAAAAGAGCCATCCGCCCCCCTAAGACCAAACCAATAATTCTGCCACTGAAAGGTCTTAGTAATCCACGGATAGGGAAGTTTCATAATCTCTATCGCTGGCATGACAGAAGAAGTAACCATAAAAAGCAGGGGTATTATAATAAAGATTGCAAATACCAATAAAAAAGACCAAATTAAAGTATCCCAGATCCAGGATTGGAGTTCTCTAATATTACTCATAAAAGCCCTCCTTTACTGCTCCAACTTTTCCGGCCTTCATCTCAGAGTTTAGATTGTTGTGCAATAATTCTTAATCAATGCCCGTCGATCTACAAATAAGATACATTATCACTTTTGGAGGTTTTAAACTGGAACAAAGTAAGAATGATCATAATTAGAAAAAGAATCATGCTCATTGCACTAGCCCTCCCGATTCGATGATCTCGAATAGCGGTATTATATATATTTAAGGTTATGACATTAATCGGTTTTGTCGGTGCACCCGCTGTAGTAAAGAGATACTGAGTACTAAAAGTTTTCATACACTGAATCATCGCCATCACCGAAACCAAAAGAGTGGTCGGCTTAATCAACGGAAAAGTGATCCACCAAAAATCTTGCCAGCGGCTGGCACCGTCAATCTCCGCCGCTTCATGGGTACTTTGCGGGATGCTACCCATCCCTGCTACAAAAATAATAGTAAAATAGCCTATATACTTCCAAAAATAAACAATAATTGTAGAAAGTCTTAACATATTTGAAGAAGCTAACCATTTGTGATCAAGGCCTGGTGTCTGACAAATATAGTTTAAAATTTGATTAGCAAGACCGCGGGGATCAAAAATCAAAAGCCAAATTAAGGCCGCTACCACAGAAGACAATAAAGCGGGAGAATAAAAAAGCATCTGCAACAAGGTTTTCAGCTTTTTTCTTGAAATAACAAAAGCAGCCAGAATCAAGCTGAAGATCAGAAGCAGTGAGAAAGTTCCTAATGTAAAAATGGCCGTATCCTTCATGGAATTCCAAAAATCTGCTGATTTAAAAAGATAAGTATAATTCTTTAAGCCAATAAACTTTGGCGGTTGTAATGAAAGAAGATCTTTTTTGGTTAAACCCATATAAAAAGCGTTTATCATTGGATAAAAACTGAAGATCGTAAAAAAGAGCAGAGCTGGTGTAACAAAGATCCATCCCCATCGGGCTTTTTTCCGTTCCATACTCCAATTCTTCAGTCTTTTCCCGCCTTCAATAAAATTGTTTTTCTCTTGGGTAATCCTTTCTGGCACTATGCTCACTCCTTAGAAAATTACTCTCATCACATAGTCGGTCCAGGGTTATCTTTTAATTTTTTTGAAATCCTGTTTTAATGCTCAAACCATCTATACCCTAAAAGGGAGTCCGGGCCTTACGGCCCAGACTTTCAACTGCATTCATTATTCTTCATCAAGTACTTCCTGTATATTTCTTCTCAAGGTATTTAATGCCTCTTCGGTTTTGGTCCCGGAGAGCATAACTGATTCAATTGCTTCTCTAATATACTGCTCAAACTGGTAACCATTCTGATGAAGGAAAACCGGCTTAGATCTTGCCATATCATTCATAAATACATCGGTATAAGGCAAGCTTTTAAAAAGCTCCGATTCTACTAAGTCCTTTTTAGGTTGGATCAGATTAACCTCAGTTAAATATTCCAAAGGATGATCAAGCATATATTTTATAAATTTCCAGGCGGTCTTCTGTTTGTCTTTAGAAATTGATGCATTAACCATCAGGTAATGACCATAATAGGCACAACCTAAATTTTCTACGGCATCCTCAAAAACTGGGAAAGGTACGACCATCCATTCACCACTATTATAAAATTCAAGGTTATCGTTCTTTAACCGCCCCTCTTGGTAAAAACCACTCAAACACATAGCAATGTCATTATTATCTTTGTCAAAGATCTTCCGGGCATTGACATAAGTCGGACTTCCTAAATTATGACCATGAGGGCCCCACTCTTTCATAAAGTTAAGGGCTTTAATCCAAGCCTGATCATTTACTATTGCCTTTTTTCCATCAGCACTGATTAGATCTCCTCCCAACTGCTGTACCATAGGGAGGAAAGATACTAAATAATAGGGATAACGGAAGTCAAATCCACGGCGGGTTAAGATCTCTCCATTTCTAAGCACTAACTTTTCGGAGACATCGGCCATCTCCTCCCAGGTCTTTGGATAGTCCTTCTCTGGGTCTAATCCGACACTTCTAAAGATCTTCTTGTTAATAAAGATACTCCAGTTAGTAATCTCTAAAGGTAATCCATAGATCTTACCATTCATAGTAACGGGTTCAAAAGTGTTAGCCGCATAGTCATCATGCAGTGCCGCTAAATTTTTATAACCTAAAGCCCGATAATCAACAGGAGCAACCCGTCGGTTACAAATATATCCGTATTCCTGCTCAATTGGAAGGTTAAAAATATCTGGACCATTATTAGCCGCAAACGCGGTTAGGACAATATCTCCCATCTTACTTGCTTCATTAACAACCCTCTTGATCTCCACATTCGGATTTTGTTTTTCAAATTCAGCAATGTATCTATTTTCGATTCTCGTCCGATTATCATCCGTATGGGTCCAATAATTAATCACCGTCTTTTTTGCTGCCAAACCATTAACCGGGAAAACCAGAAGTAAAAGAAGTAATAATAAATACCAACCTTTCTTCACGATGTCTCCCTCCTATTTTTTTATCAAGGGATCCTAATCCCTCATTTATATTTTAATTGATAATAATCATGAAACTATCTTTTAATTGTAACTTCAATGTAACAATTGAAAATTGTACTTCCCTTTCTAACGATAGTTACTTTTACAAAGTGATTTGTTTCAAGCTAATATCATTCTCTTCATAAAAAAGATAGCTCACAAAAAGCAATATTTCGTTCTAGCTTTTTATGAGCTATCAAAAGAAACGCCAAGGTAATTTTAAAAACTAATAAACCAGCAACAAATCTCAAATATCAAAGTCGTATCATGTCATATGCAATCAAACAGATATACATTAGGCATAATTCCTATACCTCTGTAGAATACACTTTAAACTAATATATCATCAATCAATTTCAATTCTTCGGAACTGAAGGGTGGACTATTAACAATACCCACACAATCCTCAATCTGTGATGGTTTACTGGCGCCAATCAAAACTGAAGTAACCATTCTCCTTCTGAGTACCCAAGCTAGAGCCATCTGTGCCAAAGTCTGACCTCTCTCCATAGCAAGTGCATTTAAAGACCGAAGCTTGCTCCGCAATTCCTCTGTGATCTCTTCTGGTTTTAAAAAGGCACTCGGCCCGGCCGCCCTTGAATCTGCTGGAATCCCCAAAAGATACCTATCAGTCAAAAGTCCCTTAGCTAAAGGAGAAAACGCAATACAACCAACATCTTCCTCTGCCAGTACAGATAATAAACCATCCTCCACCCACCGGTCAAGCATTGAATATCTTGCTTGATGAATCAAACATGGTGTTCCCAATTCTTTAAGAATACGGATCGCTTGTCGTGCTTCCTCTACCTTATAATTAGAGATACCTACATAGAGTGCCTTGCCTTGCCGGACAAGTAAATCCAGAGCACTCATAGTCTCCTCTAATGGCGTCTCAGGGTCCGGACGGTGGTGATAGAAGATATCTACATAATCAAGGCCCATCCGCTTGAGACTCTGATCTAAACTTGCTGCCAAGTACTTCTTCGATCCCCAATCACCGTAAGGTCCTGGCCACATCGTGTATCCGGCTTTGGTCGAGATGACCATCTCATCCCGATAACCTTTAAAATCTGCTTTTAGAATCCGTCCAAAGTTTTCTTCTGCAGCTCCTGGTGGCGGCCCATAATTATTAGCCAAATCAAAGTGGGTTATACCCAAATCAAAAGCACGCCTAGCCATTTCCCGGCTAGTCTCATAGACCGTAACCCCACCAAAATTGTGCCACAGACCCAAAGAGACTATTGGTAACTTAAGTCCGCTTCTTCCACAACGGTTGTACTTCATTCCCGAGTACCTCTCAAGATTTGGCGTATACTTCATCACTAAACCACCTTCCTTTTTTACGTATTTTCTAGCAACTTTTTAAAAGCCTCCAGAAATCGTTGATCATCTTTTTTGGTTCGTGCTGCCGGGCCACGTGTCCGGCCTCCTCTTCGCCGATATTCCGCTTTTAAGTATCTTTCCTCAAGCAGAAAATCAATTGTTTCTGGAATAAAGATTCTTCCTTTCGGATCGATTGTAGCAGCACCTTTACCAGAGGCAACCGCCGCCACACCCCAATCCTGAGTTACCACAATATCTCCTTTTTCTGCCTTATTAAGTAGGGCAATATCCGCTGCCTGATCTTCATCACCCACAATAATAGGGTGATGCTCATCCGCGTGAAAATGATTAAAAGATGAAACTGTAAGGATTTGATACCCATATTCCGGTTGTAAATGCTTAATAATCTTCATTACCCCACGTGGACAAGCATCCGCATCAACTAATACCTTCATATTTCCCTCCGTAAACTAAAACAGGCTTTTCCAGCCTGTTCTCTACCAATAAATAAGAAATAACGTCTCATTTCTAAAAAAGTAGTTTTTGCCGACGAATCCAGATACTTTCCAAGAAACCTACAGCAAAAAGATTAGTAATCACTGAGCTTCCACCATAACTTAGAAACGGCAGCGGAATTCCTGTAATCGGCATAATTCCCATATTCATACCAACATTTTCTAATATATGAAAAACAAACATTGCCATTATTCCCGAAGCAATTAACCGTCCGTACTTATCTTTGGCATATTGCATAACCACCAAAGATCTCCAGACCAAAATAAAATAAAGACTAAGAATCGTAAACCCACCTAAAAACCCCCATTCTTCACAGAGCACAGAAAAGATAAAATCAGTATGATTCTCTGGAAGAAATCCTAATCGTCCCTGGGTACCTTGGAATAAACCTTTCCCGGTAAACCGTCCGGAACCTACAGCAATAATTGCCTGACGAACGTTCCATCCACTACCTGTTGGATCACTATCAGGGTTTAGAAAAATTGTCATTCTCCGAATTTGATATTCTTTAAAAGGAAGTGGTGTACCAAAATAATGGTGACTGAGAAAGACAAGGGTAAGAATTAAAATTCCCGCTAATAATATGCCAAATAAGAATCGCCCATTGTATCCGGCAATATATAACATGATAAAGAAAAAAAAGAAAAAAACCAATGCTGTCCCTAAATCGGGTTGCATAAAAATTAAAACCAGGGGAGGTAAAATATGAAGAAAAGGAGACCATAAATCCCAGAAAGAATCCAGGTCTTCTTTATCTGCTAAAAACTTAGCCAATGTAATAATAACCATCAGTTTAGCAAATTCAGAAGGTTGTAATGAAAAAGGGCCGCCAAGATTTAACCAAGACTTGGCACCCTTAACCTCAAGTCCCAGTGGAGTAAGGACAATTATTAACAAAAAAAGATTAAATCCATATAAGATCTGATACATTAGATCCGGTAACCGATAATCACTGCACATAATTATAGTCATCCCAAACAATCCAATAATAATTGCACAAAGTTGCTTCCTAACCATTAGAAAAGGGTTACCACCAGTTAATCCAGTATTATGGCAGGTAGTACTATAAATCATAACCAAACCGATGACCACTAGTAAAAGAACAGTTCCTAGTAGGTAAAAATCAATATTTTTTAATAAATTCTTTCGTTCCCACAATTTTAGTCACCTTTTCCCGTAAGTATTTCCCCTTTTCTTTCCTAATAAACTAAATATGGACTTCGGGAAAGCTCATTTGTTATAATGAATCACATTAATCCAAAACTCTACGGACTTTAACTACCGGTATATTTGCTACCAGTTCAGCTTTTGTTTCAGTAGAATTTAATTCAATATCCATTTGATCCTCATCAATCTCCACATATTTTGAAATGGCCTTAATAATCTCCTCCCGTAATACCTCCATCAAACCAGAGGACACCTTGGCCCGATCATGAATTAGAACTAAACGCAACCTTTCTACTGCCTGACTCTTACTAGAGGGGTCTTCACGAAATAATTTCTTTAATTCCACCCCGATCACTCCCTCCCACGAAATCCGTTCTTCAACTTACTCTTCATTTTCCGCTTAACATCTTCCAAAACCGTCCGAAAATTCCTGGTTCTGCATTGATCGACATAAAAGGAACAGATTCCCCCTCAATACGTGCCACTATATTCTTAAAAGCTTCTCCGGCTTTAGAATGGTGATTTAAAATCGCAGGTTCCCCTTTATTAGTGGAGATGATGATCTCTTCATCATCGGGAATAATTCCTACTAATTTGATAGCCAGTATATCATTAATATCATCGACATCCATCATATCACCATTTTTGATCATATCTGGCCGTAAGCGATTTAAAACTAACAGCGGTTTATAAATCTCCTTAGCTTGCAACAAGCCGATAATCCGATCAGCATCCCGAACTGCCGATACTTCCGGATTAGTAACAATAATTGCCTCTGAGGCTACAGAAACTGCATTATCAAAACCGTGCTCGATACCAGCTGGACAATCAATTATTACATAATCAAATTCAGCCTTTAATTCATCTACTAATTCTTGCATCTGTTTTAAAGAGATAGCATCCTTATTTCTAGTTTGAGCCGCAGGAAGTAGAAAAAGATTATCGAATCTTTTATCTTTGATTAATGCCTGACGTAGACGACAAACTTTCTCGGCAGCATCAATAATATCAAAGACAATTCTATTTTCCAGACCCATAACCACATCCAAATTACGCAGGCCAATATCAGCATCAATCATAACAACTTTTTTTTGTCTAAGGGCTAAACCAGTACCTATATTTGCAACTGTGGTGGTCTTTCCGACCCCCCCTTTACCTGAGGTAACTACGATTACCCGTCCAGCCATTTGGAATCCTCCTTTAACCTTTATAATTTCTCAACAACAATCTTTTCTCCTTTTATTCGTGCCATTTCCGGGCCTTCTCCCCTTTTCTTTCCCTCTGGAGCTCTAGAAAAAATATGACCAATCCTAAGCTGAACCGGAGAAAGATTAAAGGCAATAATTTCGGCCTGTAAGTTACCTCTAGCTCCAGCATGAGCAGTTCCACGTAATACCCCCAGGACAATAATATCCCCAGATGCTACTACTTCCCCTCCGGGGTTGATATCACCCTTAACAACTATATCTCCATCATGCTCCACCCGCTGGCCATTACGGACTGTCCCTTTAACCAACATTACTTGTGGTGGCTTTTCTTTACGCCAGGAATTGAATCTTTTCTTTTCAAATGGATTAAAAGATTTAATCGTCATCCCATAATTAGCTAATACTTTACTTAATTCTTCACGTTCATTTGATGATATTTTTCTTCCACCTAATTCTACAAAGATTGTTCCACCCCTGAAAAACCCCCTAGCCTGCTTTAATTGATCATTTAGGACTAATAGCCAATGTGAAAATGCTTGTTTTTCAGGAATGAAAAGCGTTAAACCTTGTTTTAGTCCTTTAAAAACTAGTCGTTCGGAGTAAAGGGGTTTTGTGGCCAATGATCCCATCTTATACACACCTTCAGGCGATTTTAACTTTTTATTCCACACCTTAATTGTAAGTCCTCCTACTGGATTCAGGTAGCTAGCTTTTCCCGTAGATTACTCTCCGTTTTCTTCTGTAACTTGCTCAACCTTTGTATCAATTGGTTGTTTTATGCTAAAATACTCTTCATAGATTTTCCTGGCAATTGGAGCTGCAGCTTGGGAGCCAAAACCCCCTTCTTCAACAACAACCACAACAACTAATTCCGGATCATTGGATGGAGCATAACTAGCAAAAAAAGCATTGTCATTTTTTCCTCTGTTCTCAGCTGTGCCTGTTTTCCCTGCTACAGGAATTTGTTGTAAAGGAAACCCTTGAAAAGCATATCTGGCAGTTCCTTCTGTAACCACCTGGTCCAAGCCTTCTCTTACTACCTCTAATGTAGATGGTTTGATTTTAATATTCCGTAATACTTTTGGTGGATTTTTCTTAATTGTCTCTCCAGAGATTGTCGTAATCTTTTCGACTAAACGTGGCTGATAAACAGTACCCCCATTAGCGATTACTGAGTAAACTTGGGCCAATTGAATAGGGGTTACATTCATAAAGCTCTGGCCAATAGCAATCAGAGCCGTCTCCATTGGATACCAAGGTTCACTTCGTTCTTTCTTTTTCCACTCCGGATCCCCAACCAAACCTGACAATTCCTCAGGTTCCAAATCAATACCAGTCTTTACCCCTAGTCCCAAATGTCTGGAATATTCAGCCAACTTTTCCGGTCCCAAACTTAATGCTAATTCAGCCATCACTATATTACAAGAGTTTTTTAATCCTTCTATAATATTCTGTTTTCCATGTGGTGGGTTACATCTCAATTGCCGATTACCAATCCGGAAAACCCCGGTACAATTAAACTCGGTTTTACTCGTTACCAAACCTTCCTCTAAAGCAGCAATCACTGTAATCGGTTTAAAAGTTGAGCCCGGCATAAACTGTCCCCTTGTAATCCGGTTAGAAAAAGGAGTAAGTGGATTATTGATTAATTCATTAAAATCTTTGCTGGATATATTACCCACAAAAAGATTGGGGTCAAACTCTGGATAACTCACCATGGCAAGAATCCCACCATTTCTGGGATCCATCGCCACAATCGCTCCAGCCTTAGCTTTATTTATATTAGGATTCTCCTGAGCTTGGGCCCAAGCAAGATGCTCCCTAATCGCTTTTTCCGCTGCATCCTGTAACCGGGCATCAAGCGTTAAGTGAAGGTTATTTCCAGGAATATATTTTTTCTGTTCTAATACTTTTATTGGTTGACCTACGCGGTCAACCTCCCAGATCCTAACAGCTTCTTCCCCTTTAAGATGGGTTTCGTAAGTTTTTTCCAATCCCATCTTACCAATTTCATTGCTCAGACGGTAACCAAAATCCTTCATTTTAGCTAGTTCTTGTTCATTGATCTCACCAAGATAGCCAAAAACTTGTGCTGCCCATTCTCCTTTGGGATAAAAACGCACTGGATAATCATCTACCACTACCCCCGGGAGGTCAAGTTTGGCTTCAAGGATTTTCCCGATCGTAACTGGATCAACATCCCGTTTTAATGGAATATATTGATCTTTTTGATACTTTGAACTCTCTTCCATTTGAGCAAATAGTTTTTCTTCCGAAATATCCAGAATCCGGCAGAGAAAAGAGACTACATATGGGTTATCTTTTATATCTTCCGGAACAACAGATACAACATGTGACATTCTACTGGTTACTAACAATTCTCCCTGGTAATCATAGATATTACCTCGCGGAGCTGTAATCCTTATCGGTCTAGACCGGTTCTGACTTGAAAGTTCTAAAATTTCCTCCCCTTTTATAATCTGTAGATACCACAGACGGGATAAAAGCAGAGCAAAAATTAGAAAGATTAATACACTTATGATTTTATACCTTTTTTCCTGCCCTTTCGAAGAACGATTATTCACATTAAGCACCAACCTTTTCCCGATGCTTATACCAGTTAAGGGCTTTCAACAAAATAATATAAACTGGCCCTGTCAGAATAATATGATAAAGACAGAGAGGAATGAGAATAGAGAAGAAAAAAGGGAAAAACCCCATTCGCCAACCAAAAGCAGATAAAGTCAGAAAAGATAGCAATTCTGAGATAATTGTACCCACCAAAACAGAAAGAATTGGCACAAAAAGGTTATCTTTAAAAACCATTCTTTCTAAATGTCCAGCACAAAAACCTAGTAATGTCTTTGTTATTATGTTAATACCAAGAATTCCTCCTGATGTAAGGTCTAATAAAAAGCCGCCAATTAAACCTAGAAACAATCCTTTGTTTGTTCCGTTCAACAAGCCATAGCAGATAATAATAATTAAAACTAGATCCGGTACTACCCCCAGCAAGTTAAGGTGGGAGAAAACCGTAGTTTGCAAAGCAATCGGAAATAATAATATTATTAATAATTTCCATCCCCACAAACCGCTTTCCCTCCTCTATCTAGAAAATACTTCGAAGAGTCGATTCATCAAGCTTTGATATACATCTTCTGGACGGCTTGTCAACTCACCCGGTTTTTGATTTAATCACTTCGTGAATGTTAAGGTAACCAGCGTGAGCGATTACTCACTTTTCCTTAACAATATAAAGGTATTCCATTCGGCCAAAATTAGCTGCGGGTTTCAGATATGCTTGTTGCTCGTAACCATCCTTTGAGTCGTGTACCTCCGCAATATAACCAATCAAAAGGTTTTTAGGAAAATAAAGATTGGCTTCTGAAGTTAAAATACGATCCCCAGTCTCTAATTTGATACTTAAATCAGAAGGCTTAACAATACAATAGCCTTTACGACCACCACCATATATATATACCAGTTCTCTGGTTCTTTCAATTACACCGCTCATACTATTCCCCCCCCGGGGGTCAGTTAGAAGAATAACTTCTGCAGAAAATGGATTAACATTAAGAATACGACCGACTATTCCTTCTTCAGTAATAACCGGCATATTCTTGGATAAACCATAATTTTTCCCTTTACCTATAATAATGGTGTACTTACTATTGCTTGGATTTCTGGCTACAACTTCAGTAGGTATTAATTCTAATTTTGAAGCAGCTTTAAACTGTAATATCGCTCTAAGGCGTTCATTTTCTGCTTCCAATTGTTCAAGTTGGGAAAGATCTGTAGTAAGTTCCGACAACCTTTTACGCAAATGATAGTTTTCGCGATTTAAAGCTGCCAAATTATTTATAGTTTCAACAGTTTCAGCAATAAAAGTAGTAACATAATGAATGGTTTTTTGAAAAGGGTAAAAAATTATATTAAATACTTTTTCTGCCCAGGTTTGTTTTATCCGTTCTTGAGATGAATAAAACAACAACCCGGTAATCACCAAAAAACAGATTACTAATGTAATTAGAAGAACCCTTTTTTGGGCTAAAGGTTGCAACACTTTACCCGCCCCTTCTCATCCTTCTTAGCTATGGCGTTTGTTAGAGATTAAAACCTTACTAAGCATATCCAAAGCTTCCAATGCCATACCAGTACCCCTTGCTACACAAGATATCGCATCTTCAGCTACCTGAACTGGCATTTCTGTCTCTTCTGATAATAATCGATCAAGCCCCTTTAGAAGGGAGCCACCCCCTGACATTACAATCCCCCGATCCAGAATATCAGCGGCTAATTCGGGAGGAGTCTTCTCTAAAGTCATCTTAACCGCTTCGATAATTGCAGTAACCGGCTCAGCCAGTGCTTCCATCACTTCCCTGGAAGACAGAGATATTACTTTAGGTAAACCAGTTACCAAATCCCTACCACGCACCTCAACAAACTCTTCTTCCTTTTGCGGATAAGCCGAACCAATTTTCCTTTTGATCTCTTCAGCTGTCTGCTCACCAACCATTAAATTATAGCTCCGCTTAATATACTGGGAAATAGCCTCATTCATTTCATCTCCGGCTACTCTAATCGAACGGCTAGTAACTATTCCTCCTAATGAGATTACAGCAACCTCAGTAGTACCGCCACCAATATCTACAATTAAATTCCCAGTGGGTTCCTGAATTGGCAGTCCAGCTCCAATGGCAGCAGCCATTGGTTCTTCAATAATAAAAACCTCTCTGGCCCCAGCTTCTCTGGCTGCATCCATCACCGCACGTTTTTCAACTTCTGTTACCCCGGAGGGAACCCCAACCACCACTCTGGGAGCAAAAAACGCCGTCCGCCGCCCCGCTTTTTTAATATAATATTGAAGCATCTTCTCTGTAACTTCAAAATCAGCAATTACTCCATTTTTCATTGGCCTGACAGCAATTATATTGCCCGGAGTTCTTCCTACCATCTGTTTTGCCTCATTACCTACAGCAATAATACTTCCTGTTTCTCGATCAAAAGAAACCACCGTTGGTTCTTGTAAAGCTATCCCCTGATTATTAATAAAAACGAGAGTATTCGCAGTTCCTAAATCAATTCCCATGTCTCGTGAAAGACGCCCTAGTAAAAATTTGAACATCAATGTTTCCCTCCGGTTCTAGTGAATATTAAGTTAGTGGGATCTATGAAAATTATTATTGCATTTCCCTTAAGTTTACAGCATTCCTTCTTCTTTCATACTAAAATATTTATGATTACCGATAATTAAATGGTCAAGAATCGGGATCCCTAAAAGATCACCTGCCTCTTTTAACCTATGGGTCAGATTTAAATCCTCCCTACTGGGACGAGGATCACCGCTAGGATGATTATGAATTAAGATCAGAGAAGCGCTACTTTGCCTAATCGCCGCTTTAAAAACCTCACGCGGATGAACTAAAGATGAATCTAAGGTACCAATCGTAATCGTCTCCTTAGATAATAAGCGGTTTTTGGTATTAAGATGAATAACAATAAAATGTTCCTGCTGTAAAAATCTTAAATCTGACATGAAAAATTTTGCTACATCCTGTGGTGAAGAAAAAATATCATCCTCTGGGGACAGCTCTGAGAGCTGTAATCTTTTTCCCAATTCAAACGCAGCCAACAACTGAATGGCCTTACTCTTTCCTATACCTTTAATTTTAGATAACTCACTAATACTCGCTGCCGCCAGCTGTTGAAGCGTTTTGAATTCAGCCAGTAATAAATTGGCCAAAGTTAAAACAGATTGGTTAGCAGTTCCTGTACGGAGAATAATCGCCATTAATTCAGCATTTGAAAGGTTTTCAGCTCCGAATCTCTCTAATCGCTCACGGGGGCGTTCTTCCGAAGGAAGATTTTTGATCGATGGTCCGGACAACAGACTTCACCTCCGGTATTCTAAAACCATAGTCTTTTAATAACAAAGCCAACCGGGATAGGGGTAGACCCATCACATTATAAAAACATCCTTCAATCCGATCAACCAAAACTGCTCCTACCCCCTGAATCCCGTAAGCTCCAGCTTTATCCATCGGTTCACCTGTCCAGATATAACCATCAATTTCTTCTGCATCAAGGGTACGAAAATGAACCTTTGTCATTTCATAGGCAAAAGTACTCTTTGTCTTATGGACAAGAGCTACTCCAGTATAGACCCGATGCCATTTTCCTGAAAGAAAACTTAACATCTTCCTTGCCTCATTCTCATCGCAGGGTTTACCTAAATATTCCCCATCAGCTACCACAATTGTATCGGCAGCTAAAACTAAGGCATCGCTAGTTTCTACTTGAGAAGAAGTCAGCTTAAATACATCTTCGGCCTTACCTCGAGCCAAATTTATGACCAGCTCCCCAGGAGAAAGAGCATGCCGAGATGTATTTTCCTCAAAAGTACTCACCATCACCTGGAAATCTAAACCCAGCATCCGTAAGAGCTCCTGACGGCGCGGGGAAGCAGAGGCAAGGATTAACTGGTAAATCGGGAACACCTCCGGGCTTTTCACTTAACCAATTTTTTAAAACAAATCACTTATATTATTTCTTCAATATTACTTCTCTTTCCTGCTTAATTTCTCCTTTTATGGCCTTCATCGGACATTTCTCTATACAACGGCCACATTCAATACAAAGTTCGGGATTAATCCGAGCCAGATTATTTTCTACAGTAATCGCACCTGTTGGACACTGTTTCTCACAGATCCGACAACCAATACAACCTACTTTACATACTTTCCTGACTTCCGCCCCTTTATTCTGGTTCATACAAAGTACAGTCACACTTTTCCCCACTGGCCATAGAGTAATCAATCCGCGAGGACAAGCTTTTGTACACAACCCGCAACCAGTACATTTTTCTTCGTCAACTACCGGTAAACCATTATCAGACATTGTAATTGCTCCAAAAGGACAGACTTTTGTACAGTTTCCTAGACCGAGACAACCAAAGGTACAAGCCTTAGGACCACCTGCTAGGTTCTGGGCAGCAGTACAATCCTCAACTCCTAAGTATATAAAGCGTTTAGCAGCTTCTTTATTTCCTCCGGCACACCGTACCCTGGCTATTTTCCGTTCTCCGGATGAAACTACTTCAACCCCCATTACTTTGGCAATCGGAGAATGATCTTTTGTTACCGGACAAGTAGTTACCGGAACTTTACCAGCAACAATTGCCTCGGCTAATCCTCGACAACCAGGATAACCGCAACCACCACAATTTGCTCCCGGAAGAAGTTCCTCAATCTCATCAATCCGGGGATCACTTTTCACCGCTAATTTACGGGAGGCCACCGCCAGAACAATCCCAAAAGTAATTCCAAGAAAAGCCAAGAGGCCAATGGAATTTATTATTACATTCAGACTTTCAGCTTCCATGTTTTCACTCCTTTATCAATAGCTAGAAAACAAATTGCCTCTCCCAACTAAACACCCTAAAAATTAAAGAGAGCATTTAAATCAAAACCTGTAAACCCTAGAAAAGCGATAGAGATTAAACCAGCTGTAATCAGAGCAATAGGAAAACCCTGCATCGAACGGGGTACCGGTGCAAAAGCCATTCTTTCCCGGATACCAGCAAAGAGAATAATCAGAAGCGTAAAACCAAGTGCACCACCAATCCCGTGAACCACTGATTGCAGAAAGTTATAACCTTCATTAATATTAATAAGGGTCACTCCTAAAACTGCACAATTCGTAGTAATCAAAGGAAGGTAGATCCCAAGGGCTTTATATAACACCGGACTACTTTTTTTAATTACCATCTCGACAAATTGCACAAGAACCGCAATCACCAGGATAAAGGTGATAGTCTGTAAAACCTCAATATTTAATACAATTAAAAGCTTTTGCACCCAGTAAGTGATTGCTGAGGCCAACCCCATAACAAAAGTCACAGCCAAACCCATCCCAGCAGCAGTTTCCACCTGCTTGGAGACCCCCAAAAAAGGACAGATCCCTAGAAACCTGGAGACAATAAAATTATTTATAAAAATTGAACCGAAAATAATCACCAAATATTCAGCCATTCTTTCTCTCCTCCTTCTTCCGGACCCACCAATTGATACCCGCTAACACTAAACCTAAAGTAATAAAGGCTCCGGGTTGAAGAACCATCAATAAGATCCCGTTTTCTTTTGGAAAAACGGTAATCCCTGAAAAGCCAAAATCTTCTGCTACCAAGACCGTCCCGGTCCCAAGCAGTTCCCGAATCGTACCTAAGACTGTTAGAGCCAGTGTAAAACCAATTCCCATCCCCAAACCATCAATGGCTGATTTGCCTACAGTATTTTTTGAAGCAAAAGCTTCCGCTCGTGCCAGAATAATACAATTAACAACTATTAAGGGGATAAAGATCCCCAATACCTTATGGAGTTCAGGCATATTAGCCGCCATCAGCTTGTCCACAATCGTAACAAAAGTGGCGATAATTACAACATATGCCGGAATCCTTATTTCCTTCGGAATCACATTCCGTAACAAGGAAATAATTACATTAGAACCCACGAGAACTGCTGTAGTTGCCAGACCCATACCAAGCCCATTAACCACAGCCGAACTTACAGCTAAAGTAGAACACATCCCTAACACAAGACGGAAAATGGGGTTTTCATTAAATACACCATTCTTAAAAATCTGCCATTTACTCAATCACAAACACCCCCGGTCTTTATTATTCTGAGGGAGTTGCATAATTAATTTGCAACTTTGTGGTTAAATCTTAAACCAACCAATTATGCAATTCCTTAATCTTTATCCCAAAATATCAAAAGCAATTTATATTTATTATAGCAATAATCAAACCCTTTTTTAGCATTCTTGGCATCAATACCAAATAAACCAAGTAAATGCCCAAAATCATTGACGGGTAAAGCGTAAGCAATCATTGCCATTAGTCCTTCTTCATATACAACCTAGCCGTAGCTAGAGACTGGTTAACCCCTTTTACTACTGCACGGGATGAGATGGTAGCACCTGTTACTGCCTGAACAGATCCTCCATCCTTTACGACGGAAAGCTTATCCTCGATAGTAGCTTGCTTAAAAGCAGGTTGCCCGACAAATTCCTTTTCGCTTATCCTGCTGCCAAGTCCGGGAGTCTCTGACTGACTGAGAACTTTTACTCCCGTAACTCGACCATCCCGAGAAACCCCGGTTACCAACTTGATCACACTTGAATAACCTTGAATATCAGTAATTAATACCAGACCAATCTCTTCTTCTCCCTTAAAGCCGATAAATAGCTCGGAAAGCTCAGTGTTTCCCGCTTCACGGGCTTTTTCTAACAATGAGTTATTCGACCTAAATTCGGAAGCTTCAGGAAGAGTTTCTTTTTTTATTGCTTTTTCCATAGCTAAGGCGGCCTGAGCCTTAATCTTTGGTTCAGTAATCGAATTTACTAAAGCCAAAACACCACCAGCAATGATACAAATTATTGTTAAAACCAGTACTAAACGAAATCCTTGCTTATCCAATGGTTTTCACCTCCCCGAACTTCTTCGGAACTGTCCAGCGGTCAAGAAGCGGAGTTGTAATATTCATTAATAGTATTGAATAACAAACGCCCTCTGGGAATCCCCCATACTTTCTGATTAACATGGTTAGAACACCACAACCAATACCAAAAATCAACCGACCTTTAGGTGTAACTGGAGTGGTGACATAATCTGTAGCCATAAAGAAAGCTCCCAAAATCAACCCACCAGCTAACAGATGGAAGAGAGGATTTTCACCCATTAACAAAGCCATTAAAACTACAGTCCCCAAATAACCAGCCGGGATCCGCCAATCAATAATTTTATAAAGCAACAAAAAGATTGCTCCCAAAAGTAGCGCCAGTGCCGAGGTTTCTCCCAGAGAGCCGGAGATATTACCGAACAACAGCTGTTTATAGGGAATACCTTGAATTCCTTCCCGAAGAAGCCCCAGAGCAGTAGCACCAGAGACCGCATCTGCATTATTACCACTCCAAGCTAAAGAGTTAAGCGGCCATCTCCATTTGGTCATTAAACTTGACCAGGAAGCCAAAAGAAATGCTCTTCCAATTAGTGCCGGATTGAATGGGTTATATCCCAAGCCACCAAAGATCTGTTTCCCTAACATTATGGCAAAAGCTGAACCTACAACCGGAATCCATAGAGGAACTGTAGGTGGAATAATCAAAGCCAGCAATAAGCCGGTTACTACAGCGCTTCCATCCTTAATCGTAACCGGTCGTTTCATTAATTTCAAAACTAAAAACTCCGTAAGAACCGCAGAAAAAACCGAGGACAGAATAATTCCTAAAGCATGCCAACCAAAAAAGACCACCCCTGCCAGCGCCGCTGGGATTAGAGAAATTACCACCCGCCACATAATCCGCTCTGTGGTTAATTCCTGCCTAATATGAGGTGGAGCAGAAACAACTACTTCCGTCTCTAACACCAAAATTACCTCCCCTTCTCACCCTGATTCCTTTTTGAAGCAACAATTTTACTTTTAGCGTTTTTAATCAATTGAATCAATGGTCTTCTGCTCGGACAGATATAGGTACAGGAACCACACTCCCGGCAATCTAAGATACCGTACTTTTCTGCTTCTGCCAGTTTATCGTGTTCAGCAAAGGTCCCGAGATAATTCGGGAGTAAATTATACGGACAAGCATCCACACATTTGCCACACCGAACACAAGGAGCGTACTCGGGTTTTTCAACCTCCGCTCTGGTTTGAACCAAAATGCCAGAAGTCCCTTTTATAATCGGGATATCAAGCCGGTATTCAGCAGGACCGGTCATTGGTCCACCTAAGATTATCCGTCCCGGGGTTCCATTAAACCCACCACAATAATTGACTACATCTTCAACCAAAGTTCCCAGCCTAACTTCCAAATTCTTCGGGTTTTTTATCCCATTGCCAGTTACAGTAATAATTCTAGAATATAGAGGTCTCCCGTTCTTCAAGTATCCGCCAAAAGCAGCCGCGGTCGCCACATTATTAACCACAACTCCGGCTTCGATTGGTAAGTCACAAGCTCGAACTCTACGCCGAGTAGTAGCATAGATTAACATCTTCTCTTCCCCTTGAGGATATTTTACCTGTAAGGGGATAATCTCAATCGGCAAGCCTTCAGAAGCCTTCTTTAGAGCGGAAATTGCGTCCGGTTTATTAACCTCAACCCCGATCATACCTTTCTCCGCATTAGCGGCCTTCATAAAAGCTAATAAACCTAAAATAATCTCATCAGTTCTTTCCACCATCAAACGGTGATCGCAGGTTAAATACGGTTCACATTCAGCACCATTCAAAATAACATACTCTATCTGTTTTCCTTCTGGTGGATAATATTTAACATGAGTAGGGAAAGCCGCTCCACCCATACCTACCAAACCTGCCTGCCTAATCAGATCCTTAATCTGTTCTGCAGAAAGTTGTTCCAAATTATAACCAGAAGCTAATTCGGGCGAAATCTGATCAGTTCCGTCACTTTCTATTACAATTGCTGGCACCAATTTACCAGAAGCATGAGGCCTAGGTTCGATCGCTACAACCTTCCCGGAAATACTGGCATGTAAAGGAACAGAAACCATCCCTTTAGCTTCAGCAATCTTCTGGCCAGTCATCACTTGGTCACCCACAGAAACCAGTGGTTCAGATGGAGCTCCAATATGCTGACTCAATGGGAGCACTACTTGTTTTGGTAAAGGAAGTGTCTCTACTGGTAAGGAAAAAGTCTTCTCCTTATTTCCCGGTGGATGAATTCCTTTTCTGAAAGTTGCGAGGTGCATCTCATCACTCCTTCTTTAACTAATTAAATCATCATTGGCCTGTAGCCATTACTACGAGCCACCCCAATCTTCACCTGTTTACCTTAGAAACTTATCATGGTTTGTCCAAAAAGAAGGTTATTGTTACCAAAAACCTCTTTTTAATGCATCTAATCTTACCTTTCTCATCTTAGCTTAATTTTTGTCTTAGGGCAACGGGTAAATGATAAATATAATGTCAAATAATGTACCCCCATATTAATGGTGATTGCTTTGGCGGCAGATCAGAAATTTTAATAACACTCAATACTTCTTTTCCGGCATAAACCGCCGCCTCCTCTGAACGGGCATAAACTTCTGCAATCTCTTCTCCAAATTCAACCCGTTCTCCAATCTTTTTATGAATTACTAATCCCACACCATGATCGATCGGCTGCCCTTTACGTTCCCGACCTGCACCAATACGCATCGCTGTCAGGCCTAGAGCTTCGGCATCCCATCCAGCCACATACCCTTGGAAATTGCTCCTTACTTTATGGATGACTGGAGCAAGAGGGAGGAGCTCAGGTTTTTCTGTAATCGCGGGATTCCCGCCTTGGGTTTCAATCCATCTCTCAAAGCAATGTAGCCCTTTACCAGAAGAAATAATAGTTTTCAACTTTTCCTTAGCAGTTTCTTCATCTTCTGCCGCACCAGCCAAAAGCAACATTTGCGAACCTAGTACCAGCGAGAGTTCTTCTAAATCCTGTGGTCCTTCACCTCGTAGAGTAGCAATTGCCTCCTTTACCTCTAAGGAATTCCCAATCGCCCTCCCTAATGGTTGTTCCATATTAGAAAGAACCGCCACTGTCCCCCGCCCAGCACTCTTTCCGATTGCTACCATTAGTTCAGCTAATTCTTTCGCTTCATCCAAGGTCTTCAAAAAAGCGCCGTTACCAACCTTAACATCAAGAACAAAACCATCAGCACCGCCAGCTAATTTTTTACTCATAATACTTGAAGCAATCAATGGTATGCTCTCAACCGTCCCTGTAACATCCCGTAATGCGTAAAGTTGTTTATCAGCAGGAACTAAATTACCGGTTTGTCCTACCATACCAATCCCTACTTTACTTACCTGCTGAAAAAGCTGGGAGATTGGCATTTCAGTCTGGAAACCTGGTATTGATTCTAGTTTATCAACTGTTCCTCCTGTATGCCCTAATCCCCGTCCTGACATTTTGCAGACCGGGATTCCGGCCGCAGCAACTAAAGGAGCTACAACAAGAGAAGTTTTATCGCCTACACCACCGGTGGAATGTTTGTCAATCTTCACTCCGTTAATTGGCGACAGATCCATCTGGTCACCGGAAGAAGCCATCTGTAAAGCTAACTCCTTTGCTTCCCGGGGACTCATACCCTGAAAATAAACAGCCATACACCAAGCAGACAGTTGGTAATCAGGGATACTGCCATCAGTAATACCCTTAACTAGAAAACTCAGTTCTTCCACAGTATGTTCCAATCCATCTCTTTTTTTACGGATTAGATCAACTATTCTCATATTTCGCCCCCCTTTTTATTTAAATAAGGATTTGTAAAAACTCTCTCCTTTTGACCACGGCTGAATAGCAAAAAAATCAGCAATTGTCGCCGAAAGATCAGTAAAGGCCTTCCTGATTCCTAAATTTGTACCTTTCTTCACCTGCTCACCAGCGATCAATAAAGGAACATACTCCCGTGAATGATCTGTACTGGGAGTAGTAGGGTCACAACCATGATCAGCCGTAATGATAAGTAAATCTTCTTTATTTAACAAAGAAAATAGTTTTTTTAAGTAAGCATCAGCAGTCTCCAGTGCACTCGCAAACCCCTGCCAATTATTTCGATGTCCATACAAAGAATCAAAATCTATGCAATTGGCGAAAAACAGGGCCGGTCCTCTCATTACTCTGGCCAGCTCCAACAATTTTTCTAAAGTTGTAATATTATCTCCAGTATGAAAACTTGCTGTTAATCCCTGATTGCTAAAAATATCCTCAATCTTTCCAATACCAACAATATTAATACCTTCAGATTTTAGCCTGTCCAATATTGTTTTTTCCGGAGGTTTCACCGAAAAATCCTTGCGTCTAACCGTTCTCTGGAATGCACCAGGTTCCCCAATAAAAGGCCGGGCAATCACCCTGGCTACCATATGCTCACCTGAGAGTAGCTGACGGGCGGTCTGACAGATCCGGTATAGCTCCTCTACCGAAATAATCTCCTCATGAGCAGCAATCTGAAAAACACTATCAGCCGATGTATAAACTATCGGATAACCTGTTTTCATATGCTCCGGGCCTAATTCCTTTAGAATCTCTGTCCCCGAAGCCGGCTTATTACCAAGTACTTTTCGGCCGATCGTTTTTTCAAAGTTAGTAATTAACTCTTCCGGAAATCCTTCAGGGTAAATAGGAAACGGGTGCTCTAAAACAATACCTGTCATCTCCCAATGACCAGTAATTGTATCCTTGCCCTTCGAAGCTTCTGACATTTTCCCAAATGCCCCATTAGCCCGTTCTGTGGTTGGTACCCCTTTGATGGAAGTGATATTTCCTAAACCTAATCCCCCCATAAAAGGCAGGTTTAATCCCCCCACCTTCCGTGCAGTATTTCCTATGGTATTACTACCCTCATCCCCATATTGGAAAGCATCAGGCAATTCACCAACTCCTGCCCCATCGAGAACGACCAAAAATATTCTGGCATCTTTCACTTAAACCCCTCCCTAGTGAATTGTAAACACACAGAGAAAAAGACCACCCGGGGTGGTCCTTTACTTCCTACTCATACTTCTCTGAAAAACGGAGAAAAGTTCCTATCTGTATCTATACGGGAATAACATCAGAAGGTCTTTTCAACCTTCCAGAGAGTAGATTTTTCAAGAGTATCTGACCCTTATCTTTCCCGAATACGTGCAGCCTTACCTGAGCGTTTCCTCAAGTAGTATAGTTTCGCCCTCCTTACACGGCCTCTCCTGACAACTTCAATTTTATCGATCATTGGAGAATGGAGGGGGAAGATTCTTTCTACTCCAACCCCACTAGAGAATTTACGTACTGTAAAAGTCTCTCTTAAGCCTCCATTAGCCCGGGCAATTACTACCCCTTCAAAAATTTGAATCCGGTGACGTTCACCCTCAACTACTTTTAAGTGAACCTTAACAGTATCCCCTGCTTCAAATTCCGGTAGGTCTTTCTTCAATTGTTCCTGTTCAATCAGATCAATTAGGTTCATCTGTTTTTCCCTCCCTTCAGAGAAAGATCAATTCTATATTAGATCTTTTTTTCTTTAATTATATAAATACCATTTTTCTTTAAAAACTCTTGTTCTTCAGAAGTCAAATCTAGGTTTGCTAAGAGATCCGGACGTACGCGGGCGGTTCGCAAAAGGGCCTGTTCCCTTCGCCATGCACGAATTTTTCCATGATCCCCTGAAAGTAATATTTCTGGCACCGTCATTCCACGAAACACCGGAGGTTTTGTATACTGAGGATATTCCAAGATCCCATTGCAAAAAGAATCATTATCAGCTGCCTCTGGATCGCCTAAAACACCAGGGAGTAAACGAATAATAGCTTCAGCCATAACCATCGCTGGTAATTCGCCACCGGTTAAGACATAATCACCAATTGATAATTCCCGATCAGTTAAAACGCGAATTCTTTCATCAAAGCCTTCATAATGTCCGCAAATAAACAGCAAATGCGATTTTTTACTCAGTTCAACCGCTGTTTCCTGAGAGAAGGTATCACCTTGTGGTGTGGTAAGAATAATGTAGGGTTTGGAACCAGTTTTCACCTGTAAATCTTCAACTGCTTCAAAGATCGGTTCCGGTTTAAGAACCATTCCTGGGCCACCACCATAGGGTGTATCATCCACAGTTGCATGACGATCCCTGGCATAGTCCCTGAAGTTTAACATTTCAAGGGTCACTAGTCCCCGCTCCCTCGCCCTTTTTATTATACTGCAGGAAAAAGGGCCAGTAAACATCTTGGGAAACAATGTCATAAAATGGATTAACACTTTTATCGATCCCCATCTAACAGTCCCGGCGGTATTTCCACCCTCATAATTCCCAGTTCACAATTGACCAAGTGAATAAGGGGTTTTAAAGCAGGAAACAGTATTTCACCAAATTTGCTTCCAGAAAGCACATAAACATCATTTGCTCCCGTGGAAAGGACCTCCTTGATCCTACCCAGAAACTGATTATCTTCTGAATAGACTTTTAATCCCAAAATTTGGTCTACATAAAAATGGTCGGCGGGTAAACTTGGCCGTTCTTCTTCTGGAATCCAAAGAAATGTTCCTGATAATCGCTCAGCATCCGGAATCCCCTCGACACCCTGAAACTTAGCAATCACAAAATCTTTAAAGTACCTGATCTTTTCTATGAATAGTTCCTTCTTCTTTCCATTGAGAAAAACAAATACTCTTTTCAATTCCAACCAACGTTCTAAACTATTGGTCAAGGAAGAGAGCTTAATCTCGCCTTTATTCCCTTGAGAACTTAAAACTTCCCCTACAGCAATCAATCCTTCTGGAGGGTTGTTCCAAGGATTAAACCGGCTCGTACTCATTCAGCCAATTCCACCAGGACTCTTTGGTCTGGAGGTGCGGTTGCCCAGACCAGAGTACGGATGGCTTTTATAACCCGGCCTCTTCTACCGATAATCCTACCCAGATCATCTTCATGGACACTGATCTCCAGCAAAAGGGCACCATCAGATTCCTCTTCTCTGACCTGAACATCATCGGCATGATCAACAATTGATTTTACGAGCAACTCCACCAATTCCTTCAAGAAGCTTCACTTCCTTTCATTCACCAGCTGCTTCTTTTCCGGGTAAGACACCGGCTTCTTTAAATAAACGTTTTACCGGTTCCGAAGGTTGTGCTCCCTGAGATAGCCAATAAAGGGCTTTCTCTTTATCCACCACTAATTCCACGGGTTTGGCAATCGGATTATAATGGCCCAAAATCTCAATAAATCTTCCATCCCGAGGCGCCCTGGAATCGGCAACTACAAACCGGTAAAAAGGGCGTTTTTTAGCACCCATACGGGTTAACCTAATCCGTACCATACTTTTTCACCTCCTTACAAAACTATCAATTCTATTCAAATTTAAGAATTGTATAACTTATTATTCTATATTGATATTCCCACTAAGAATTGTCTAACAATATATTTTGATGAAAGTCTATTTTAGGAAATTAGACAATTCACTTAAATATATAAAAGCCAATAAGGGCAGCAATAGTTTTTACATGAATGGCAGTTTGGGAAGTCCACCTTTACCCAGATTAGTTAGTTGTTTCATCATCTTTTTGCTCTGCTCAAACTGGTTTAACAACCGGTTTACCTCCTGAACTGGTCTTCCAGCTCCCTTGGCAATTCTCTTCCGGCGGCTGGCATTAATAATCTGAGGGGTCTGTCGTTCCAACGGAGTCATAGATTGAATAATTGCTTCAATATGCTTTAAACTTCTTTCATCAATCGCCATACCCTGAAGTTGCTTTGACTTTAAACCGGGAATCATTGAGAAAACCTGGTCCAAAGGTCCCATCTTCTGAACCTGTCTCATCTGTTGCAAAAAGTCTTCTAATGTAAACTGGTCCTTTTGAATTTTTTTCATTAGATCTTTGGCCTGTTCAGCCTCGACCGCAGCCTCAGCCTTTTCAATCAGGGTTAAAACATCGCCCATTCCTAAGATCCGTGAAGCTAACCGTTCAGGATGAAAAATCTCAATCCCATCCATTTTTTCCCCAATACCAATAAATTTAATCGGACATCCAGTAACCTCTCGAATGGAAAGAGCAGCCCCACCCCTTGTATCACTATCCAATTTAGTTAAAATCAAACCAGTAATACCCAATTTCTCATTAAAGCTTTGTGCAACAGTAACTGCATCCTGACCAGTCATTGCATCTACTACCAGCAGAATCTCAGCTGGTTCAGCAGCCTGTTTGATCTCCTGTAATTCATCCATTAATTCTTCATTAATATGAAGACGCCCAGCAGTATCTATCAACACAACATCCCGCTGCAATTGTCTTGCCCGTTCCATCGCTTCAGAAGCGATCAAAACCGGGTTCTTCCCATCACCAATATATACCGGAAGGTCATTTTGCTCACCAAGAATCTGGAGCTGTTTAGCCGCAGCCGGACGGTATACATCAGCTGCAACCAATAACGGACGGCGTCCTTGTTTCCTTAAAAAAACTCCTAGTTTCCCTACAGTAGTAGTCTTCCCTGCCCCTTGCAGCCCTACAAAAAGGTAAACTGTAGGAGTCCGATCACTAATAATAAGTTTTTCAGCCTTCTCCCCCATTAATTTGGTAAGCTCTTCATGAACAATTTTTATTACCATCTGTCCGGGAGTAAGGCTATTTAGTACCTCATGACCTATAGCTCTTTCTCTTACGCGGTTCACAAAACTTCTCACTACACGGAAATTAACATCAGCTTCCAAAAGTGCCAATTTCACCTGGCGTAAAGCTTCATCCACATCTTTTTCACCCAGTTTACCTTTACCACGTAACCGACGGAAAGTCTCCTGGAGTTTTTCTGATAAATTGGAAAAGGCCATATTTTATCCTCCAGTCCCTTAGTATTTCAAATTTATAAGTTACATAATGACTGATTTATGCCTAGGTAATTATGAAACTCCCTCAATCTAATAAATCAGTAGATTATTATTCTAAAACAATAGATTTTAATTTAGCAAAGCTTTTTTGCATACTAGAAAAAGCTTTATTCATCTCTGTATCATTGGGAAGTGTGTCCATTAAAGATTTTAATTCGCTTTCTACTTCTCGTATTGCTTCCTTCTCCAGCGAATACTTATTCATTAACTGCAATTTATCTTCCCAGCGTTCCAAAATTTTTTCTGTACGTTGCAGAAGATCATGTACAGCCTGTCTAGAAGTCCCTTCTTCCGCCGCTATTTCTGCCAAAGATAAATTATTCATATAATAGCAAGTAAAGACCCTCTGTTGTTTTCTCGTCAATAATACTCCATAAAAATCGTAGAGCAGACCCATCCTCACTAAATACTCCATATTGATGAGCCCTCCTTACTGACAAGTAACTTTACTTTACACTTGATAAGTATAAGCATTGAATAAGCAAAAGTCAAGACTTTTTTACCTTTTGTTTGTCTAATGAAAGGTTTACGTAGTCTCTCACACTGGCTACCACCCGTGCACGTGAAAGGATGTAATTTGGGGCTCTTCCTATCAATTTTACTCAAATTAAAGTTAATCTCTTAGTTTTTGAAACTTATATATCTTTTTATCGTCTAATTGAATAAAAGGCTACTTGTTCGGAAAGTTCTTAATGTCAAAAGGTATAATTCCAACCGAACCGGAAGAACGGAGGATAGTAATGGGAAAAATTGCTTTAATAACCGATAGTACAGCAGATTTAACCAGAGAAATGCAGAAGGAACTAAATATTCATGTCATTCCATTAAAACTAAGATTTGAAGATGAGGAATTTAAAGACTCAGAAATCACATCAGAAGAGTTTTACACGCGCCTAGCCGCTAGTAATTCTCTCCCGAAAACATCCCAACCCTCACCCGATGATTTTATCCGTTTTTACCAGCCATTATTAGAAGAAAATGATGAAATCCTCTCGATCCACCTTTCATCCGGATTAAGTGGGACTTTAAACTCAGCCCATATAGCTAAAGAAAAACTTAAAGGAAATATTCATATTGTAGATTCTAAAACAATCAGTCTCGGCATTGGCTTAATGATTATTGAAGCTGCCGAACTCATCAAAAAGGGTTTAAAGATCCCAGAAATCCTGGAAAAACTCTCTACTGCAAGAGAGAATATTGAAACTTTATTTACTCTTAATACCCTTGAGTATCTGCATAAGGGAGGCCGAATTGGAAAGGTCCCAAATTTATTAGGTTCCCTACTCAATATCAAACCAATTGTTAGGGTAAGTGAGAATGGTACCTATATTCCCCAAGGAATAGCCCGCAGCCAGGGGCGGTCCTTAAAAAGCATCGTAAACTCCTTCCAAGATCTTGCTCGGGGCAGAAAACCTTTAAGATTGGTAGTAGCACATGGTGCCGCCCATCAAGCAGGCATCGAATTAAAAGAAGCCTTAGAAACAGCTTTTAATCTTAAAGCTTTTACCTTTACTCAAGTCGGACCGGTCATTGGTGTACATACCGGCCCGGGAACTGTAGGAGCAGCTATACAATTCTCGTAGCTCGCAACCCGTTTGGAAGATAGCCTTTGCGTTTTGACCAAGTATAAATTGAATGAGAATTAATTTTCTATTATTTTTTTTTAGGAAACTGAGGGGAGAATATACCCTTAATGTATGGATGAATTAAGCCCATCAAATATCTGAATGACATATTGATAACTTCAGTCACTTTTATTAGCTTTAAACAAAAGAGGCTATCCATTTCGTTCCGGATAGCCTCTTTGTTCTCACTTTACTTCAAAGTATTTACTCTGTTTCAAAAACCGAAGTAATTTTAAATCCTTTTTCCCTTAATGCCTGGAGCAGTTCTGCCGGCTCATGGGTATCAACCCGTAAAACAATCTCCCCATGATAAATAGCCAGATGAGTAATGTTAATATCAAAGGCCGCAATTGCCTTAGCTAATTCCGCTAAAACCCCCGGCCGGTCTTCTTGAATAAGGATTGAAATCCGGCTTCCCTTCTCCCTAAAGCCCATTATTTCAATAAAAGCATCAAAGATATTAGATTCAGTAATAATCCCTACTACTTTAGAATTCTCTACTACCGGAAGTCCCCCTATACCGTTATCTCTCATCTTTAAAGCAGCCACTTCCAGTAAATCGTCAGGAAAAACTGTCACTACATTTTTCGTCATTACTTCTTCTACCTTAGTTTTAGAAAGAAGATAATTAATTTCGAAAATGCTAAGAGAGGTAGCCGAAGATGGCGAAACTTCCATTAACTTTCGCTCAGTAATGATTCCAACCAATTTGCCTTTTCTCACTACCGGAACTCTGTTAATTTTTTTTACTCGCATTAATTCCAAAGCATCAGCAATCATAGTATCAGGTGATACTGTAAAAGGGTCAACAGTCATACGGTTACGTACATACATTTCTTATTCCCTCCATTTAATTAATAGCTAATTTATCCCCCTAAATAAGCTTTTCGCACATCCTCACTGCTCGCTAAAGCCTTAGCGGATCCCTGCGCTACAATTCTCCCGGTCTCCAATACATATGCCCGATCGGCAACCGAAAGTGCTAAATGGGCATTCTGTTCTACCAATAAGACTGTTGTTCCTGCTTGATTAATCTCTTGAATAATCGAAAATATCTCTTTTACTAGTAAAGGTGCAAGTCCCATCGAAGGTTCATCTAACAATAGCAACTTCGGTTTAGACATTAAAGCTCTTGCAATCGCCAGCATTTGTTGTTCCCCACCACTTAAAGTTCCAGCCATTTGTCGTAGCCTTTCTTTTAAGCGGGGAAATCGAGTATAAACCATCTCATAATCCTTTTTGATCTGTTCCCGATCTTTTCGTATAAAAGCACCCATCTCTAAATTTTCCCTAACCGTAAGATTGGAGAAAATTCGTCTTCCTTCCGGCACTTGTATCAAACCTAACCCCACAATTTTATGAGGAGAAAAAGTTTGTAGTTTATGGCCAAGAAACTCAATCTCCCCGGATTCAATGGGGATTAATCCCGAAATACTATGAAGGGTAGTGGTCTTTCCAGCACCATTAGCTCCAATTAGAGTCACAATCTCCCCTTCATTTACTTCAAAGCTAATATTATGAAGAGCATGGATATTTCCATAATATACATTGAGGTTCTTTACCTTAAGCATCATTCTCATTCTCCTTCCCCAGGTAGGCTTTGATCACCCTTGGGTTCTTAGCAATCTCATCAGGTTTCCCCTGGGCAATAACTTGGCCATAATCAAGAACGATGATCCTTTGGCAGATCCCCATCACCAGATTCATATCGTGCTCAATTAATAATATCGTCAAATTAAACTTTTCCTTGATAAAATTAATTAATTCCATCAAATCCTTGGTTTCCTGAGGATTCATCCCCGCAGCCGGTTCATCCAAAAGCAAGATATGAGGATTAGTCGCTAGTGCCCTGACAATCTCGAGTTTCCTTTGATCACCATACGAAAGGTTTTTTGCTAATTCCTTACTTTTCTGCTCTAAATCAAAGATCTTCAAAAGTTGCATACTATTTGCTTTGATTTCATTTTCTTCTTTATAAAATGAAGGCAGCCTAAATATAGAGTGGAGAACATTATATTTCGTATTAAAATGAGTGGCAATCCGGACATTATCCAGTACAGTAAGGTTCTTAAAAAGCCTAATATTCTGAAAGGTCCGTGCCATACCTAAACTTGTAATTTGATAGGGTTGTAATCTGGTAATATTCTGTAAGCGATCGTTTCTGCCCTTTAGAAAGATATTACCACTAGTTGGTGTATAAACCCCAGTCAACATATTAAAGATTGTAGTTTTACCTGCTCCATTCGGGCCAATTAAGCCTATTAATTCTCCTGCTTTCAATTCCAAATTAAAATTGGAAACAGCCTTCAGTCCACCAAATAGAATAGAAATTTTCTCTGCTTTTAAGACGGTCATTGATTTTCACCCGCCTTACCCGGATTTCTTCTCCGGAAAATTTTTTTAAAATTAAACTCCCGCACAAAACGGGTTAATGAAAATTCTTTGTTACCAAAATAACCCATTAAGCCAGAGGGTTGGAAGAGCATCATTAAAATTAAAATTAATGGATAAATAACCAACCGGTAATCTTTAAGAAAGCGCAAGATTTCTTGAAGGTAGGTTAGTCCAAATCCAGCAACAACTGTCCCTGTAATATTACCCATTCCACCTAAGACTACAATAATCAAAAACTCTACTGATTTTAAGAAGTTAAACATATTAGGGTTTAAATAGCCAAAAAACGGAGCATAAATACCGCCACCTAGTCCAGCTATAAATGCTGATAAGGTAAAAGCAAATATTTTGTAATAAAAAACATTTATCCCCATGGCATTAGCGGCAATCTCATCTTCACGAACAGAAATAATAGCACGACCGGAGGAAGATTTTATTAAATTATTTAATAAAATAACCACTACAACTAAAAATATATAAACCAAAGCAAAAGAAAAAACCGGTCGCCAAAAAAAGTTAGTGGTAAAAGGAGGAATCCCTTTTAATCCGGCAGGTCCGCCAGTAATATCACTAAGATTTACCATAATTACTCTAATAATCTCACCAAACCCTAAAGTTACAATAGCTAAGTAATCGCCATGCAACCTTAAAGTCGGTAAGCCAATTAGCAACCCAAAAACCGCTGATACCAAACCGCCAGCTATAATAGCCGGAAAAATTGCTACATTAAGCTTCATGATTAATGCCGCAGTCGTATAAGCTCCTACCGCCATAAATCCGGCATGGCCTAAAGCTAATTGCCCGGTAAAACCAGAGATCAAGTTTAAACCCAGGGCAATAATGACATTGATCCCGCCGATGGTTAAAATTTGCGTTGTATATTCATCAATTACCCTGAAAGCTACTAGTCCGGTGATGATAAAAAAACTGAAAAGTAAAATCAAGAAGGAAATCAGGTTGTTTTTTCTATCTTTATTCATACCTATATCACCTACACTTTCTCGCCTACGGGTTTACCCAGAATCCCTGTGGGCTTAACCACTAGAATAATAATGAGAAACCCAAAAGCAAAGGCATCAGCTAATTGTGAAGAAATAAAACCTTTAGTAAGGGTTTCGGCTACCCCTAAAATAAAACCACCTAGCATTGCTCCGGGAATATTGCCAATTCCCCCCAGAACCGCAGCAACAAAGGCCTTCAAGCCAGGCATGATTCCCATATACGGTTCAACCTGGGGATAAGAACTAGCAAAAAGAATACCAGCCGCAGCTGCCAAAGCTGACCCTAAAGCGAAAGTGAAGGAAATCACACGATCAACATTAATTCCCATCAAATATGAAGCTCCCTGATCGAAAGAGACCGCCCGCATAGCTCTACCAATTTTTGTATAGTTTACTATATAGTTAAGGATTATCATCAAGCCAATCGCAATAATAAAAACCAGAATCTGTACTCTACTGATTCCTACTCCCCATAAGTCGTAAGTTACAGACTGAAGTGTAGGAAAAACCCGAGGATTGGGACCAATCACCGGTAGAACCCTAGCGCCGTTTTCGATAAAGAAAGAGACCCCAATTGCCGTTATCAGGGCATTAATCCTAGGAGCATCACGAAGTGGCTTGTAACATATTTTCTCAATTAGTATACCAATTAAAGCACAAACAGGCATAGAAATAATAAAAGATAAAATAAATGTTCCAGGGGTTATTCCAAAATAATTTAGAACAAAATACCCGGCAAAAGCACCTAACATCAGAATGTCACCATGAGCAAAATTAATTAGCTTAACAATTCCGTAAACCATCGTATAACCCAAAGCTAATAAGGCATATATGCCTCCCAAAGCTAACCCGTTTAATGTCTGCTGCAAAATCTGTTGAATAGTTCCCACCAATGTACACCTCCAAAGTAGGATTCGAGGGACTAATAATGGTAATGGGAGAATTTAATTCTCCCATTACCATTATTAATTTTCTTTAGAACTTAAAAGATAACTCCGATTAAGGATTCACCATTCCTACATATTCAGTAGCAAGTTTCCCATCTTCTCCTTTGATAATCCTTAACATAGTTACTGATTTGATTGGGTCATGATGTTCATCGAATTGAATATGACCTGTAACAAACTTACGATTAGTTTCCATTAAAGCTTCTTTAATTTTATGCGGATCAGTCGAACCAGCCCGTTCAATAGCCTCCAGTAGAATATAAGTACCATCATAACCTAAAGCTGCCAAGGCATTAGGGGTAACATTATATTTTTCTCTGTATTTTTTTACAAATTCAACAACATCAGGATCATCTGCATCCGGGCTATAATGATTGCTAAAATATGAACCAATAGCTTCATCCCCCGCTTGGCCTGTAAGCTCATCCCAACCATCCCCGCCAAGCATGGTCACATTAAGTCCTTGATTACTTACTTGTTTAATCACAAGAGAAATCGTATTATAATAATCAGGAATAAAAAGAACTTCAGGTTCAGCGGCCTTAATCTTGGTAATTTGGGCATTAAAATCTTTGTCTCCGCCAGCATATGATTCAGCAGCCACTATCTTCCCGCCCAAATCTTCAAAAGTTTCCTTAAAAGCTTTAGTCAAACCATTTGAATAGTCATTATTCATATCATATAAAATAGCAGCTTTTTTGGCATTTAAAGTCTCTACCGCAAAACGAGCAACTACACTTCCTTGAAAGGAATCTTTAAAGCATGATCTAAAGATTAGATCTCCAGCATCAGTCACGGTATCATTAGTAGAAGTCGGTGTAAAAAGAAGAACGTTTCTCTGCTGAGCTTCCTTAGTAATTGCTAAAGTACAGTCACTAGTCAAGCCCCCAAGTATAGCCACCACTTTATCTTTAGTAGCCAGTTTAATCAGAGCATTCATTGTCTTTTCTGGATTTTTTTCATCATCCTCAACAATCAATTCAACTTTTTTCCCAAGAATTCCACCCTTAGCATTAATCTCTTCTATCGCCATCTTAATAGCATCCCGGGTATGAATTCCATAAGTAGAGACCACACCACTAGTTGACATAATTGTACCGATTTTTATAGTGTTACTTTCCTTACATCCTGTAACTAAAATAGAAATAATGGTAAAAACAACCATTAAGGCCAGGAGTTTTTTTCGCACTTGTTTTACCCCCTTTTATAATAAATCGATATTATAAATATACAGATGAGATTAATAAGCACCTATGAATTAGGTACTATTCTCATCTTGTTATGATTAAACTAAAATATATCAAAACCATTGATAATTGTCAATCTAAATTTAGTAAATTTCCGGAAAATACAGGGGCAAAAAATATAATAACTACAAATTTTTGATAATAATTATACAACTTTTCATCTTTCCATAATCAAAACTCTTCTCTAGCTCCGGAAGTCTCTTTAGGGATCGTAACTTCTTCTCTTTGATAGGGCAAAGTATCTTCTTCGGCTCCTTCCCTTTGATGAGTAATGGCTTCTTCTTCCGGCTCAAATCCTGTGTCTTCTTCCAACCCGGCTTGATATAAATTTGTCTGTTCATCCTGGAAGATGTGCTCTCGCATAGTTTTCTCTTGACTATTATATTGATTAGTAGAACCTTCTCCTTTGGCCGCAACTATAGGTTCCTCTTCTTCATTTACTTCTTGGGGATTATTAGCTACTGTTCTTATCTTATCTTTAATCAGATATTTAGCTACATCATATCGGCAACTAGGATTCCAAAAAATCCAATCTTCAACCCCAGCATCCAAAACTGCTTGAATCTGAGCTCTAATCTGCTTACTCCCATATTTATTCTCTAGAGAAAAATCCTGTAACCACGGGCGTAGATTTACTGGATAACCTTCCAATCGGGCCTTGGCATCCTTCAAACTCTGTAAAACAGTCTCGTAAGGAGAAAGATCGGGATTGCTCAAACCGTAGCTTCCTTTAGCATAATGCGAAGGATAAACCATTGGAGAAATGATTGGAACAGCTTCGGCAATTTTTTCTAACTTTTGGCCAATAAACAGATCATCCTTTGCGGAACATGCCAAACCAAAAATATCAGCAGAAACTGTCGCTCCTAAAGGTTTTAATTCTTCCTGTGCATATAGAAGAAATTCCTTAATCACATCCTCTTTACTTGTCCCATCAGAAAACGGATAAACACAATTGGTTAGATCCCCATCACTAGCAAAACGGACATAATCAAATTGAATCTCTGGAAATCCTAAGTTAACTGCTTCTTTAGCAATTTCTATATTATATGCCCATACTTCTTTATTATGCGGATCAACCCACGCTAACCCCCGATAATCTCGCCATATTTCGCCATCTTTATCTTTTATCGCAAGGTCCGGACGTTTTTCAGCTAAAAATGGATCTTTAAAAACCACAATCCGGGCAATCGGGTAAATCTGCCGTTTTTTCAAAATACGCAATAATTTAGATGGATCTTGGATCTTTAAATTCCAGGACTTAATAGCATTGACCATCGGCGAGACTGATTGATAACTTAAAAGTCCTGAATCATCCTTAATATCTATTACTATAGAATTAATCTCTGTCTGGTCAATAAAATCTAACAACCGAGGAAATAAAAGCGAAGAACCCGCAGCCCACCCAGTAGCATAGACCCCTTTGACCTGAGCTGGCATCGGAACAGGTTCCACTCTTTCCCGGATCGGAAGATCCGGTTTAAGAAGTTGGGAGCCTGCTTTAGGAATAGCAGGACTGGGGGGATCGTCTTCACAAGCTGCAATCACAGTCTTTTCAGGAAACAACTGTTCATAGGTTACTATAGTACGTGAATTGATCTTAAAATCTGGAATCAGAAAGTTCAAAATTAAAAATAGAAACACAAGGGAAAAAATTATTTTATTCCTCTGCAGCATCAATTAATTCCTCCGTAAATTAAATCTAGTTAGTTGCTCACGCTGGCTTTGCCGAAGAGGATGAATCAACAATCATCAAAGCCATTTTTAAGTACATATAATATTCGACAAATTCTATAGTAGCTCCTGCTAAACCGATGTTTTTAATAAATTCTTATCTGAAAGAAATTGCTAAATTGTAATCCTCGGTTTCTTTTTTACTTCAACCTTTAATTTTAAAAAGTTGATCAGCATATATTCCTCTGACTGTACCATCAGAAAACTCATAGTCTCCAGCAAAATACCCTGCTGCTAGGTACCCGGGGACCTTTTCCGGAGTTCCTCGAATAGCAGCTTCCAGCGCCAAAAGTGCCAATGGCTCGATTGCACTAAAATTTGCATATAAGCATTCCGGGCTGGCTAAGAAAAAACCATGATGGAATTTTTGCCGAATAATATTATCACCCACTACCCGGGCTAAATCCAAATAATCCTGGCAGGGTAAGGTCTTATAAAGCTCTAATAATGCAAAAATAGCATTATAATCGGCATTATCAGTTCTCATGTTTACCTCTACTTTATGCCCGGGTAAAGAACCAAGGTCTCCTAAACCATTGCCTTGTGCTATGTTACGTATCACTTTCCAAAGATCTTTATCGCTCGTCATTCGGTAAGAGCGGGCATAAGAATAGAGAAAATCGCTTCCAGCCGGAAACTGCCGGTATATATCTCCAACTTTCCCAAAGTACCCCGTTCGAGGCAAAACATAATCCGATAGATCTGCACCATTAGCAATCAATGGTCTTAGCATATTCTTTTCTGGAATATAAGCATATTTGGCATAAGCCAGCATCCCTTCTCGTACCCAGTCAATAAATTCCGCAACTTCAGAGCCCACTTCTTCAGCCAATTCCAGCTCCATCAAGGAATTTATTACATAAATCGAACGCGACTGTCTTTCCAGAAGCATATTACCTTCCAGTGCATCTAAGCCAAATTCCGGACCGAATTGACGTTGGGCCCGGTCACCATAATAAGAATGGGTAAAACGCGGATCATCGGGGTCTGCTGGCGGATCCTGGGTTTTTAACGGTTGGGTAAATTGATAAACACCAAGGCCAGTCTCAGAATGACGGGCTTTATAATACATCCGAGCTAACCTTTTACCCCAGATTAAAGGGCCTATATTACCTGTAAATTTATTAAGAAGACAAGCAGCATAGATTAGATCATTTCCGGTACGTAAAAATGAAAGTCCCTTAGTTTTACGAAATGGCAGTGGATCTTTAAACTCACTTCCCCATAAGTCCCCAATTTCCAGCCCATACCGACCATGGCGGCTGGTCTCAAGGTTTCCCCAGTCGTATATATGGGCATTCCAGAAAGCTTCAATAAATTTTCTCGTAGCTGATGCATCCACTTCAAACATTAATTGGTAATATGGAAAATGATTTTTAAACTCATGAACAAGTCCTTTATTATCAGGACCATCCACTTCCAGTCTTTCTAAATTAATTTGGCGGTGGCCTCCCCATTGCAATAAACCACTACTATCTAACAGATGGTTGAAATGATAGGCAACAGTCGACTCGGCAGTTTCTCTAAAACCTGATTCACCTGTAAGATTGCTTAAACCTACAAGCACGCGAAGAAATATCTGCTGACTGGCAAGATTTGAAGTGATTATTCTCTTACCACCCGGTACCCTCCAACAAAGATGCTCTCCAGTATTAACATTAATACCATCAGCAAATAAAGGGGTTGGGTCATTCCGATAATGATCTTTACCTTTATCCAATACATTTCTAGCAAATTCTATTACCTTCCGAAAGCGCGCTTCATCCAGTCTTTCATTTGTAACTTTCAATCTTGTTTCTCCTTTGATTTTAATCTTTTAATGGATCCCAAGAGACATTCTTACTACTAGAAGGAATCACAAAATTACCTCAGGTATACCCAATAAAGCGTTTAACTTTAAGTCGAGGGAGTTGTCTAAGGATATATTCGCGGAAATCCGGGGATAATAAAACAAATTGTTTCCCATTGTTAAATAATTGTAATGTTAATTTTAATATTACTTGAAGGTTTTATTCTCCTTTTATCAAATATCTACCATAATAAACCTTTGAGGAGGTGGATAAGAGAAAACATTTTTCCATCTTTTATCCAACTATTGAAAGGAGGAACCCTTGATGGTTGAAGGTCCAGTATTACTACTCATTCTCTTGGGAGCTATCATCTTTATCGTCTTGTTTACGGCAAAAATTAAGTGGCACCCCTTTATTGTTCTATTATTAGCTGCTTATGGAGTAGGTCTAGCCGCTGGTATGGAAGCTAATGAGATCATTAAAGCCATCACCGGAGGTTTTGGAGGGACACTTGGCAGTATTGGAATTGTAATTGCCGCGGGAACGATCATCGGTTTTATCTTGGAAAAGAGCGGTGCCGCACTTGTAATGGCTAATTCCGTTATTAAATTGGTTGGAGAAAGTAGATCCGCCTTGGCAATGGCTTTTACTGGTGGTATTGTATCAATTCCAGTCTTTTGCGACTCCGGGTTTGTAATCCTTTCTCCATTAAACCGATCCTTGGCCGCACGTTCTAAAGAATCCTTATCTGTCTATGCAATCGCTCTTAGTTTAGGACTATATGCCACTCATGTTTTTGTACCGCCAACCCCTGGGCCAATTGCCGCAGCCGGTACTCTCAATGCTGATTTGGGAATCGTAATTCTTCTTGGGATAGTAGTTTCAATCCCCTCCATCTTAGCCGGATATTTTTTTGCTAAGACCTTTGCATCCAAAATATATATTGACCCCAAACCAGAAACCATTCAGAGAGAAACTAGTAATCCGGAAGAACTTCCATCAGTAGGTAAATCTTTTGCTCCAATTATTGTTCCGGTTATTTTGATTGCCTTAAAATCAATTGCTGATTATCCAAGTAAACCTTTTGGTACCGGTTGGTTACAGACCTTCTTCAGCTTTATAGGTAATCCTAATACCGCGTTAATTATTGGTGTTTTTTTAGCCTTCCTTACTGTTAAGAAGATAACTGACAAAGTTACTAATGACTGGGTTGCTGAAGGCATGAAAAATGCTGGCTTAATCATTTTAATTACCGGCGCAGGAGGAGCCTTAGGAAGCGTTCTAAGAGCAACACCAATTGACACCTATCTAAGTGATGTATTCGGTGGTGCCCAATTAGGACTTCTTCTACCTTTCCTCTTATCTGCAGCCATTAAAACTGTTCAAGGATCTTCTACAGTTGCAATTATTACAACGGCTTCTATTATTAGCCCGGCTTTAGGTGCCTTGGGATTAGCCTCAGGAGTAGGCCCTGCCCTTGCTGTGCTGGCAATTGGAGCAGGTGCCATGACGGTCTCCCATGCCAATGACAGTTACTTCTGGGTAGTTGCCCAATTCTCCGATATGTCAGTACCTCAAGCCTACAAATTACAAACCCTAGGAACCTTGGTCGAAGGTGTAGTCGGTATTCTCTCCGTAATTGTACTTTCACTCTTTCTCTTGTAATTTGTAGATATCTTCACGATTTAAAAAAGTAGGGAAGTTTTTCTTCCCTACTTTTTATTCTTTATTGTTAAGAAACCAATAATCGATAATCCCATTTTGCAAACAATTAATTCTTAATACCATTTACCACTGCACTGGCAATTATAATTTCTCTTCAATTTCCTTCTGCATCCGAGCAAGCAACGATTCTCGCTCCCAGACCCCAAGGTCTCCCTCTTTCCTGGTACGAACAGCAACCTTGCCTGCTGCTTCTTCTTTCTGACCAACGATCAACATATAAGGAACTTTGTTCATCTGTGCCTCACGGATCCTGTAACCGATCTTCTCATTTCTTCCATCAAGTTCGGCACGGATTCCATTAGCCCGCAACCAGTCATATAGTTCACCGGCATACTCTAAATTCAACGGAAGTACCGGAAGAATAATTGCCTGTACTGGTGCCAGCCAGAGCGGAAACGCGCCTTCATAGTTTTCAATCAATATTCCAAAGAATCGTTCCAATGACCCAAGGAGCGCACGGTGAATCATATAAGGCTGGTGATCCTGACTATCTGAGCCTTTATAAGTCATTTGAAACCTTTCAGGCTCATTAAAATCAAACTGAATAGTAGAACACTGCCATTCTCGGCCTAAAGCATCAGTAATTTTAAGGTCAATCTTTGGACCATAAAAAGCCCCTCCACCCTCATCAACTTCAAATGGAAGCCCAGCTTTTTCAATTGCTGCTTGTAAGGCCTGAGTTGCTGCTGCCCACCGTTCCTCCGAACCTACTGATTTTTCCGGTCTGGTCGCCAAATAGAGTTTAAAGTCCTTAAAACCAAAAGCCTTTAAAATATTAAGACAGAAATCAAGCACGCGGTCAATCTCATCAGGCATCTGCTCAGGGCTACAGAAAATATGGGCATCATCTTGAGTAAAACCTCTTACCCGTAAGAGCCCATGGAGCACGCCGCTCCGTTCATAACGATATACTGTACCAAGCTCTGCCCAACGAAAAGGTAGTTCCCGATAAGAACGGCCCCGGCTTTTATAGATTGCAATATGGAATGGGCAATTCATTGGTTTGATAAGGTATTCCTGCCCATCGACTTCCATGGCAGAATACATATTTTCATTATAGAAACCCAAATGGCCGCTTGTCTCCCAAAGCGTCCCACGACCAATATGAGGAGTATATACAAGCTCATAACCATTTTTCCGGTGTTCTTCCCGCCAGAAATCCTCTATCACCTGACGAACCCGTCCTCCTTTAGGATGCCAGAGAATCAATCCTGCTCCAATCTGCTCATCTACTGAGAACAAATCTAAGTCACGTCCAAGCTTACGATGATCTCTTTTTTCCGCATCTTCCAAAAACTTAAGATATTTCTCCAAATCTTCCTTATTGAAAAAAGCAGTTCCATAGATTCTTTGCAGCATCTCCCGGGAGGAATCTCCACGCCAGTATGCTCCGGCAATGCTCATTAATTTAAAAGCTTTTAAATATCTAGTTGAAGGGAGATGTGGTCCCCGACAAAGATCAATAAACTCCCCTTGTTGGTAAAAGGAGATTTCCTCACCAGCAAGCTCCGTAACTAACTCCTCCTTAAACTTCTCTCCATTCTTGCGCAAAAAGGAGAAAGCTTCTTCCTGTGACATAACCTTTCGCGTAAAGGGGAGATCTTCTTTAATAATTTTTTTCATTTCTGCTTCAATCATTTCCAAGTCCTCGGGGGTTAAAGGCCGGGGAAGCTTAAAATCATAATAAAAGCCATTTTCAATTGTAGGGCCAATCGCCAATTCTACATCACTAAAAATTCTTTTCACTGCTTGAGCCATGATATGAGCAGCAGAATGTCTTAATACCTCTAAGGCTTCCGGATCTGAACGCATAACCAGAGAAATTTCAGCATTATCGGGGATTATTGCTGATAAATCCCTTAGTTCCCCATCAATTTTAATACAGATTACTTCTTTTTTAATCGAAGAATTAAGATTGGAGATAACCTCTTTCCCAGATACCCCACCTTGAACTTGACTAATAGAACCATCGGGCAATTTTAAATTTACCATTTCAAAATCTCCTTCCCCAACATTTATCTGTACAGAATAGTATTCCATTTATTTTAGGATCCCATTTTCCCTTTATAGATAGAAAAAGCCTTTTCTGCCAGTCTCTGATCACCCGGAAAAGTCAGAGTATCTAATTCATCCTCCGAAAGCAGTTTTACCTCAATAAACATCTCTTCTTCAGGTCTGATCTCTCCACCAGTAGCCTCCATATAAAACCAATATACCTTTTTCCGGTGAAAAATATCGTTTTCTGTATAACTATACTCTGTCTTTCCTAAAGGTGAACCAATCCGAACCTGGAGCCCGGTTTCTTCCAAAACTTCCCTGGATGCTGCTTTTTCTAAAGTTTCCCCTGGTTCCACATGACCCTTTGGCATTAACCAGACATTATTTTTTCTTCGCAAAATAACTAATTTACCGTTTTTCATCACGACTCCGCCTGCACAAATCTCAACCTTAGGTAGTATAATCCTCACCTCTTATCCATCATTCCTTTACTTTTACACACAAAAACCCGTCCCTGAAAAGGGACGGGTAATTTTCCCGCGGTTCCACCCTTGTTGGTCTATGACCCGACTTGCTAACAAATAACGGTGTCACCCGTGTGGTTTGATTTCACCACCAGCTCCAAGACGGTATTCACCAGTAATTCGGAAAGGGTTTTCAGCCATAGACCCTTCTCTCTGCAACCGAATCTTTAACCAGTTACTCTTCTCTTCATTACCTTTTTAAGTAATATATAAAATATTATATCCTATTTACCGGTAATGGTCAAGAATTATACCCAAATTCCTTCCAAACCATTTTCCATAAAGGAAGCGGCTCTCCAGCCCTTCTTTTATTCCATTCTTCCATCTTCTCAATGATGATCTTCTCAAGTGCTTCCTGTTCTTCTTCATTTAAAGTTTGACTAAAATTTTCAAATTCTACAGCTCTTTGTTTTTGAATAGCAGCCAAGTCTATTTTTCCTTCTAAGATCGCAAGATATTTATTTTGGATTAAATCAACAATCTCCTTAAGTTGGGCCAGCAATTCCTCCTGAGTTAAATATTTCCAAAAACCATCTGAGATTATCTCCTCAGCAAACAGTTCATCTGCATGACAAAGATATGAACCATTAAGAGTAAGATCGGCACCAACCCCATTATTCTCCGGGAGAATCTGAAAGCCAACCCCTACTACACCGGCCTCAGTTTTTAATTCATAATAATTTGGAATTATCGATTTCGTCCTAATAAACCCTGATTGGAGCAGCGGAGCAATTGCGATTTTTAAAGCTTTCGTCGGATAGATTCGGTTTTTCTTCCACAATTTTATCATTTTTCCTCCACGGTTATTTTAATACGCAATAGTCAATAGTAAATACATATTCAATAATTGTTATTATTCGTTTTTTTAATAATTTCTCCTTCTTACAAGTGAGGGAATTGCATAATTACCTAAACTTGTATTCAATCACAATATATAGCGATTAACTAATATTAGGCTATCAATATATTGTGGTTGAATCTTGAAAAACTAAATTATGCAATTCCTTAAAGTATAAGGGAATTACACAATGTAATTCCCTCCTCAGTTAAAATCTTGCAAGCACCACTTATATTAAATTAATAGCTTATATCCATTTTAAATAATACTTCACTAAATATTCCACAGTCTGGATCGCACCTTTTGCCGCTCCCAATTTGGTATTGTGAGCCAAACAAACATATTTAATCCCATTTTCAATAATTGGATCTTTCCTGATACGGCCGACCGTTACAGTCATCCCTCCGCCACGCTCCCGATCCATTCTAGGTTGTGGACGGAAAGGATCATCAGTCACTTCAATCAAATTCCGGGGTGAACTAGGCAGGCCCAATTGACAGAAATCTTTACCGAAATTGATCATTGCTTCTTTAACCTCTTGCGGACTAGACGCCTTCTCCGTCTGGACAAAAGCAGCTACTAAATGACCATCAAGAACAGGTACCCGTGTACAAGTTGCTGTAATCCCAAAATCAGCATGTTTAATTGCTTCACCAGTATAAGTTCCCAATATTTTCTGTGGTTCTGTCTCCACCTTTGGTTCCTCTCCAGGAATATAAGGAATAACATTCTCCATCATATCCATCGCCGATAAACCAGGGGTTCGGCCTGCTCCAGACATCGCCTGGAGAGAAGTCATCACCACTTGCTTAACCCCAAATTGATCAAGGATCGGTTTTAAAGAAACTACCAGCCCAGAAATGGTACAATTTGACTTTGGAACTACAAACCCTTTCCAACCCCTTTTTTGCTGTTGGATAGAGATCATTTTCGCATGGTCCATATTAACTCCACCAACCAGAATCGGAGTATCATCCTCATATCTAAAGGCTGAAGCCGTACTAATCACTGGAGTAGTCTTAGCATATTTAGGCTCTAATTCTTTAGCAACCCCCGCATCGACTGTAGATATAATGATATCTACTTTCGATGGATCAAATTCTGCAGCATTCTCGACAGTCATTTCTCCGATCTCTTTTGGTAATTCTTCTGGACACCACCACCGCGAAGCCCCCCCGGTATCCCGTAAGGCCTCACTATAAACTTTACCAGCAGAACGCTCTGAAGCTGCTAATGTAGTAATTTTGAACCAAGGATGATTTACCAGACTTACAATCGCCTGTTGACCAACAACCCCCGTCGCACCTACAATGGCAACCCTAATCATTTGCAACCCCCACTTAAATATTATTTTTTAATAGATTAAGAAATTACATAATTATTAGGTAGTTGCTCACGCTGGCTTCCCCCCCACACGTAAAGTAATAAAAATCAAAGCCAGGTGAGTTGACAAGCCCCAAAAGTATCTTTATTTAGTTGTTCACGCCGACTTCCGCTAGTGTTTTAATCAAAGTCGGGTGAATCAAACAGGGCTATTTTCTAAGTTGATAATAATGTAATTCCTTAGTTAATAATGTATGAACCTTGAATTTTAAATTGATAGACCTTTCCCAAAATCTTAGTATAAAATTATTACGATTATACACTGTTATCCGGAAAAAATAAAGGGATTTATAGCAAGTATACTTTATTCCCGTCATAAACCACCTTTTTTATAAAAAAACCGCATTTAATGCGGTTACAAAACTTAAAAACAATTTAATTTGTAGAATAATTATCAAAATATCCTTGGATAAGAACAATTGGAGTTCCTTTATCCCCGCTTCCACTAGTCAAATCACAGAGGCTTCCTAATAAATCCGTTAATTTCCGCGGAGTAGTTCCCAAAAATTCAGCCCCTCCAGACCGTGCGGGGTTTTTCTCTTTAATATACTCTTTCATCACCTGATCGATTGCTTCTCCCTCTAACTGATTAAACATATTATCCGCAAGGTATTTTATTTTTACCTCATTAGGTACTCCGGCCAATCCCGCGGTATAGGCTGGTGAAACTACCGGGTCCGCAAGCTCCCAGATCTTAGCCACCGGATCCTTAAAAGCACCATCACCATATATCAAAACTTCAATCTGTTTTCCTGTTAATTCCTTAATTCTTTTCTGAATTTCTTCCACATAGTACTGACCATCTCGGGGAAATAGTTTTAATCTGTCTTCGCTTGCCACATTAGAACCTAATAACCCATACTGTTGATTATAGCCACTTCCCTCTACCTGGCTGGTGCAGATCTCATCCAAGCCATATAAATATTGGGCCCCGGCATTTTTAAGAATTCTCTTCGTTCTTGCTCTGGAATGAATATCAGCTACTAATATATTTTTAGTAAATCTTAAAATCTCCCGAGGATTATTCGAAAAATAGATAGAAATATTATCATCCACACCTAAATCCTTGTAGGCCTGGACATAATCTATTCCTGTAAAAGGATGTTTTACCTCTTCCCCAAAGATCCTCCGATAATCTGCCTCTGACAAAAGATCTATATATGGATTGATGCCTGCTTCATCCATCAGATCAATATCCATTAGAGCATTACCTACTTCATCAGCCGGATAACTCAGTAATAAATAAACTTGGGAAAATCCTTTGGCAATCGCCTTTAGGATCAAAGAAAACCTGTTTCTACTTAATATCGGAAATACTACACCAATCTCCTTCGAACCAAATTTATTATTTAAATCTTTTATTAATTCATCAATTGTAATATAATTTCCTTGAGCCCTTGCTACCAAAGATTCGGTAATCCCGACAACATCCCGATCGTTTAATTCATATTTCTCATTCTTAGCTGATTGTAGAACAGAATCTACAACTATCCGGACTAAGTCATCTCCCTGCTTGATAATCGGAGCCCGAATACCTCTAGCTTGTGTACCAACTGTTCTCAAGCTCTTCACTCCCTACTAATCTATAATTTCTCCAAACTTTGCTGCCGTTTACTTGATTTGATTAACTCCCCCACCGGCAACGGCCAATTTTTCCCGGGGGTACTACTTAGAAAATGCCTTCGAAGAATGTCGATTCATCCGCCTTTAATATACATTATGCAGGTAGGCGGCATGAACGACTTGCTTGTCGACTCACCTGGCTTTGATTTTTATCACTTCAAGTGTGCAGGCAGTAGCCAGCGTGAGCGACTACTTGTATATAATAACATTATATTGTTGCTTTTTACAAATATTTTTATCATCCTCTGTGTTTATCCATTCTCCATCATATATTTTTTCTACAGGTCATCAGTTTTAAGGTTTCCCCATAGATATAAAAGAATAAAACCCTTCTGTTAAAGGGTTTTATTCTTTTATTTAAGGAATTGCATAATTCAACCGGTATTAAAAATAGAGCTGGATGAATCAACAATGGAGACATTTCTCATATTGGTCGATGGATACTAAAGGTAATAATGCAATTCCCTTCAATTATAAAAGTAATAATTAAGAGATTTATTGCTTTGAGCGGTACTTCTGAATATCAAAAGCTACAGCACCAACAATAATCATACCTTTAATTATTAATTGCCAATAAGGATTTACCCCGATAAAAGTTAGTCCATAGTTAATAACGCTAAAAATAAGAACCCCCGCTAATATCCCCGGAACCGTTCCAATTCCTCCTGTAGGAGAAACTCCACCTACAACGCAAGCTGCAATAGCATCCAACTCATACATATTACCATAGTTGTTTGTCGCACCACCTGTTCTTGCTCCTTCGAGAACTCCTGCCAGTGCAAAGAAGGCTCCAGCTATAGCGTAAACCATTAAAAGATTTCGTTCTACATTAATCCCTGATACCCTCGCTGCATTAATATTCCCACCAATGGCATATGTATTTTTACCAAAACGGGTCTTATTAAAAATAATCCAAACAATTATTGCCATTACCAAGGCAATAATTACTATATAAGGTATAGAATAAGGCCCACTGCCAATTGCTCCAGTCCCCAAATTATTAAAGTCAGCTCTAAGTCCACCGATTGGCTGTGAATTGTTTGGAGGCAAGTCAAAATAAATTGAATTAATACCATAAACTATAACCATCGTACCTAAGGTCGCAATAAATGGTGGTACTCCAAGGCGAGAAACGATTAAACCATTCATTGTTCCTGACATTAAACCCGCGATTATAGCTATCAAAATCGGAATCCATAAGGGTAGATGCGGTAAGTTAGGATAGAATCTACGGAGATAATCCGGCGCCTGTAACATAGAAGTCGAAATAACTGCGGCAAACCCTACTACCCGACCGGCAGAAAGGTCTACCCCACCAGTTAGAAGGATAAATGATATTCCCAGAGCAATAATAGTACGTGTCGCAGATTGAATCAGAATATCTCGAAGACAAGTGATCGAAAGAAATCTCGGATCCCAAAAAGCAATAGCAATTACCAGAGCTAATAATACTAAATAAATAGCATTTTGCGAAAAAAAGCTTTTCATCTTTTTCATGTCTAATTGTCTCATATATTGAGCCCTCCTTGATCAAACCATAAATTTAGTAGCTAAGCGCATAATTTTTTCTTGAGTGGCCTCTTTACCATCAATAAAACCGGATAGACGACCTTCACACATCACCATAATTCGATCAGACATTCCAATAAGCTCTGGCATTTCAGAAGAGATCATGATGATACTTTTACCTTGTTTAACAAGATCAGCAATAATCGAATATATTTCATATTTTGCTCCAACATCAATACCCCGGGTCGGTTCATCTAACAGAAGTATATCTGGTTCAGTAAGTAACCACCTGGCAAATAATACTTTTTGCTGGTTTCCTCCAGATAGATCTTGAATTAAAGTCTTAATAGATGGGGCTTTTACTTTTAGCAGCTCAATGCTTTTTTCCGCATCCGCTTTCCTGCTTTTTTCATCCAGTATGTAGTAACGTGTAACATATTTTGCTAAATTAGCAATTAATGTATTTTCTGAAACCGGAAGAATTGGAAATATACCACTCTTTCGACGTTCCTCAGTTAAAAATGCAATCTTATATTTTTTTGCCTCATAAGGAGAATGGATTTTTACCTCTTTACCTTTAATAAAAACCTTACCTGATTCTATTTTTCTAAGACCAAATAAAGCTTCAATAAGCTCGGTACGTTGTGCCCCCACCAATCCTCCGATCCCCAGCACCTCTCCTTTTCGTAGTTCAAAGGAGATTTCTTTAAAGGACTTAGGCAATGGCGAGCTTAAATTTTCAACTCGCAAGACTACTTCCCCAGGTTTATTAAAACGTTTAGGAAATCTATCCGTAAGTTCACGGCCGACCATCTTGGAGATAATAAGGTCAGTAGTAAGTTCTACTGCCGGCCAAGTACCTACCCGACGACCATCCCGCATAATCGTTACCTCATCAGCAATTTTAAGGATCTCCTCGATTTTATGAGAAATGTAAATAACCGCAACACCACGGTCTTTTAAATCATTAATTATTCCAAAGAGTTGTTCTACTTCATTCTCAGTAAGCGATGAGGTTGGTTCATCCATAATAATAATTTTTGAATTGTAAGAAACTGCTTTAGCAATCTCCATCATTTGAATTTTAGAAACTGACATACTACCAACAATGGTGTTGGGTTGTATATCCATACCTAAACTCTCAAACAACTCTTTTGTTTTCTGATACATCTTTTTTTCATCAACAAAATTAAATGACCCAAATTTTTTAGTGGGAAACCTCCCCAGCCAGATATTTTCCATAACATTACGATACGGTACAGGATTAAGTTCCTGATGAATCATTGAGATACCTTTTCCTAAAGCATCATGAGCATTATTAATCTGAACTTTCTGGCCATTTAAAAAGATTTCACCTGAATCTTGCTGGTATAAACCAAAAAGACATTTCATTAATGTCGATTTACCCGCGCCATTTTCACCCATTAAAGCATGCACAGAACCGGTACGTACGCGTAAAGTAACATCATCCAGTGCCTTTACACCGGGAAATTCTTTTGAGATATTCTTCATTTCCAGCAGAAAATGATTATCATTCATTGCCACGCCCCCTGCGAAAAATTTAGACACTTTCTTTTCTAACCAATATTAAGTATCTATAATTTAGAATAAGGGAGCACTTTTAGTGCAAAATGCCCCCTTATCAGTCTAAGTCTAACCTAAACTAGCTTTTTTGTATTAAACCACTAAACCCTATGTTTTTTACATAGCTTCATCCATATTTTCTTTGGTAATCTTCTTATAAGGTACCCAGATATATTTGTCATCGGTAATCTCGAATTCGATATTATCGGCACTCGGAGTCTCGCCTTTAGCTAGTACATATGAAAGGTCAAAAGTAGCTTTTCCTTGGTTTTTAGCATCATTTAGAACTGTACCAAGCATAGTTCCGTCTTCCAATGCCTTAAGAGCAGGAGCAGTAGCATCAACGCCTACTACAGGCATGTATTTACCATCCTTAAAATATCCAGCCGCTTTCAATGCTTCAATAGCACCAAGTGCCATATCATCATTATTGGCAAAAACGATTTCAATATTATCACCATGAGCAGCTAGGAAAGCCGCCATTTTCTCCTGGCCTTTAACCCGATCCCACATTGCTGTATCTTCGGCCAGTTTCTCAACTTGAATTCCAGCTTCTTCAACCGCTTTGATTGAATGGAGAGTTCTAAGTTCGGCATCCTGGTGCCCGGGTTCACCTTTAAGCATTACATATTGTAAAACACCATCATTATTTTTATCTGCTTCCGGGTGAGATTTCCAGTAATCCACCGCTAATTCCCCAGAGATTCTACCTGATTCTTCAGCTCTCGCACCTACGTAATAGACTTTATCCCACTTTTGCATATCTTCAGGTAATGGCTCCCGATTGAAAAAGACCACCGGAATTTTAGCTTTTTTAGCCTTATCAATAATAACACCAGCTGCAGTCCGGTCCACCGGGTTAATTGCAAGTGCATCAACCTTTTTAGTAATAAATAAGTCAACCTTGTCATTCTGTGTTGGTTGTGAGTTTTGACTATCAACCATCTCTACCTTAGCTTTATCAGTAGCTGCTTCCGTAATTGCATTACGGACACCTGTCATAAAAGTATCATCATACTTATAGATGGCACAACCAATTGTTAATTCTGATTTCTTTTTAGTACACCCGGTAAAAACTGATATTAAAAGAACCACTAGTAAAAGAAGTAGAATCTTTTTCTTCAAAATCATCCCTCCAAATGTTTGTTAATCCAATTGTAACCTTAAATCAAATTTAACTCAACTTAGAATACATTACAAAAAACGGGTTTATGCCCAGCATATCTCTTTAATCTCTTTGTTACGCTGTTTTTCGTTTTATTTGTTTTTGTTTTCGCTTTTTTTCTAATCTCAACACTTCCTTTCATATTTACCCAGAATTTCTGTATAAGTACAAGGTATTTAATGCTAAGAAGCTTTTTAATTATTAATATTCATACATTAAGGAATTACCTGATTTGAGAAATTACAATTATAAAAACAACATAATAAAAGGAATGACAGATAACTATATTATTTTATCATTAAAAAAAGACCGGTTTTATTATCTTACCGGCCTTTTGAAGATTATTATATTATTTTCAAAATTGATAAAACAACTTACTTTTATCAATAAATTACTTAGAACGACTTTCCCATCTTGGCCAAGAATACTCTCCCCGATAATTCGAACCATTATAATGTGGGTATTTCTCCGGGGAATAGATTTTTTCTCCAACAAACTCTCGATCCTGGGTATAGATCCACATCTCCTTCTCATCCCAGACTACAATCTCATCCCGACAATCACCAGTAATATCAATTACTTCCGCACAGAGCTCTGGATGGCCATCATCAGGAAAAGTAACTACTGTATTCCCCCATCCATCAATCATTCCACCTTTGTCAGGATTAGCATTAAGCAGTATTAAATCTCTTCCATCGCCACTCCAATTAACAGGAGTAATAATATTACCGTTTGTTCCCGGCTCAAAGGAGTATAATAATTTTCCCCGGCAGTTAAAGATGAGAATAATCCCCTGATTCCCCCAAAAGGTAGTAACAGCTATTTCTAAACCGGGTAAATCTGGACGATAATTACCAATACTAATCCTTTGAGCATGGCCGATATAATGCCGTTTAATAATGTTGCCCTCCAGATCCGCTATGATAAAGCCCTCATCCCCGGAGACGATCGTAACAATTTCATCATCAATCTCCGGGTTGATCCTGCCTATAATAATCTCATCAGTATGATCCGTATACACAGGAAGTTTCCATATCGTATTTCCATCAGCATCCACCAGGTTATACCCAACAAACATCTCTTCTCTGCCATCTGCATTGAGATCCTTGGTAAAAGGAAAATGTCCCGTAATCCCATCTCTGTATTTCCATAAGAGCTTCAGATTATGATCATAAGCCCATAGCCGGGAGTATCGATCCTTAACCAAAATATCTGTAGGCTGCTCTTTGCCGTTAAAGTTGCAGATACGGATACTATCAATGTTCACCCGATCAAAAACATTTCTTTCATAAGGTACTGTAAACAAAGATTCAACTGGATCATCCACAAGCGGAGTTGGAATGCTCTTTTTAATTTGACCGGTACTCCCTTCCAAAATCATCAGCTGAAAATCTTTGGCTACTATCACTTCATTCTTCCCATCCAGATCAACATCAGCAATTTGAATAGGCAAATCCGCAGTAATATAGGTATGTTTCGGATTAGGCTCACCAATCTGCCATAAAATATTACCTTCCAGATCAATCGCAGTCAAACAGCTGATATTGGCATAGGCATCCTTATAGATCCTCTTCTGGCATTGGGCAATAAGAATATCATACTCTCCATTACCAGTCAGATCACCAAACCTGATATTTCGTCCTGCTCCAAAATCTCTAAGATCTATTTTTTTCCACAATTTCGGTTGCGGATACTCCTGCCTAATCTTTGATAAATACTCCCGCTTTTCCCTCTCCTCAACTTTCATCTGATTAAAGGTTTTTTCATCAGTATAGACTTGAATATTACTAAACTGTACTGCGGTTTCGGCACAAAGAGCAATCTTTCCCCTGGGAAAAACGGAATCACTTACCATACAAATAAATTTCTCATTAATATAACATTTGAACTCACTGCCCCGGCACTCGATTTTCAAATGATAAAATTCGTCACAATTATAGGTAAAATCCGCAGCAAACAATTCTTCAGTTTCTTTATGATTCCTTTTGAGAAACTTTACTTTACCCTCATCTAAGCAGAGCGCATAATAGCACCGGCTGTTTTGATACCTAACAGCTATTTCACCCGGCAATGAGGTATCAAGCATCCGCATTTCCGCCTCCATGGTATAATCCGACCAGCAATCATCTCCTGTTACCAGAGCATTCTTGAAAAATATATCATTCCTTCTTATTTTGGTAGATTCCATAACCCGGTGGTCACCCTCATTAACAATTAACCACATTGGCCCCCGCCAGCCATGATCTGTCATTGGACAATACCAGTTTCCAACATAACCTTTAGGCGGATAAAAGTGATACTCCCCCATGGCTGAATGTTCCCGATCAAAAGGAAATTCCCCAATTTTAAAATCACTAAAATCTTCTTTTGCTAGAAATACTTTGCTACAATTATTCATCATTCATTCCTCCAATTCTAATCTGTTAACTAACTTATAGACGACATTTCCTCAGATCTTTTAACTCATGGCTCAAAGCTCGTCTCTCATCACTTGAGTTAGAGAATGCCTTCGTAACTTTTTGTAAGCTATTCAAAACAAAGGCTAACTTTCATACGAGCAACCAGCGACGAGTACCGAGTCCACCGCACTCAAACAATCCGGTAATTTTTCACAGAGGCTAGCTTTCATACAAACAACAAGCGACAAGCACCAAAAATCTGCAATGCCTCTTCATAAGAGTTCGCGGCGGAGTAAGTCTAGAGCAGCCTGGGTTGTCCGCCTCTTAATCGAGATTCGATCCCCATTCCAATGAAGTTCCCGTACTAAACTCACTTTCGGGCCCTCCAAGGCCAGATAGACCAAACCTACCGGTTTTTCTGGCGTACCACCCCCGGGACCAGCAATTCCTGTAATCCCAATTCCCCAATCTGTACTAGACTTTTCCTTAACTCCCCGGGCCATCAACCGTGCAACCTCGGGACTAACCGCCCCCTCCCGGAGAATAACCTTAGCCGGAATCCCTAGGAGTTCTTCCTTAGCCCGGTTACTATAAGTAACCACCCCGCGGTCTAAAACTTCAGAAGCCCCTGGTACATCTGTAATTCTACTTGCCAGTAATCCACCGGTACAAGACTCCGCCACTGCCAAAGTTTCATGGCGTTGAGTCAGAAGTCTAACTACTACTTGTTCCAGAGTTTCTTGATCAATACCAAAGACCGCAATGCCTAATCTGTTCCGCACCTTAGCTTCCATCTCATCTAAAAGTTGCCACGCTTCCTCTACTGAATTAGTCTGGGTAGTCAAGCGTAACTTCACTTCACCTTCAGAAGCCAGAGGTGCAATCGTGGGATTAGTCTGGCTAGCAAGTAGATCCGAAAGCTCTTCAGCTACTACACTCTCTCCCAAGCCGCAAATTCGCAACACACGGGAGATAATAATCCCTTTACTTTCTTCCCGTAGGAGCGGAAGTACAAAATCATGGAACATTGGCTTTAATTCCCGGGGTGGCCCAGGAAGACAGATTACAAGTTTCTCTTTAGCCTTAACAGCAATGCCGGGAGCCGTACCTTTGGGATTAGCCAATGCCTTTCCGCCTTCAGGAATCAAGGCTTGCTTATAATTATTTTCCGTCATTTTCCTTCCCATTTTGGTAAAATATGTACGAATCCAATCTAAAGACGGCTGATCAAGAACTAAAGGTAAACCAAGAACCTGAGCTACCGTCTCTTTTGTCAAATCATCCTCAGTAGGTCCTAATCCCCCACTAGTTATCACCAATTCAGCCCGGTCTAAGGCTTCCTCTATGGCCTCCCGTAACCGGTGAGGATTATCCCCCACCGTACTCCGACGATAAAGCCCGATCCCTAAGCTCGCAAGTTCTTGTGAAAGATAAACTGCATTAGTATCAACAATCTGTCCCAGTAATAACTCAGTACCAACAGAGATAATTTCAGCTCGCATCATTATTCCTTCTTCTTACTTTTTTTATGTTCTTACCACGAAAACTCCGTCCTAAAATAGTCTCCAATCTTTCATCATCCAAATTCTTAATCAGATGAAAATTGAAACTTAAATGATTTTTTATAAACCCAAGTGCATTACGGATTATAAGTTTTCCCTCTATGCTCAGCCATAATCTTTCCTCCTCATCCACCTTAGACAGATTAAGACCTAAACTGCCCCAGCCTTTGAAAGCTGTAGATAAGATTTGTATTTTCATTCTTTCATGTGCGCGGGCGATAGCCAGCGTGGGCAACTACTAAGTAATCTATTTTAGATAGCTTAATTCTTACTTGCAGCGGTTTATTAAACCTTTCCTAAAAAATTATATAGACCCCGTAGAGACCGCTATAACTATTAATGTATAGATTACTCCAATAAATGTACCTGAAAATAACTCCCTAATAGTATGTCTCTTTAATTGCAACCTTGCCCAAAATACCAGGGGTAATATTAAAACCGCAGGCCAAATCCGGTAACTAAAAAAATAAAACAAAAGAGCTAATGGTCCCGATACACCACAAGCATGACCACTCGCTTTAAATTTAATAATCGCATTAGTAGATGATAGGACTAAACCTGATAAAAAATAAGCAAAGAATATGATTTTTACCCCCTTTGGGGCATTAAAAATAAATGCTGTGATCATTCCTGAAACTTGACCTATAATCCCCATTATAAAAGCTAACCTTCGCTCCCCACGCCTTCCTTGATTCTTATAAAAAGGTATAAAGTTTTTTAAGATATACGCTGATAGCGGAATCACTGTTAAACATAAGATTGAAATCCCATACCAATGAGAATTACCCACAAAGACAGTATCTTTAAATAAAAATACAGTAGTTAATAGACTTAATGCCGAAAAAGGAACAACGGTTATAATACTAATCACTTTAGCTATTTTCGTTTTCATCAAAACCCCTCCATAGATACGGCTTATTCTGCTAATTGTTTTGCTTATTATCTAGTATTATATCTTAAACATATAAAAAATGGAGGTTAAAAACTTTTCCCATTTCAAAAGATTCCCCGTTTGACTTTGAATAATAAATTCTTTGCTTATATATTTTTATTTCCTTGTTGCTATAAATTATCCTCAATTATCGTAATATTTTATCTAAAATAGCACTGATTAGCAAAATCCATAAAAACACAATTACTGCAGCAGCAAACCGACTTTGTTTTTTTCCTAAATTTTCATCAACCTTTGCTCTTAATTCCTCTATAACCGATGAAGGAATCATTTTAAAAGCCAAAATTATCCCTAGTGGTAACAGAATCATATCATCTACATAACCCAAAACAGGAATAAAATCCGGGATTAAATCGATCGGACTAAAAGCATAACCCACAATTAAACCAATAAACAACTTGGAATACCAAGGAACGCTATCACTTTTTAAGGCTAAGTAAAGTATGTATGTGTCTTTTTTTAGATTCTTAACTTTCTCTTTCCACTTTGTTTTTTCCAAACCTAAATTATCTTCTTTCTATAATAAATTTGGTTCAAACCTTTTTATCAACTGGCACTAAATATTTTTAAGCTGTTTATAGCGGAAGCAATCTACAATATGGTCATTAACTAACCCGGTAGCCTGCAAATGTGAGTATACGATAATCGGGCCTAAAAATTTAAAACCTCTCTTTTTTAAATCTTTACTTACAGCTTCAGATAAAGCAGTTTTTGCCGGGATCTCCGCTTCCTTTTTCCACAAATTAATCACTGGTTGATCATCAACAAATCGCCATATATACTTCGTGAAGCTACCAAACTCTTCTTGAATTTCAAGAAATCGCTGGGCATTATTAATTGATGCTCTTATTTTCCTTTCGTTTTTGATAATTCCTTTATGTTTTAAAAGTTCTTTGATTTTCTCCTCAGAAAAATTAGCTACTATTCTAGGATCAAAATTTTCATATTCTTCCCTGTAACACTCCCGTTTCTTTAAAATCGTTAGCCAACTTAAACCAGCCTGCGCAGATTCTAAGACTAAAAACTCAAAATGCTTCCGATCATCAATGACCGGTACACCCCACTCTTCATCATGGTATTTGATATAAAGATCATGATTTCCACACCATGAACATCTTTGCATTATGCTAACTCCCCTTATTTCTTTTACATCTAGATCCATTTAAAGGCTAAGCCTTCGTTTTATTACGATTATTTTTTATATAGTTCCATATCTTCTTTTGCCAGTTTTTCTTCCCACATCATTTGTAACAAGGTCAACTCTTCTGTATAGTCGGTCTTTGCTTCATCATCTTTATCGTATTCGAGTTTCTCCGGGATCTCAAAGGTGAAACTTGCTTCCCCATATTCCCGCCACTCCTTTTGCAGCTCCCGATTGGGGTGGAGTCCGGCTCTTAATTTAAACTTAGTACTATTGAGTGTTCCCCATAAATTCGGTGTTGCTTCAAGATAACATTTATTACCGGAATGCAAGCGAATTATAAAGATCCCCATCTCCGGTTTCATCTGCCTATACTGCAATTTTAACTCTTTTTTTCTATCCATAGATATCACCGCTTTTTATCTTCTGTTTTCTGTCTACTCCTCATACATTTCTACTGCTCAGCAATGCTTTTAATTAAACCTTGTATCGTTATCCCTTTAACCTCTTTTCTACTGTAAACCGTTCTTCCTCAAACCTGTCACCTAAATAGGGTAAGAAAAGGTTAATAGCCCATCTCTTTTAAGATTCGTGCTAATATACGCAAACGTTCGGCAATTAGTTCATCATCATCACTTAGTGCTTGACTGAATAATTTAATATCCTGATTAATCTTTTCATTATCCGTACATACCGCTACTGTCATAGCATCCCCCTGTAAACCTACCCGATCGATCTCCGGTTTTTCCGGATCATATAGGTTCTCATAACGATAAGCCTCTGTAAAATGAAGCTTTGCTCGACATACGAGAATTGCTAGGTCTAGTACACGGTGAAGTGGCAATTCCTCAGACTGTCTTGACCATTTTTCTCCGGTATGTCTCCATACTTTAGCTGAGATATCTACCTTTCCCCGGTCATTCCACTGTGCTAATCCTAGAGAAAGACCTTTTGCATCCGAATGATAAGCATCTCTACCATCCACATTTTCATAGTTTTCGCAGACAATAACTGGTTTGTGTTTTAAAGTAGTCGGTATCTTCATATTTTGTACCTCCTCATAATTACTAGTCTAGTAGCTTAGTTAATTACTAATTTAGTATATAAGCATAGCAACTCCATGTCAATATTAATATGCTTAATCTTTACCTCCCAAACAATTTCCTGTTATTAAGATAATTATAGAATTCCTCAACCTGAGTACTATTAGAATTTAATAGTAAGGGTGTACGCAATTATTTCATCTTAATAAAGTATTACTCATGCCCCATAGCCGCGTAAAACGAGACGGCGTATAAGCTATACGCCGTCTCGCTTTAATTCAAATCTTTATCGTTTCTTGTAAAAACTATACCCAGAAAATAAAAAGCTGGTTCCTAATAGAGGGAATTCATAAATTAGAAATGATAACGCAATCCCACCGATGTAGCAAATCCATTTGCATAGATAGGTTTATTAAGTATTTTTTCCGCTCTTGCACTAGTTCCCACACTTCCTAGTTCAATAAAATAACATACTGGGGAACAACTATCCACAGAGAACTCAAAGCCAAAATGCCCGTAACCCCCTAAACCATTTTTTTCAGAAAAACAACTATTGGGAATAATAAAAATGACTCCTCCCTCACCATACAAACGAATCAAATCATTAATCATCGCACTGGTACCAATAATCCCAAGTTTATATATGGTATATGGCATCCAATCATACTCTGTTTTATTTATGGGAATCCCTTCAAAATATGATGAATTAGCAGAAAATCTAACCGCAACTCTGTTGTTTAAAAAGTAAGGAGTAGTCAAGTTGACACCAAAACCAAAGTCATGATGAAAATTATTTAAATTGAACCCCAACGATAAATGGGAATATTTCGACCCAACACTATCCTCCGCAAATACAACCGATGATCCGGTAAAAATTAATAATAGAGCAATACAGAAGGCTACCCGTTTCAATGAAAATCCTCCTTTATTTATCTTTTTTTCTTGACGGGCCATCCGAATGATCATCTCTGCTTTGCCATTTGTCAAGCACCTATTTGAATTTTTTGACAAACAGTTTGAATAGTTTTTTTATCATCAACTATCAACTTTATATCCTATGCTGTAAAGCAGTAATTTACTTAAGATCAGCTTAAATATTACTTTTAAAATGAATCCTGTTTAATAATTCCCTCCATTTTCCAGTCATACAAACCTATTGAAATTAGCCACCAGAAACTGGGTTTCGCAACACCCATCGGATTAATAAGTCCTACAATAGTAAAACCGCCCATTAAAGGCGGTTTTACTATTATTCCTCTCTGTGGACTCAAATTCCCCTAACGCTTTTCTGAGGTCACCAATGGTTTTCCATTCCTCTAGTCTTAACCATCTCTTCTACCTAGAAAATACACTGATTATTCTTTAGTAATCCCTGTTATTCTTTACCCAGCCTGGTCAGAATGTTGTTTCAGCAGTGAAATTGAATTTCTTTATTAGCATTCTTGGTGAAGCGGAGGTTGAAATTGGGCCGAGCGACAGGGAGGTCGCGAGCCGCTTTTTGTCCAGAATGGACTATAAAGCGGACTTCATTGCTTGTTGCTTCACCTGGCTTTGATTCAGTTCACTTCGTGATATCTGTAGGTAGCCAGCGTGAACAACTACCAGATTTCAACCGGAGCTGAACCTTAGAATGCTTGAAGAAATTCTCGTGAACCAGGAAACAACTTCAGACCAGGCGAAGATTATAACTTAAATTGTATTTTCATTCTTTCATATGCCCCAGCAAAGCTGGGGTGGTGGACTACCTAGAAAATAGCCCCTATTTACCAGGCAGTAGCCTCCTTCTTTCTAAAGGCATCCACTTTGGCAGTTAAACTGTAATCGTTCTCCTCTAGCACGTTTAGGTATTCTTTGATCAGTGCGGAGAATCTTCCCTTCTCTCCATCCCGAACATGCTCTTCATAAGCCTGTTTGGCTTCAAGTCTCATCCGTTTAGTATCGTAACTGAATAAAGGTGTATTATTACAGCCATACAAAGCAAAGGTAACATAGCGTTTTAGTAATTGCCGCACCGCTCCGACCTGAGTCGAAGAGCTATATTCCCGGATAAACTCTTCCTGCTGCTCTGCCCGGTCAAGGATCTCATCCCAACCAATCATCAATGCAGCATCCTTCACCGGAGTTTTCTCCGATTCGACCGCCATAAGCTCAAAATAAACTATTAAATCCGAAGTAATGGCAGAATGATACTTCCGATAGAAAGTATAATCAATCACCGGAAAGAAGAAACCTTCTGCGGTTTCTACCTTAAAACCATTCTCTACGGTTTCCAGCAATACTCTCTTTAGATCTTCATCTGTAACACCCTTAAGTTCTTCCCTCGTCCACTCACTTTGAAAATTCCTGGCAATCTTCATCTGCAAAACACTGTCTTCATAACGCTTCTGCCATTTAGTTAGATTATCCTGTTGAACCCGTTCCAACCCAAGCACAAGTTGTGACGCCTTTTCCTTGGAAACTGTATTGATATGCTGATCCAGATAATTAATCACATCTGCTACAGTAAGATTTTTCTTAACCATCAAAGCCTCAAACCCAGCCATTACTTTTTTTCCCTTAGTAAGCTTAAAATACTTAGTTTTCAAGGTAAATACTAAGCCTATAATCAAAATGATAACTAAAGCAAAACCAAAGAGAGTCAATATACGTTTCTTCAATACTAGGCCTCCTCATTCCCCTTGTTATCCTTTATATAATCTTTAACGTCTAGAATTGAAAAAAGTTATCATTATCTATTTGATACTTATTACCATTTAAGTAAATAGTTTGCTTAATAAATAATCCATTTTCCCATTATCCAAACCTTAAATTACAAAATAGCCAGTCCAATCTCCGATTGCTAAAACGTGCAATATTTAAGGAATATATTAGCTAATTTAATAGCTAATATATTGACATTCTTTTAGCTGTTAGGTATAATCAACTTGCAGTTTTAGCTAAATGGAGGTGGCCTGGGTGCTAGTTTCTACGACTGAAATTCAAAATAGCTTTGGGAAATACCTTAAAATTTCCCAATGTGAAGAGATTATCATAACGAAAAACGGTAAAAAAGTGGCTAAGCTAATATCATACCAAGCAAATGAGGAGCGTGATCCTTGGATTCTGAATGAAAGTTCATCTACATATGCTCCGAATGGCATCCGCCTTACTTATGAAGAATTTATTAAGCTTACAAAGGAAAGTGATAATCGTTACGAGTATATTGATGGTGAATTATATCTTTTAGCTTCCCCTTTCTACCCTCACCAAAAGGCAGTCAAGGAGATTTTTGGTAAGTTTATTTTATGGTTCCAAGAGAAAGAATGTGAACCATTGGTTTCCCCTTTTGATGTTACACTCTTTCGCCTGGGAAATGATGAAAAGATCAATGTAGTACAACCGGATATTTTGGTCATCTGTGATCACGACAAAATTGACGAAAAAGGTAGATACCAAGGAACTCCTACATTGGTAGTAGAAGTACTTTCCGATTCCACCAAGTCCAAGGATCTGATTAAGAAATTAGACCTTTACCAGGAAAGTGGGGTTAAAGAATACTGGGTGGTTAATCCCTCTGCCACCGTGATTTATATTTATACTTTCACCAATAATACGATTGACGAACTCCTAACCTTCAAAGGGAATGAAAATGCAGAATCCATAGTCTTTCCGGGATTAGCCGTGGATTTAAAGGAGGTTTTTTCTTAATTAAATAATTAGTGGTAATTTCTTATCTCGCAGAATCTCGTTTTCGCGTATCTGTAAAGACTTTAACTTAAAGGTTGGATTAATTACTGGTTTCTCAAGCTTTTTCATTTATTGGCATAAAACTCCTTCATTACGTAAAAAGCTGGTTTTTTATAGCTCTTATCCTCAGAGAGGAGACCCTTCCTATTATAATAATCTTGTAAATTATGAAGCCTTCGCGGGCATCTAAAGTCGAAAAGAATCCAGGGGCTAGTTCCTTGAATATATGGTATTTTAGCAAAGGTCTCTATCTGCTTCTTATATACTTCCTTTTGGCAGCCCTCACTAAAATAATCATCAACCGTTCCCCTAAAACCAGCTTTTGCTCCGGCACCAAACTCCGAAATGATCACCGGTTTATCTGGTTGGCTCTTGACAAAAAGTTCCGGAAGCTTACTAAAATTCGGGTTATACCACCCATAATATTCGTTAATACCGATTACATCCAGGTATTCGGTAAGCCGGTCGTTAATAATGTTTTCTACTTGATCTATAAGGCACGCAGCCGAAACCAGCCGTGTAGGATCAAGCTCTTTAGACTTTTGAGCTAATGAGCTCATAAACGCTAATCTCTCATCGGTATCGGCGTTTTCATTTCCTACTGACCAGATAATAACACTAGCCCTATTTCTGTCTCTGATAATCAATTCTGCCAATTGGTTCTCGGCATCGCAGTACGTCTCTGGATTAGTAAAATCAATGGCCCAGTAAACAGGGATCTCCTCCCAGAGCATAATCCCAATTTGATCTGCAATTCTACTAACTTTTTCCGAGTGCGGATAATGAGCGAGACGGATGTAATTACAGTTCATCTCTTTGGCCAGTCGTATATTCTCAATAATCTCCTCTTCGGATACTGCTTTACCGTTTATTACACTTTCTTCGTGGGCACAGACCCCTTTAAGGAAGAGCTTCTTTCCGTTAAGAATTATCTTTTTACCTAAGACTTTGATCTCCCTAAATCCAATTTTCTCTTTTATTCGATCTCCGGCATACGTCAACTCCACATCGTATAACTTTGGAAGATCAGGACTCCAAAGTTCGGGAGAGGCCCCAATCTCTACGCTCCCCTGACCATCTTTTACGGGTATTCGTTCTTTAATTTCTAATTCTTCTATGGTAAGCAGTGCTTCACCGTCCAATTGTTTCCCCACAATAGTCAGATTCAAACATATCTTACCAAAGTTACTCTCTGGTATAAGATACAAGTGGAAATCTTTAATAAAGGTCTCCGGAACCCGGATTAACTCTACATCCCTATAAATTCCGCCATAATTAAACCAGTCAGTATTCTCGCATGGCACATTTGTCCTTTTTCTAGTGTTAGTCACTACTACTAGCAGTCTATTGGCCTCCTGGAGCTCTCCGGTAACTTCAACATAAAAGGGAGTCGACCCTCCCTGATGAAAACCAATAAACTCTTTGTTTAAAAAGACTCTAGCCTCATAGTTGGCTGCACAGAATTTGATAAAGACTCTTTCTTCACCCTGTTTAACATAGCGAAATGTTCGAGTATAGATTGCAGAACCCTCGTAAAGAAAGTATCTTTCCCTCTGTAAATTCCAACATGATGGGACATATATCTTCTCCCATTGATCAAAGTTGAAATCCATGGGTAAAAGGTACCCATCCGTATCCTGATATCGTTCCTCAAACCATTTTGCCCTTAGACAAGTATCATACTGATCAATTCCAAAGTTCCACCACCCGTTGAGACTTTCTTTCTCACGTCCGGCATCGTAAATCATCCCCGTATGGGTTAGTAATTTATCCGTAAACTTATCAAGATAGTTTTCATTGTGAAGATGCTCTTCGAAAATATTTGGTTTTTTATCCATTCTTTACTCTCCAATTCATTTTGGTTTTAAAGTGGCTCTATCCTTTAAGACCCGATGCCGCAATTCCTTCAACAAAATATTTCTGAGCAGCAAAAAAGATAATCATTACTGGAATAGTGGAAACCAGACAAGCAGCCATCTGCGGACCGTAATAAGTATAATATTCGGTAGTAAAGTCCGTCATCCCCAACGGAATGGTCTTCAAACGGTTTTCTGATATGTAGATCATTGGCACAAAAAAATCATTCCAAAAATAACGAAAAGAAAAAATAATCTGTGTGGCTAAGGCAGGTTTTGCTAAAGGAAGCATAATTTTAATAAAGATAAAAAATTCGCTAGCCCCGTCGATTCTAGCCGCTTCCAAGAAGGCATCAGGAATTGTCATAAAGTACTGTTTGATTAGAAAAGTCCCAAAAGCCGTAAATGATCCGAGCAGAACAAGTGCCAAATGTGTATTATAAAGGCCAAGATTTCTCATTAAAATAAACTGGGGAATAATCGGTATTTGAGCCGGAATCATAATTGAACTGACATAAAGAAGAAATAATAAATCCCGCCCTTTCCAGTGAAGTTTAGAAAAAGCATAAGCTCCGCTAGTCGCAGTAATGATTTGAATCACTACAATGATCAGTGTAACCTTAATAGAGTTTATGGTATAGAGTGGAAATGAATTAACCAATCGCTTAAAATTATCAAAAATAATCTTCTTGGGAATCAGCGTTATTGGGTAACTGAAGATTTCAACTTCGTTTTTAAAGGCTGCAGAAAGCATTATAAAAAGCGGAAAAAGTACTACAAAGGATGTTAGCAGTAAAATAAGATGGAGAAAAAGCTTTCCCTTCATTAAGCTAAATGTTATTTTTTGTCTCCCCTTTTTTAGAAGAAATCCATTATTCATCGATAATACCTCCATTGGAAAAATAAACCTTTGAAAACTAGTCTATGATTCGTAATTTACCCACTTGGTCTGTCCACGGTATTGAATAACCGTGACAACCAAGATTATCAAGAGAAGAATAACCGCTTCCGCTGAAGCATATCCCATTTTAAAATTGGTAAATGCATCCTGATAAATATTAAAAACAAGAACCGATGTAGATCCGGCAGGGCCTCCACCGTTTTGACCACCAGTCATAATGTAAATCTGATCAAAAGATTTAAATGCATTAATAATGGCAATAATGATACAAAGAAACGTGGTGGGACTAAGCATCGGAATGGTTATATAGAAAAGTTTTTGAATGACCGTAGCTCCATCAATATCCGCTGATTCGTACAATTCGGGATTTATTGTCTGTAGACCGCTAAGGAATAAGACCATATAATAACCAAATGATTGCCAAATAGTCACAAGCGCAATCGTTAATAGTGCTGTTTTCGGGCTGGTCAGCCACGGAACAGCTGGCAATCCTAAAGACATCAGAATATTATTCACCGGACCTTTCTCCGGATGAAACATCAACATAAAGATAAGTGAAGCTGTAACCGAAGAAAGAACAACAGGCAGAAAAAAAATAGATCTATATATTTGTCTCCCTAAGATTTTCTGGTTGACGAAAACTGCAAAGAGAAAGCCCAATATAATCTGAATTGTTACCGTAAAAAGAATAAATTTAACAGTAACCCATAGAGCATTGTAGAACGAAGGGCTGGTAAAAGTTCGTATAAAATTATCTAATCCTATGTAGGAGTAGGTAAAGCCACCGGAATAATTAGTAAAGGCCAAACCACATGAGGCCAAGATAGGCATAAAAACAAAAACCATAAAGCCCAACAAACTAGGAAATAGAAAAGCAAGAACTACATACCATTTAGTAGCGCGCCCAGTCGCAACCATCTTAAACCTCCTCTTATCGACCAGAGGCAGTCGTCCACGTCAACCTTCACTTTCTGAGTGGAATAAATTGACGCGGATCGACAAGCTTCGGTGCATTTTCTAAGGGATGGATAACCTACCTCCGGTCAATTTATTTAATCCGTTGTTTTTACAATTTGTTTGAATTCGCTTTCCACTTGTTGGATCAATTCATCACCCGTCATCTCTGTCACAAGATATTTTTCGATGACTTTATTAAAGACGGCTTCAACCTGGGAACCATACTTGTTATAACATCCGAGTGCCCTGGGAATAGGTTCTAACATGTATTTAAGTGATTTATCATCCGGCAGGCTAGTGACCAAATGTTTCCTGACACCAGCAGTATCCATAGCTGGTAGAAAACCGTTTTTGGCAACTACTTCAGCACCTTCTGGCCCGCCCATCCATGCTAGAAACTTGAAAGCCTCCTCCTTATTCTTTGACCTACTATAGACATGGTTAAAGGTACAAGTTCCGATCGTTGTATACTCGGATTCATTACAAGGGATTCTCGCCAAACCCCAGTCATTCCAAGTGAACCCCTGTAATAGTTTTTCCTCGCTACCTTTAAGCATCATCCCGGGGAACCATTCACCGATGAGAAGCATTCCCACATTACCATCGTAGAATACCTTTGAATAGTGAGTGTTAGTCGTCTTCAGTTCCATCAAAGGAATAATCACTTTTTCTTTTTCAAGCCGGCGGCGGAGTTCCAGTGAATATTTGAAAATTTCGCGATCTAAATCCAAATTGCCATTGGCATCGATGAAGCTATCCCCATGTTGTTGTGAGGGCATAGTGGTGCAAAGTGGCCAAGTATACATTACAGCACCGTAAACCTTCCCATCACCAGTAGCGATTTTTCTAGCGACTTCAGCAAATTTATCCCAAGTCCATTCCCCCTTTTCTATATAATAGTCGGGGGTTGGCATATTGGCCCGAGCAAAGACCTTTTTGTTATAATAAGTATAATAACTAGCACCACGGAAGGGAATGGCAATAATCTTTCCATCAATCGTTACCTGTGGCAGGTATCCTTTTATACTTTCTGTATCATATTTATACTTTGTAATATATTTATCAAGGGGCTCAATAAACCCGTTCTTATAGTTAGGAAACATGTCAACCTGGCGTTTTTGCATATAACAATCGATTTTAGCCCCACCCGCTAGCAAGGTAATGATCTTTGTTTCGTAGTTCCCAGCCGGAAGATAAGTAGCATTGACAAATATCTCGTTTTGACTGGCATTATAAGTATCAACAATGTTTTTGTAAGTAGGATCATCCCACAGATAAAAACTAATTTCCACCGGGCCCTTAGCCTGTAACCCAATAGAAACCGTCACAGCAACAAGCGCTAATAACAGAAAGATACCAGCAAACTTTTTCATCAACATAACCTCCTTTAGATTCAATGTAAAACTCCCAATTGCCTTAATAATATCTCTGCTACCACCTCCCAAAATTAAAGGTTTTTGACAGCTTACAAACATACCTGATCCTAAAATTCTCTGTTGCGAGAATCTTATCTATTGTTAATATATCATTCACTGTTCATTTCTGTCACCTTACGAAAGTACTTTTTAATTTCGCACCTTTTCGCTAAGGAATAGAAGGAATTGTCTAATAAAAATATTGTGATTGAACCCCAAAAAAGAGATTAGGCAATTCCTAGTGTGACTCAATATATTGTGATCAAATTTTAAATAATTGAATTATGCAATTCCTTAAATAGGATTTAAAATCATCATGTTTCTTTTTTCATAAACAAAACCCCGAATGGCGTATCACCAATCGAGGTTAATCATCTAATTCGAAAAGTCTCGATATAATCTATTCCGATCAAATACAGTATTTTAGTACCTTACCAGAAAACATGATTACCCTAGTCCTGCTTCTATTGCCTTCCGTGCCGCTCGCACCCTGTCGTTAACGCCCATTTTGGAATAGATGATACTAATATAGTTTTTAACAGTCTGTTCCCCTAGAAAGAGCCGCTTGGCAATGATTTTATTGTCGAAACCTTTGGCTATGAGTTTTAAAATCTCTTTCTCCTTATCATTTAATGTACTAATCCAGGCCCGAGAAGGTATATTTATCTCTTCCTCCACGGGGCGCAGGATATAATTTACCAACTTAGAGGCGACTTTGGGTGAAATCGGGACTCCACCCTTCTTGACAGCTCGCACCGCAAAAATCAGTTCCATCGCCGGCATATCTTTTAACAAATACCCTTCTGCCCCATAACGTAAAGCTTCAAAGACATACTCATCATCATCAAAGGTAGTCAGCATTAAAACACGGGTCTCCGGATACTTTTTTTTAATTATTTTAGTACTTTCCACTCCATTCATACCGGGCATGCGGACATCCATCAAGACCACATCAGGCTGCTTGCGGGCTACTAAATCAATCGCTGTCTGCCCGTCATTAGCCAACCCAACCACAATAATATCCTCTACATAAGTCTCAAAAACAGTTTTCAGGCTTTCCATAAACAGTGTTTGATCGTCTACCAATAAAACTCTGATTTTACCTTGTCCTCGTATTGATCCCATTTTCTCATCCGTTCTCCTTTTCCAGCGGTATCCAGGCATTAAGCGTGAATCCTTCTCCATATTTCGTGAAAACCCGAAGTTTCCCACCCAGTTTTTCAATACGTTCACGCATTCCAATCAGACCATATCCTTCTCTAATCTCATAGGCTCCGATCCCATTATCCCGAATTTGAATACTTACACCATCGTTTAACTGGGAAAACGAGATATTTATGAAATTCCCTTTTCCATGCCGCAAGGCATTTGTCATTCCCTCTTGGACCAATCGATAGGCCACTAAATCTGCCTTCTCCCCAAAAATCAAAGGAGCATTGCCCAAATTCAATTTCACTTCGATTTTAGTAGCATCGGCAAAAGCTGTGACCAGCTTTTTGATAGCATGAAGTCCTTTCACTTCCGTTAATTGAACCGGTCTAAGCGTATGCAAAGTCCGACGGGTCTCATTTAATCCTTCCCGGGCTTGCGCACGGACATGGGAAAGATGGTCAATCAACTTGTCACTGTTAGTAACAGCCAAGCCAATTGCAGCATCAAGCATCATCACAAGATTGGTCAGGGTATAGGCTACAGTATCATGCATCTCTCTAGCCATTCGCTTTCTCTCATTAATAGCTGTTTCCTGTTTAACTATCGCCGCATAACTCTGAAGCTGCATATTAGCTTTAGCTAGTTGTAATGTCGCCTCATTTAATCTTTTGTACAACTCCGTAGAAGATATTCTGTATTTTTGTTGGTATTGTAGGTAGACACTGATCAGAATAAATGATCCAGCATATACTCCGAAGACTATGGTCTCCTCTACCGACCGGCTTGGAATCGTAATATTCCAGGCTGTAAAACTAATACTTCTGATCAAGATCAATAAACCGGTGAGAAAAGTGTTAAAAAGAAAGCCTGGTACCAAATCACAGTAAACCCCAGTTTCCACGATTAAAGAGAATAGCAGTGGCAAATCATTCCCTGTATTCCCACTCAACGGTATCGCTATTAACACAAGGATAAACCCACGCAAAAAAATAATCCACCACCTACTCCTCTGCTTACGAATAAAGGGTAAAAGCAGGACGAAAGAGAATGAAAGAACCTCCAGAAAAATAAATTGACCAAACCAACGCTGGGGAAGACCTAGGTGGTCCATTTGCAAGTGAAATTGAAGATAAGCTACACCGTGGGTAACAGCCGCTAACACAGGAAGACCAAAGCGGAAAATATACTCGGACATAAAGGGTTACCTCCTGTCCTCCAAATGGTAACTAATAAAAATAATCTCCAAAATAAATTGGTTTTTTGCCTTTAAACAATTATACCATATAATTCCTTATATCATATTTATCACTTAAAATGGATTGTGTCAATCCACTGTAAGAAGTTTTTAGTTCTGTAGCCCATGAATTATATTATGGCTAATAATCCACAGACTGCAGCTACTATCCTAGATAACATATAGAATCGTATGGGAATATTGAAACACAAGAAAGAGCTACTGGGTAATATCCAGTAGCCCTATCCTGTCTAAATCCCTAACTAATGAAAGTTAAAGGGATTTATTTTTTTCTATTATCGTCAGAAAACCGTTGTATACCGGGTAGTTTTATTCATAGAATTTTTCGTACGCTGCTTTACGTTCATCGATGATTGCTTGCCCACCGGAGCGGAGATAATCCTGAAAGCCTTTGTCATATACCGAATTAAATTGATCGGGTTTAGCAACAATAGCTTGAATTAAAAGATTATCGCGCTTCTCTTTAAGTGCTGATTCCATACCTTCTTGGGCCTTAATCTCGCCTACCTGATAATTCTTACCATAGCGGGCCTGGTTGCTGGTAATCCGGTATGCCTTCTCTATGAATCGCTTGTCAACACCCGCGTAGTTAAGTGCAACCGATTTAGCGGTTAACACCGGATCGCCAAGGTCCAAACCATTAATGGTAATGGTGTAGTCGATGTTTTGTACAGAGTTCATGATCTTATCACCTGTAGCAGCAAGAGTCTTTACCGAACCATCCGGCTGAACTTCATGTGTAACACCTTCTTCTCCAATCTGGAGGAACCTGCGGTTCTCAAGCTTAGTGATCCAATCAAGATACAGCAGGGAAGCAAGCGGCTCTTTATTAGTAGCGGGGAAGAAAACTTTACGGTCGACAGGAGCGCTAAGATACTTTCTATAAATCCCGGCGTCATTCTTGAAACACTCAACTGCAATATATACGGCATCCTCACCAACAAGCTTCTTAAGATTAGCATGAATACCATCATCGCCATTACGGTAGGGATAATCCCAATTATGCATGAAAGCACCCACGTAGCCGGCTTTCATCAAATTATCCTCGGTGCTGTCACCCGGGCCATAGAGTGGGAAATCTTTCCAAATTAATCCTTCGTTATACCATTGGTTAAGCTTCTTGACCCCTTCCTTAATACCTGGGTACAGAAAACGTCTGTCATCATAGCCATAGACATAGGCATCCTTTTCTGAGAAATTCTCGGGAACAAAGGAAGTCAATAGATGATCATTACGCCAGCCCACATCGAAGCTGGTAGTGTAGGGAATCATCTTATCCGCTTCAGCACCAAGCAGCTTGGAAGCATTAGCTTTGAAGGCTCTCAACATGTTTTCAAACTCTTCAAGGGTTGTGGGCTCGGGAATACCCAGCTTCTTTAACCAATCCTCACGGACAAAAGTATTGATGCGCTTGTTCTGAAAAAGTTTAGCCTCGATAGCCCATATGGTACCCTTTACGGGATCCTTATTCCAGTATATGTTTTGCTCTCCTAGGAAACCCCACAGGTTGGGCAATAATTCTTTGTACTCCTCCAGATAGGAGCTCATGTCCGTCACGCCACCCATGTTGGCGTAGGTTTGAATTGTCGGATAGCTATAGGTGACGCATACATCGGGCGCGTCGCCAGCAGCAAGCAGGTTGTTAAGTACTTCCACCTCAGTCCAGCGGGGTACGGGGACGAAAGTGACCTTGACATTATGGTCGCGAAGCATTCCCTCTTTAATAAAGTTGGTGTAGAAGTTATCTTCCGGTTTAGAACCACCAGTGTTGCCACGATCATAGATCTCAACAGTGATGGATCTGGTTTTAACGAACCTACCATTAACGATTTCAGCTTTAGGCGCTGATAAGAGCGAGCCTGGGAAGCAGGCCACCAGAAGCGTGACTATCATGAGACAAATAAGTAGAAGTGAACGATTTTTTTTCATGGTAATCCTCCTTTTATATTTTATTTATTATTAGACACCCTGTGTCTAATAAGCAAGTTAACCCTTTATCGCGCCTAAGGTTGCTCCCGTGATAAAGTATTTTTGCAGCCATGGATAAACCACTAGAATTGGTACGGTAGCAAACATGACCGTTGCAGCCTTAAGAGACTCAGAAAGTCCCGGACTGGCGAAGCCCTCTTGCGTGGCAACCTCAATACTCGTGATACTTTTAATTATGTTGTACAATAATAACTGAATAGGATGATATTTTCTGTTATTCATATACATTAATGCATCTGAAAAACCATTCCACCGTCCAACAGCATAGAAGAGGGAAAGGGTAGCAATTACTGGGGTAGACAAAGGCAAGTAGATACTGATGAGTATCCGAATAGGTCCTGCACCGTCGATCTCCGCGGATTCGCGCAAACTGTCGGGGATGCTATAGAAGAAGCTACGCATAATGATCATATTAAATACGCTTAGACAGTTAGGAATGATTAGCACCAATGGTTTGTTGAGTAGATGCAAATCCTTGAGCAGCAAATAGGACGGGATCGTGCCCGCACTAAAATACATGGTGAAGATAATCAAAGTATTAAAGAAACGACGTCCTTTAAGTTTGTCATAGGTGAGCGGGTAGGCACAGATGGTGGTCATCACCATGGACACAATAGTACAGATGACGGTCAATATGGCGGTCCAAACCAGCGACCAAGTATACCTGGCATCACTAAGCACTAAACGGTATGCTTCGAAATTCAAACCCTTAGGCCAGATCGTAACTTCGTTACGGATAAGCGCTTCTGAAGAACTAAGAGAACGCGCTAAAAGGTTAACCATTGGCAGCAGGCAGACCACAATGAGCAATAAACAGACGAAGACAACAACCCAATCACCAGTTTTAGTCCTTTTCGATTTAATCATGCTGTATTACTTCCCCCTTTTAATGATGCTGTTTACCTTCATACCAAATGCAAGCGGCTTTTACCAAATGCCGCGCTCACCGAATTTTTTAGCAAGAGCATTTGCCGCGAATAGAAAAATAACACAAACAACTGACTGAAACAGCCCCACCGCTGTAGTCAGTGAGAATTGTAGACCGCGGATTCCATGTGTATAGACGAAAGTAGCGATAACATTAGACACATTGTTGACCAAAGCATTCCCCAAGGCATAAGGCCGATCAAACTCACTGCTCAGGATACGCCCAAGACTCAGAATAAGCAGAGTTATAATGGTGGGACGTAAGCCCGGTAGTGTTATATGCCATATCTTTCTGAAACGTCCAGCTCCATCTATCGAGGCAGCTTCATACAACTGAGGGTCGATACTCGTTAGCGCTGCCAAGTAGATGATGGTGTTCCAACCAACACTCTTCCAGACTCCCAACAATACATAGGTCCATACCCAGTGCGTAGAGTCATTTAAAAACGGAACAGAATCAAAGCCCAAACGATTAAGCACAATGTTCACCAGGCCGCTTGTGGGAGCTAAGAGCTGCAACGCCATGCCGGAAATGATAATCCACGAGAGAAAGTGCGGCATGTAAGCGATAGTCTGAGTGATGCGTTTGAACCTTTTGAAAGTCAACTCGTTAAGCAATATCGCCAATATAATTGGAGCGGGGAAACCAACCACCAAGTCAAGCAGATTGAGCATGATGGTATTGCGCAATGCGTAGAGGAAATCACGGTTAGAAAATGCCTTGATAAAATACTCAAAGCCATTATTATCCGCCCATGGCATATCCCAAACGTTTGTGACAATGCTATATTTTTTAAACGCGATCTGAATATACGTCATCGGTATGTAACGGAAAATCACGAAATAAGCAATAGGCAAAATTAACATTAGATAGAGCGTCCAGTATTGTTTTAAATATTTAAGAGTCTTCTGACCCTTTCCGGACCTTGACAAAGTTGTTTTCACTGTCACACCCCATTTGTTCTTCATATTTTTCCCTTGAAACAGAAAAATACCACTTCTTGCATGGTCTAAACTTGCTTGTTTTCTAAATATAACCCGGTTTACTTGACATTTACTCTTCATTTACTCCGCGTTTACTTTAAATAAAGATTACCACAAGCAACAAAGTTTGTCAATATCTCGTGTTTTTCAATAGCCTGCTTAGAAAATGCCTTCGAAGATTGTCGATTCATCCAGCTTTGATATGCACCTTCTGGACAGCTTGTCGACTCACCCGGTTTTGAATTTTAATCACTTCGTGATGTTAGGGTAACCGGCATGAACGACTTGCTTGTCGACTCACCTGTCTTATATTTTCTATCATTTCATGTATACGGGCATAAGCGACTACTTTTAGATGCATTCCTTAGACATTTATATCATATTAATAAAGCAGTGAAAATATATCTTCTCTAGCTATCTCTCTTTAATAAGGAAACCGGTTTCTAAAGTAGATGGCCTTATGGCCTCTTATCTACATGTAATACTACGTTTCGGAGTATTTACCACCCGCTCTTTCCAGTTCAGCATGAGTTCCATACTCAATAAGTATGCCCTGATTAAAAACATAGCCTACACTTCAGGACGTTTTGTTCCCAAAAGCTCTTCTAAAATAATTTTGGGAAAGAAGATCCCGATAAATGGAGAAATCGAAGATACTACTGTATATGCTCCAAAAGACCAGAACACCTGTTGGTTAAATCTCCATGCACCTTTTATCACGTAAATAGTGTTTTGTAAGGTAGAGTATGTAGGCTTTTCTTTCTTTCCCGATTTATGTCATTCCCTTCCCCGGTTATCTCTCTAGATGTACACCACCGCCTGCTGCTATATTTCCGCTTATGCTTTTACAGTGAACACTTCTGCCACAAGAAACATTACCCCCAATATCTCCGCTGGTAATACTTCTGCCTGCACTGGCATTCCCTCTAATATTTCCACAAGTCAAATTACCATAGCTCTCTACATTCAAAGACTCACCTTCATACTTTACTTCAATCTGATTGGCCCCCTCATCGCCTTTTTTCAGTAGTTTCCTACCGATATAAGCCACGATGCGGAGCTGGCCATCATCTTCCCACGGTAGGCCAGACATTTCATTATTACATGTGGTACCACTTATCTCTAGAGAGCCAAGCATTTTTTCTGCTTCATCCGCAGTAATCTTCCCTTCTTTATATTGATCCAGGATCTTTACCAGAGTTTCATTTGCCATCTTATCCATCTCCTTTTTCTCCACTATAGGCTGTTTTTTTGAGATAAGTTTCTTCACTCGGCAGGTATCATCGATCAAGACTTCACCATCGCAATAAAGCTTATCAATCACACAGCCGCCCTTCAGTCTCACCTTGTTTGCCCGAATAATCTTGGATTTAATCCCCTCTGCCTCCAAGTTAGTACACTCCACTACATCAACCAGAGAATGAGTCATACTCATCTTACGGCCAAAATATAACTTAAAGAAAGGGCTTAACTGCGTTGATAATTTTAAATTCGATAGATTTTTGACATTATGCTTTAAAACAATCTGATCACCATACATTTTGGTCACAGAACAAAGGCCATCCAGAAAGATCTGATCAGCACAAACCTCACGGTTTCCAATCATAATACCATCACAATTAATTGCATCTGCATTTAAGGAGGCTCGCCTCAGTTTCAGCAGACCATCAATTACCACCTTTTTCGCCTTGATCTCCCGGAAAACTCTTGCTATTCCATCAATCTTTAACTCGTCAGTTAGGAGTTTCCCTTTTCCTTTAAAAATTCCATCCACAATTACCTTTTTTGCTACGGTTTCCCCCTTTAGCTTGCCAATACCATTAAATGAAATGGTGTCATACTCACCACCAAACACAGAACCGATACCATCCACCTCTTCATTTTTCATACCTTTATCACCTCACCTACCACTGCTTTTTCGGAAATTTGAATACTGTTTTTATACTCTACCCTGTCGATCACGGACAAATCACCGATCACCACATCAATACCAGAAACCAGATTTGACCTTGTAGCTTCGATGTTGATTCTATCTCCCTCAATACTTGCAATCTTAATCAAACGACCTCTAAATACCGTTTTCTTATAATAAGCAGATTTGGGAATGGATTTAAATAATTTATCTTCTTGAAAGCTTCCGCAAATATGTATCTTGCTTCCCATCATATTTTGGAGAACGATCTCATCATGTAAAACCATCGTAATATTTTCTGCATTGATACTCTCCCCCCGGAACCCACCAAAACTATAAAAATTATCACAGACTAACTCACTATTACAGATCATTAAATCTGACGAAATTATGTTCCTAAATTCATAATCACGCGGAAGAAAAAACGTGCTAAAATTTTCAAATGTTTCTGCCTTGAATGTACCCCGCCATTCAAAATTTTTCTGCATTTTTATTTTTTTACTGGGAAGACCATTCCGAAGGATCTTACATTCTAAAAAATCTGCTGATAAATTCCCTGTTATACCAAAAAAATCTCCTGTGCAAATATCATGCAAATTTGCTTCCCCGATTATCTCAAAATCATTAAAGGCCAGAGCTTCCCCCTCAATTGCTCCCATACAGTGTAATTTATGAATGATCAAATGTTCAATATTAGCTTCCCCCATAAGGTACAGCCTTTTGATCTCACTATCAAAAATCTGTACCTCACCTACTGCCAAAATGCGGCTATATTTCCCTTCTATCCGTTTTTCACCCACTACAATCGAGTTCTTCCTCATGTCAACACCGCCTCGTTTGAGGTGATGCTAAAACAGGCATCTTCTTGCTCATCATCAAACCTAAAGTTAAAGCTCCTACGATATTTAAGTTTCATTTTTGAAGAAATATCATTAAGCCGTATTTTACAGAGTATTTTCCATCTACTATCAAAAAATATTTCTGCCTTTTCAGCATAAAGAGTAATGAAATAATTCCCCCGCTTATCAAGTAAAACAAAAATAAAATCCGTCTGCTTTATCTCTTTTAGATGATCTTTAATTCCTAAACATAAATCTTCGACCTCTGTTAATTGTAAATAAAATTCTTTTTTACAGGTTGAGATGGCAATTAAAGCCAATACCTCAACATACGAAAAACTCTTTTTGCCAAACATTTTACAGAAACATGGGATCAGACCTTTTTCAATCTCTTCAATAATTTCCAGATCATCCACGGTAAAATTCCGTTGTGAAACCTCCGGAGACAAAATTTTCGCCAGCTCCTCCAGAGAATATTTCTCCTTTAATTCTTGAATTGCCTTAATTCTGTTCAGTATTTTTGTTTTTGGGAAAAAAGTTTCCTGACCCGTAAAAGTTGGCTGCTTAATAAACCATTCCTCAGGGATTAAATCTTTACGTTTCCACCGATACAACTGCCCATAAGAAATCCCTGTTTCATTAAGCAGCTCCTTTTTTGAAATTAGCATAGGACCACTTCCTAGCGTAACAATGTTGTATTCACTATAGCATAACATTGTTACGTTAGCAAGCAATATTTAACACAAAATAAAAAAACCACCATCAACAGTAGCCTTTCCCCTTTTTTTCTACAATTCTCACAGCTTAATCGGTAATAACCTTCACTCCACAGCTAACCAATTCACGAAAGCTCACTGACAATAGATAAATTGCATCAATAAACCCCTGATGAGTACCAAGATTATATGGAGAAAACAGAAAGTAACCGATACATAGTAATAGATTATATTTTCCTGTATTAACCGCAAATTGTAAAGGGAGGAAGGTAGAATTAGAATGAAGGTTTTGGTGGTTAGTGATTCCCATGGTGATTTCTCTTCTCTCCAAAAAATCTTTAATCGTGAAAAGCCTTTAGATCTTCTGATCCACTTAGGTGACGGAGTGCTTGATGCTCTACTTTTGCAAAGAAAGACCGGGATTAAGGTGGAAGCGGTTAATGGAAACAATGATCCCCGTGGGGCATTCCCAGAAGAACTCTGTTTTAAATTGAATAACACCAGCATCTACTTATGCCATGGTCGCAACTTAAATTTACAAGCCGGTCTAAAACCATTAATCCGTTCCGCCCGGCGGGAAAAAGCAGTTCTGGCCCTCTTTGGCCATACCCATCAAAACCTGCTCATAAAAAAAAGAAAACTAATATTACTTAACCCCGGGGCCGTTTGCCAGTGGGAACATACCTCCTATGCCATCCTTGAGCTCGATGATAAAGGGTTTAAAATTAAGCAGTTCCACCTGTGAAACCTCACTTTTTTTTAATATACTGGTGAAATATTATATTTGTTACGCTTTTTCTTCTTTTATCAAGCCTGATGGGATAAAATAAGTTGAGAACAAAATGAAAGTAATGGGGGATTAGAAATGATTTTAACTACTACACCTACAATCGAAGGTAAAAAAATCATTGAATACAAGGGAATCGTTTTTGGAGAAGTTATTTCCGGCGTTAATTTTATTAAAGATTTTGCCGCCGGCCTTTCTAATTTCTTCGGCGGACGTTCCGGTTCATATGAAGGGGAATTAATTCAAGCACGGGAATCCGCCTTACAAGAATTAGGAAGAAGAGCATCCTCTCTAGGTGCCAATGCCGTCGTCGGAATTGATGTTGATTATGAGGTATTAGGCCAAGGTGGTAACATGCTAATGGTCACCGCCTCTGGAACCGCGGTAGTGGTGGAATGAGTTATTTTTAAAGCAAAGCCTCTCCCATGGGTTCATGGATTTTAATCAAACTTCTTTCTAAGCCTTAATTGGTTTCTAATAATGTAGGTGACAATCTCCGCGGAACCCGACAAACCAGGCTTATGTGCAACGACCATTTGTGATTCCAAGCAGCGGGGGCCTATGACATAAGCAGGTTTATCCGACTCCGTTTAATCCCCCCCGTTGAAAAGTTAAATTTACTTTCCGGACGGTTTAAATTTTCTTCTCAACATATCCGGTTTTATCGTCGACGGTTATTAGATAACCTTCCGCTCATCACTGGTTTTTTTAGTTCGAAAGAAATCGTGTTTGCTAAGAGCGACCCGGTAGTTTTAATCCGGCAAATTATCCGCTATTATCTGCCCCACTTCACTGAGGAATACTTTTCATTTAATGCTTGCCATTTTCTCGAGTAAACCTAAATTTCTGCCTTTATGCCTTTTTTCGGTTTTCAAAGATCTCATGTGCTGAATCGCATGAAACCTTTTCTCATTCCTTTACCCTTTCCCGCAGTTGGCGGAAAGGAAAACAAAATGAGAAAACCTAAGAAAAATCAAAAACAACCAATTACCTACACCTACTGGCACTGGGATACGAAAGCCAAAAAGACCCTCCCTATCACCATCACCGCAGGTCAAGACGGCGTAACTGAAGAGCACATTATCATGTTCAATAATTTCGACCACGCAGCTGACCTCGGTGACCGCTACGAACAAGAAAACCGGGATTTCAGTACGGAAAACAAAAAGTCCAAGTACTCGGTGACCCTATTGAAAATCTCAGAACTCGCAAAACTGACCCTGCCTTTTTTTTAGAGGAGAATTCGGACGAGCTTAATCCACTAGTTGAACAGTTGCTGACACTGATGGAAAAACTCACTTCCATCGCCCGGCTAAGAAAGCTGTTTGCAGACCAAGGCATCCTCTAAAACCGCATAAACACTGCATTTTGGGAGGGGGTTAATTATTTCGGCTATTAGTAGAGGAAGAGATAAGACGCTACTAATAGCCACCCTTCCTCCGGATGCAGACCCGTCTGACACAGGAGGTTAAAGCCTATGAATCTGCAACACAAAGTGCAAATCAATGTTGCACGAAAAGATGGCTCTCAAAAGAAAGCCGCTATCAAGAGCGGAATCAGCAAGATACCGCAAAGACTACTGAATATGACGAATAATTGGTAAGAAGGCTGGTTGAGAAGGTCACCGTTTACGAAGATAAATTTATCGTGGAATTCAAGTCCGGTGTGATGGTGGATGTGAATGAATAAGTCTGAAAATAATCAAAGCATTCTATGCTTTTTAACGCAGGAGACTTTTCTATAACGGAAGAATCCATAGCAGCATTTTACCGTTATGGATTCTTTACTATTTATTCTTTGACTTTATATACTCAGAGAAAGATGATGCTCCTAACTTTCGACGTTTTGCAAGCATAGATACCCAAATGGTATTTCCATCATCTTCTGTAATGAAACCTTTCTCCATCGCCTCAATTAAAATATCTCCAGTAGTTATATGCTTTAACTCATATTCATTAATATATGAACTAATGTCTTTCAAATTATTGCTCGCTACAACACCACCTGCAGTTTTCGCCAGTGCGATAGAAGCTGCTTCGCCTGGCCAATAATCTTATGTCCCTTGTCAGGAGTGGTAGTGAGTTTTTGGTACAAATCATATGTTATAATGTACCCATGATTTAAGACAAAAATTTCGAAAATCTTAGTGAGCCTGATATAATAAAAGACAATTAGATTGTCAGAAAAGAGGGTTCACGAA
>DAIOHK010000007.1:0-88333 GCA_036744795.1 Bacillota bacterium | reverse complement strand
TTCCCGGTTCGAAGCTCTTACCTATCTATGCTGTTCAGTTTTCAGGGTTCAGTAACTTTTTACCTTGCTTCCCAGAAATCTTGTTTCCCGGGGCGCATTTGTTATATTACCACATTAGATACGTAATGTCTAGTTCTTTTTTTAAAATAATACGTAATTTGTTTTTATTTTCCCCAGATAAAACTATCTAATAAGCAAGGCTAGTTAATAGCAATAATGCGCTGTAAAAAGCAGCCATTATGGCTGCTTAATTTTTTTTGGCGGAGAGAGAGGGATTCGAACCCTCGCTAGGATTGCTCCTACTAACGGTTTAGCAAACCGTCCCCTTCAACCGACTTGGGTATCTCTCCAAAAAATTAACATACAAAATTAAATAGTAATGAATGCTCTTGTTGGCGGAGGAGGTAGGATTCGAACCCACGAGACCTTTCGGCCTAACGGTTTTCAAGACCGCCTCCTTCAACCACTCGGACACTCCTCCGTAGCAAAAACTATTTTAACACGATAAAAATAAATAGTCAATATTTATTATGAAAAAGCCACTTATTATCTTCGGTTTTGTTTTTTGGAGGGAATTTCATAATTATTTATGGCATCTATTTGACCACAAGATAAATTAGGCAATAAATATATTGTGGTTAAATCGCAAATCAACCAATTATACAATTCTTACTTTAAAACAGTAATTCCCCCCATATAAGGAACTAATGCTTCGGGTATGGTAATTGTTCCGTCTTCCTCCTGGTAATTCTCTAATATAGCCGCAACCGACCGACCAATAGCCAAACCTGAACCATTTAGAGTATGAACAAATTCGGGTTTCGCATCAGGTTCAGGGCGAAAACGAATATTGGCCCGCCGTGCTTGGAAATCTTCAAAATTGGAACAGGATGAAATCTCACGATAAACTCCATAACTAGGCAGCCAGACTTCCAGGTCATAGCATTTACTGGCTGAAAATCCCATATCCCCGCTGGAAAGTAATACAACTCGATAAGGTAAATTTAAACGTTGCAATACTTCTTCTGCATCATGAACAAGGGCTTCATGCTCTAGATATGATTTTTCCGGCGTAGTTAGCTTAACTAATTCAACTTTATTAAACTGGTGTTGACGGATTAGTCCTCTGGTATCACGTCCTGCCGCACCAGCCTCAGCCCGGAAGCAAGCGGTATAGGCCACGTATTTTTTAGGTAAATTCTCTGCTTCAAGTATTTCTTCCCGATGAAGATTAGTAACAGGAACCTCTGCTGTAGGAATTAAAAAATATCCTCCCGGAGTTACTTTAAACATGTCCTCCTCAAATTTGGGTAGCTGGCCAGTACCTACCATACATTCTTGGTTAACCAAAAACGGAGGGAATATTTCTGTATAACCATGTTCATTAATATGTAAATCAAGCATAAAATTGATCAATGCTCTTTCTAGCCTAGCACCAAAACCCTTTAGCACTGTGAAGCGAGCGCCACTTAGTTTAGCCCCGCGATCAAAATCAAGTATATCCAGTTCTTCGCCCAGTTCCCAATGGGGTTTAGGATCAAAAACAAATTCCCGGGGTTTTCCCCACCGCCGGATCTCTACATTTTCCTTCTCATCTTTACCTACGGGAACATCTTCCTGAGGAAGGTTGGGAACAGATAAAAGAATGTTATTTATATTTTCTTCAACATCTTTAATTTCACCATCAAGTTTTCTGATCTCTTCATTAACCTGTTTCATCTCATTAATAAGTTCTGTAGCATCCGCTTTAGCTGCTTTTAGACGTCCAACTTCCTTAGAAACTACGTTTCTTTTGTTTTTTAAGTTCTCAACCGTAGTTAAACGGTCGCGACGTTCCTGATCTAAGTGGAGTAAATCATCCACAATTTCTTCCATTCCACGTTTGGCAAGTCCCGCCCGTGCTTGGTCAGGGTTAGTTCGAATTAGTTTAATATCAAGCATTGGACATTTTCTCCCTTCTGTCCATTAATCTATATTATGGAATTGCATAATTGATTGACTTAAAATTTTAACCACAAAATATTGAATGCAAATAAGGGTTATTCGGCAATTCCCTCATATATTTATAATATATCCTTTTTTAGCCTGGTAAACAATACCCTTCTTACTTTTTAACCTCTTTCCACGAAAAACTTCTGAAAATAAGGCAAAAAGAAACTCACCCCGCAAGGTGAGTTTCAAAATAACAAAGAAATTAATCTTGAGCTAAACGTTTATGCATCTCAAAACGCTGTTTAGCTTCTTTTTCAGCCTTTTCAAAGAGCTGATCAGCTCTCTCTGGGAATAGCTTCTTCAAAGATTTATACCGGACCTCTCCCATCAGGAATTCTTGGAAACTGCTAGTAGGTTCCTTCGAATCCAAGGTAAAGGGGTTTTTACCATCCAATGTTAACTGCGGATTGTACCGGTATAAAGGCCAATATCCAGACTCAACAGCCATTTGTGCCTCGCGCTGACTCTTACTCATGTTAATTCCATGGTTAATACATGGAGCATAAGCAATCACTAAGGAAGGCCCATCATGGCGTTCAGCCTCAAGAATAGCCTTGAGTGTTTGGTTTTTATTAGCACCCATTGAGATAGAAGCAACATAGACATAGCCATAGGACATTGCCATTAGGCCTAGATCTTTTTTCTTTACATTTTTACCAGCAGCCGCAAATTTAGCCATTGCTCCGGTAGGAGTTGATTTTGAAGATTGGCCACCAGTATTAGAGTAAACTTCCGTATCTAAGACTAAGACATTGACATCTTCTCCGGATGCTAACACATGATCTAGCCCACCATAACCAATATCATAAGCCCAGCCATCACCACCGAAAATCCAGATGGACTTTTTCGTATATAGATCTTTCATTCCAGCAATCTCAGTTAAAATCCCTTTAAGATCGCTACCAGCTTGACCTGCTGCTGAGTCAATTAGAGCCTTGACTTTGTCTCCAGCCTTCCGAGAAGCTGCAGCCTCATCTTTACCTTCTAGCCATTCGGTAAAGGCATTTTTCAATTCTCCATCGACCCCTAATTCTAGAGCCTGATTAATCAAATCAGCTAATTTATTGCGACGCTGAACCACCGCAAGGTTCATCCCAAAACCAAATTCCGCATTATCTTCAAACAATGAGTTAGCCCACGCTGGTCCGTGCCCTTGCTCATTTACTGTATAAGGACAAGTCGGTGCACTACCACCATAAATTGAAGAACAGCCGGTAGCATTGGCAACAATCATTCGCTCCCCAAACAGCTGAGTAACTAATTTCACATAAGGAGTTTCACCACAACCAGCACATGCTCCCGAGAACTCAAAGAGCGGTTTACGGAACTGGCTTCCTTTTACTGTTTCCGGATTAATTTCTACCTCCGGTACAGGTAAGGACTCTGCAAACTTATAATTTGCTACTTCTGCCTCAACAATTTCCTCAAAGGGAACCATGGTCAATGGTTTGTTTTTGGATGGACAGATATCAACGCAGTTTCCACAACCAGTACAATCTAAAGCGGAAATTTGCATCCGGTACTTATACCCAGCAAGCTCCTTACCAATAGCTGCCTTAGTAGTATAACTTGCAGGAGCATCTGCCAGATCCTCGTCTTTAGCTAAATACGGGCGGATACAAGCATGAGGGCAGACAAATGCACACTGGTTGCACTGGATACACGCCTCGGGATTCCATTGTGGAATTGAAACCGCAACTCCTCGTTTCTCATACTTCGTAGTTCCTACAGGTACAGTTCCATCAGGAGTAAAAGCACTAACCGGAAGTTTATCTCCTTCAAGCCTGAGAATTGGCCTAATCACATTCTCAACATATTCTGGAACCTTCTCCTCAATAATTTCTGCTCCTGTAGTTGTCGTGGCCCAAGATTCAGGATATTTAATTTCTTCTAAAGCTTCTGCAGCCCGATCAACAGCCATGATATTCATATTAACAATCTTATCGCCTTTTCGACCATAGGTCTTTTTGATTGCTTCTTTAATATATTCAAAAGCTTTGTCTACAGGAATAACATTGGCAATCTTAAAGAAGGAAGCCTGCATAATCATGTTTATTCTGCCGCCTAATCCAACTTCGCCAGCAATTTTTACGGCATCAATGTTATAAAAATTCAGCTTTTTCTTGGCAATAGTCTGTTTCATTGCCGCCGGTAACTTGTTCTCCATCTCCTCAGCAGTCCAAGGGGAGTTTAAGAGAAAAGTTCCGCCTTCTTTAATGCCATCTAAAACATCATATCTTGTAACGTATGATGGATTGTGACAAGCAATTAAATCAGCCTGATCAATCAGATAGGGTGATTGAATCGGTGTCTTTCCAAATCTCAAGTGAGAAATTGTAATACCACCAGATTTTTTAGAGTCATAGACAAAATAACCTTGGGCATACATATCAGTATTATCACCAATAATTTTAATGGAGTTCTTATTGGCCCCAACAGTTCCATCAGAACCAAGACCAAAGAATTTACAACGGTGTAGTCCTTCAGGAGCAGCATCAACATTCTCTTTTATTTCTAGTGAAGAATTGGTCACATCATCATTGATTCCCACAGTAAAGTGGTTCTTAGGCTCATCTAAAAGAAGATTGTCATATATTGCTTTAACCATGGATGGGGTAAACTCTTTAGAGCCAAGACCATAACGGCCACCAATAATCAGCGGATTCTGTTGTTTTTCAATAAAAGCAGTACAGATATCCTGATATAAAGGTTCACCTTTAGAACCAGGTTCTTTGGTACGGTCAAGAACGGCAATTCTCTTCACGCTCTTAGGAAGAACCGCAAAGAAATGTTCAGCAGAGAAAGGACGATAGAGACGGACTTTAATTAAACCGACCTTTTCTCCCTGCTTCAACAAGTAATTAACTGTTTCTTCTACAGTCTCTGCCCCAGAACCCATACAGACAATGACCCGTTCTGCATCAGGAGCACCAACGTATTCAAAAGGTTTATATGAGCGTCCAGTTAGCTTCCCAACCTTTTCCATGATTTCAGCTACAATTTTCGGAGTTGCTAAATAGTAGGGATTAGCAGCCTCTCGATTTTGGAAGTAAATATCCGGGTTTTGGGCAGTACCTCTTTGTACTGGATGTTCAGGGTTTAATGCCCGTTTCCGGAACTCTTCGATTTTTTCCCAGTTAACCAGGGATTTGATTTCTTCATAACTAATTTCTTCAATTTTTTGAATCTCATGCGAAGTCCGGAAACCATCGAAGAAGTGGAGAAAAGGAACGCTCGTTTCTAATGTAGCCAAATGTGCTACTAAAGCCATATCCATAACTTCCTGAACCGAGTTGGAAGCGAGCATCGCAAATCCAGTCTGTCTAGTAGCATTGATATCACTGTGATCACCAAAAATTGAAAGGGCATGAGCAGCTAAAGCCCGTGCTGAAACATGGAACACTGTTGGAAGTAATTCCCCGGCGATCTTGTACATATTAGGAATCATTAATAATAGTCCTTGCGAAGCCGTAAAAGTAGTAGTTAAAGCACCGGCTGCCAAAGAACCATGAACCGCGCCAGCCGCTCCTCCCTCTGACTGTAGTTCCGCAATCCGAACTGTTTGCCCAAAAAGATTTTTTCTTCCATGGGCACTCCATTCATCCATTACTTCTGCCATTGGTGAAGAAGGAGTAATGGGATAGATTGCAGTGACATCGCTAAAGGCATAAGCGACATGAGCTGCAGCGGTATTACCATCAACTGTAACTTTTTTACCCATTTCCAGAACCTCCTTAAAATATAACGCTACGTAATAAAAAATTACTTAAACGTGAAAGAAGACCAGATTGCTCCGGTCACCAAGTTAAAATTCCCCTGGTGGAATCTGTAGTGATAATAAAAGAATAACCTATTTTAACAGCTACGAAAAGCCATTTAACAAAACGTTAATACTTTTTGTCCCTTGTTAAATTCACCTTTTTTCCCGTTTACCAACCGCGTCCCGCAAGCCTAGAATTCTCATTTAAAGCAGCAACTGAAAGTCCTTTCATCGCCATACCAATTCCTTTGGAAACCTTCGCGAGTAGTTTAGCATCATGAAAATGTGCTGTAGCTTCTACGATTGCCTTAGCTCTAGCTGCCGGATTGTCAGATTTAAATATTCCTGAGCCGACAAAAATCCCGTCGCAGCCCAATTGCATCATTAACGCAGCATCAGCAGGAGTGGCTATTCCGCCAGCTGCAAAATTTAGAACTGGAAGCCTACCCTGTTCTTTTACCTCTTGTACTAATTCTTCCGGTACCCGCATCTCTAAAGCAAGGCGCTTAATCTCTTCATCTGAGACTTCCTGCAGATTTGCGATCTCTTCAGTAACAGTCCGCATATGCTTAACAGCTTCCACTACATCCCCAGTACCAGCTTCTCCTTTGGTCCTAATCATTGATGCCCCCTCGTTTATTCTTCTTAGAGCTTCCCCTAAGTTTCGAGCACCACAGACAAAAGGCACCTTAAAATGATGCTTATCTATATGATATTTCTCATCAGCCGGTGTTAGCACCTCACTTTCATCAATATAATCGACATTCAAGGCAGCTAAAATTTGGGCTTCCACAAAATGTCCAATCCTTACTTTTGCCATTACCGGAATCTTTACCGCATCTTTAATCCGGATAATCACATCCGGATCGGACATCCGAGCAACTCCACCCTCTGCTCTAATATCAGCCGGAACCCTCTCTAATGCCATTACCGCAACTGCGCCTGCTTCTTCTGCAATTTTTGCCTGTTCCGGAGTGGTCACATCCATAATGACACCACCCCTAAGTTGATCTGCCAGATCATTTACCACTGCAAATGTTTCTTTCATTTTTAGGAACCCCCTTATCAACTTGTTTCTACATAATTTAAAATTTATTTGCTTCTTGTCTTTTTGCCTGATTTTACCCTTTAATCTACAAAAACTTACAAACACATTTTACAGGAATCACCTGCAAAAAACAAGTTATTTAGCCTTTGCACTTAGGTTAACAGTCTCAAAGAGAGAATGAACAGTTCGATAGTATAAAGCAGCCTCTTTTGGATCTTGAACCGTAACCTTTTCTACAAAGGATTTAAGCTGCGTCATTCCGATCTCCAAGTATTTTGGTTCTCCAGTTTCAATAAATAAAGTGTTTAGGGCACTAGAAAACAACAGCCCACCAGGATTTTGAATAAATCCTGAGTCTTGATCCCAAAAATGGAAAACTGCATAATCTACTGCAGACTTAATGCCAGCCAAAACCTTTGGATCTTTACTGAGTTTATAAAATTCCACTAGGCTTTCAGTTACCAGACCTGATTTGTAAATAAAATCGCTAGGAATCCCTCCTTCATTTTCCTGTTGCCATTTTAAAACTTTTTCCACCAGTTCCTTGGCTCTTTCTAAATAAATTTTTCTCCCCGTGGCTTGGTATCCAGTTAAAACAGTCATAATGCCTAAGCCTAGAGTTTGAGGTTCTTCAAAATTAATGCCACTTTGCAAGCAGACCCGATCGGCAATTCGGATTACAAATTCCAAAGCTCTGTGATCATCCAGAAGATAGTAGGCTAGAAGAAGCCCTCGGTTACTAGTATACCTAAAATCATTCGCCATCGAAGGGATTCCTGAACGAGAATCTTTAATATGGTTTAATCCAGGAAAAGGTCTATTATTACCTGAGGGGTTCATTAAGTCAATATCCCGTAGATGGGTCACAGACGCTTCCGCTATTTCCCAGAAATACGGGTCACCAGTTTGAATAAGTGCCATTAAAAGTTGGTAAGGAAGATCATAGGAATTATTATTCCAGTATTCGCCGGATACTGCCCAGGGAGGAGAGAAGTTTAATTGTAAATCTCCGTAATTAAAGAAGCCCCAATGTTTAGGGTTAATTTCCGCCCCATAGTCTGGAGGGCCGAACAAATTTAAAAGATCCGACCAGTGTTTTTCTTTAAGAATCAACGCCAGTTGCATGGTTTCTGCATCCATTCCGGAGACCATCTTTTCAGTAATTAAAGGTTGGGGTAAAACACCAGCTCTGTTCCACCAATCTGGAGAAACGACACCAATTGGGGGGTAGTTGGTAAGCGCCCCCATCATTTTATTAAAATTCCGATCCTTTCTAGAGTGAAAATCCATGGTTAGTCTATGTGTTTTTGCCACTCCATTCTCCCAGAGCATCGTTGTTCCGGGAGGAACAATGTCCACTTTGATTTCACCGTTTCCTGTGAGTTCTAACCCTTTCGGGGCCTGCTGACTGAATGCTTTTACTCCAAGACAGACCCCCCCCTGTCTCCCGGTTAGATCTACCCAACCGATCGCTGCTGGAATAGTTTCACCTTTCGGTAAAAAAGAGCTTAGTTTTCCACTCCCTTGGACTCGTCCAGCTTCATTTATAAAGAGTCCAGCTTGATCCTGTTTATTTAATTCTACAGATAATGGTGTTTGACCCCCAGAGCCGAAAGCAGCCTGATACTTCTCTTCTCTGGAAAATTGCCATTTAACCCAGGCCTCTTTTAGTAAGATTGGTTTCCCTGTACTATTAATTAACCGCATCTCCATACGAAAAAATGAAGATTCTGCATAACTAATTAAACGGCAATCATAGTTTAAACTATTATTTTTACTCTTGTTAGCTAGTAAGCCCTTAATACTGATAACTATACGGACTGGACCAACCTCTTCCACTGAAATCTTTGTAGGCGGTAAAAAATTCGAATCATATGTGCCTTCATCGGTTTTAACCCCTAATAAAACTGGTAATTCAATTGCTGGTTCTGAATCGAAAGATTTTCTTCCATTCGGGTCAAACCATACTTTAGAAATCAGAGATTTATTTTTATTAAGCTCTAGGCGTAGATTCCCGCTTTCCAGTAAAAAACCATCTTCTACTTCTTTGAGTTCTAGAGGTGTACGGGGAAGTAGGGGTGTTTCGCCTCCAGGAACAACCCGGTAAGTAAGAACATCATTTTTGTTAATTGTTCCCAAAAAGGTAGTCCGCCACCATCTAAGAGGAGCACTTTCTGATTGTTCAAGGATTGGTATCGCTTGACTGGGAACTTCTCGGCCCCATTGATCAAGAACTCTGGGCGGATTGGTATAGTTTTTTTCCTTCTTTGGTATTGGAATCCCGATTGTTATCGGAGTGTTTTTCCAATCTACACCTGCCCTTTCTGTTAAAGTTACTAAAATCTCCTTACTTTCTTCCGCCGCATGCATAGAAAAAGAACTGCAGAATAAAAGTATTATCAGTAATATAAGTGCCCCACGTTTTACCATCAGTTTCCCCTTCCCTTTTGAGAACTTAAATCTAATCATTTATTAGTTAGTTCATGTAAGGCTCTCGCATAAATACGCGTACAACTAATCAGATCCTGAATAGAAAAATTCTCATTTTTCTGGTGGGCTGTTTCTAAGCGTCCCGGAAAATTAGGCCCAAAAGCTACCGCATTACCCAATGTCACAGCATAAGTCCGACCACCAATCGCTAAAGAAGGTGTCAGATCTCCAGTCTCTTTACGGTACGCATTAAGTAGAACTTTAATTAACCAGTTATCCTCTGCCAGATAATGAGGGGCTAAATTCTTAATTTCGGCTATTTTTAAGCCGTAATCACCCAGTTTTTGCTCAAACTTTTTCTGAATAAACTTACCATCTGTACACAGGGGATAACGAATATCAATCTCCATTCGCGTCCAATCTTTTTCTACCTGGATCACGCCAAGATTGATAGTTAGTTCACCTGATATTTCATCCTGGCAATCAATCCCTAAACCTTCACCATTAGTCTTTCTGCCAAAACAATCCTGAATGAAACGAACAACATTCCACACCCCATCCGAACAATTTAAAAGGGAAAGTATCTGTGCTAGTCTGGTAATAGCATTATCACCCTGCTCCGGTAAACTAGCGTGTGCAGGCACCCCTTTTGCCTGAATAACAATCCGGTTCTCATTTTCCTCTTCACAAATCACGATATTTTCCCTATTCCGATCTGCTATTTTCTTCTTAAACTTTTGAAGGCTTGTCCGATCAGAGAAATAAATTCCGGCCTCTGCCCATTCTGGAACTATATTACGACGGCTTCCTCCTTTAATATATTCCAGCTTACATTGGTATTCACCTGGTGAGAAATCCCCTTCAATAATAAGGGACAAATGGCCTTTTTCGCAATTAATCAGTGGAAAATTAGCATCAGGAGTAAAACCATATTCCGGCTTTTTTTCATGTTGAAAGTAATGTTCCATACATTCCCAGCCACTCTCTTCATCACAGCCAAAGATAATTCTGATTTTTTTGGAAGGTTTAATCCCTTCTTCTTTTAAAGCCTTTAAAGCATACATAGCAGCAATCGCTGGCCCTTTATCATCAACAGCACCACGACCATAAATCCGGCCCTCTTCTACCTCTCCGGAAAATGGCGGGTGAATCCAGCCTTCACCGGCAGGGACCACATCCAAATGAACAAGAACGCCTACAGTTTCTTCACCTTCTCCAAATTCTATATGTCCGGCATAACCTGATAAATTTTTTGTTTTAAAACCATTTATTCGTCCCCAGTCCAAAACATAATTTAAAGCACGGCTGATTTCTGTCCCAAAGGGTTCTCCAGCTTTTCCTGGTTTTCCTTTTACACTAGGAATGGTAATTAGTTCCTTCAAAGTCTCGATCATTTCCTCTTGATAATCTTCTATTCGTTTTAAGTAACTCATTTGATAAAAAAACCTCCTCTTAGTAAAAAAACAATTTCTTGGATCAACTAACACTTTTTGAATTATTAAGTTTTAAGTTTCCTTAGTATGCTCTTTAAAAGAAGGTACCCTCTCAATTAACCAGCGCCAAAACCGGAAACTGTTCTCTCGAATAAAATCTTCATTAGTAGCCCATCCTTTATTCGCCACACTATACTCCCAAAACCAACCTTTTGCCAAAGTTTCTAATTCATCCAAATCTGTTTCTTCAAAGATTATTACACTACTCCCATATCTCCAAAAACCATTTTCACTTTTCGGAATAGGAATAACCCGACCCATAATAATATTCCCCTTTTTTACCCCTCTAAGCTTATTAACCTCGCTTTTAATTTTTTCTCTTCTAAAAAGATCTTTTAAATCAAGAAAATCTTCATTAATAGTTAATACTTCAAACAAACTAAAGCGACTTGCTTTCATACTATTCAAAAAAGTTAATTCTTCTTGATTAAGATCTGTTGTGTTTTGTATAAAATAATCAACAATCTTTTTCCCATCCGGTAAAACACGATCACAAGTAATAAAGAGCAAAAGTTCTAAAATTAAGTCAATCGGCAAAGGCTGTGCTTCAAAACCAACAAACTGATAAAAAGTTTCTCCGACATACCCTTTCCACTTTTCTGAAGTTTGGGTAAAGTTCATTAGTTTTCTAAAAACCTCTACAGTTTGAGGATTTAAAATACTACTTATTCCCGATTTCTTCTTTACCTTATGTGCTTTATCCCCCTCTAAAACTTTGATAATCTCTTGCCATCGTAAACTAATACTTCCTGTTGATACTGTAAAAGATTCTGCCAATTTAGATTGACTTAACCATGAATATCCCCGTTTTCTACCGAGAATATAAATTACTGCAGCCGCCCAAATTCGAATATTGTAATTGCTTTTATTACTATTTGAATTGGCTACATATTGTAACCATATCTCTTCCGCTTTTTTTAGATCGTCTTTAGGAAAATTGTTACTGTCTAACCAGGAATTTATTAAATTAAGAACTCCCTCCTGAGCAGTAGTCAATTGTAAGCCACGATCGGAAGTCTCTTTCACTCTCTTTCCCTCACTTCTTTATCGATCTTTTACTTTATTCCCTTCTTTACAAGGGGACTCCTCCCTTTAATATAAAGAATATTCTTTGAGATTTGCAGAGTATTATTTTCAATTTCTTTTTTTTCCCCAAAACGGTATAATAAAGATAAAAGTGTTTATTTTTTGGAGGTATATATATGAAACACCGTTTCCTCTTACTTTTATGTTCTTTTCTTACATACATTTTGATATCAGCTTTACTGGCCAGTCCTGCTTTAAGTAATTCCGAACCACAAATCACTGCTGCTTTCTCCGGTGATATCTATTTAGGGGGAGCACTTGAACCTCTTATCTTAAAAGATTCTACTTACCCTTTTATCTTCCTCCGAGAATTTTGTAATCAAAATGATCTGTTTTTCGGAAATCTTGAAGGGTCCCTCTCTCAGAAAGGAGAGGTCTATGTAGAAAAGGCCTTCTGTTTCCGCTCCAATCCTAAAGTGGTCAAATGTTTAAAGGAAGGAGGCATCAATATTGTTTCGCTTGCTAATAATCATATAATGGATTACGGACCGGAAGCACTTGCAGAAACGATTGCCGTTCTTGACGAAAATGGTATCCAACACGCTGGAGCGGGTACTAATCTTGTGCAAGCCCGTAAACCAGCTCTAATTGAGAAAAATGGTTTAAAAGTTGCTTTATTAGCTTATAATTGTACATATCCTTTGGAATTTACTGCTGGAGCAAACAAACCTGGAACCGCCCGTGGGATTGATCGCCATATCATTGAAGATGTGAAAAAAGCCCGAAAGATCGCGGATCTCGTTTTTGTCTCTTTTCACTGGAGCTCCGAATTATTAAAAACCCGCAAACCATACCAATCTTATTTTGCAAAACTCTGTATTGACTCCGGTGCCCATCTGGTCATCGGACACCACCCCCATGTGATTCAGGGGGTAGAAGTTTATAAACATGGTTTGATTGTTTATAGTCTGGGGAATTTTATTTTTGCTTCAAGAAGTAAAAGAGTCCAGGATGCTTTCCTTCTCCAAGTAGAATTAGGAAAATCTGGTCTGAAAACAGCTTCTTTTTATCCAATCAATATCAATAATTATCTAGTCAATTTTCAACCACAACCTTTATCAGGAGAGGAATCACAAAGAGTTCTCCATGAGCTCCAGGCTTTGTCAGAGCCTTTTGGGACAGTTATTGAAATCGTAGATGACAAAGGATTTATCAATTTTGAAGTTCCACCCTCTATAGACTCCGAACACAAATAACTCTTTATTAAAACAAACAACCAGCAACTAGGGAAAAGCCTTGGGATGTATGAATCATCCAGTTTTTCAAAAGAATAAATTCGAAAGGAGAAATAAATTGGAAACAAATGATCGCTTAATAACAACCCCTTTATTTAACATCTGTGAAAAATACGGGGCTCGCTTTACTTCTTTTGCCGGATGGTATTTGCCCCTACAATTTTCTGGTATTCTCCAAGAAGCAAAAGCTGTACGGAATAATGCAGGTCTTTTTGATGTCTCCCATATGGGTGAAATTGAAGTGTCGGGCCCAGGTGCATGTGACTTTCTTACTAAAATGGTTACTAATAATATAAGGAAAGCCCGTCCAGGTCGGGCGATTTATACCCTTATGTGTTTTCCTGATGGAGGTACTATTGATGACTTTTTAATTTATAAACACTCGGATGAACTTTTTTTCCTAGTTGTTAATGCAATTAATACAGCAACCGTACTTAATTACCTTAAAAAGAGTTCCCTAGAATCAACCATTAAAATTGCTGACCGTTCCCACGACTTTGCTCTATTAGCACTTCAAGGTCCGTCAGCCAACTCAATTATGGAAAAAGTCCTAGCACCAAATACTTTAAGTATAAAACCTTTTCGTTTCCAAAGTTTAACCTGGAAAGGGCAGAACCTGGTCATTTCAAGAACCGGATATACTGGAGAAGATGGCTTTGAAATATATTTACCACCCGAAAGTGCAGAACACCTTTGGGAAGTATTGATGGAAGCTGGCCAGGATTACGGTTTACTTCCAGCCGGATTAGGAGCCCGCGATCTATTACGACAGGAAGCTGGGTTACCCCTTTATGGCCAAGAGCTTTCTCCACAAATTTCTCCAGTTCAAGCTAGTTTGGACAAATTTATTGATTGGGAGAACCCGGAGTTTTTAGGCAGGGCCTCTTTACTTGCTGAGAAGGAGGATCCGCTTACCCCTAAACGAATTGGCCTAGTTTCTGGCCGGGGTGCAATTCCTCGTATTGATTATCAAGTATACTGGGAAGATAAACTGATTGGTAAGATCACTTCCGGTACATTTTCCCCTGTTTTACAGCGAGGAATCGGGATGGCACTTGTCAATCCGGTTCCTCCGGTCGGTAGTAAAATATCCATTCTACTCCGGGGTGAACACCATACCGCAGAGGTTGCTTCGCTTCCATTTTATCAAAGAAAGAGGTGAGGTTAATGAACCATCCTTATCTTCCGTTAACCACAAGCGAGCGTAAACAAATGGAAAAGGCGATTGGCATTAGTGATATTGAAAAACTGTTTGCAATGATACCATGTGCAATCCGTAGCCAAGCAAACTTTGAACTACCTGCCTATAATGAGGTTGAATTAAAGAAAATCTTTTCTCAGTGGGCAGAAGAGAATACTCCAGTTACTAAAGTTATTTCTTTTCTCGGTGCTGGTGCTTATGAACATGCCATTCCATCGGCATTAGGAAATCTGCTAAGCAGATCCGAATTTTATACAGCCTATACACCTTACCAACCTGAAATTAACCAGGGATTACTCCAGGCCTTTTTTGAATACCAATCACTAATATCGAACTTAACTGGAATGGATATTACCAACGCTTCAATGTATGATGGTCCCACTGCTCTAGCAGAAGCCACAATCTTAGCTCTGCGTTTTACTAAAAAATCTGAAGTAATAGTCTTATCCGGTCTGAATCCTGAAGCAGAAAAGGTTTTACGTACTTACACCCATAATTTAAAAATAAACTTAAGATTTTTACCTTATAAAGCAGATAATAAAGAACAATCTCTTGAATCCGCTCTTAATGATCAGACCGCAGCAGTCATTATACAGAATCCTGATTTTTTTGGTAACCTTTCTTCGCTGACCGAATTGATCAGAATGATTCATGAAAGTAATGCTCTAGCTATTATTTATATTAATGATCCGGTTAGTCTCGGTATTTTGGAACCCCCGGGTACTCAAGGTGCTGATTTAGTTGTTGGGGAAGCACAATCTTTCGGCCTACCGCTTTCCTTTGGTGGACCTTACTTAGGGTTTTTTTCAGCAAAAAAAGAGTTTCTCCGAAATATCCCTGGCCGGCTGGTGGGAAAGACTACTGATCTGGAAGGAAAAGAAGGGTTTGTTCTGACACTTCAAACCCGTGAACAACATATCCGCCGTGAAAGGGCAAGTTCAAACATTTGTTCCAATCAAGCCCTTTGTGCCTTAGCGGCTACCATCTACCTTTCTTTATTAGGACCAGAAGGATTAAAAGAAGTTGCTTGGTCCACTGTGAAAAATAGTCATTATCTCTTCTCACAATTAACAAGGATCCCTTCAGTAAAAGCCGGTTTAGAGCAGCCCTTTTTCCACGAATTTACTATCACTTTGGGAACTAATCTCGCTAGTTTTTTACCAAAAATAAAAGCAAAAGGGTTTCTCCCCGGTTACTCCCTAGAACAATATGCTCCGGAACATTCTGGAATGTTTCTTCTATATACATCTGAACTCCGGACTAAAGAAGAGATGGATAAATTCTGTGAAGAATTGGAGGGGTGTTTACCATGAAAGAAAAAAGTCGACCGGCATTACTTAATGAAACTTCACTACCAGGTAAAAGAGGTTATTTACCACCGGTTTCAAACGTACCTGAACTGGCTGATGATGAACTAATCCCAAGTTCCTTACTCCGGCATACCCCTCTCCACCTTCCTGAACTAAGTGAGATGGAAGTCACCCGGTATTTCACTAAATTATCTCAAAGAAGCTTTGGGGTTGATCAGGGCTTCTATCCCCTTGGTTCCTGTACAATGAAGTATAATCCCAAGTTTCCGGAAGAGATCGCACGTTTGTCCGGATTTCAAGATCTCCATCCCTTACAGGATGAAACAAGTATCCAAGGAGCTTTGGGTCTGTGGTACTATGCGGAAAAAGTCTTTTCTTTAATTACCGGAATGGACCAATTTACATTACAACCTGCAGCCGGAGCCCACGGGGAATTAACGGGGTTATTTATTATTAAAGCGGCTTTAGAGGATAGAGGAGAGACTAATCGTGACACAATTCTTATTCCTGATTCAGCACACGGAACTAATCCGGCTAGTGCTGCTTTAGCTGGCTTTAAAGTACAAAAAGTGCCCTCCTCACCTGAAGGAATTATTGAACCAGACACCTTAAGATCCTATCTTGGAGCAAACATTGCCGGGATGATGCTAACCAATCCGAATACTTTAGGCCTTTTCGAACGGAATATCCTTACTATAACCAGGATGATCCATGAAATTGGCGGAGAAGTTTATTATGATGGTGCTAATTTAAATGCTATTTTGGGATGGGCAAGACCAGGTGATATGGGTTTTGATTTAGTCCACTTAAATCTACATAAAACTTTTGCTACTCCTCATGGCGGAGGCGGTCCCGGAGCCGGACCAGTTGGGGTTAAAAAACACTTAGCTAAGTACTTACCGGTTCCTCGTGTAGTCTCCACTTCCCAAGGATTCAAGTGGGATTATGATGCCCCATATTCCATAGGTAAAGTAAAAGGTTTTTGGGGACATTTTACAGTAATAATCAAAGCCTTAGTTTATATCTTAAGTTTAGGTAATGAAGGTCTTAAACAGGTCTCTTCAGATGCAGTACTTGCTGCTAATTATCTTCAAACACAATTAAAGGAAGATTATAATCTTCCTTATGATAGCTTTTGCATGCATGAATTTGTCCTTGGCGGTGTTAAAGAAAAAGCTCCAGAAATAAATACACTAGATATTGCAAAAGGTTTAATGGATTTTGGGATTCATCCTCCTACCATTTATTTCCCACTAATTGTTCAAGAAGCTTTAATGATTGAACCTACCGAATCCGTTACTTTAAAACTGGTTGACACCTTCATTTCTGTAATGCTTAAACTTGCCAGAATGGCTGTAGAAGAACCCGAGAAATTAAAAGAGGCTCCTTTTACAACTCCGGTACGTCGTTTAGATGAAGTTAATGCTGCCCGTAACCCTATATTGAAATAAGATTATGGCCACGGCTTTGAGCCGTGGCTTTTTGTTTCCTGATCTTGGAGTGTTTTTCGCAGTTTAGCTAATTTCTTCTGCCACGGAGTCTTTTCTGTTTCTACCTGTTCCGCCTTTTTTAATTTCTTCTTATGATTCTCTATTAAATCTTTAATCTTTTTTACGCATTTATTTGTATTCTGATATATTTCTGTATTTGTAAAGCGTAAAACATGATAACCAGCTGCTTGTAATGTGTTATTTTTTATTATATCTTTCTCCTGTTGGATAGCACTAAGATGGTAAAATCCGTCCACTTCTACTACTAAATAATAATCAGGCAAAAAAATATCAACTTCCCAACCTTCTAGTAGCTGATTTTCTAGAAAGACTATATTCTTAGCCCATAGCTTGTCTGCCAAACGTTTTTGTGCCCCGGTCTTTGATGGTTCATACATCACTATCTTCACCTTTTTACTTATTCCCTTTTTATCTATCTTATTTTATGTTCTTTTTTTACCAGATTTTTGACCCAATTTTTGGTACCATTAAACTTCCTTTATTGATTTAAAGAATTGCATAATTAAATTATTCAAATTTAACCACAATATATTGATAGCTCCACTAGTATTTGTCTAATTAAAACAATTACCTCGAATAAAAAATAAACATTATATCTTGTAGCCAAATATGTGCTTGAGACAATTATGCAATTCCCTCAGATTGAAAGAAACTACCCTAATTATTATATTTATAAGATTAACGATAAAATAATTAATCGCTCCTATGGAACAATCCCTTACTATATGTAATACGCCCCTTTTTGGGGCGTAAAAAATTATCTTTCATTTTTTTCTTTTTTCTGAAGGTTCCTTTCCAATTCATATACCACCTCTTCCGGGTCCCTTCCAGAAGCATCAATGACAATACCATCAGTAAGGGTACTAGAGATCCCCATTAAGTCTTCATCTAAGCCTGTAATTACAAAAGCATCAACATTTGGTCCAAACTCATCTGCATCAACCACATCGTATCCTTCATCCTTGAGTGTTTCTTCAATATGAGAAAGCCCAGATTCTACTGCTACCTTATACTTTTTCATTTTTTCACCCCCTTGGCTTTTATTATTTTCTTAACCAAGGGGCAATATTCTAATCATTCTTCAAAGTAGTATGTTACTTCGCCTTATTTTGTTGGCATTTTCCTTGAAAACCTGCACCTTCATTAATTTCTAAAATCGACATCGTGGCTTCCCCCCGAAAATTCCCTGTAGAAAGTATCTTAAGTTTGCCATTAATATCGGTCTCTCCTTGTACAGCTCCGGCAATTAATAGGTTTCTGACTTTAAACCTTCCTTGGACTTCCCCTGTTTCCGAAATTAGTAAATCACCTTTGGTAGAAAGTTCTCCATCATGCTTACCATCAATACGAATATTCTCGGTTGATTCTATTAAGCCAAAGAATTTAGTTTCTTTTCCTATTATTGTCTCAATCTTCCCATTAAACTCTTTTCCCTCCATTAATAAAGTCACCCCTTTATTTCATATATGGCCTTGGGTTGACCGGAACATTATTTATACGAACTTCGTAATGAACGTGAGGTCCTGTACTTGTTCCTGTACTTCCCGCATAGGCAATTATCTGTCCTTTCTTTACCCATCTTCCTTTTTTTACTACCAACCTACTATTATGCCCATAACGGGTCTTATAACCATATCCATGATCAATTTCAACTAATAATCCATAACCACCTTTTGAACCCGCAATTGTAATTTTTCCTTCCGCTGTAGCACGTACCGGAGTTCCATAACGGGCAGGAATATCCAATCCTTGATGTTTAATCGACCGTTTGTATACCGGATGTCTTCGATAACCATACCCCGATGAAATTCGACGTTGGTGAACCAGGGGCCAGATTGTAGGAGTAAAATCTAATTGTCGGTCATAGGCTTTATATTTGGTAAATAGACTATTTAGGGAGGAAAAAGTAGCTTCTACTTCTTTTTCTAAATAATCTAGATTATTATTAAGTACTCCTAACTTAGAAAAGTCCTGATCTGTACTTGATAAAGTGTATTGAGGAAGATGAACCAAACCTATCTTTTTAATACTAATATTTTTACGATTGCGAACCACATTATACTGCTGCTCCATCTCTGCAAAAAAACGGTTTTGTTCATTTAACTTCTTTTCAAGTTCTTGCGTAACACTTAAACAAGGATCTATCCTTCGTAATACTTTATCTTGTTTACTTATTACCTCCCGTAAACAATAGACTTTATATTCTAATTTAATAATCTCTGAAATACGAAATGGATAACGTATAAGAAAGTAAAGATTAATACTGAATAAAACAAAAAATGACAGAAAAACGAAATAGGGAATAGGTAAATTTCTAATCGGAGCTTTGGTATTAGGGACAATTAGTAAAACATACCCTTTTTTCAGCTTTTTCTTGATGTTGTTTTTAATTGTTAACCATGATTCTCTAATTACATCTGTCATTTGATCACCATTATATAATTACTTTTTATTCATGTTCTCTGCTAGCGTTTTAAATCTCCTTTTTAAGATTATAGGATTACATAATTATTTAATTTAAGATTTAGCCACACAATATTGATCTTCTAATCACAATCAAATACTTTTGTAATTAAATTGAGCCTTAAGATAACTATGTAATCCTCCTCATAATCTGAAAATATTCTGTGCTTTTTTATTTTGAAAAAACTAAGCCCGATTAGGGGCTTTGGTTGTTCTAAACTACTTTTGTACTTTTTCTGTTTTTTGCTCTTTTGGTGTTTCGATTTGAAGAAACCGACCCTTTTCTTTCTGTTCTTTAGTAAGCTGTTGACAATTACCTTGAAAGACAGCTCCTTCTTCCACTACAAGTAAATTCATTCTAGCTTCTCCCTGTAAATTACCAGAGGGGACTAATTCAAGTTTATCTGTAGCTTCTACTTCGCCTTTTACTTTACCAGCAATAATAATGTTTTGAGCTTTTATCTTGCCATGAATCTGACCAGTTTCCCCAATAACCAGATCCCCTTTGGTTGCAATTTCTCCTTCAAATTTTCCATCTACACGTATAGTACCTTTTGATTCAATATTACCAATAAAACTAGAGTCTTTACCAATTAAAGTATCAATTTTCCTGTTTCCAACTGATGTATCAACTTTTTTTCGCATCTAAATCCTCCTTAATTACGGCAGATAGTTTTTAGGATTAACTGGTTTCCCGTGAAGTCGAACTTCATAGTGTAAATGTGGTCCTGTACTTTTTCCGGTACTACCAACGTAGGCTATGATATCTCCTTTTTTCACTTTCTGTCCCTCTTTAACAAGTAACTTACTATTATGGGCATATCTAGTACTAATACCATATGATCCATGTTGTATTTCTACTAATAATCCATAGTTTCCATTTCTCCGGGCGGTTTTGACTGTCCCTGCTGCAGTAGCCCTAACCGGTGTCCCGGTTCGAGCAGCAATATCAAGCCCTTCATGAAACACTCCCAACCTACCTGTTACCGGATCTCTCCGATAACCAAAATATGAAGTAATATAACCTTTATAAACAAGTGGATAAATAGTAGGAGTATAATCCAATTCTATATCATAAGCACGGAAACGTGAATAAAGTTGTTGTAGTTTATCATCAGAACTTCTTAATTCTTCTTCTAAAAAATCTAGATTCCCATTAAGCACACTTAGTTTTGTCAATTCTGTATCAGCGCTAGAAAGTTGGTATTGGGGCAGCTGAAAAGAACGGTAACTACCGGAACGGCTAACCTTCGTTTTATTAAGACTCTTACCTTTTACCTCATTATATTTGGCTTCAAATTCTACAATCATCCGGTTATGGTTATTTGTTGTTTCTGCAATTTCATGAGTTGTCCCAATAGCTGGTTCTATCCTTTTTAATTCTTTTTCCTGTCTAGCAATAGTTTGTTTGCAATTATTAATAGTCAGCTCCAAACATATAATTTCATTAATTCTTAGCGGGTAACGTAACAGAAAATACATATTCGCTCCTAACAAACAAAAAAATGTAATAATAATTTCAAAGGGTACATAAATGTTCCTTGAAATACCATGCTTTTTAGGGAACATAATTATAGTATACCCTTTTTTCCACTTCTTTCTTTGTAAAGAGAAATATCTTCGGAGACTTCCATAGATTTTCTGTTTCATAATTGACTCCTCATAACTTTTTACCATGATGGTATTTTAAAAAGCCTTAAATCCTTCCCGCTTTTTTCTCCTTGATTGACTTATATAAGGCTTCAATTTGTTTACTAATGTCACCATGTTCCTGTACTTTTTTTTCAAGTTCTTCCGTTTTTTTAATCGAAGGATCAATTATTTTTAGATCATTATCATTTCTTGTAATCACATCATTCAACTGAAAAACCTTACGATCTAGGTCATCAATCTCTGTAAGACGTAGAGGATAACGAACCAAAAAGTATATATTAGCCATAAATAAAAAGATAAAAAGAATTACCAGAAAAAAAGGTATGTTAATACTTCTGGTGGTTCCAGTAGAATTAGGAACCAACATAAAAGTATATCCCATTCCCCGTTTTTTTTGGATAATTTTTTTTATTTTACGCCATCCGTACTTGATGTCAAAACCCACAATAAATCACCGCTCAAAAGCCTTAATATTATCGTACACTTTTCTAAATATGTAATATCATACTTTTAAAAGGAACTGTTATCTGTTTTAAAAAATTTTGTAAACTAACATTTCTCCTTTTATCTCAAAAATCCTTCATCTTTTTCCTTTTTTTCCTTCATTTTTTACGAATTGCGCCAGTTAGAACTTCTTGTTCTTCATCAGAGAGCGGATAGTTCGATTTTCCTCCTTTTATCGACTTAGCATATGTACGGGATTCATCGCGGCCATAGATACTGCTTAATAGTACACCATCGCCTTTTTTATCCATTAAAACCAAAGAAAAACTCTGATCTCCCCCAACATTAGCAAAAGCCTTATAACGATGTAGGGCCCACCTTTGGAGATAATTCATCGACTCTTCGCCCATCTTTTGAAGTTTTTCATCGATATTATTTAATCTACTTTCTGCAGTATTCATCCTTTCTCCTAAATCAAGCAGGACACCTTCAAGATTTTTTTCTGTATTCCCTGTTAGTAACAGACGATAACGTTTTATCAGCTTCTTTAGTCGTATACCTATAAATGCCAACAAAATTAGGCAGATCCCTTGAAATAGAAGAATAGTAAAAACCAATTTCCCCTGGGGTGTTAAATTTGTAAAGAACTCAAATATATCCATTCTAAAAACGCCCCTTCTTGTCCAAGTATATATGATATATATTTTTTTATTCCTTATTTGTCCTTATTCCTTCCTTTACTGACTTGTTTATCTCGGTAAATTCTTATTGCTTCATCATATATATCTTTTAACGGTTTTCCTGTTTTTTTTGCTGCCAATTTACAATCTTCATACTCTGGTGCAGCCTGAACCACTTTTCCATCATAAAATCCAATTTTCACCCGGATCTTTTCACCATAAACTATTACCGTACAGATTTCTCTCTCTAAACAAGTTCTTTTTACTTTTGATCTTCTTAAGCCTAATGTCGAAGTTTCTTGAAATATAACTTCCATTGCTTTTTCGACTTTATCCAGTTCTACCAAAACAGCAAGATTAGTACCGATTCGCCCCTTCTTCATCAACACTGAAGTTAGTTGATAATCCAGAACAGGAATCTCAAGAAGTTTTTCTCCCAAATAAGGAAGAATCTCAGGATTCAAATCATCTATTGTTGTTTCCAATACCTCAATTTCTTTTCCAGATTGCAAAAGATTGCTTACAGTACCAATTATTAATCTAAGTAAATTGGGGATCTCCCGATCAGCAGTTCCAGCTCCATATCCTATTTCTTTTATGGTAATAAATGGCATCTCAGTCCAACCATCACATAAAGTAGTAAGGATCGCCGCTCCGGTGGGCGTTACCCATTCGCCTCTAATTTCTCCTGCATAACAAGGAACTCCTTTTAACAACTCTGCTGTAGCTGGTGCCGGGATGGGTAAAACCCCATGTGCACACTTAATTTCACCATATCCTACTCTTAAAGGCGAACAAAATATCTGTTCTATACCAAGGTATTCTAAACCATAACAAGTTCCTACAATATCAACAATTGCATCGATTGCTCCTACTTCATGGAAATGAACATCATTAACGGAACAATTATGTACCCTAGCTTCCGCTTTAGCTAAAGATCTAAATACTTCGATTGACTCTTTTTTAACCCTGGCTGATAAGTTGCTTTGATTTATTATTTCTTCAATATCTTGCAAATGTCGATGCTTTTCTTCTTTGGGAAACTCTACTGTAACTTTTGTTCCGGACACACCGTTTTTGACTACTTTTTCTCCTATGATCTTGGTATCAGGTAAATTCAAACTCTTAACACACTGGTTCATTGCCTGTAGGGGAACCCCCGCATCTACTAAGGCCCCTAAAAGCATATCACCACTTGCTCCTGCATTTCCCTGTATAAAGCCGATCCTCATCTCTTTATCACTCCTGCATTTATCCGGTGAGCCAAAACACCTGCTCCAAACCCATTATCAATATTTACAACGGCAATTCCTGCAGCACATGAATTTAACATTGTAAGTAGCGGTGCTAATCCTTGGAAATTAGCTCCGTACCCTACACTAGTTGGCACTGCAATAATCGGTTTAGTTACCAAACCACCAATTACACTTGCTAAAGCCCCTTCCATTCCAGCAACTACCAGTATAACATTAGCCTCTTCCAATTGTCTCCGGTGTTTCAATAATCTATGAATTCCTGCAACTCCCAGATCATAATATCTTTCAACCTTACTCCCAAGTGCCTCTAAGGTAAGAGCAGCCTCTTCAGCAACTGCCTGGTCGGCAGTCCCAGCTGTTACAACTGCTACCTGACCAATGGGTTTCTTTTTATCCTGGTAAAGAATGATTAACCGGGGAATTCTATAATAATTAGCTTCTGGGAAAACTTTTTTTACTTGTTCGTAAATTTCTTCATCTGCTCTAGTTGCTAAAATATTACCACCTTTTTCAGCTAAGCATTTAAAAATCTCTACTATCTGGTCTCCTGTTTTCCCTGGACAATAGATTACCTCTGCTGCACCTTGGCGGAGGCGACGATGATGATCCAGTTTAGCGAAACCCAAATCCTCATAAGGCAGATCCTCAAATTGATTTAGAGCTTCTTCCGGTGCCACTTTTCCTGTTTTTACATCATAAAGTAAAGATAACCAGGAATTATTCAAATTTTTTCCTCCTTAAAGGATTAGTTGGCAATATTCTCTGCTATAAGTTTAATAAGATCTCGGTTATTCTTTCCAGTTCTTCCTGAGAATAAAATTCTATTTCTATTTTACCCCGTTCTCCGCTACCTTTTATCCTCACCTTAGTTCCAAACAAACGCTTAATATCATCTTCAATTGCTAGTAGGTTTGGATCGATATTACGCGACTTTGATTGAACAACTTCTCCTTTAGATTCTTCTGATGTTTCACGTGAAACATCAGAATTCATTAAACGGATTATTTCCTCAGTTTCTCTAACTGAAAGTTTCTCCTTAATTAGTTTTTCACAGATCTCCTTTTGCTTTTCTTCTGAATCTAGTGCCAAAAGCGCCCTTGCATGTCCCATTGATATTTCCCCATCTGTTACTAACTGCTGAATCTCTTGAGGTAGGTTTAACAAACGTAAGGTATTGGTTATAGCAGAACGGCTTTTTCCTACTGTTTTTGCCACTTCTTCCTGTGTTAAATTAAATTCTTCTATTAATCGTTGATACGCTTCTGCTTCTTCAATTGGATTTAAATCTTCTCTTTGCAAGTTTTCGACTAAAGCAATCTCCATTACCGCTTTGTCGTCTAAATCTTTGACTACAACAGGAACTGTCCATAATCCAGCTAGTTTCGAGGCCCGTAAACGACGCTCACCAGCTATTAACTGGTACCCTTCATTTATTCTCCTGACCAGTAAGGGTTGTATTACTCCATGTATTTTAATAGACTCAGATAACTCTTTGAGACTCTCTGGTTCAAAAGTTCTCCGCGGTTGAAAAGGGTTAATCTCAATCTCTGCTACCGGTACTTCTTGAGTGTTTTTTATTTCCTCTTCCTGTAGTTGCGGAATCAAGGCTCCCAGCCCTTTTCCTAATGCACGTGTCTTATTCACTAGCAATCACTTCCTTGGCTAAATCAATATAAGCTTCCGCCCCCTTTGATTTTTCATCATATAAATTAATTGGCAACCCATGGCTAGGCGCCTCACTTAATTTAATGTTCCGTGGAATAACAGAAGAGTATACCTTCTTCTGGAAATATTTCCGAACTTCCTCAGCTACCTGCTGTGAAAGATTGGTACGATTATCGTACATTGTTAGTACTACTCCTTGGATATCAAGTAAGGGGTTTGAGTATTTTTGAACTAGTTGCAGGGTTTTCATTAATTGGCTTAAACCTTCTAAAGCATAGTACTCACATTGAATTGGAACAACAACCGCATCAGCTGCTGCCAAAGCATTAAGAGTTAAATTACCTAGCGAAGGTGGACAATCAATTAATATGTAATCATACTCATTTCTTACCGGTTCTATAGATCTACGTAAACGTTGGTCTCTTGCCATCATCCCAACTAGCTCAGCTTCTGCGCCTGCTAGTCTAATTGTAGCCGGAACTGCCGACAGATTAGGAATCTGTGTAGATGTAATTACCTCTTGAATAGGTATTTCACTAATCAAAACATCATAAATGCATTTTTTAATCTCATTTTTTCTTAACCCCAGTCCGCTAGTTGCATTTCCTTGGGGATCATTATCTAAAACTAAAACTTTTCGGCCTAAAATAGCCAAACAAGCTCCCAAATTAACCGCTGTTGTGGTTTTTCCCACACCGCCTTTCTGGTTCGTTATCGCAAAAACCTTTCCCATGTTTCCTTCCCTCCTTATTTTTTAAACATGAAAAAAAGCTTTAAATAACTTCGCGAGTCAGGATTAAACTTCCTGCCTTTTTAAATAAGTAATTAGTTTTCCTGAATCAAAGTTAAATCAATTTATTTAAAAAGCGTCCTTCCACCAAGCAGAGCTTTAATTTAGTTGATAAGAAAATAGCATCACAGATATAAAAAATTCTAAACTATTATTTTAGCCTTAAAATAATTATTTCGATCATTAGTATTCTTGGTAAAGTAAAGTCAGCAATTTGTCCGATCAATAGAGAGATAGCGAGCTGCTTCATTCGTTATTAACTATTAAGCGTTATTTTTTGTCAATTCTCCTGGCTTAAATATTTAATCGCTTCGCAATATAAAAGGTAGCTGGTGAGAATAACAATCCGATTTCAGCCGGAGCTGAACTTTAGAATGCTTGAAGAAATTCACGTGAACCAAGAAACAACTTCTGACCTGGCGGAAATTATAACTTAAATTGTATTTTCATCCTATCGCTTGCCCCAGCAAAGCTGGGGTGGGCGACTACCTAGAAAATACTCCGCAGAGTGTCGATTCATCCGTCTTTATTAGAATTACTTCATAATGCTGTGGGTAAAGATTAACTTGTCACCTCACCAGCTTATTTTTACTTAGCCGAAGAAGGCTATTATTTATCAAATGACCGAGTGACTAGTAATAATTTGTTAACTAATGTCTTTATAATAAAAAAACCAACACTAGAAGCTAAATGTTGGTTTTTTAAAAAACACAATGTCACAATTTAATGTTTCACGTGAAACAAATTTTAAATTAGCGGACGTTTTGCTGGGATTCCTGTCCTGCGAGGGTATTTGTTAGATGTGGCTTGTGTTTTAATAAAGCTTAACAATCTTCTTTCACCTAAATTTAACGGAAGCTCATAGTGGTAATCATTTGAGTATTCTACCCCTAATAGTTTTTGGGCGGTTTTAGATCTTTCGATCTCTTCTTTGTATTGTGGTCCTTTATAAGCTGCAAATAATCCCTTGTTCTGGGAGCAGAAAGGTACCGCAAGTTCTAGAATGATTGGCAGTTCTGCAACAGCACGTGCTATTACCAAAGGATACTTTTCTCTATATTCTGGCTTGCGAGCTAAAACTTCCGCTCTTTCTTTATGAATAACAAGGTTATCCAGTTCGAGGTGTTTTTTAGCTGCTATTAAAAACTCTGTTTTTTTCTTAATAGATTCTAATAAATGAATCTCTTTTTCCGGATAAGCTATGGCTAATGGAATCCCCGGGAAACCTGCTCCGGAACCAATATCTAATACTATTGCTCTGTCTTTACACCAGTTGGTCTTCAGTATCGCTAGAGAATCAAAAAGGTGTTTAATAACTGCCTCTTCCCAGTCAGTAATGGAAGTCAAATTTGTTTGCTTGTTTGCTTCTAAAACAATTTCAAGAAAAAAATATATTTTTTCTAAAGACTCTTGTTGTAAAGAAGAGAAAAAACTTAGATGTTCCCGGAGTATCTGATATTTGGAGTTCATTTCTTTCTACTCCTTGTCATCCAAATTAACAAAGCGCTTAAATCAGCAGGACTGATCCCACTAATGCGTCCGGCTTGCCCAAAGGTTTCTGGACGGTATTTCATTAGTTTCTCTCTAGCTTCAAAAGAAAGATTTGGTACCCGCGAATAATCAAAATCTACTGGTATTTTTTTGCCTTCTGTTTTCTGTAGGCGTTCTGCCATTTTGGCTTCTCTTTCTAAATAGCCTTCATACTTTATTAGGTTTTCTATTACTTCATCCTCATTAGTTAGTTCATCTTCATTTTTATTAAAGGCTTTCCTAATTATTGCATAGTTAATTTCCGGTCTTTTTAATAACTGTTTTAGGTTTTTTGTTTGTTGAATTTCAAGCCCGGTTTTTGCCTGTATAATTTCAGCCTCCTCAGAACCTGGTGAAAGATAGCTTTCTTCTAAAAATTGGAGTTTTTCTTGAATTCTCTCTCTCTTTTTTCTGAAAGACTGATAATCTGATTCAGAGATGAGGTTAAATTTATAACCATAATCAGTCAATCTAAGATCTGCATTTTCCTGCCTTAAAGAAAGACGGAATTCAGCCCGAGAGGTCATTACTCGATAAGGCTCATTATTTTCTTTAGTAATTAAATCATCGATCAATACGCCAATATAAGCCTCATTTCGCTTTAATACAAAAGGCTCTTCGCCACGTAAATGTAAGCCCGCATTTATCCCAGCTATTATACCTTGAGCAGCAGCCTCTTCATAACCTGATGTTCCGTTGATCTGACCGGCACAAAATATTCCTGGCCAATCTCGTATTTGAAGAGAAGTCAATAATTGATCCGGAGAAATAACATCATACTCAATGGCATAACCAGGACGGACAATTTCTACGTTCTCTAATCCCGGTACTGTCCGCATAAACTGATCCTGTATCTCTTCAGGCAGACTGCTGGAAAGACCGGCAATGTACATTTCATCGGTATTTAGACCCTCAGGTTCAATAAATACCTGATGTTTATCTTTATGCGGAAAATTGACCACCTTACCTTCAATAGCCGGGCAGTACCGAGTACCGATCCCTTTTATCTCTCCACAATACATTGGTGCAACATCCAGGTTGTTTCGGATAATCTCATGGGTCTTTTCATTAGTATATGTAAGCCAGCAGGAGACAGGTTCTCTAGGTTCCCAAGGTAACCAATAAGAAAATCCATGTGGTAACCAGTCACCCGGTTGCTCAATCATTTTGGAAAAATCTAAAGATCGTTTTCTTACCCTAGCCGAAGTCCCTGTTTTAAAACGTTTAAATCTCACTCCCTGAGCTTCCAGGCTTTCTGCGAGTGAAATAGAAGGGTGTTGCCCTTGTGGTCCAGATGAGTAAGAAAATAAACCAATATGAATCTTCCCCCGAAGAAAAGTCCCGGTAGCAATAATCACAGCCGAAACTTCATAACAGACCCCAGTATTTAGGGTTAAACACCAATGATCCTTTATTCTTTTTATAGATGATACTTTTCCTTGCTTAATGGTTATTAAGGGTTGCTTTTCTATATAATTCCGCATAAATTGCTGATACAAGTGTTTATCTGCTTGAGCACGAAATGCTCTTACCGCTGGCCCTTTCTGCGTATTTAATGCCCGCATCTGTAAATGAGCAAGGTCAGTAATCCTTCCAATTAAACCTCCGAGAGCATCAACTTCTCTAACTAAATTTCCTTTGCCCGGTCCCCCTACAGACGGATTACAAGGCATAAAAGCAATATTATTGAAATTGAGTGTCAGTAATAAAGTGTCAAACCCCATTTTAGAAACGGCATTTGCCGCCTCACAACCAGCATGGCCCGCACCAATTACTGCTACATCATAAAATTTTTTCATAAGCTTCACCCTATTTCCCAATACAAAATTGTGCAAATATTCGACTTATTACTTCTTCGGAAACAGATCGTCCGGTAATTTGACCTAATGCCTCCAAAGCAGCCCGTAAGTCTACAGCAATTAAATCCTCACTTAAATGACTGGTAATTCCTTCCGCTGTAAAGCGTAAATAATTACAGGCTTCTTCCAAAGCCTCTTTATGGCGCAATCTTGTAACCAAAAAAGGATGTTCTTCAGAAATATTGGTACCGATTAATTTCTCTCTAATAAAACTTTTTAACTCTCTTATCCCTGCTCCAGTAAGGGCAGAGACTGATAAAATGTTTTTCTGAGGAAATTCCTTTTTTATTTCCTTAAGGGAAATTTGAGCTGGCAAGTCAGTTTTATTAAGAATTATAACCAGATCTCTTTCTTTAATTTTATCGATCATTTGATAATCTTCCGGCGTAATCCCCAATGCTGAATCAAATATTACTAGGATTAAATCAGCCTGCTTGATTATCTCCCAAGCTCGCTCTACTCCGGCTTTTTCTATGAGATCTTCGATCTCCCTTATTCCTGCTGTATCGATTAGGCGGACAGGAACACCATTTAGATCAATAGCTTCAGAAACAAAATCCCTTGTTGTTCCGGGAATAGGTGTCACAATCGCTCTCTCTTCCCCAAGAAGGCTATTTAGTAAACTTGATTTACCAACATTTGGCCGGCCGGCCAAAACCACAGTAGCCGAATCACGAAGAATCATTCCTTGATCCGCATTTTCCAGTAATTCATTAATTTTATAAATAGCACCTTCAACAATTTTCAATGCTTCTTCACGTTGAAGATCCGGAATTTCATCCTCGGGGAAATCTAAGGCAGCCTCAAGTGGCACTAAAATTTCCATTAGCTTCTTTTCTTGCTCTTTAATTACAGTAGACAAATCTCCTCTTAACTGTGTTAAAGCAGCTTTATGAGCTAAATCTGTACGTGACCTTATTAAATCGATTACAGCTTCCGCTTGAGCCAAATCTATACGCCCGTTCAAATAAGCCCGTTTTGTAAATTCACCTGGTTCTGCCAAACGAGCACCCGCCTTAAGGGTAGAATTTAGTATTTTTTTAAGATTCTGTATTCCTCCGTGGCCTTGAATTTCCAGTACATCCTCACCTGTATAACTCCGGTTGTTCTTAAAGAGAAAATATATTACTTCATCAATTACACTCCCATCTGGGAAAACTGCTAATCCTAAACGGACCTGTCTTTCCGGCCAGGTTGTAATTTTCTTTCCAGAAAGATGACGGAGAATCTGGTTGCCAATATTGATCGCCTCTTCCCCACTTATGCGGATAATCCCAATCCCACCTTCACCCTGCGGAGTAGAGATGGCAGTTATTGTATCGGTATTTTTCATTTTTTACACCCTACAAAATATTCTTTATGATTCACCCTCTAAAAACAATACGTGCCACCAGGCACGTTTTGTCTTCTATTCACAACTACTTCTCTGGAGAGATAACGACCCGTCGGCGCGGGTCTTCTCCTTCACTGTAGGTAATAACCCCATTGTAATCTTGTAATATTAAATGGACAATTCTTCTTTCTTGGGGAGGCATCGGATAAAGAAATTCTTTCCTACCTTTTCTTTTTACCCGGTCAGCAATAGAAAGAGCTAGCCGCTCGAGGTTTTCCTCTCTTCTTCTTCGGTATCCGGCAGCATCAATAATAATTCTTTCTGATTCCTCATTATCTTTATGAACAGCAATGTTTACTAAATACTGCAATGCATTTAAAGTTTTACCATGGCGTCCGATCAATCTTCCCATATTATCTCCATTAATATTAAGATTTATATATCCTGGGCGTTTAAAGACTTCCACTTGAGCAGGAATTCCCATGCAAACAAGGATCTCTCGTAAAAATCTTGTGGCCTTTTCTGTAATATCTTCTTTAATGGAAACACGCAACTTAATTTTACTTACATTTAAAAAGCTTAACAAACCTTTACTTGATGATTCTTCCAAGACTTCTACCTTAACTTGGCTCTCATCCACATTAAGTTCCTTGAGAGCAGTTTCAAGGGCTTCTTCTCTGGTCTTGGCCACTACTTCAACCGATTTCACTAGTAAAACCTCCTTTTAGAAGCCTTCCAGAGTACTGCTTATTTTAATAATCATTGATTTAAGGTACAGATGATTTTTACTCGTTTCCCTTTCCATTCTCAACTTCCGTAACTGTAGGATCTTGGCGAATAAAAAATGTAGTGATCGCCCACTGTTGTAGAATACCAAGTATTGTACTGGCAACCCAATAAAGTCCAACCCCTGCTTTTAGCGTATAAGTTATATAACCAAAAAAGATCGGCATAAAATACATAAAAGTTGATTGTGAAGGATCATTATTATCAACAGCAGTCATTTTTTGCTGAAGAAATGAAGTAATCCCGGATATAATTCCCAAAACTAAATACTTGTTTCTAGTAAGATCCATTGTTAGAAATATCGCATTGGTAAAATCAATATCAAATTTTCCAGGATTATTTAAAAGACCAAAAAGCGCCCATAAAAACGGTAGCTGCAAAAGTAATGGTAAACATCCCCCTAATGGATTAACTTTGTTTTTTTGGTATATTTCCATCATTTTCCGCTGCTGTTCTTCAGGGTTTTTCTTATATTTCTCCTGGATTTCCTTTATTAAAGGCTGTACTTTTTTCATCCCTTCCATTGAACGGATTTGGCTAAGGGTGAAAGGGAAAAGAATGGTTTTAACTAAAACTGTTAATAAAATTATTGCTAGTCCCCATCCAACTCCCAAAGTATTATAAAAAAACTTTAAAACATTGGCCATCATCCCGGATAAGGCATTGATCATTAGCTTTTACTCCACACCTTTCAAAAGGATTTTTAAACTTTTTGCAAAAATATTTACATCACTATTTTTTATCCTTAAAATATTAAAGACTTATTCTCTGTAATCTATAAAATTCCTCTTCCGTATTTTTTCACAAGTTCCATAAAATATTATCTTCTATAAAAAAAGGGGCTTAGCCCCTTTTTTCAGTGCATAATCTTTCCCCATCCAGGCCATTGTTTTGGAACAGGTTCATACCCGCCTGCACTCCAAGGATGGCAAGAAAGCACCCTTTTTACACCCAAAACAATACCTTTTAAACCAAATCTTTCCACAGCTTCTAAAGTATACTGAGAACAACTTGGATAATAACAGCATCTATATATTGTTGGTTTTAGCGGGGAAAAATATTTCTGGTAGAAATGGATTAAACCAATAATTAGTCTTTTCATTTAACTATTTTAGCTTTAACAAAAACTTCTTTTAGTGCAGTGAAGAGCATAGAAAAATCTACCTCTCGTGCTTTCCCACGGGCAATAATAATAATGGCGAACCCTCTTAAAACCTCATGCTCAAAAGATAAGAAAACGTTTTTAATCCGTCTTCTAATCTTATTACGCTGAACAGCATGCCCTAATTTTTTACCAACACAAAAACCCACCTTAAGCTGATCTTTCTTTTCAGGTGGTAATGGTAATACATAAAGCACAAAATATTTATTAAGATGGGAATGCCCTTTGGAAAATATTTCCTGGAATTCCCAGCTTTTTTTTAAGGTATCAATCTTTTTCATTTTAAGAAGTTAAACTCTTTCTTCCTTTTGCTCGCCGCCTATTAATCGTCTTCCGCCCACTACGGGTGGACATTCTTACTAGAAAACCAATCTTTCTGTTCCTCTTCGTTTTTTTAGGTTGAAATGTTCTTTTCACTATTATCACCTCGCTTCGGGCTACTTACATTCTAGTTTATTATAATTAGCCCTTAATCGGTTGTCAATATTTCTTCTGAAAAGTTATCCACATTTCTATCATTTCGGTGGATTTCGGAAGTAAAGTATTACCTTATTCTAGTTTTTTCAATATTTACGGCGTAAAAGTGGAATTGTCAAATAAGAAAGAATCTGGTATTATAGACTTCGCGTTATGAATTATCCACAATTTATCGGAAAAAACTGTGGATATTGTTGATAACTATTAAAACCGAGCTTTTCCTTTAATGAAGCCTATCCGTTATTTTTTTAGCATTTTTTGTAAAAACAACTCAAATCGTGATGATTCTTTATTTCTTCTTTTTTATCCTCAAGTTATCCACAACTTATTCACAGAATGTGAATTGTTATTTTGCAAATAGATTTACTTTTTGTAATATTAATTTCTGTTTCTATTTTATTTTTTTCTTTTTAAACTGTTTGAAAGGTGGAAAGTAAATGAACATCGAGGAACTAGAGGTAATTTGGGAAAAGGTTCAAAAAGATGTCGAACCTCAAATGACAAAGCCAAGTTATGAAACATGGCTTAAGCCAACAAAGCCACTTAAGATAGAGAATAACACTTTATTTATTGAAGTTCCTAATGAATTCGCCAGGGATCTATTGGAAAGCCGATATGCTTCACTTATTCTCTCAACCCTAAAAGAATATCTTGCCTTAGAGGTAAACTTAAAATTTATTATTATTAATAATAATTCTTCACAGGAACAGCCTTCCTTTACTCCTCAAATAAATAACCTTGGTGTTGACGAAGTAAATCAAAATCTTAATCTTAATCCAAAGTATACTTTTGAATCTTTCGTTGTTGGTGAAAGTAACCGTTTTGCCCATGCTGCATCATTAGCAGTAGCAGAATCTCCGGCTCATGCCTATAATCCTTTATTTATATATGGTGGTGTTGGTCTGGGAAAAACCCATTTAATGCAAGCGATCGGACATTTTGTTGTTCAACATAGTCCACACTTTAAAGTAGTCTATGTTTCTTCGGAGAAATTTACCAATGAATTAATTAATGCCATCCGTAATAATACAACTCCTAGTTTTAGAGGTAAATACCGTACAGTTGATCTGTTACTTATTGATGATATTCAGTTTCTTGCCGGTAAAGAAAGTACCCAAGAAGAATTTTTCCATACTTTTAATGCTTTACACGAAGCTAGCAAACAGATTGTAATCTCTAGTGATCGACCCCCTAGGGATATCCCAACTTTAGAAGACCGTCTCCGTTCAAGATTTGAATGGGGTTTAATTACAGATATACAAGCTCCAGACTTAGAAACAAGAATAGCGATTCTCAGAAAAAAAGCTGTTACTGAAGGATGGAAACTTCCTAATAATGTGATTACCTATATCGCTGATCTTATTAATTCCAATATTCGTGAATTAGAAGGGGCTTTAATTAGAGTAATAGCGTATGCATCTTTAACCAACCAGGAAATAACTATGGAACTAGCAAATGAAGTATTAAAAGATGTTGTATCCACTCAACAAACGCAAAAAATTACGATACCATTAATTCAGCAAATTGTGGCTGATTATTTTCAAATTTCAACCGATGATTTAAAATCGAAAAGACGTACTCAAAATATTACTCTTCCTCGCCAAATTGCTATGTATCTATGTCGAGAGTTGACTGATGCTTCCCTTCCTAAAATTGGTGATGAGTTTGGAGGAAAGGATCATACCACTGTAATCCACGCCTGTAACCGCGTAAAAGAGTTTATGACCTCAGAACCTAAGACCAACCAAACAATAAGAGAACTTGTACAAAAAATAAATCAGTAAAGAAGTAGAAAAAACACTCTTAATTTATTAATGCATCTCTGTGTCTAACTTGGGTACAACCTGAGTATAAATTGTGGATAGGTTATTCACAATTTATACTCATCCTGTGAATTGTATGGATATGTTAATAAAGACGTATTTAATCCACAAACTATTCTTTCGACCTAATACTTGTTCCATTAGGGTTTTAAAAGATATCCACAGTTTTTACATTACTACTATTACGGCGACTATTATATTGATCTATATAGTATCTTTTATATAAGTATTAGAGACTGTTAATAATGTTAAGAGATTACCTGTTTGATTGATTTGAAAATAAAACCAACGAATACTAATATTCTAAAGTCAAGAGTCAAGCATTTTTAAGGTATTATGTAAATCTTCCTAATGTTAAAACTAAAAAAAGGAGGTTTTAAAAGTGAAGATACTCTGTTCCCAGGAGGAGTTAGCTAGATCTTTGCAAATCGCAGTTCGGGCTATTCCTACAAAAAGCACCTTACCAATACTTAGTGGTTTACTACTAGAGACTAGAGATGATTTTTTATTCTGTTTTGGAAGTGATCTTGAGAAAGGTATAGAGGTTAATATTCCTGAAGTAACTATTATTACTCCAGGACGTGTTGTTGTTTCCGGAAAAACTTTTTACGATATTATTAGACATTTACCACCAGGTAGAATTGAAATGGGTATTGATGATGATGGAAAAACATTTAATATCAAAACTGCACATTCATTCTTTCAATTAAACATTTTACCGGCTGAAGAGTATCCTGCTTTACCAGAGGATGTTAAGACGATTGCTCTACTAAGAGAAAATAAAATTGAAATGAATACAGATTTTTCCTTATTTTCTCTTCCTTCTGCTTTTCTTTGGGAAGCTGTTAAACAAACAGTTTATGCGACTGCACCCGATGATTCTAGACCTTTTCTTTCAAGTGTTTTATGGGAATTGTCACCTGGATCTTTACGTTTGGTAGGGACTGATATTAATCGTTTGGTACTTAAAGATCTTTCAGTAAAATGTAATTTTGAAAATAATATTTTAGTACCGGTAAACTCTATGAAGGAAATGGCAACTATTTTCGGGAATGATCCAGATGAAGAGATTGATTTATTATTGTTTAATCGGCAGTTGTATGCAGTAGGAAATGGAGTTATTTTTTATACAAGATTAATTAATGCTCAGTTTCCTAGGTATGAACAGGTTATACCTGAAGATTATACAGGGGAAGCTCTTTTGAACAGAGAATCATTTTTAGGTGCACTAACACGAAGTTCACTAATTGACCGAGCAGTAAAATTAAGTTTTTCCGAAGGAAAAGTAGAAATTTTTTCTTACGAACCCGATCTAGGTCAGTCATCAGAGGAAGTAGCTTGTTCCTATAATGGGCACCCTATGGACATTGGTTTTAATGCTGTTTTTATTATGGAGTTTTTACGATCTGTGGCAGTAGATGATGTTATATTCAACCTTTCTGAAGGAATGAAGGCTTCTGTTTTGAAAACAAAGGATTCTAATAACTATTTATATGTGCTAATGCCATTAAGACTTAATTATTAAATGGAGGAAACATGCGCGAAATAGAGATAAAGCAGAATAGTATCCGGTTGGATCAGCTTCTTAAATGGGCTGGAACAGCAATGACCGGGGGTGAGGCTAAAACACTAACTCAAGATGGGATGATCAAAGTTAATGGAAAAATAGAAAATAGACGTGGGAGGAAAATATCCCCTGGAGACAAAGTTGTTATGCCTGATGGAGAGGTTATTGTGGTATTTAGGGGAGGAAATAATTTTGTATCTCGAGAAGATTAAAATTAGGAACTTCCGTAATTACCTTTCTGCTGATGTCTCTTTATCTCCACAGATTAATATTTTGTATGGAAATAATGGGCAAGGAAAGACCAATTTTCTAGAAGCAGTTTCTTTCTTAACTCTGGGAAGATCTTTTCGAGCTAAAAGTGATAATGAACTGGTAAAAAAAGGGGAAAACGGGTTTTATCTTAAAGGAGAATTTCAAAACAATGAAGAATCATTAATATTGGAAGTTGGCTCGGATTTAAACCGTCTATTAGTTAAAGTAAATGGAGTAGCTTATAAGAAAAAAAAGGATCTTTTTGGTCGGGTACGAATAGTTATTTTTACACCAGATGATCTGCAAATTGTAAAAGGAGGACCGGAAAACCGTCGAGATTATCTTGATTTATATCTAGCCCAGACTTATCCGGGGTATCGAAGAGCATATCGGCATTTTTATCGAGCCTTGTATCAAAGAAATTCTTTATTAAAAAGAATGAAAACTGGATTTGGCGATTTAACACAATTAGAGGTTTGGACCAATAAGGTGGTAGAAGAGGGAAGTTTAGTTGTATATTATCGTTTAAAAGCTGTGGAAGAAATTAGTCCCTGGATTAACCAGTATCATCAAATGATGAGCGGTGCTAAAGAAGAATTAAATTGTTTATATCGTTTTTCCGGAGGAAAACAACCGTTTCTGAAGATGGAATCAATAAAAGAGGAGTTCATAAAAGCTTTTTCTCAAAGAAAAAAAGAGGAGATTAGAAGAGGCTATACCTTAGTAGGCCCTCATCGAGATGATTTATTATTATTACTAAACAAAAAATGGGAACTTCGAACTTATGGTTCACAGGGACAACAAAGAACCGCAGCTCTTGCTATGAAAATGGCAATGGTTGATTTAATAGAGACTACTTACGGAATTCCTCCTCTGCTACTTTTAGATGATGTTTTCTCTGAATTTGATAATAAAAGAAAAAAAGAATTATTGCATCTTTTGACAGAAGGAACACAGACAATAATTAGTACAACAGAGGCAATAGATTTCCCGGTTTTACGTCCGGCGATTAAATCTCTTTGGGTAGAGAGTGGAGTGATCGTTGATTAATACAGTTAAATCTATATCTGAAGTAGTTCAAGGTTTTGTTAAAAGCTGGTCTAGAAGCAATCGGATTAAAACAGGGTTAGCTCTTTATTATTGGCCAAAAGTAATTGGAGATGATCTTAAAACAAAGACAGAAGCGGTGATGATGAAAAATGGAACTCTTTGGGTTAAAACTCCGGATCCTACCCTTGCCTATAACTTAACATTTTTTAAAAAGGAGATAATAAAGAAATACAATAAATATTTAGGACCAGGAATTATTAGAACAGTTAGAGTAATGATCGGTGATATCACTCAAGATTATGATTTTGCTAAAAAAGAGGAGATTAAAACAGCTAATAATATACAAATCCCACCGAAAATAAGTGAAAAAATGGAGGAAATTCGAGATCCGGAGCTGAAACAGGTTTTTATGAATTTTTATAAGCGACATGAAAGCATAAAAAACAGATAAGGTGGAAATCCGGATGATAAAGGGGGATGCAGATGTTTTTGCATCTGGGTGGTAACACTGTAATTAGAATTGATGAGATAATAATTGTTCTAAACATGGAGAAAATAGAGGTTACGGAGTTTTGGTGTAAACAAAATTTTCCCAATCAAAATTTAATAGATATAACTAATGGTAAACCAAAGTCAATGATTTTTACTGATAAAAATATTATTCTTTCACCAATTTCTTCGTTAACATTAAAAAAAAGGTTAAAACAAATTCCAGTGTAATCCGGTAAAATCCTAGGGGAGGTGTTTTATTTGCCGGAAAAAAATGAAATACAACATGCAGGATATAATGCAGAACAAATCCAGGTACTAGAAGGCCTGGAGGCAGTTAGAAAACGTCCTAGCATGTATATTGGGAGTACGTGTGTAAGAGGTCTTCATCATTTAGTATATGAGGTTGTAGATAATAGTATTGATGAGGTACTTGCCGGTTTTTGTGATCTAATTAAGGTGACAATAAGAAAAAATGGATCGATAACGATTGAAGACAATGGTAGTGGTATCCCTGTTGATATTCATCCAAAAGAAAAAATCTCTGCTTTAGAGGTAGTGATGACTAAACTCCATGCTGGTGGTAAGTTTGGTGGAGAGCACTATCAGGTATCAGGTGGATTACATGGGGTGGGGGTTTCGGTAGTTAACGCCCTTTCTTCTTGGCTGGAAGTGGAGGTAAAAAGGGATAAAACTATTTATTTTCAGAGGTATGAAAGAGGAAAACCCCAAGGTAAAGTGGAGGCCATTGGAAAAACCGATAGCACCGGGACAAAGGTTACTTTCAAACCTGACCCCGAGATTTTTGAGGTCTGTGAATTTAGTTTTGAAACTCTTGCTCATCGTTTAAGAGAAATGGCATTTCTCAACCGTGGGTTAAAAATTGACTTAAAAGATGAAAGTGAAGATAAGAAGCTCTCATTTCATTTTGAGGGTGGAATCATCTCTTTTGTTGAGCATTTAAATAAAACCAAGACACCAGTTCATAAAGAGGTTATATATATCCAAAAAGAGGTTGAAACTAGTCTTATTGAAGCGGCAATTCAGTACAATGATGGATATGCTGAGAATGTTTATACATTCGCTAATAATATTAATACACAGGAAGGCGGAACCCACCTTTCGGGTTTCCGGTCGGCTTTAACTAGATCTTTAAATGATTATGCCCGGAAGAATAATCTTATTAAGGAAAATGAAAGTAACTTATCTGGTGAAGATGTTCGGGAAGGTCTAACGGCAATTCTCAGTGTTAAACTACGTTTTCCTCAATTTGAAGGTCAGACGAAGACCAAACTTGGAAACAGTGAGATGAAAGGGATTACCGAATCTGTGGTTTATGAAGGCATTTCCAGGTTTTTAGAAGAAAATCCCCCTGTGGGTCGGAAAATAATTGCTAAATGTATTCAAGCATCCAGAGCAAGGGATGCTGCACGGAGAGCCCGGGAATTAACAAGGAGAAAAAGTGCTTTAGAAATCTCTTCTCTGCCTGGAAAACTTGCCGATTGTACCTTCAAAGAACCGGAATTATCTGAGTTGTATCTAGTGGAAGGGGATTCGGCAGGTGGCTCAGCGAAACAAGCTAGGGATAGAAGATTTCAAGCAATTTTACCTTTACGGGGAAAAATTCTTAATGTTGAAAAAGCGCGCCTTGATAAAATATTAAACAATGAAGAAATTAAGGCGATGATTACTGCTTTAGGAACAGGAATTGGAGAGGAATTTGATCTTTCCAAACTCCGCTATCATAAGATAATTAGCATGACTGATGCTGATGTCGATGGAGCTCATATCAGAACATTGCTATTAACCTTTTTTTACCGTTTTATGCGGCCTCTTATAGAAGAGGGTCATGTATATATTGGAATGCCTCCGCTTTATATGGTTAGAAAAGGAAAAAAACACCATTATTGCTACTCTGACCAGGAATTGAACACATTACTAGAGAGCGTCGGCCGGCAGGGCGTAGTAATTCAAAGATATAAGGGTCTAGGAGAGATGAATGCCGAACAACTGGCCGATACCACTATGAATCCGGAAACAAGAACAATACTCCGAGTAAAACTGGAAGATGCTGTTGCTGCTGATGAAATCTTTTCGACATTGATGGGTGACAAGGTAGAACCCAGGCGGGATTTTATTCTCACTCATGCAAGAGAAGTTGTAAACTTGGATGTATAGGAAATAGTAAGGTTAAGCCAATGGAGGGGAGAATTTGGAAGAAATTATAGATGGGAAAGTAATCCCAGTAGATATAGAACATGAAATGAAACGATCCTACCTTAGCTATGCGATGAGTGTAATTGTCGGACGAGCTCTTCCCGATGTTCGGGATGGGCTAAAGCCTGTTCACCGGCGGATTCTTTATGGAATGTACGAATCCGGAACCACTCCGAATAAACCATACAAAAAATCGGCACGTATTGTTGGTGATGTAATGGGTAGGTACCATCCCCATGGTGATGCTGCAATCTATGATACAATTGTCCGAATGGCACAGGACTTTTCATATCGTAACACCCTTGTTGATGGACATGGAAACTTTGGATCTGTTGATGGCGATCCGCCAGCAGCGATGAGGTATACAGAGGTTCGCCTCACCAAGCTGGCAATGGAGATGTTGACGGATATTGAGAAGAATACTGTGGATTTTACCCCTAATTTTGATGAAAGTTTAGAAGAACCGCTTGCTTTACCATCTCGGTTTCCTAATTTGCTGGTAAATGGCTCATCAGGAATTGCAGTAGGAATGGCTACTAATATTCCTCCTCATAATCTAGGAGAGGTAATAGATGGAGCCGTTTTACTGATTGATAATCCAGATACTGATATTGAGAGTCTAATGAAAGTGGTAAAGGGTCCTGATTTTCCAACAGGAGGAATAATATTAGGCCGGGAGGGAATCCGCGATGCTTATCTCACTGGGAGAGGAAGCATAAAAGTCAGGGCTAGAACCAGGATCGAGACCTTAAGTGGAGGAAAAAGCCAGATTATTGTTACAGAATTGCCCTACCAGGTCAATAAAGCAAGACTGATTGAGAAAATAGCTGAACTGGTTCGCGCAAAAACCATAGAGGGCATTTCTGATCTGCGTGATGAATCAGACCGTTCAGGAATGAGGATCGTTATTGAATTAAAGCGGGATGCAAATCCTAATGTTCTGCTTAACCAGTTATTCAAACATACTCAGTTACAGGATAGCTTTGGTGTAATAATGTTAGTTTTAGTAGATAATGAACCACGAATTCTTGGACTTTATGATGTTATTCGCTATTATTTACAGCATCAGGGAGATGTCATAACTAGAAGGACAAAGTATGATCTGGGTAAAGCAGAGGAACGTGCTCATATTGTTGAGGGGTTACGGATTGCTCTGGATCATATTGATGAAGTTATTAATCTGATTCGTTCTTCCCAGACGGTGGAAGCGGCGAAGGAAGGTTTGATTGAAAAGTTTGGTCTTTCTGAAAGACAGGCTCAGGCGATCTTGGATATGAGACTCCAGAGTCTGACCGGACTTCAACGGGAAAAACTGGAAGAGGAATATAATGAACTCCTTAAAGTTATTTCTTATTATCGGGATCTTTTGTCGGATCCGGCAAAGATCATGGGCATTGTAAAAAAAGAACTCCTTGAAATTAAAGAAAAATATGCTGACCCAAGAAGAACCGAGATTGCCCTAAGTGAAGAAGAGTTAACGATTGAAGATCTGATAGCCGATGAAGATATAATAGTTACTATTACGCATAGCGGTTATATTAAACGATTACCCATTTCTACTTATAAAAGCCAAAGACGGGGCGGAAAAGGGATAACCGGGATTAGTACTAAAGAGGAAGATTTTGTTGAGCATCTCTTTATTACCTCTACCCATGATTATGTATTATTTTTTACTAATCGAGGTCTAGTTTACCAGATAAGAGGGTTTGATATTCCAGAGGCCTCTCGGCAAGCCAGGGGGGTAGCGATTATTAATTTGCTCCAATTGGATCCCGGAGAGCGGATAAATGCTGTTATCCCTGTTAAAGAGTTTAGTGAAGAATTCTATTTGTTGATGTGTACTCAGAATGGTGTAGTTAAGAAAACGGATTTATCCCAATATAGTAATAATCGGAAAAATGGGTTGATAGGGATTAACCTTGATGAAGGTGATGAATTAATTGCTGTAAGATTAACAGATGGCGAACGGGAAATCACGATTATTACTGAAAGAGGTCAATCGATTAGGTTTTCAGAAGAGGAGATTAGACCACAGGGACGGACAACCAGGGGAGTAAAAGGAATAACTTTGCGTTCAGGGGATCAAGTGGTAGCGATGGATGTGGTTAAAAATGATGCTGAACTTTTAGTTGTTACAGAAAACGGTTTTGGTAAAAGAACTCCTTTTGATCAATATCGGGTGCAATCTCGTGGCGGAATCGGGATAAAAACTCTCAAACTAACAGAGAAAAATGGTAAAATTGTTGGCGGAAGAGTTGTCTACCCTGAGCATGAGTTAATGTTGATTAATGCCAGTGGGATGATTATCAGAGTAACAGTCAAAAGTATCCCATCTATGGGCCGGGATACGCAGGGAGTAAAGATTATGCGTTTAGATGATGAGGATCGGGTGGTAGCCTTAGCCAGGGTAGTTAGTAGAGCCGAAGAAGATGGAGAATAGTAATGGTTGCACCCCTTAATATAAATAAGCGGGGTGAGGTTTTTTGCAGATAAAGATTCTTAGAATGAAAGGGTTTGGCCCCTTTATCGATCAAGAGTTTCTTTTTGAAGAATCTTATGGTAAAGTAATCAAAAAAAAAGGTAAATCGAAAACCGTTTTGCTTGACGGAATAGTCGCATTATTATTTGGTTTTCCTCCTCACCGGCGTGAAGAATTAGAAAAATATTCTCCCATTAATAAAGCAGAGAAGTATTCTGCTTCCTTGTCAATAAAGACAAAAAAGGGAGAATATCTGATTGGAAGAGACTTTTCCCAGGAAACACTTGAGGTTTTTAAATTTGAGGGAAGGCGTCTCTTCCCTCTTCCTTCTACTGTACTTATGGATCTACTTTATAGTGAAATAGGTACACTGAATCCTCTGGATTTTGAAGTCCTTTATCTTTATAAAAAAAGTGCTCCCTATCTTAACCAGCATGCTCCGATTATTCGTGAACATGTGCAACAACTAATTTTTGATGGTTATTGGGAAAAACTTAAATTTGATACTAAAGAGGAAGATGATGAAGAAAGAAGCCAATTGGGAAAAAACCTGGCTCAGCTGGAAAATTTAATTAATAACATTTATTTTCTCCAATCGGAAATTCAGAAACTTGATGAAGAAGAAAAAAAATACCATGAATATGGAAAGTTTTTATCAATGGAGCAAAATGATCTTCTTGAAGAAATCACCAGAGAACATACTGCTGCGGCACTGGAGAGAAGCTTCTATGAGGAGCATCTTAAAGAAGAGCAAGAGGCTAAAAAGATCATCCAAAGGGAAGCTGGGATTCTCAGAAAGAAGATTGCTGCTTTTGATCGAGATTTGTATACACCAGAGATTATTAGAAAAGTGCTTGATCTTATAAAAATCAGAGATGAAAAAACAGCTCTTCTTCAAAAGCTAGAAACAGAAATAACGGTGGAGCGGAAGGGCATTTTTTCCAGATTTAGTGGGAAAGAAGCTGAAGAAGAGAAGGTAAAGATTGAGTGGTTGCTTGGAGAGCTATCTGGGGTTAGAGAAAGCCTTAGATTACTTCTTAAAGGGAAAAAACCAGAAGATTATTTAAAAGAAGTCGAATTACTAATTCAATATCAGGATGATTTACTCCGTTTAGAACATCCGGTTGTACAAAAAGCGGAAAATGAGAAAAATCAAGAAAAATTACAAGCGGCAGTACAACGAGAGAAGGACTTGCGTCAACAATTAGATAAACTACTTTCTTTAGCGGGACAGGAAAATTTAGAAACTGTAAAAGCAAAAGCAAACAAGTTAAAAGAGATAAAGCAGAAAAAAATTAAGTTTGAGGTTGAAATAAAAAAACTACAGGATAAGCTTGGTTTTAGTGGTACTGAAGAGCTTATAGATTATTTACAGGAAGAAAAGAAGCATATGATAGATACTTTGGCTATGATTGAGGAAACAGAGGAAGAAGTGGGAGATGAACCACTTGTTATTCTCTACCAAGATGCCAGCAAAGTACTGGAGTTATTAACTTCTGGCAATTATAAAAAAATTAGACCACAGATTAAAGGAAATAAGTTAGAATTTATAGTTAAAGGGGAAAAGGGTGATCTATTAGAAGTGCAACTTGAGCCAAAGGTAAGGGAAAATATACACCTGTCCTTCCGTCTTGCGCTAGCAAAGTATCATCATAAAGAGAGTAGATCGCCTATTCTTTTAGAGAATCCGGTACCTTTTTTAACTAGTGAACAAAATGGAAAATTCCTTGCTCTGCTGGAAGAATGGTTTCAGGAAGAGCAAATCATCTTAATTGAAAATATTGATTAAGGTTAGTCCATAATTATCCCAGTCATTTTATTTAACCACAATTAAGCACCTAACTTTAATTCAAAAGAATTATTCCTTTCATGCTATTTTTCTCCGGGGGTGATTGGATGGATCAATTTAGAAGGCAAAGGTTATCTAATAAAATAGGGTTATTTACTCTTTTGATGGCTGCGGCATTTATGGGTGGATTTTTGGTTTTACTAGCCGTAAAATATACCGGTCTTGGTCAGGTTTTAATTGTCCCACCTCCAACCCAGAAAGAAGAGACAAAATCAGAAGTGCCGTCTACTCCTCCGGCTTTAATGAAAATTACGGATTTTGAGTCGGCAACGATTCAAGTTGTTGATAAAGTGGGGCCAAGTGTGGTGATGATTACTACCACTAGTTTAGTTGAGGTAAAAGATTTTTTCTTTGGCTTAGTTGGTTATCGGCCAGTTCAGGGTTTAGGTTCGGGGGTAATTTTTCGAGAGGATGGGTATATTCTCACTAATTATCATGTAATTGATAAAGCTGAAGAGATTTTAGTGGTATTATCTGATGGGAGGAAAGTCGCAGCAACTTTAATCGGAGCTGATCCTGATAATGATTTAGCGGTTTTGAAGATTGAAGGGGATAAATTCCCGGTGGCAGAATTTGGTCGTTCAGAGAATCTTCGTGTTGGCCAGATGGCAATTGCAATTGGTAACCCGATAGGTGAGGGGTTAAAAAATACGGTTACTGTTGGAGTCATAAGTGCATTAGGGCGAAACATTGCTACTGGAGAAAAGACAGCATTACGGAACTTGATTCAGACTGATGCTTCTATTAATCCGGGAAATTCTGGAGGCCCATTACTGAATAGTGAAGGAAAGGTAATAGGGATTAATACGGCAATTATTGAAGATGCTCAGGGAATAGGATTTTCAATACCAATAGATAAAGCTCGTGAAATAGCTGATCTGATCATTAAAGGTGAATTACGACGTCCGGGAGCAATTGGTATTAGCTATTTACCTTTTGATCGACTCAATAAAAGATTAATTGAAAAGCGGTTTGGAATTAAACTTCCTGTAGATCAAGGTTTCCTTATTACGCGAGTTTTTTCTGGCTCTGCTGCGAAGGCTGGTTTGAAAGCGGGAGATGTAGTGGTAGCGATTAATGGGCAACAGATTACTGAGGGGGCTAATTTCAGCGGTCTAGAATTAAAGGTTGGAGATAAGTTGGTGATTGAGATTTACCGGGGTAATCGTAGGTATACGGTGGAGGTTGTTGCCGGGCCTCTACAGTAGTGAAAAGATTAAGCCCACACTATTTGTGGGCTTTTTTAAAAGTTTAATAGCTTCGAATTTAGCGAAGAAAGACGAGCCTGAGTCATGGGATGTAATCATTTCTTGTGTCTTACCCTTTTACACCGTAAGTAATTTAAAGATGCTACGGGATATGATAATTATTTTTTGAGAAGGGAAGAAAAAGTATGCTTCATCTTACCATCCTAGCTGTTGGAAAAATTAAAGAAGAATATCTGCGTAAAGGGATCAGTGAATATAAAAAAAGATTAACCCCGTATGTGAAGTTAAAAATTGTTGAAGTGGCTGATTCGCCTTTGGATAAAACTCTTTTAAAAGCAAAGGAGGAAGAAGGAAACAGAATATTAAAAGCATTAAAAGAAAAAACCTTTGTGGCAGTATTGGATCCGGGAGGAAGAATGATTACCTCAGAAGAGTTTTCCGGATGGTTAGGGGAAAGAGAGATGGGAGGAAAAGAGGTATTCATAGTTATTGGAGGTGCTTCCGGATTAGTACCGGAGGTTTTGGCGCGAGCAGATGATGTTCTTTCGTTTTCCAATTTAACTTTTCCACACCAGTTATTTAGGTTAATATTGGTCGAGCAGATCTATAGGGGGTTTAAGATTTTACGGGGAGAGAAGTATCACTTATGAATGAGCAATCGCATGATTTCTTTAAATATGTATTTAACAACAATAAATAACTTTTTATTTGCTTTAAATATATTGTAGTCAAGTTTTTAAAATTGAATTATGGATTTCCTTAAAATTTGTACAAGAGGACTATCAGTTTATTCTTATTACCTTTAAATTTAAGCGAAAGAGATTCATATAATAGGATATACAGGCTAATTGTGTTGTCTCCAATATTCAACTATCATGCAATATATTGATAGCTTTTTAGTAAGCAACAGACTATATATTTTGTCATGGCCTCAAATTAAGGTAACAACGTAATTAGTTTAGTACACTTTTTTGCTTCACGTGAAACAGACTTGGAAAAAAATTAAAGGTAGGAGGAGTAAAAATGGGGCCTCAAGAGTTTGTTAGGATGCTAAGGCCATATGCAAAAATGGTTTATGAAGTATTTGGTATCCCCTGGAAAGCAATAATCGCCCAGGCGGCACTAGAGACTGAGTGGTTAAGAAAACCTCTTGCCGATCTATATACAGGCCGTAATTCTTATAACCTTTTTAATATAAAGGGAGAAGGACCAGCTGGGAGTATTAAAGCATATGATCTTGAATATATAAATGGAAGACCAGTAAAAGCGATTCATGAATTCCGTGCTTACAATAATTACGAAGAATCAATTGAAGATTATGCACGGTTAATATCCGAGAGTAAACGATATGAACAGGCTTTAGAAGTTGCGAATGATCCAGAGGAATATGTACGTAGAATACAACAAGCGGGTTATGCAGAGGATCCAAGATATGCTGAGAAACTGATTCAAATTATGCGGAAGTATATTGCAGATGATGAAGATGATGAGGAAGTGATTGATTAGTTTTCAGTTTACTCCTTCTATATTGGAGAAAAATGGAGAGTAAATCAAAAACAAAAAGATAGCAGTTCTGGCTCTGAACTAACTGCTATCTTTCAAAAAACCAAAAGATATTCTAGTTTAGTTAGTGGTTTCATTGAGAAAAAAGAGACCAACTCCACCAATTCCAATATGGGCACCAAGAACACTACCAATTAAATTAATTACAAAATTATTGAAACCTAACTTTTCTTGGATCATGGCCTTCAACTGGAGGGCAGTTTCTAGATCATCAGCATGGGTAATGCCGATGATCTGTTCTTTTGTTTTAAGGCATCTTGTTTCCATTAATTCTAGTAATCTTTCTAAAGCTCTCTTTTTTCTCCGGACTTTTTCTAAAAGTAGAATTTGCCCCTGTTTCACATGCAGAATTGGTTTTATATTAAGGATATTACCAATAATCGCGCTCGTTCGGCTAACGCGGCCTCCTTTATGAAGATACTCTAAATTATCGACGGTAAAAATATGTTCCATATGAGAGGTTTGGTAAATAATAAAATTAACAATTTCTTTTTTTGTTTTACCTTCTCTAACCATTCTGGCAGCCTGATAAACTATTAAACCTAAAGCCAAGGAACCGGCTTTACTATCAATAATTTCAATATCAAATTTGGGATAGAGTTTTTTTACTTCACGAGCAATTAGAAGACTGGTTTGAAAAGTACCAGACATCTCGGAAGAAAAAGTAATGTAAAGACAGTTATCGCCTCGCTTGGCATGGTTGATAAAGCATTTTTTTAATAAGCTAGGGCTTACTTGAGAAGTTTTAGGTGTTTTACCTTCCCGCATTGCTTGATAAAGTTCCTCTGTCTTAATAGTGATTCCATCCAAATATTCTTTTCCATCAATATGTAGAGAAAAAGGAAGAACCTCGATCTCATATTCATTTATAACCTCGAAGGGAAGATCACAAGTACTATCAGTGATAATGGCAATTTTCATTAATAAGTTCACCCTTTACAGAAAAACTTCAAAAAATAATTTATATAAATGCTCTTTAATTATTTAGTCTATCATATCATAAATTTTAATACAACGTAAAATGTTTAAAGCTTAAGGTATTGGCAACCCTATTTTGTTGACAGATAGGAGGTACTTAAGGTAAAATAGCTCTAACTTAGTTCTTAATATTATAAAGATCTGAGGGAATTGCATAATTATATCAAGCAGATATTTAATTGCAATATATAGTGTTTTATTTACAGAAAGGCTATCAATATATTGTGGTTGAATCTTAACTAACTAATTATGTAAATCCTTAATATTTGTATATTTATAAGTTAATTTTCTGTTCATCCATAATGGATAGGTTAGGGAAAGGAGGTATTTCAATTAAGTGCCGAAGATTATGATAAAATTGGAAAATGCCACAAAGATTTACGGATATGGGGAAGACCAGGTTGTTGCATTACGCAAAGTAAACCTGGACGTTAATAAGGGGGAGATTTTTGGAATAATTGGATTGAGTGGTGCCGGAAAGAGTACTCTAGTGCGTTGCATTAATAAATTGGAAGTGCTACAATCCGGAAAGATTTGGCTTGGAGATAAGGAAATTACAAGATTAAAGGGGAGAGAACTTCGGGAAGCTAGAAGAAAGATTGGCATGATCTTCCAGCATTTTAACCTATTATCTTCCCGGACGGTCTTTGATAATGTAGCCTTTCCTTTGGAAATCGCCGGGGTAAAACGGGCAGAAATCCAAAGAAGAGTATTAGAATTAATTGAGATGGTGGGACTTTCTGATAAAGTAGATGTTTATCCTTCTCAATTGAGCGGTGGTCAGAAGCAACGGGTAGGAATTGCCCGAGCTTTGGCTAATAATCCTGAGGTTCTCCTTTGTGATGAAGCAACTTCTGCATTGGATCCTGAGACAACTAAATCCATATTAGGACTTTTGCAAGATGTAAATCAACGTTTTGGTTTGACGATTATTCTGATAACTCACCAAATGAATGTAATTAAAGAAATATGTGATCGCGTTGCAGTGATTGAGAATGGGGAGATTGTGGAAAAAGGTCCGGTTATTGATGTTTTCGCTCATCCTCAGACAAAGACGGCTCGGAGATTTATGAAGGGTATCTTACACACGGAAATCCCGACTGAAATCAAAGAGCGGAAAGTAATCGTTCGAAACCATGGATGGGTGGGGAAAACGGTCCGCATTTCTTTTATTGGTAATGTTGCAGGGGAACCCGTTATTTCTTCTGTGATCCGTAAATTTGATGTGGATGTTAATATTATCTATGCTAACCTGGATTTTATTAAGAACAACCCTTTTGGTTCACTGATTGTGGAACTTACAGGTACGAATAAAAATGTAGAAGAAGCAATGCAGTTTCTTGCTGACCAGGGATTAAAGATTGAGGTGTTGAATGGTGTGGAACCCACAACTATTGAGTCTTCTAATTAAAGCACTAGGAGAGACCCTATATATGGTGGGAATTTCTCTGGCATTAGCGGCTTTGTTTGGTATTCCTTTAGGAATCTTGTTAGTAATTACTGGTCCTCGTCATATTAGACCATTGAAAACTCTCCATAAGATTCTTTCTATAATTATTAATGTGGGAAGGTCATTGCCTTTTATTATTCTGCTAGTAGCGATTATTCCTTTAACCCGTTTGATTGTAGGGACTTCGATTGGTACTGCCGGAGCAATTGTACCATTGACAGTTAGTGCAATTCCTTTTATGGCCAGGGTGGTGGAATCTGCTCTACTGGAAGTTGATTGGGGTGTAATTGAGGCGGCCCAAGCAATGGGCGCGAATACGTGGCAGATTATTTCGAAGGTATTGATTCCTGAAGCTGTCCCCGGATTGGTATTAGGCCTAACAATGGTTGCAGTTAGCCTTATTAGTTATTCTGCTATGGCGGGGGCAGTTGGTGGCGGCGGGTTAGGCGATCTAGCTATTCGTTATGGCTATCAGCGGTTTCGTGGGGATATTATGTTTGCTACAGTTCTGATTTTAGTAGCTTTAGTACAAGGACTTCAATCTTTAGGTGGGAGGCTAGCAAATCGGTTAAAACACCGGTAAAGCTGCATAATTCTGGATAAAACAAATATAATTAATTAAGGAGGTACGAATTTATGAATAAGAAAAGGATATTATTGGTGCTATTTTTAATGGTTGGGATAATTAGTAATCAAGTTTTAATTTCGGCATCTACTACTTTGAAAGTAGGGGCATCACCTACTCCGCATGCTGCGATCTTGGAAGAGATTAAACCCCTCTTAGCCAAAGAAGGCATTAATTTGAAGATTATTGAATTTCAAGACTATGTCCAGCCTAATCTGGCTTTAGCAGAAGGCGAATTAGATGCAAATTTCTTTCAACACATTCCCTATTTGGAGCAATTTTCTCAAGATCACAGGTTGAGTCTTACCTACATCGCTAAGGTACATATTGAGCCAATGGGGATTTATTCAAAAAAGATTAATTCATTGGATCAATTAAGAAAAAAAGCAGTGGTAGTGGTCCCTAATGACCCCACTAATTGCGGACGGGCTCTTTTGCTGCTTGAGCGGGCTAAACTTATAGAACTACGTAAAGGAGCCGGACTTTCTGCTACAGAGCTGGATATTGCTAAAAATCCTATGAGCTTGCAGGTCAAACCATTAGAAGCGGCCCAATTGCCAAGGATATTGCCAGAAGTAGATTTGGCGGTAATTAATACAAACTATGCTCTTCCTGCTAATTTAGTACCAACGAGGGATGCCTTGTTTATAGAAGGTAGTGAGTCTCCTTACGCGAATGTTTTGGCGGTCAGAGAAGAAGATAGGAATAATCCAGCTTTGCAAAAACTTGCTAAGGCATTAAATAGCAATTTAATTAGAGAGTATCTCCAGAAAAACTACCAAGGAGATATTGTACCTGCTTTTTAAATAGCGATGCCTTAATAAATTGAAATAACCCGGTCTGTCGGCTTTTATCAGTCCAAAGATCTTAAATGTTTTACAAGAAATATTTACGCCTACAACTACTCCGGAGGAGGACTTAAAAGCGATTTTAAACACACCTTAAAGTTAATAACTTAATCCAAGTGTAGTACTTTTATTTACTACTGTTAATTTTCTTATAGAAAGAAATTAAGCCGCCTGTTTTTCGGGTGGCTTAATTTATAAAAAAAGAACAAGTTTTACTTAGCAACAATTGACAGGGAAAAAGTATTTGAGTAAAATATAAAAGGAGACGAAATGGTGATAATAAAGAGAGGTGAGGAAGTTAATGGATTCTGACCTTTATGGAGATGGTAGTTCTATACCCTGGTCGTGTATAATAAATTTAAAGGGACAATCTATGGCTTCCTTTCCTCTTTTATTCGATTTAGGAAGATAATAAGAGGTTAAGCTTTGTATGCCGTTTTTCGCGGAAGCCAAGAACCCCTTTTAAAGGGGTTCTTTTGTTTGTTCCGGAAAGGGGAAGAAAATGGATCAGATTAACTTAAAACAAATGTTGTTGGAAGATTATTCCCAAGAACTGGTTATGCTGGCAGAAGATATGCATCCAGCTGATGTGGCTGAAATTTTAATTGAGGTACCTTTAGAGAATCAGATTAGATTTATTGATACTCTTCCTAGTGATTTGTCTGCAGTAATTCTACAAGAAATGGAACTGAATAATGAAGCAGAAATCTTAAGCCACTTAGTACCAGAGAAGACGGCAGAGATTTTAAATCAAATGTATACGGATGAAGCGGCTGATCTTTTAGCCGAATTACCACAAACAGAGGCTTGGGCACTCATTGCTTTAATGGGGGATAAAGGGAAAAAGGTAAAAAAACTTTTAGCCTATGAAAGCGATACTTCCGGGGGGTTAATGGCCACCGAATTTATCGCGGTTTATGAAAACCAAACCTTAGAACAGGTGTTGGTTTTGCTTAGAGAAAAAGCACCATCAACTGAGAGTGCATATTATATTTACGTAGTAGCACAGGAGCAGAGATTGGTTGGGGTAGTTTCTTTACGTACTCTGGTTACTAAACCCTTAGAAACTATAGTAGGAGATGTAATGGAGCGAGATGTAATCTCTGTTCCCCTAGATCTAGATCAGGAGGAAGTAGCACGTCTTTTTGACAAGTATGGTTTTTTGGTTCTACCAGTTGTAGATCAGGCCCAAAGGTTAGTAGGGGTTATTACTGTAGATGATGTTTTAGGTGTGGCTGAAGAAGAAGTTACTGAAGATATTCATAAAGCGGCATCTATTTTACCGATGAAAGAAGCGTATATTGATGCTAGTATTTGGACACTTTTTGGGAAAAGGATTATTTGGTTACTTGGCCTGATCTTTGTTAACCTGATTTCTTCGGGAGTGATTGCCGCGTATGAAGATGTTCTTTCTTCGGTTATCGCCTTGGCATTTTTTATCCCTTTGCTTATTGATACCGGTGGTAATACTGGATCACAATCGGCAACAATGGTAGTACGTGCTTTAGTTACAGGGGATGTGAAATTGGCAGATTGGGGTAAGGTTTTAATTAAGGAGTTGTTTGTTGGTATTTTTTTAGGTTTAGTACTTGGTTTTGCTGGGGTATTTCTCGGTGTAGCTCGCGGGGGACCAGAAGTAGGGATAGTAGTAGGTTTAACAATGGTCGCAATTGTGATCTTCTCAAATATTATCGGAATGCTTCTGCCTTTTATTCTTACTAAAATGCGATTAGATCCGGCAGTAGCCAGTAGCCCATTGATTACATCTATTTGTGATGCTACAGGCCTAATAATATACTTTGCTATTGCTACCTGGGTTTTTTAGTTATAAGGTAAGCCGAGAGAAATAATTGGCTTACCTTCAATTTAACTATCTTGTCGCATTATATTGATAGCCTTTTATAAGCAACTCACTATATATTGTGCCATGACCCAAGTCAAGGTAACAATGAAAGCTTTACTTAATGATGGAATTTCATAATTAACTGAAGTATGTATTTGATATTGTAATGCAATACTTTTTTAAAGATTTAATTCTTTAATTATCTGGTTAAGTTCGGCAAAACTGCATGTATAATCAGGTTCAACCTTAAATTTTCCTCGACTGATCAATCGATCTGTAACTAAACAGGTTTTGATCCCTAAAAGGGAAGCAATTAGATCTTCTTCGACATCATTACCAATCATTAAACACTCCTCTTCCTTAACACCGAGAAGATCAATTATTTCTTGATAATATTCTGGATTAGGCTTACAAAAGTGCATATTTTCCATAGAAGTAACCATTTGAAAAGGAAGGTCATGACAATTAATCCAGGATAAGCGTTCGATAAGTGCGTACTCTGGGAAAATGGGATTGGTAGCAATGGTGATTGTGAAGCCCATTTTTAAAGTACACTCTAGTGTTTTCCGGACACGGGGGGCTGGTGGAAGATTACAACCGAGTTGTCGGTATTCATTATAATAAAAGCTTAAAAAGATTGGTTCCAGCTCTGAACGGGGAAAGCCAATGCGGATAGGGAAATCATTCCAGAAAACCTTCTCATTGGTTAGGTTCTGATCTTTATTTTCTATCATCACCATTGTACTTGCTAATAATTTTTCCATGAACTCTTTCTGATTTATAGTTTGATCAAATTTATTACTTAAGGTTAATAGATAATCCCGGAAGAAAAAATCGAGATCAATTGGTAGTAATGTTCCATCTAAATCAAAAAGCAGATGTTTAATCATAATAAACCTCCTTTTTTATTGGATTTGAACTGTAATAGTATAAATGTAAGTCATTTAAAGAATCTATGCGTCCATAAAACTATACCATGAAAAGGCTATCCAAAGAAGTATTTATTTGTATGTTTATATTGCATAATAGGATATAGAGGTTATTCTGTAAAGTTTAATAGTATTTTTGGAGCAATCTCCTCTTTAACTTGACAGAGTATCGGATAAAATTATAAAATTCAGTTAAAAGCTAATAGGAATGGGGAGATGTTGTGGAAAGTATTCAGCAAGTTTTGCAAATTATCTTTTATACTATAACCCCTTTTTTACTTATGAAGTTACTTGATAAAACAAAAAAACTGCAATTTATCAGTCCAATTCTTCTTTGTTATATTATCGGGATGATTTTAGGTAATTCTGGCTTTCCAGTGGATAAAAAATTGGCTTTAACTTTATCCGAACTGATGATCCCTCTTGCTATTCCGATGATCCTGTTCTCCACAAATTTCCAAAGATGGCTAGGGTTAGCGAGAAAAACGATTATCTCTTTTGCTTTTGTAATTATTGGAGTGGTAGCCAGTTCAATTATGGCTGCTTTTTTATTTTCTGACATTGTCCCCAATTATTGGAAACTGTCTGGGATGTTAGTCGGCGTTTATACTGGCGGTACTCCTAATTTAATGGCAATTGGTATGGGTTTAAAGGTTGGGGAAGAAACCCTCATTTTAGCAAATACTTCCGATGCGATTATTGGAGGAATTTATTTTCTATTTTTAATATCAGGGGCAAAATGGCTTGCTTGTAGGTTTCTTCCTCCTTTTGTTAAACCCGTTTTTTCTCCTCCTTTAGCAGCTACCAGTGAAACAACGGAAAGGTTTAGTTTATTGGTAGCATTTATTTTATCGGTAATTTTTGTTGGGATTAGCGTAGGGGTATCTCTGTTATTAGTAGGTAGGATTGAAGTCGCGATTGTTATGTTGGTAATTACCACTCTGGGGATCGGGGCCTCATTTATGGAAAAGATTAGGAATATCAAAGGAACTTATGAAGCCGGACAATACCTGATTCTCATCTTTTCTTTAGCGATAGGGACGAATATTAATTTTAGCGGGATCCTTACTTCAAGTTCTGGGGTTTTCATGTATACAGCCTTTGTAATGACAATGTCGATATTAATCCACTTTTTGTTGGCATTTATTTTCCAAATTGATGTTGATACCACGATTATCACCTCGACTGCTGGTATTTTTGGACCAGCTTTTATTGGCCCTGTTGCCGAAGGAATTAGTAACCGCGAGGTGGTAATATCTGGCTTAACCAGTGGTTTGGTGGGCTACGCCATAGGAAATTATTTTGGTTTTGCTGTTGCCTGGTTATTGATGCCAAAATAAGGAGAAAAGTAGTTACTAAACTTTTTAAGTAGGAGAATAAGATGTTACAAATAAAAGAAATAAAGAAGAAGCAAGAATTAAAGGCTTTTATTGATTTACCATGGGAAATTTATAAAAATGATCCTTACTGGGTTCCTCCGTTACGTTGGCCTTTATTCCAGACCTTACAGGGTAAAAACAATCCATTGCTAGCTAGAGACCCACATACATTTTTTCTTGCCCTTTCAGAGAATCAAGTCGTTGGTAGGATTTTAGTGGGGGTTAATACTAAATTAAATCGAAAAAAAAGAAAGAAGGAAGGTTACATTAGTCTCTTTGAGACGATTAATGACGAAAAAGTTGCCACCTCACTGTTTGAGGCGGCGATAGCCTGGTTAAGACAGAGAGGGTTAACTAGGGTGGTTGGACCAGTCTCACCAACAAATGGTGATGATAATCGGGGGATCTTAATTAAAGGATTTAATGGTCCACCGGTCTTGATGAATTCTTATAATCCCCCTTATTATGAAAAATTCTTTGAAAGTAGTGGATTTGAAAAAAATATGGATCTATTGGCTTTTCATTTAGATGTAGAAAAGCTTGATGATGAGAGATATGGCAGGATAGTAGCGTATGCCATGAAGAAATTTGATTTTCATATTGACCGGTTTGATAAAAAAAATCTAGAACGGGAAATAAGTGATATTAAAGAGATTCTAGACCTATCCATGCCTGAATCTTGGGGGCATTTAACGCCTCCATCTTTAGAAGAGATCCGGGCGGAAATCTATACACTGGCTAAATTTGTGGATTCGGATTTAGTTTATATTGCCCGTTCTCAGGACCGACCAATCGGCTTTGTAGTGGCTTTACCTGATTATAATCAGGTCTTAAAAAGACTAGATGGTAGACTTTTTCCCTTTGGCTTTATAAAGTATCTTTGGTATAAAAGGAAGATTAATGGCGCACGGGTCTTTATACAGTTTGTGGTACCTAAATTTAGGAATAAGGCTGTCAATAGTGCTATTTACCATCGTTTAATGCTAGAGGCAAGAAATAAAGGTTATGTTTATGGTGAGGGATCAACGATTGCGGAGATGAATAAAGAATCGATCCGTTCGGTCGTGGGAGTTGGAGGTAAACTTTATAGAGTTTATCGGATTTATCAGAAAACGGTTTAAACGGGAGAATTGCGTAATTCCTACGGCACCCATTTGAGCAATACGGGAAAAGTCTCTGAGGGTTGCGATTCATCCGTCTTTGATTTACATTAATTTGTACGTGGGTAGGCGGCATGAAAGACTATGTAGTGTTAATTCCAAATTATGACTATTAATATATTGTGTTTAATCTTAATCAATGGAACCGTGCAAATCGTTAAAGAATAATGTTAAGGGCGGTATAAAAAAAGAAACCCCGGTTCTACTTTATAGCAAATCCGGGGTTTTATCATCTGCTTATTAATGATGAAACAACCTCAGTTCAGTAAAGGCCATGATCATTCCATAATCATTGCAGGCTTTAATTACATTTTGATCCCTAATAGAACCACCGGGTTGGGCAATAAATTTAACGCCACATTCTGCAGCACAGTCAATATTATCACGGAAGGGAAAGAAAGCATCAGAAGCCAGTGCAGTATCACTAAACTTCTCGATCCAGGCTCTTTTCTCCTTTGCATTTAATCTGACAGGCACCTTAATAAAAGACTCTTCCCAGACCCTTAATTCAGCACTACTCAAATTATCCCGTAAATAGAGGTCAATAGCATTATCTTTCTCTGAACGGGTAAGGCTATCTTTAAATCGAAGGTCAAGAACGGCCGGGTGTTGTCGGAGGAACCAGTTTTCTGCTTTTGCTGCTGCCAAACGGGTACAGAGAATTCTCGATTGTTGTCCGGCACCAATGCCAATTGCTTGGCCGCTGTGAGCATAACAGACCGAATTAGACTGGGTATATTTTAAAGTAATTAAGGAGATGAGTAGATCTCTACGTGCAGATTCGGGTAGGTTTTTCTTTTCAGTGACAATATTCTTCAAGAGTTGATCGGTAATTTTTATATTATTTCGTTTTTGTTCAAAAGTAATCCCGAAAACTTCGCGGCTTTCCATTTCTTCGGGTTCATATTCAGGATCCATCTGAATAATAACGTAATTTCCTTTTTTCTTTTGTTTTAAGACTTCCAAAGCCTCAGGCCGGTAACCAGGAGCGATAACCCCGTCCGAAACTTCTTTGGCAATAATTCTGGCAGTGGGGAGATCGACTTGCTCGCTTAAAGCAATCCAATCACCAAAAGAGGAGACGCGATCTGCTCCCCTGGCACGGAGATACGCACAGGCTAGGGGGGAAAGCTCCATATCTTCAACAAAATAAGCCTTTTTTAAAGTTTCATCCAGCTCGATGCCAATAGCTGCTCCTGCAGGGCTTACATGCTTAAAGGAGGCGGCAGCAGGTTTCTTAAGTGCTTCACGGAGTTCCTTTACTAATTGCCAGGAATTAAAGGCATCTAAGAGATTGATATACCCGGGGCGGCCATTGATTACTTTTAGGGGTAAGGCTCCTTCTTTCATATAAATTCTGGCTGGCTTTTGGTGGGGATTATTACCGTACCTTAAAAGAAGTTCATTTTCATTCAAAATTGTTTCCTCCTCAAGTTTTCTCTATAGATATGGTACCAGTTTCTTGATGAATAAACCATAATTTTTTGAGGGAATTGCATAATTTACCTTTATTTTTTCAGGCCTCTTTAGCATTTAGTTTATTGTCCAAAACTTGTCGCAGAAAGATTCCCGTATAAGAATGAGGGTTTTCAGCCAGCTCTTCAGGGGTTCCTGCTGCGACAACTTGTCCACCCCGGTCTCCCCCTTCAGGTCCTAAATCGATCAGATAATCGGCGGTTTTAATCACATCTAGGTTATGCTCGATTACCAAAACAGTATTACCACTATCAACTAATCTTGTTAAAACCTCTAGTAATTTCTGGACATCAGCAAAATGGAGTCCGGTAGTAGGTTCATCTAAAAGATAAATCGTCCGGCCATTACTACGTCTAGCAAGTTCAGTAGCGAGTTTAATGCGTTGGGCTTCCCCCCCTGAAAGCGTAGTAGCAGACTGGCCAAGCTTAATATAACCCAACCCTACATCATAAAGAGTCTGGAGTCTCCTTTTGATGCGCGGATGGTTTTCAAAAAAAGTCAAAGCTTCTTCTACTTGCATATTAAGAATATCAGCAATGGTTTGGCCTCTATATTTAATTTCTAGAGTTTCACGATTATACCGCTTACCTTTACAGACTTCACATGGTACATAAACATCAGGAAGAAAATGCATTTCAATCTTGATGATTCCATCGCCGGTACAAGCCTCACAACGGCCACCTTTAACATTGAAGGAAAAACGTCCTGGTTTATAGCCTCGAACCTTTGATTCCGGAGTTTCAGCAAAGACAGCCCGGATATCATCAAAGACGCTGGTATAGGTAGCAGGATTCGAGCGAGGAGTTCGTCCGATCGGAGACTGATCAATATTGATTACTTTATCCAGAAATTGGACACCGTTAACTTCTTGATGAGTACCAGGTTTAAGAAGCGTAGCATTATTTAGTTTCCGTGCTAGTACCGGATAGAGGATTTCATTAATTAAGGTGCTCTTTCCTGAACCAGAGACGCCGGTAATACCAACGAAACAACCTAGTGGAATCGAAACATTGATATTTTTTAAGTTATGCTCTTGTGCACCCTTAATTTCTAAATATTTACCATTTCCTGATCGCCGGAGTTTTGGAACAGGAATCTGTTGTTTCCCGGAAAGATAAGCTCCGGTTATTGATTGCTTGTTAGACATAATTGCCTTTAAATTACCGGTTGCTACGATCTCTCCCCCATGAGAACCTGCTCCAGGGCCCACATCAATTATATGATCTGCTTCTCTGATCATTTCTTCATCATGTTCTACTACAATCAAAGTATTGCCTAAGTCACGAAGCTTTTTTAAAGTATTAATTAACCTGTGATTGTCTCTTTGATGCAAGCCAATACTAGGTTCATCCAGAATATATAAGACCCCTACTAAGGAGGAACCAATCTGAGTGGCTAGGCGAATCCGTTGTGCTTCACCGCCGGAAAGAGAACCTGCTGCCCGGTCAATGGTAAGGTAATCTAGGCCAACATTGATTAAGAAGCCAAGGCGATTGTCGATTTCTTTAAAAACCTGGTGTGCAATAATTTTTTCTTTTTCTGAAAGTGTAAGCGAAGTAAAAAATTCTTTGGCTTTCAAAATAGAAAAAGCTGATATTTGGCTAATATTAAGATTACCAACAGTTATGGCTAAGCTCTCACGGCTAAGCCTTGCACCATGACACTGAGTACAGGTCCGGATCGTCATAAATTTTTCTTCAATATCACGGCGGATATAATCAGAGTGGGTATTCCGGTAACGCCGATTAAGGTTATTAATAATACCCTCAAATCTGATATGCTGCCGCCACTCTTTCCCATCATCTCCTTGATAGCGGACTGCAATTTTTTCTTTTCCAGATCCATAAAGGATAGCCTGGAGTTGTTCAGAGGTGGCCTTTTTTAAAGGTAAGTTGGGGTCAAGATTGTAATGTTGAGCTACACTCTGAAGATACTGTAGTGACCAGGAATTTTGATCAGAGCTCCAAGCAATGACCCCTCCATCATTAAGGGAACGGTTTTTATCAATTACTTTATCTGGGTCAATTTCCATCTTAAAGCCCAAGCCGTCGCAGGCCGGACAGGCTCCATAAGGAGAATTGAAGGAGAACATCCGGGGTGTGATTTCTTCAAAACTGAAGCCACAGTCCGGACAGGCAAAATTCTCACTATATAGAGATTCCTCACCAGAAAGCGGAGCGATAATAACTAAACCTTTGGCCAGGTGTAAAGCAGTCTCTATCGAATCGGCCAAACGGGACTGGATGTCAGAACGGAGAATTAATCTGTCCACAACAACTTCGATCCAATGCTGTTTATATCTGGCTAGAGTTATTTCTTCTTCCAGAGTCCGAATCTCACCATCAACGCGCACGCGAACAAAACCCTCTTTTTTTAAGTCGGAGAAGACTTTTTCATACTCTCCCTTTCTTCCTCTTACAATTGGAGCCAAAATTTGAAATTTTGTTTCCACTGGTAATTTCATGACTTGATCAACAATCTGTTCTACTGTTTGTTTAGCAATTTCTCGCCCACAATCCGGACAATGAGGGTGACCAATTCGGGCATAAAGCAAGCGAAGATAGTCGTAGATTTCAGTGACTGTTCCTACAGTGGAACGGGGATTCCGGGAGGTGGTTTTTTGGTCAATAGAGATCGCTGGAGAGAGTCCTTCAATATAATCTACATCCGGTTTATCCATTTGGCCTAAAAACTGTCGGGCATAGGCGGAGAGAGATTCTACGTATCTGCGCTGCCCTTCGGCATAGATGGTATCAAAGGCCAGGGAGGATTTACCGGAGCCAGAGAGCCCTGTCATGACCACTAGTTGATCCCGGGGAATTTCCACATCTATATTTTTGAGGTTATGCACTTTAGCGCCTTTAACAATTATCCTATCTTTTTTCATTTTACATTCAATCCTCCAGTAATTTGTACCATTCTTTCATCTCGTCGCGAAGTTTAGCAGCAGTTTCAAACTCTAGTTTTTCCGCAGCTTTTAACATCTCTTCTTCCAGTTCCGAAATGAGTTCACGGATTTCCACCGGTGATAAATTACGCTGTTTTGCTTCATAAACTACTTTTTCCTCAGCAACTTGTTCTACATTAATTAAATCACGGACCGCTTTGCGGATCGTTTCTGGTGTGATGTTATTTTTTTCATTATATTTAAGTTGTTTTTGCCGGCGACGGTTTGTTTCTTTGATAGCACGACCCATTGAATCGGTAATTCGATCAGCGTACATAATCACCTTTCCGGAGACATTGCGAGCAGCTCGTCCAATAATTTGGATTAATGTAGTTTCCGAACGGAGAAACCCTTCTTTATCCGCATCCAAAATAGCAACAAGAGTAACCTCTGGCAGATCAAGCCCTTCACGGAGTAGGTTAATTCCGACTAAAACATCAAATTTTCCTAAACGTAGATCTCTGAGGATTGCTACCCGATCAAGAGTATGAACCTCCGAATGTAAATACCGTACTTTAAAACCTGCCTCTTCCAAGTATTCAGTTAAATCCTCAGCCATTCTTTTAGTAAGTGTAGTAACCAGAACTCTTTCCTTTCTATTAACCCTAACCCTAATCTCCTCCATTAAATCATCGATCTGATTTTTTATCGGCCGGACTTCAATTTCCGGATCAAGTAGGCCGGTAGGACGGATTACCTGTTCAACTACTTGTACAGCTTGTTGTAATTCATAAGCAGCCGGGGTAGCAGAGACATAAATCACCTGGTTAATAGCCTTTTCAAATTCTTCAAAGCGGAGAGGGCGATTATCTAAGGCGGAAGGAAGGCGAAATCCATAGCGGATTAAATTTTCTTTGCGAGAACGATCTCCGGCATACATCGCCCTTACCTGTGGTATTGTTACATGGGATTCATCAATAAACAAAAGAAAATCCCCAGGGAAATAATCAAGAAGGGTGGCAGGAGCATCACCAGGATTTCTTCCTGTAAGGTGCCGGGAATAGTTTTCGATTCCTTGGCAATAACCAACTTCCTGGAGCATTTCCAGGTCAAAACGGGTTCTTTGCTCTAAGCGTTGGGCTTCAAGAAGATTTTCTTCCCTTCGCAGTTTGGCAAGTTCCTGTTCCAGTTCTTGTTCAATGGCAATGATCGCTGTTTTCATCTTTTCTTCACTGGTAATATAATGGGTTCCCGGGTAGATGGTGATGGTCTCCTTTTCACCAAGAATTTCTCCAGTTAAGGGGTCTACTTCTAAAATTCGTTCCACTTCATCCCCAAAGAGTTCAATCCTAATGATCGTCTCTCCATAAATGGGGATGATCTCAATTACATCCCCCCGGACGCGAAATGTCCCACGGGTAAAACCAATATCATTCCGGGAGTATTTGATTCCTACTAGACGGCGGAGAATCTTGTCCCGGTCACGGAAATCACCATGTTTTAAAGAAAGAGTCATCCCTTTATAATCTTCTGGAGAGCCTAAACCATAAATGCAAGAAACACTAGCAACAATTAGAACATCCCTTCTTTCAAAAAGGGAAGAGGTGGCAGCGTGGCGCAGGCGATCGATCTCATCATTGACACTGGCATCTTTCTCGATATAGGTATCAGACTGTGCAATATAAGCTTCAGGCTGATAATAGTCATAATAGCTTACAAAATAGTGGACCGCATTTTCTGGAAAAAACTCTTTAAACTCGCTATATAATTGAGCAGCCAAAGTCTTATTATGGGCAAGAATCAGTGTTGGACGGTTTACCCTAGCAATAATATTGGCCATGGTAAAAGTTTTTCCGGACCCGGTTACCCCTAATAAGACTTGGCTCTTGGCCTCATTTTTTAAACCGGTAATTAGTTTATCAATTGCTTCCGGTTGATCGCCACTGGGGGCATAGGGAGCAATTAATTTGAAGGTATTCATTAGATCATCCCCAATAAAAAGTTTACATAATATTATATTATACTAAAAAAGTGCTTGCTTTTCTATCGAACATACATTCGTGGTATTCTACAGAAAAAAAGGAAACCCTTTTAAAAAAAGATTAAAACTAAGTTTGTTAAATGGAAAAGCTACATAATTACCTTTGGTATAATTATAGATTGTTTAAAATATATTCGCGGTAATTGTTTAATTTCCGGAAATACTTGAATAGAAATATAATATGATTTAATTTCAAAATAGAAATTAAAGAATTCCTAGGAGGCTATCAAAATATTGTTGTTAAAATATAATAATTGAATATGCAAGTCCTTATTTAACAAGTTCGGAAACGTAAACTAGTTCTACCCGGGCTTTTTCGCAAAGGGGAAGACATTTAGCGAGTTCTTTAGCCACTCCAGGACGGGAGTGGGCAATACCGATTGCTGATCCTTGTATTAAGGCTATCTCAATCAACCGGTTAATTTGCAATCGGATACCTTCTACTCCTTCACCATCTAGAAAAACATCTCGGTTTGCAACTGGAACTCGTAATTTTTCTGCAATTTTATTAGCAATTGAAGAGTTGATAGTCATGCTATCGATGAAAAATAAACCTCTGTTTTTTACTTCTTTCAAAATTAAACGCATTAACTCAGGATCCTGGGTGCCTTTAGAACCCATATGATTATTAACACCAATAATTCCCGGTATGGTCTCAAAATTGAGGTGTAGTTGTTCCAAAGCTTCTTCTGAAGAATAAGTCCCAAGAATTGCTCCTGGTCCGGGATTAATGGAAGCATCGATCGGTTCTAAAGGTAGGTGAAGCATAACCTGTTGATTATTTTCCAGAGCTTGAACAGCATGGAGTTGAGAGTATTTACCCCAGGGAAGAATGGAAAAAGTCAGGGGAATCTTTAGTTCCCAAAAATCTTCAGTGGGTTGACGTACAAAACCAAGATCATCAATAATAATAGCAATTTTAGGTCGCTTTTTAGGTTTTAGAGGATACTTATTCTCTTCACGGCGAGGAATAAAAGGAAGAGGCCTTTTTTTTGGTAAAAACCAGTTACCAGTATTTGGGAAACAATATTGGCTTGGAAAATCTTCTTTGTTGTTTCCATCTAGTTCAATAAAACTCATTAAGGGGGAATCAAGGGTTATAGTAAATGTTGAAAATCGAGGCAGTTCAATGGTTAAAAATAATATAGTTTCAATTAGAAAAAAAAGAACCAATAAAAGGTGGAAACCTATGCGTAAAGGGATCGGTTTATGGGTTGAGTTGTTATTTACCTGGGACAGAGGATTCATATTGATCACCCCATTCAACAAAAAAGCCGGTTGGCTTGTGCCCAAATCAACCGGCTTGGTTAAGATCAAAGGTTACCAAGCAGATAACCTTAAGCAGCTGGCTTTCGTGTAGAGTGGATTAATTTTCTCAAAACCTGAATAGCAACTTCTTCTTGTTGTAAATCAATTTTTTGCTGAAGATTAAAATCAATTTTATCGCTTGTGCTTTTGTTTTCATCAGAAACGATAACATCCGGAGGAATTCCTTTTTTGTGAATATAATTGCCTCCAGAGGTTAAATAGGTAGCAACGGTTAAATAAAGGGCTCCTCCGGTCGGTAGGGGAATAACATCTTGGACTAGACCCTTACCAAAAGTAGTATTCCCAACTAAAATGCCGGCTTTAAGATCTTTAACCGCGCCAGCTACAATCTCTGAGGAACTGGCACTCCATTCATTAACTAGTAGTACCAGGGGAGGAAGAGAACGATGGGGATTAGGGTAGGCAACAAAAGTTTCTTCTTTTTGATTCTGATATTTTAAGGAGACAATAGGAAGATCAGAACCATTCTGAATTAATTGACTGGCGACCTCAACAGCGGAAATTAATAGTCCCCCGGGATTATAACGAAGATCCAAAATAATACCGAAAACTTTTTCCCTGGAAAATGCTTGTAAAGCTTTAGCTAGATCTTGAGCGGTTTTTTCACTAAACTGAGTAAGATTAATCCAACCAATTTTCCCGGCAACCGGGTCAATTTTGATCTCCCATTCTATAGAAGGATCGATTATTGTCCTGGTTAAAGTAATATTCTTGACCACAGGATTAATATCTGGTCCACGTTTAATGGTAAGGAGTACAGCACTACCAGGAGGACCTAAAATTTTTGTTATGGCAATTTCTTTGGACATCTCTGTTGTGGGTTGGTGATCAATAGCAATAATGCGGTCGCCTGGTATTAGTCCAGCTCGATCGGCAGGAGAATTTTTCATTGGTTTAAAAATTATCAGTTCTTCATTTTTATATTCAAGATAAATTCCAACGCCACCATAACTTCCTTTATTTTCCTCAAGAAGTAAAACATATTCTTTTTCATTAAGATACTTGGTATAGGGATCCCCTAGTGATTTAAGCAGTTCTGGAACATTCCCCTTCTGCAGGTAGCTTAGGAAAAGACGGGTAGCACTTAAGGGCTCTAAATATTTGAATTTAAGAACAGGAATAATCTGTAAAGCAAGAAGAGAATCCCGGTAATAACCACGTGAAAATCCAAACCCCAAACCAAAAAAAAGGATAAGCATCATCCAGATAGAAACCGTGGAAATAAGCCGGTGCCTGGAGATCTTGCCCACATTATTCGCTCCTTTACCCGTATCTTTTGTACCGTAAGAAAATGCATAGATTCAACTCTAAAGATTGATTACCCTATTAGGATTCTCTAATCTTTACATTTTTAGGTCCATTAGAATATATTCTGATGGAAGGGGTTTCTTTGTAAATTAGAGAATCTCCTCAAATAAAGGGAATATACTATATTGTTTTGGTTGATATGCAATCTCCTTACTCGATAAATATTTTTCTTTAAGAGCATATGAGTGGGCGAGAACGGATATAACTTAAACCTTAAGATATCTTTGGAGGGAAAAGAGGCTACCGGTTCCGCCAAAGAAAATTCCCATGGCAAAAAGAGAAATGATTAGAGGTTGATTTACTTCTGTACATTGTAATAAAGGGATATAAATATCTAATTTACCAAGCTTAGCCAAGAGAAAACCATAACCCTTGGTTAAAAGAAGCACAGCTAGAAATGCACCGGAAATACCTAAGAAGATTCCTTCCAGCAAAAAAGGCCAGCGAACAAAAGAATTAGTTGCTCCTACCAATTTCATAATCTCGATCTCAGTCCGTCGAGCATAAACAGTAAGCTGAATAGTATTGATTACCATATATAAAACTGCTAATGCCATAAAAATCATCATAACAAAACCCATGATAAAGACCAGACGAATTAGAATTTTAATAAATTTAACGAAGTTTTGACCGTAAACTATTTCTTCCACTCCAGGGATCGTGGATGCTAAACGGGTAATCTCGTCAATATCAGCTTTTTCAGTTGGCGAGAGATGAAAACAATCAGGTAAAGGATTATCATCATTAGTAAAGAGGTTTTTGTTCCCCAACAATCTTTCGAGGGCGGCTGCACCATCTTTTTTTGGAATAAATTTAACATCTTTTACACCAGGAATACGGGTAAGCTTCTCTTTAATTTCACTCGGATTACTGACATCTTGTTTAAGAAAGACTCTAACCTCTATTTTGTCCCAGGCTAGGGCACCTAGGTGCTGGATATTGACAGAAAAAAGGTAAAAAAGCCCAAACAAAAAAAGGGCAATAGAAATAATTCCGATTGCTGCTAAAGACATTAAACTGTTCCTTAAAATCCCCAAAAATGCTTCATGAAGGAAGTAGCAGAAAGTTTTAGGCTTCAAGATTATACCCTCCCTTCATGGTATCGCGGACAAGTTTTCCTTTTTCTAGAGCAAGTACTCTTTTACGTAAATTATCAACAATTTCTCGATTATGAGTAGCCATTAAAATGGTAGTACCCCGTTTATTTACTTCCTTCAACAACTCCATAATTCCCCAAGAAGTTTCAGGGTCAAGGTTACCGGTGGGTTCATCGGCAAGTAAGAGAAGAGGTTTATTTACAAGAGCACGAGCTAAACAAACTCTTTGTTGTTCTCCACCAGATAATTCTGAGGGAAAAACTCTAGCTTTATTAAGTAAACCAACCAGTTCTAGAACTGAATAAACCCTTTTTTTAATCTCTCTGGAACTGGTTTCTATTACTTCCAGGGCAAAAGAGATGTTTTCATAAACAGTTTTATTGGGTAATAATTTATAGTCTTGAAAAATAACACCGATACTCCGGCGTAAAAAAGCTATTTCATTTTTTTTGAGTAAAGCAACATGTTGCCGGTTAACTGTTAGGAAACCGGAGGTTGGCAGTTCACGGCGGATTATCATGCTTAAAAAGGTGCTTTTACCAGCACCACTGGGTCCAACTAAAAAAACAAATTCTCCTTTATCAACGGAAAGAGATAATCTATCTAAAGCTACTACCCCGTTACTATAGATTTTAGTTAGGTCTTTGGCTAGAATCAAAGCTTATACACCTCTTATGTATTATCTGTAATTTATTCGACAGGGCTAATATAATCTCCTTCAGGTAATTCCAGTCATAAATTAGGTAGTTGTTCACGCTGGCTACCTACAGACATCGCGAAGCATCTAAATCAAAGTCAGGTGAATCAACAAGTCGTTTACGCCGCCCATCGACAGTATTACGAAGTAATGCAAATCAAGGGCGGGTGAATCGACAATATTGAAGTCCGCAAAAACGAAACCACCTATTTAAAGGCGGTTTCGTTTTTTATATTGTAATAGATATCCGTTATCAGGAAAGTATTTTATTGTTTTTAAAGAAGGTGGAGAATGTAGCAGTCTAAATTCAAGGCGGATAAAAGTCTGAAAGTCAAAAAAATTCTCTAATTCAGCTAAGGCGATCCTTTTCCATTCTTGTTCTGTTCTAAAGATCACCTCCATCTCTATTCCGGGGGGTATTAGTTTGCTTTGAAGATCAACCAGAAGTTGGGGTTCGATTACTTCTACTGGGTAGGCCAGGTGGTAAAGGAACCCGCTTCCTAAAAAATAAATATTTTCTGTAGTCCATTTTTTATCCACCAACAATTGAATTACTTTTTCCCTTTCCACTCTGATCCCCCTTCCCGACTTCATTAGATTTATTCCGACCTGATCTCACTAGGTCCAGTGGGTCCCATTTCTAGCCTTAGATTGGGAAATTAGAAATTTGGTCTTATCCAGGTACAATAATTAAAACATTGGCTATAATCAAGAATGTTTTAATTTGGTCTGGATCAATTAAAGCCATTTTGAAGGTAAATCGAAAATAGAATAAAAGAAAGTAAAAGGCCTTCCCTGTATTTAGTATATGAAGATGGAAAAAAAGGGGTACTAATGCTCAAAAGGAAATTAGGGAATTTCTAAAAAACTGGTGACCAGTTCGCCCATTTCTTTTGTTCCGACTAAAATTGCTTCTTCTGTGTAAAGATCAAAAGTTCGATAGCCTTCTTTTAAGACAGAGGCTACAGCTTTTTCAATGGCTTGAGCCGCATCTTCTCTTTTAAAGGAAAAACGATACAATAGGGCGGTAGAAAGAATCGTAGCCAAAGGGTTTGCCTGGTTTTTTCCGGCAATATCAGGGGCTGAACCATGTGCAGGTTCGTAAAGGGCTGTTTTTCCTCCCAGACTTGCCGAAGGGAGCATACCTAGGGAACCACCTAGAACTGAAGCTTGGTCAGTAAGAATATCGCCAAACATATTTTCAGTAACCAGTACATCAAATTGGGCTGGATTTTTAACTAATTGCATGGCGCAATTATCTACATACATATGTTCTAAAAAGACATCTGGGTATTCTTCCTTTATTTCTTCCACAGTTTCACGCCATAATTGAGAACTGATTAAAACATTAGCTTTATCAACAGAGGTTACCTTTTTTCTCCGCTTTCTGGCTGCTTCAAAGGCAAAACGGAGGATCCTCCTAATTTCTACTGTTGAGTATTCTAAAATATCGATAGCTACTTCTTCGCCATTAAACATTATTTCACGGGATTTTTTCCCAAAATAAAGGCCACCAGTTAATTCCCGGACGACTAAAAGATCTACCTTTTCAATAACCTCCTTTTTAAAGGGGGAAGAGGGAATTAGCTCAGGGTAAATAGTGACCGGCCGCAGGTTAGCAAAAAGCCCCAGTTGTTTTCTGAGCGGAAGTAAAGCAGCTCTCTCTGGTCTTATATCCGGGGGCAAACTATCCATTTTTGGACTTCCAATTGCGCCAAGAAGAATTGCATCTGATTTTTGGCATAATTCCAAAGTCTTTTGGGGAAGAGGATGGTTATAACGCATATAAGCATCTTCACTGATCAGACCATAGTTTATTTCCAGATCGATTTTAAATAGTTCTCCTGTTTTTTTAAAAACATTTACAGCAGCAGGAATGATTTCTCGGCCAATACCATCGCCCGGTAAAACAGCTATTTTATACATGGTTATACCTCCAGTTCTTTTTCGACAAGGTTTTTTCTAAGGTAAGGGATGAGCCCACCAGAGGCAATCAATTCTTGCATAAAACAGGGGAATGGTTTGGCTTGATAAGTCCGGCCTGTTGAGAGATTAATAATTAAACCTTTCTCCAAACTAAGTTGGAGGATTTCCCCTTCTTTCACTTCTTTGCTGGCTGCTTCCGATTCCAGGATTGGTAATCCGATATTAAGGGCATTACGATAGAAGATCCGGGCAAAAGAAGCGGCAATTACACAAGCAATGCCGGCATATTTGATGGCAAGCGGGGCATGTTCTCTCGAACTCCCACAGCCAAAATTAGTTCCAGCTACAATAATTTCACCAGGACTTACAAGCTTAGCAAATCCCGGTCGTGCATCTTCCAGACAATATTCGGCTAAAGTTTTCGGATCGGATGTATTTAAATACCGAGCAGGAATGATTAGATCAGTATTAAGATTATCACCAAAACTCCAGACTTTACCTTTAATCATTCTTTAATACCTCCTCAGGATGAGCAATCCGTCCTTTAATAGCTGAAGCAGCGGCCACAGGAGGACCGGAGAGGTAAACTTCACTTTCGGTGTGGCCCATTCTGCCTAAAAAATTGCGGTTGGTGGTAGCGACGGCCCGTTCTCCCTTAGCCAGGATACCCATATGGCCACCCAGACAAGGACCGCATGTAGGGGTAGAGACTACTCCTCCAGCTTGGACAAAAATCTCCAGGAGACCTTCACGCATAGCTTGGAGATAGATCTCTTGGGTACCCGGGATAATAATTAAGCGGACATCCGGATGAACTTTATTTCCCTTTAAGAGGTGGGCTGCTTCCCTTAGATCTTTGAGCCGGCCGTTGGTACAGGAACCAATGACTACTTGATCAATATAAATATTACTTAATTCTCGGACTGATTTTAAATTTTCAGGCAGGTGAGGAAGAGCGACCTGAGGCTCCAGCTTTGAGAGATCCCATTCGTAAGTCTGCTGATAATGGGCATCGTGATCACTAGTATAGATGGTATATGGTTTTTGATAGCGTTCTCTAATATACTCCAGTGTTCTGTCATCCACTGGAAAGATCCCATTTTTGGCACCGGCTTCAATAGCCATATTTGCCATAGTAAAGCGATCATCCATAGTAAGTGAAGAGATGGTTTCTCCAGTAAATTCTAGGGCGGAGTAAAGGGCACCATCAACTCCGATTTGCCCGATAGTATAAAGTATTAAGTCTTTTCCTCCCACCCAATTCGGGAGCGAACCGTAATACTGTAACTTGATACTGGGAGGCACTTTTAACCAGACTTCTCCTGAAGCCATGGCGGCGGCGAGATCAGTACTTCCTACTCCGGTAGAAAAGGCCCCGAGTGCTCCATAGGTACAAGTATGAGAATCAGCTCCAATGATTAAATTGCCTGGGCCAACTAAACCTTGTTCAGGAAGGAGGCAGTGTTCAATGCCCATTCTACCTACTTCAAAATAATGGGTTATTCCATATTTCCGGGCAAATTCTCTCAACATTTTAGCTTGTTCTGCTGATTTGATGTCTTTGTTTGGAGTAAAATGATCGGGAACCAAAGCAATAGCATTAGGATCAAAAACTTTCTTAACACCAATCTTTTCAAACTCTCTAATTGCTACCGGGGAAGTAATATCATTACCAAGGACTAAATCAACCCGTGCTTTTATTAAGTCTCCCGGTTCAACCTGTTCTTTTCCTGCGTGGGCGGCCAGGATCTTTTCTGTCATTGTCATGCCCATATCCTTCACCTTCCTTCTATTTTTTGGTTATTTATCTACTGTTCTAGTAAGATCTGTTTTAGAAAAGAGGGAAAAAACCTCTCCGTTTTCCAAATATTGTTTTTAATTTTCTAGATTATAAGGTAAAGACTTTATCCTGTCAAGAGATTCTTTTTTAAGGTTGTTATAATTTCCGTCTGGTCAGAAGTTGTTTCTTGATTCACGTGAATTTCTTCAAGAATTCTAAGGTTCAACTTCGGCTGAAATTAGGCAGCCGCTTTATAGTCCATCCTAAATTGCGTTGCCCTATTTTATTCAGATATCTGGATTTGCGGTTCATCAACATACCGGGGTTCAGATCATGCACTAAAAGTGGTTATTGATTGATGGGAAGTAAAAAAATCGTGGTAGGAAGAACGATTTATTTTTCTGCTTACCACGATTCTATATTAATTTTTTTATCAGTAATATAAGTATTTTTCGGCCTCTTTGATTGCTTCCCAAACGGCAGAGGGAGCAGGGCCACCTTTTACTTTTCTACGATGCAAGGAGTTTTTGAGAGTAATTGCTTCTTTAAAACCTGAAGTATCCACCCCGCTCCAGGAGGAGAGTTCTTCGACAGAAAGATCCTCAAGTTTTATTCCTTTATCCAGACAGTAACTGACAGCCCGGCCGACGATTGTATGGGCTTCTCGGAAAGGAACTCCGCACTGGACTAAGAAATCTGCTAGATCAGTGGCATTAAGAAACCCATCTTCAGTAGCTTGTTTCATTGCCTCCGGCTGAAAAGCAGCAGTAGAGAGCATAGGCGTAAAAACCCTAAGAGAGCATAGAACCGTATCGATGGCATCAAAGACTGCCTCTTTATCTTCCTGTAGGTCTTTATTATAGGCTAGGGGTAGACCTTTCATGACTGTTAGCAGACCCATTAAGTCTCCATAAACCCGGCCAGTCTTCCCCCGGATCAATTCTGCGGCATCCGGGTTTTTTTTCTGTGGCATCATGCTACTACCGGTGCTAAAAGCATCATCAAGTTCCACAAAACCCCATTCTGCACTGGACCAAAGGATGATCTCCTCACAGAAACGGGAGAGATGCATCATAATTAATGAAGCATTAAAAAGTATTTCCAGGACAAAATCCCGATCACTAACCGCATCCATACTATTCTTTGAGATGCTTTCCATTCCCAGCTCAGTAGCGACCATTTTGCGATCCAAGGGAAAGACCGTACCCGCTAAAGCACCGGCGCCCAAAGGGGAAACTTTAATTCTTGCGGTTGAATCCGCAAGGCGTTCGCGATCGCGCCGGAACATCTCAAAATAAGCTAAAAGGTGATGGGCTAAACTAACCGGTTGTGCACGCTGTAAATGAGTATAACCGGGCATTATTGTTTCTACATGGGCTTTGGCTAAATCTACCAGGACCTTCTGGAGCTTTTTCAGTTCTTTATTTATTAGTCCGGTACTTTCTACAAGGTAGAGACGAAGATCCAAAGCTACCTGGTCATTACGGCTTCTGGCAGTGTGGAGCTTTTTCCCTACTGGTCCAATCCGGGTAGTCAGGATTTTTTCGATATTCATATGAATATCTTCAGCAGCCGGGTCAAACTCAATTTTTCCGCTTCCCAGATCAGTTAAAATACTTTCCAAACCATTAATGATTGCTTCGACTTCTTCCGGAAGTAGGATTCCGGTTTTGCCTAGCATTTTAGCATGGGCAATACTACCTTTAATATCATGAAAGGCTAATCTTTGGTCAAAACCGATGGAAGAATGAAAGGCATTCATTCTCTCATCGGTTTCTTTATTGAATCTTCCGCCCCATAGTTTCATGGCTTATTCACCATATTCCAGATTTGCTGTGGAAGACCAAATAATTTGATAAAGCCTTCGGCATCTTTCTGGTTATAGACTTCATCAGCTTCAAAAGTGGCATAATCTTCTCGGTACAGGCTAAAGGGGGATTTCCGTCCAATAGGGAGGCAATGCCCCTTCCAGAGTTTTAATTTAACAGTACCAGTCACTTGTTTTTGCGTTTCATTGATGAAAGCATCCAGAGCCTTTTTAAGGGGAGAGAACCAAAGGCCGTAGTATACTAATTCCGCGTATTTACTACTGATTAATTCTTTGTAATGCATTGTTTCCCGTTCTAATGTAAGGTATTCCAGTTCTTTATGGGCGGTATATAAAATAGTTCCACCGGGAGTCTCGTAGACACCACGTGATTTCATACCAACCAAACGGTTTTCTACAATATCGGTCCGGCCGATTCCATGTTTTCCTCCTAGTTTATTTAGGTGTTCAATAAGTGCAACCGGTTCATAGGACTGACCATTTATAGTAATAGGAATACCCTGCTCAAACTCAATCTCTATATATTCAGGAGTATCGGGGGCCTCCTCGGGAGCAACAGTTAAAATAAACATCTTTTCATCCGGCGCCTGCCAAGGATCTTCCAGTATTCCTCCTTCATAACTTATATGCCAAAGGTTTCGATCCATGGAATAGGGTTTTTCTTTGGTAACTGGAATATCAATCCCCTGTTCCCGAGCATAATCAATCTCTTCCTGCCGGGAGCGGATTGACCATTCGCGCCAGGGCGCAATAATTTTAATTTTAGGATTAAGTGCACGGTAAGTTAATTCAAACCGGACTTGATCATTTCCTTTTCCGGTACACCCGTGCACCACGGCCTCGGCTCCTTCACGTTCGGCGATTTCGATCTGTTTTTTGGCAATGATCGGGCGGGCGATCGAGGTTCCCATTAAGTATTTTCCTTCATAGATTGCCCCGGATTTAAGCATGGGGAAAATATAATCAGTGACAAATTCATGGCGCAGGTCTTCAATATAGATCTTGCTAGCCCCGGTTTCAATTGCTTTTTCATGCAAAGGCTCCAGCTCTTCCCCCTGCCCAACATCGGCGGCATAGGCAATTACTTCACAACCATAGTTATCTTTTAGCCAGGGAATAATAATTGAGGTATCAAGTCCCCCAGAATAAGCTAAAACAACTTTAGATATTTTCATTAAATTAAACCTCCTAAGTTTATTGAAATAGTTAAAAATCAGGTAATTTGCTATTTGGTGCTTTAATAAAGAAAAAGATAAGATAAAATACTTATATTATTCTATATCACTTTCCAAATAATGTTTTAATGTTCTCATCCTCCAGGAGTGTGAGTAAGATACCCTTTTCGGCATGCCTTCTGTTTTCGGCCTGTTGAAGGATGAAATCAATATGGTTTTCTACAATCTTACGAGTAATCTCATAACCCGGATGTATGGGCATATCATGCATTACTTTTGCTTTTGTTCCCGCTAAAAGCTGATTGTTTAATTGAAAGGGAAGCATTCTGTCGATACGTTGCTGCTTGGCTTCGGAAAAACTCTGATTATTAAAAAACTCCATATCAACCCAAGTGTCTGTATAAACAATATCTACCTCACCGACAATTTCTCTTAAAGTTTTTTTCGTTTGGTGCTCACAATCAATTGCTGTGAATCTCCCGCTGTTGCGGGCGGTTTCTAAGAGATCCTGATCTAAAGACGGTTGATTAATAAGAGGGGTAATAGCAATCAGTTCTCCTCCAAGCTTAGGAAGAGAGGCCGCTAAAGAGTTGAAAACATTATTCAAAACCCCAATATATAATAGTTTTACATTATAATGCCCAAAAGTTTCTTTGATTGTTAATAGATCGCCCATTGCTTGACAAGGATGATACCGGTTGCAGCAACCATTGATCACTGGAACTGGAGAGTACTTGGCCATTAAATTAATATTCTCATTTAATTTTAAGCGGGCCATGATTATATCGACATTTCGTCCGACATATCTGGCCTCATCCTGGATTTCACCAATGGAAAAATTACTATCCTCCCAGTTTTGTAAGAAATAGGTTCCGCCTAGTTCATTCATGCCAAGGCCAAAAGAGAGGGCAGTTCTGGTAGAAGTTTTTTCGAAGAGCATATACATTTTTTTGCCTGTTAGGGCTTGGCTAAACTTTGCTTGGTTTTGTTTTACAGTCAATGCCCGGTTAAGAATCAGTTCCAATTGTTCCTTATTAAAGTCTTTTAAATTAATGAAATGCATCTAAATCACCCTTTCTTCTAATTTTCAAAATTGAAAATTCCTTTATTTAGATTCGGTACAAAAACTTAAGTAATTGAATTATGGAATTCCTGAAATTACACAAATAAATTAAAATTTACCTGTGAAAACTTTTTCTGTTTTCGAATCATGGTATGGCTTTACTCATAACTTGGTGGAGAATATCGAGCCCATCATCCAAGTCTTTCCGGCAAATATTGAGAGCAGGAAGAAGCCGAAGTGCATTGGGAGTAACAGCATTAACCAATAAACCGCGGTCAAAACATTTGCGTACGATCGGTAGGGCGGGCACAGATAATTCCAAAGCTAATAATAGTCCCCAACCCCGAATCTCTTTGATTATGGGGATTTCTTTCTGCCAGTTCTGGAAGGTGGAAATTAATTCCGCTCCAAGACTGGCAGCTCTTTCTGGAAGGTTCTCCTCTTCCATAATTCGTAAGACTTCAAGCCCTACGGCAAAGGCCAAACCGCCGCCACCAACGGTTGTGCTATGGTCTCCCGGTTGAAAAGCATCGGCCACCTTGTTACTAGCTAGTAAAGCACCAATTGGAACACCTTCACCCAGGGCTTTGGCGGAGGTTATGAGATCTGGTTTTATTCCTAGGTGTTGCCAGGCAAAATATTTACCAGTCCGGCCTAGTCCCGTTTGAACCTCATCAAAGATGAGAAGGATCCCTTTTTGGCGGCAGATCTCTGCTAAACCGTAGAGAAAGGCAGGAGAAATAGGATTGACACCACCTTCTCCCTGTACTAGTTCAAGAAGCACCGCACAGGTCTGCTCGGAAATTGCTGCTTCCCAAGATTTGAGATCATTAAACTTTGCATAGCGGAAACCTGTAGGTAAGGGACGGAAACTTTCTTGATATTTAGGCTGTCCAGTTGCGGCTAAAGCACCAAAAGTCCGGCCGTGAAAAGAATTATAAGCACTAATAATTTCATATTTACCACCTAAATATTTCTGCCCATATTTTCTAGCCAGTTTAATTGCGGCCTCATTGGCTTCTGCACCACTATTGCAGAAAAACACCTGGTCAAGGCCGGAGAGGGTGGTTAGTTTCTCGGCCAATTCAATCTGTTCTTCCAGATAAAAATAATTGGAAACATGGATTATTTTCTCGGCTTGTTTCTGTAAAACAGCGGTGATCCGCGGGTGAGAATGACCAACAGCCTGTACGGCAATGCCGGAGAGAAAATCGATGTATTCTTTATCATTAACATCATAAACCCGGGCTCCGGTAGCTTTGGTAAAAACCACAGGGAAACGACCTACATTCTGCATTAAAACTTTTTCTGCTCTGGATAAAAGTTTATCCATAGCCATATTTGTCAACCTCCTTTAAAGATTCTGGTTAGGCCATTGCATTTAACTATTAACTACATATTGATTTGGCCGATACGCGTTATCCTATATTTAACTATCATGCTATGCTACAATAAATTGATAGTCTTTCCGTAAACAACAGACCATATATTCTGTCATGATCTTAAATTAAGGTAACAATGCAATCAGCTTAATCAATTACCATTGTACCAATACCTTTGTCTGTTAAAATCTCTAATAACAAAGAGTGTAATTGTCTACCATCGATAATATGGGTTCTTTTTACTCCATGCTGCAGAGCATGAATACAGGCTTCTACCTTAGGAATCATTCCCCCATCGATTTGTCCGGAAGCGATCATGTTTTGTGCGGATTCAACTTTTAAAGCTGAAATTAAACTCGAATTGTCAGTTGGATCAGTACAGATTCCTTCAACATCAGTCAGAAGGATAAGTTTTTCTGCGTTGAGGGCAGCTGCTAATTCCCCGGCAACAGTATCAGCATTAATATTATAGATATTTCCATCACTACCCATACCGACCGGAGAAATAACAGGAATATAGCTTTTTTCCAATAAAAGATGGATTAATTCCGGGTGAATTGTCTCAATCTCGCCGACAAAACCTAAATCTACTTTCTCTCCTGGAAGGATTTTTTTCCTAGCCATTAGTAAATTTCCATCCTGGCCCGAAAGACCAATGGCTTTTCCTCCGAATTGGTTGATTAAGGCGACAATTCCTTTATTAATTTTCCCGGCTAAGACCATATTAACAATCTCCATAGTTTCGCCATCAGTTACTCGTTGTCCGTTTAGAAAAAGGCTTTCTTTACCAATCAACTTTAATAAACTGGAGATCTCCGGACCACCGCCATGTATAATAACAGGGTTTAATCCTAAATATTTAAGGAGAATAATATCAAGAATTACCGCTTTTTTTAAATCAGCATTGAGCATAGCATTTCCCCCGTATTTGATAACAAAGGTCTTCCCGTAGAAAGATCGTATATAGGGGATAGCTTCAATTAATACTTGAGCACGGGTAGTAAAACTCATATTTATCATTCCTTTACCTTATTTAAGGAAGAGCATAATTTAAGAATTGGATACGAGATGCATCATGCAATTCCCCAACTATGAGCGATAACTTCCATTAATCTTCACATAATCATAAGAGAGATCACAAGTCCAGACTGTAACATCTTGCTCTCCTTGTTTAAGATCAATAATGATATCAATTTCGTTTGCCTGCAAAATATTCTTAGCTTTCGCTTCATCAAAAACCAATCCAGTTCCAGAATATACTAGCAGATTTCCTAAGAAGATCTCAGTTTGCTCCGGAGAAAAATCAATCCCGGAGTAACCTACAGCAGCTATAATCCGGCCCCAATTGGCATCTTCACCAAAAAAGGCAGTTTTCACCAAGCTGGAATTGGCTACGGTACGTGCTGCCATCTCTGCTTCTTCTTCCGAGCGGGCGCCTTTAACCTGAATAGTAAGAAATTTGGTGGCTCCTTCGCCATCTTTCACAATCATCTGGGCCAGGTGAGAAGCTACTTCGTAAAGACCTTCCATAAAAGCTTCAAGTTCTGGTCCGGTTTTTATCTTTGGCCCTCCGGCAGCTCCGTTTGCCAATAAAAAAACCGTATCATTAGTACTGGTATCACCATCAACAGTGATCCGGTTAAAGGTTTGCTTTACGATTTGCTGTAAACTTTTTTGTAAGATGGTCCGCTCAATAGAAGCATCTGTAGTAATTATCCCAAGCATAGTTGCCATATTAGGTTGGATCATCCCTGAACCTTTACACATGCCACCAATTCTAATCTCTTGCCCATTAATTTCCTGGATTATTGCGTATTCTTTAGGAAATGTATCGGTTGTCATTATTGCCTTGGCTGCTTGATGGCCTCCAGTCTTAGAAAGTTCTTCTACCAGTACTGGTAAGCTTTTCAAAATCAGATTTACCGGAAGTGGTATGCCAATTACTCCTGTAGAGGCTAGTAAAACTTCTTCCGGGGTGATCTTAAAAAGCTTGGCAACGGCTTGGGCTTCCTTTTTTGCATGGTTTAAACCTTCCTTCCCTGTACAAGCATTGGCATTACCACTATTTATTAGAATTACTTGTGCCTTTTCTTGGGTTAGGTGTTTCTGGCTAAGCAGAACCGGTGCAGCTTTTACCTTATTGGTAGTAAAAACTCCGGTCGCAACGGCCGGAACTTCAGAACAAATTAAAGCCAGATCAGGCTTGCCGCTTTTTTTAATTCCACAGTTTAATCCTCCGGCTTTAAATCCTTTGGCGGCTGTAACACCGCCTAATATCTTCTGCATAGTTTTATCCCCCTAAATCAAATTAAATTTGCCGGCTTTCATGGCCAGATTCCAGGAAAATTAAGACCGGTTGTTTCTTCAAGGCCAAAAAGAATATTCATATTCTGTATTGCCTGCCCGGCAGCACCTTTTACTAAATTGTCAATGACAGAGAGAATAATAATCTGGCTAGTTCTAGGGTTATATCTGACTCCAATTTGACAGCGGTTGGTAAAGCTAACACTTTTGATTTGCGGTAGATCAGTTTCGGGGAGAACTGTGACAAAAGATTCTCCTTGATAAAATTCTTGATACAATTTCGTTATTTCTATGGTAGAACTCTTTTTACTAGAGGAAAGGTATATTGTAGAAAAGATTCCACGTATGATTGGAACCAGATGGGGGGTAAAAGAAAGTTTAATTTTTTTTCCAGCTAGTAAAGAGGCTTCTTGTTCTATTTCAGGTATATGTCGGTGTGATACCAAGCCGTAGGCCCGAAAATCCCCCTCCATTTCAGGAAAATGAAGATCATTTCTTATGGAACGTCCTGCTCCTGAGACTCCTGATTTTGAATCGGCAATGATCAATTGACCATCTAAAAAGCCGGCCCTTAAAAGCGGGGCAATGCCAAGCAAAATACTAGTGGGATAACATCCCGGGTTCCCTACTAAGCGGGCTTTTTTAATCTGTTTTCTTTTTAATTCAGGTAAGCCATAAACCGCTTCATTTAAAAGTGAAGGATGGGGATGCTCAAGTTTATACCACTGCTCATAGGTAGCTACGTTTTTTATTCTAAAGTCAGCCCCAAGATCAATCACCTTAATACCTTTTTTTAAAAAGCTGAAAGCCAATTCGGCAGCTGCCCCATGAGGAACTGCTAAAAATACTAGATCGCAATCGTCCAAGGCCGAGGAGGAAAGATCGGAGATTAAAAGTTCTCCCCATTTAGTACCATGGAAAGAGGGAAAAACTTGTGAAAGTGGCTGACCAGCTTGAGAACGGGATGTTACTACTTTAATTTCTGCCTGGGGATGGAGAGCTAAAAGCCTGAGTAGTTCACCCCCGGCATAACCATTTACTCCAATAATGCCAATATTAATCATTACTATTTCTCCTTTCTCCAAACCTGGGAGATGTAAATAAACTTATGTAGTGCCCCTGCATAAAAAACCATTCCAATAAAGTTTAATTTGAATATAACAAGCGAAAAATGTAAGATTGGTCATTATTATATAGGAAAATGTTTAAAAAGGCAATAATTAATATGCAAAATTATTGTATATTTATATACGAAAAATAAAGGCGGAAGGTAGATAAATATATTATAAAAAGCGCCATGATTTCATGGCGCTGTGAAGATTAATACTAAACACTAGCTATAGTTAGCCTTGATAGGAGTAGTAGGTAATATAAAATTATAGGATGAAATTATGCTGTCTGCTTTAATGAGAGCTCAAAACAAAAATAACAAATTTTTTTAGGATTCAAAGTTTTCCAGTACTTCTTTAGCTTTTTCCAGATCTTCTGTTCGAACCTGGATCCTAATACCCAAAGTTCCACCATAGATCGTTCCGAAGTTCTCATCGGGAATCAAGGATTCAATTCCTGAACCTTTTAGGATACTCCTAATTAGCGAGGCTTTGGTGGGGTTTTTTACTTTTGTTAAAGTTACCAAACTTTTTTTATCAGGCATCTATGATCGCTCCTGTATTAGCGGATTTTACTAATTTTGCGTATCTACCCAGGTATCCATGGGTTATTTTAAGTGTAGGTTGTTGCCATTGGGCTTTTCTTCGTTCAATTTCTTCTTGCTCGACCAGTAAATCTAGGCGATGGGCCGGGATGTCAATGCTGATTCGGTCACCCTCATGAACCAAGGCAATTGGGCCGCCAGTGGCAGCTTCTGGTGAAACATGTCCAATTGAAGCTCCGCGGCTAGCTCCGGAGAAACGACCATCTGTGATTAAAGCGACTTGCCGGTCAAGCCCCATCCCGGCAATGGCAGAAGTTGGGGAGAGCATTTCCCGCATGCCTGGTCCTCCTTTAGGGCCTTCATATCTAATTACTATGATCTCCCCGAAATTAATATTACCACCAAGAATCGCTGAAATTGCTTCTTCTTCAGATTCAAAGACCCGAGCTGGCCCTTCGTGAATCAGCATCCCGGAGTCAACGGCCGATTGTTTAACAACAGCACCATCCGGGGCTAAAGTACCAAAGAGAATGGCCAGGCCACCCCGCTCGTGGTATGGGTTATTGATTGGTCTAATAACAGCAGGATTAAGATTTTGTGCTTCTTTAATATTCTCTCCAATACTTTGGCCGGTAATCGTCAGGGGAGATAAATCAATTAAGTTTTGTTCTGCCAAAGTAGCCATCAAGGCAGAAATACCACCAGCGGTATCAAGATCCTGGAGATGATGAGGCCCGGAAGGACGGAGATGACAAAGATGCGGGATTTTCTGACTAAGTTCATTGATCCAGTTCAAATCGAGTTTAATTTCAACCTCATGAGCAATGGCAGGAAGGTGAAGGATTGTATTAGTTGATCCACCGATTGCCATGTCTACAGTAAGGGCGTTGGTGAAAGCTTCTTTAGTCATAATTGCACGTGGCCTAATTTCGGCTTTAACCAATTCCATTATTTTAAAACCGGATGCTTTGGCCAGACGTAGCCGCCTAGCATTTACTGCCGGGATCGTACCATTACCGGGAAGTGCCATCCCTAGAACTTCAGTTAAACAGTTCATGGTATTAGCAGTAAACATTCCTGAACAGGAACCACATCCAGGGCAGGCTCGTTCTTCAATTGCTGCTAAATCTTCCTCAGTAATTTTGCCAATGGCCAGTGCGCCCACACCTTCAAATACAGAATTCAGATCAAGGCGGTTACCTTTAAGTTCCCCGGCTAGCATTGGACCGCCGCTTAAAATAATGCTTGGGAGATTAAGCCTTCCTGCTGCCATTAACATACCTGGGACTATTTTATCACAATTTGGGATCAAGACTAAACCATCGAAGGCGTGGGCACTGGTCATAATCTCTATTGAATCGGAAATCAGTTCTCTGCTGGCCAGTGAGTATTTCATCCCTTCATGCCCCATGGCAATTCCATCACAAACGCCGATTACTCCAAATTCTATAGGAGTCCCTCCAGCCATTCTTATACCAGCTTTAGCAGCTTCGGCTATTGTTCGAAGGTGGATATGCCCGGGTATTACTTCATTGAAAGAATTAGCAACACCAATTAAAGGTCTGCTTAGTTCTTCATCAGTATAACCCATGGCTTTGAATAAGGAACGGTGGGGAGCTCTAACGGTTCCTTTTTTCACCTGGTTACTACGCATAAAAATACACCCCTTTTGATCGGATTTAATTAGAAGATTTTTTGTTTTATTCGGGATTAATAAAAAAAGTCCTTTTTCCACAATCCCTTCTGTTAATGAGAGTAGTTTTCGTATGATCTTTTGTTTTTAAAAAATAAAAACCGGCCTTTTGGCCGGATTATGTTCATTAAATTATGCATGCTTATTAATAATCATTCTTTTTAGGCTTGTAGGTTCGACAGTAAGTTCCTTTCGAGGTTTTTGCTTCATCCTTCCCTTCACCCAGGGTTCCAATTTCCATGCTACGATCGCCGATGGACTGATTATCTACTTCAATTGTTTTGGCGGCACATAGGTTGTTCTCCCCCCAATAATCACAACTGTCCACATAACATCTTACTTTAACATTGTTTTTAGCCATAATTGATCCCTCCTTGCCGTTATTTTTCCCAAGGGGGAGTCAGTTCATTCTTTTAAGTTATATTTTCCGTTCTAAGTAAATCATGATCAAGAAAGAATGATGGTAAGGATCCAGGCGGTGCCTAGACCGCTTCCTAATCCGATTAAGGTATGAAAAAACCCTGCCATCTGCCAAGCCATGGGAACAAGTTCGGCACAGACTAAAAGGAACATAGCACCCCCGGCAAAGCCTAAGGCGGAAGCAGTCCAAGCAGTTGCAATAGATCCGAGAATTCCACCGAGAAGTGCCCCAATACACATTGGTAATTCAGCAATGGTAAGCACAAAGGCAATCTTTTTCCAGCTGGTTTCCCCCAATTTAAGGGTAGTAGCCACTGCTAAACCCTCCGGAATGTTATGGATCGCCATTAGTAAGGATAATTGCCACCATAGAGTTGATTTTGGATCATTGGCAAAGACCGTTCCTACGGCAACCCCTTCCGGAAAATTATGTAAGGCAATTCCAATTCCCAAAAGTATTCCTGCTTTGGCAAATCTTGAAGTCTTTTTCTCCTGATCAGTGAGTTGGTAATATTTTCTTAAAAGCAAGATAAAAACTGCACCCCAGAAAAATCCGGCTAAAGTATAGTTGGGGCCAAGTTTCCAAGCTTCAGGGAATAAGTCCCAAATTACAACCCCTAGCATTACTCCGCCAGAGAATCCAACAAGCCTGCTTTGTTGCTTTTGGGTAATTTTTGGTACAAAGATTGCTCCTAATCCTCCCAAGCCGGCACCCAAAATTCCAACAAGAAAACCTAAGACTGCCGCAGAAAAAATAACCTTCAAGCCATCCCCCTCCTGGTTTCCATCTTATTCCTGAGAATGTATTGGATATGCCTCCGAGTGGTGGGGGAGAATAAAATTTATCCTACAAGAAGATTGGGGTTGGTGGGGATGAATATTTTTTTTATTCTTATTGCCGGGTTAGCCGGAGCCTTAATGGCAGTTCAAGGAAGTCTAAATTCCTATCTTGGGGAAAAATTGGGTTTGCTTCCTGCTACCTTTAGTGTACAGTTTCTTGGAACTTTAACAGTAGGGGTATTGCTTTTATTTTTTATGAAGGGGGAATCATTTTTAGCAAAATTGACAGCAATACCTTTTTATTTCTGGTTAGGCGGGCCGATTGGGGTGGCAATTATTTATGGGGTAGCAGTAGCAATTCCAAAGTTAGGAGTGGGAATTGCTACTACCGGTATTATCTTCTTCCAACTTTTAACAGCGTATCTTATTGATCATTTTGGTCTATTTAATCAAGAAACGATTCCTTTTACTATTGGGAAAATAATCGGAATCGTTTTAATGGTGATCGGAGCATTTCTTTTATTAAGAAAATGATTAACTGTTAATTACAACAGAAACAACATCAATAACTTTCTGGGGGTTAAAAGGTTTTAAAATATAATTGCGGGCTCCTGCCAAAATGGCATCAATTACAGTTGTTTTCTTGGCCAGATTTGTACACATGATGATCCGGGCATCAGGATCAAATTTAATAATTTCTTTTACCGCATCGATTCCTTTCATATCCGGCATAATAATATCCATAATTACCAAGTCCGGGTAATATTGCTTATATTTTTCTACAGCCTCAGCACCATTAGTGGCTTCTGTGACTATATTATACCCAGCGTTTGTTAGAATTCTAGATAGTTTTAATAAAACTACCTGTGCATCATCGACTAGCATTATTGAATTACCCATCTACAAAACTCCTTTTTATCCACTAGCTCTTCAACTATTATCTGCCAATAGTGGACGAAGCTTAAGCGGTTAAAACGGAAGAAACTACATCTAAAACTTTTTGGGGTTCGAAGGGTTTAATAATATAGTTTCTAGCTCCAGCTTCTATAGCCTCTATCACCATAGTCTTCTGTCCGATGGCTGAACACATAATGACCTTAGCCTCAGAATCATATTCTCTTATCTTACGAACAGCTTCAATCCCAGACATTGTAGGCATCGTAATATCCATCATCACCAGATCAGGATTTACTTTTTTGTATAGTTCTACAGCTTCCATGCCATTGCTAGCTTCTCCAGCGATTTCATAGCCTCCTGCTCTCAAAATTCTAGTCAACATAAGTCTAATGACTTGAGCATCATCCACTAGCATAATCCGATAACTCATTGCTTAAATTACCTCCTGATAAAATACGATCAGTCTTAATATTAACATCGGCAAAACTACTAAAAACATAAGGCTAAATAAAAAAACCTGGCCATCTGGCCAGGTTTTTTTATATTATTTCTACCCCTTGATCATTAATACGTTGTATACGTTCCTCCATACCAGATGAAGCATTAACAAATAGACGAAAGCGGTCATGATCCAAAGTCCCAATACACTCATAACAGAGTATCTCTTGAAACTGATCATTAAGAATTATTGCTTTCTTAATTTGTTCGACCTTTAAATTTTTGTTTCGTCCTTTTCTAATTTCGTCTTCAGTTAAACGTGGCGAGGAAATCACTCTTTTTGGGTCATGAAAAATAAGGTAGGAAGTGGCATCCATTCCTAAAATCTCACCATTATCTAGAGCTACTTGAATCTTAACCATTTCTGGATAGATAATAGTCTCGTGGATGGTGGGACAGAGAGAGACTAGAGCGATGTTTCTGAATTTTTCGGTCGCCACAGGAGTCATTCCCATATACCCGCGGTTTTCAAGGTAATTTCTAGCTCTAGTTTTTGCTTCGTCTAAAGAGATACTACTTTTAGTGATCTCTCTTTCTTTAAGCATCCATTCAACATGTCCACCTTTAACTGTAACTCCTACACGGGCAATATCAGCAGTTTTAGTTTCCCTTCCCTCTTCACTTTCTTCTGTAAGACGGAAATGATAAAGAGGGTAATTTCCTTTATTAATTTGACCCTCATAATTTACTCGGTAACGAGTAGAACCTTTATCTACAAAATTTTGGACTATTTCGCGTGCTTGCTCAACACTGATATTTTCTCCGGTAATGCCTTTGGGAGCGGGTTTAATATTAAGTAAATTTCCTTCCAATTCAGGTTCGGGGAGACGTTTAAACCCATCTTCCATCATCATAAAACCTTTGGTAATTTTGTTAGTATCCAGACGACTGGAAACATCGGTAGTCATATAGGTAGCACTAATGCGGTCTACATTAACCCATTTTTCAGTGGACTCTAACATCCTTTCCTGGAGGGCAATAAGTTGTTCGGAAAGATAACGGGCTTGTCGATGCAGGCCATTTAAAGTGGTTTTGTCTTTTTCAGATAAAACTTGAGTAGCGGTATTGGTTTCTACAGTTTTCTGATTGTTATTTTGGTTTAATTTATTTACCATGTTGAAAGAGAAAGCCCCTACCTTGGCAAGGAACTCCTTTGTTTTGGCAAGTTCTACAGAAGCTAAAGGAAGTTGCCCCATGTCCTCCTGGGAAAGATAGGCTTGGCGCCAAATATCAGTAAAGCTTTTAAATAATTTAGGATTAGAGTTTGAAACCCTTACTTTAGCCAATAGGGTCTCTAATTCTCCTACATGCATTGCTAATTCAGAGAAAGACTTATTATATTGGTTTTCAGCCCTAAGCTCCCAACCTCGTTTACCACGGTACTGGGTATAACCCCAAGCCAAAGAGGCTATTAAAGCAATAGTGAGCAGGGGAATAGTTACTCTGGGATCAAAACGTTTTTTTTCATCTGTCAATCTTCCCGACCTTCCTTTCAATGATCAGAATCTTATTGTCTTTATAACTAATATTCCCCAGCAAGTTCGGGATATTCAGGCAAAGAGTCCTTGCTCAATTAAAATAATTATTAAAAGTTTCCAGCAGACTAAAGTTTCTATAAGCGCTTGACATCGGCAGCAAACTCTTTTATAATTTAAAAAATCTATACCTTTAACATAGAGGAGGTTATTTAGTGGCCTATTTTTATAAAGAACCAAGCAGAACCTTTAGTGAGTATTTACTGCTCCCCAATTTAACAACTAAAGATTGTGTCCCGGAAAAGGTAAGTCTTAGAACTCCCATTGTGAAGTTTAAAAAAGGAGAATCTGCTTCTTTATCCTTGAATATTCCACTTGCTTCAGCTATAATGCAGGCGGTTTCCGATCATAAGATGGCAATCGAATTAGCAAGAAGCGGTGGTATTTCTTTTATTTATGCTTCGCAACCGATTAAAGAACAAGTAGAGATGGTACGGAAAGTAAAAAATTATAAAGCGGGTTTTGTTGTAAGCGATTCAAATCTAAAACCCGATAATACTCTCCGGGATGTAATGGTTTTAACGGCGAGGACAGGACATGCAACGGTTGCAATTACTGAAGATGGTACTGCTAATGGGAGACTAATGGGTATTGTTACCAGTAGGGATTACCGGAAAGGCAGGACTTCACCTGAAACAAAAATCAAAGATTTTATGACTCCATTTTCCTCGATTATTTATGGCCGAGAAGGGATTACTTTATCTGAGGCCAATGACTTGATTTGGGAGCATAAATTAAATTGCTTGCCCATCATTGATGAAAACCAGAACCTAAGATACCTAGTTTTTAGGAAAGACTACACAGCCCATAAAGAGAATCCACTGGAATTGCTTGATGATCATAAGCGGTTGGTAACCGGTGCCGGGATTAATACCAGGGATTATCGGGAAAGAGTTCCCGCTTTAGTAGAGGCTGGTGCAGATATACTCTGTGTAGATTCCTCTGATGGTTTTACCGAATGGCAATACGAAACGATTAAATATATTAAAGAAGAGTTTAATGATACTGTTAAGGTTGGCGGAGGTAATGTAGTTGATGGTGAAGGGTTTTTGTATCTAGCGGAAGCCGGTGCCGATTTTGTAAAGATCGGGATCGGGGGAGGGTCGATCTGTATTACCAGGGAACAAAAGGGGATTGGCCGGGGACAAGCTACTGCGGTGATTGAAGTAGCCAAAGCCAGGGATGATTATTTTAAAAGAACTGGAGTTTATATCCCGCTTTGCTCTGATGGAGGGATTGTCCACGATTATCATATGGTTTTAGCTTTAGCTATGGGTGCAGACTTTGTGATGCTAGGAAGGTATTTTGCCCGTTTCGATGAAAGCCCCTCCCGCAAGGTACGTAAGGGTATGAATTTTGTTAAGGAATACTGGGGAGAGGGTTCTAACCGGGCAAGAAACTGGGCAAGGTATGATATGGGAGGAGAAGAACGGCTATCTTTTGAAGAAGGTGTGGATTCCTATGTGCCATATGCCGGAAAATTAAAAGATAACTTGGATATTTCTCTTGCTAAGATCAGTTCTACGATGTGTAATTGCGGGGCATTAACTATCCCTGAATTGCAGGAAAAGGCCAGGATTACTCTTGTTTCTCCATTAAGTCTTAGAGAAGGTAGTGCCCATGATGTGATCCTAAAAAAAGAAGGAGATTTTGATTTTTCCTAGGATTAAGGAATTGCATAATTTAGTTA